>DASUFO010000064.1:0-25537 GCA_036274475.1 Candidatus Limnocylindrales bacterium
GATGTCGTCGGTGCCCGGGTCGGAGACCGTGAACGTGTACGTGTGGGACGTGACGCCGGACTCGTCGGCCGTCGCGTCGCCGCTCGTGAACGTGACGGTCGGGGCGACGTTGTCGACCGTCACCTGGAACGTCGCCGAGCCGGCCAGGCCGGATCCATTCGAGTCCGTGACCGTCACGGTCACGGTGTGCGTCGCTGGGCCATCCACATAGGTGTGACTTTGCGCAGTAATCGTCCCGGAAGCGGCCTGGCTGAAGGTCGTATGCGGGGAGCCGTCGCCCCAGTTGATGTCCACAGACCACGGTGATGGGCCTGCATCCGAGAACGACCCGAGTGCGAATGACGTCGATGCGCCCTCGTTCGCTGATTGGTTGGCAGGCGCAGTCACGGCTGGAGCGACATTCGTCTTTGTCAGGAGGATTGTCAGCATTGCCGGATCGCCGGCGTCGTTCGTGTTCGCGACGAGAACCGTTGCGGCATTCGCGTTGTAGGTACTTGCGGTGGCCTCAAGCGTCACGGTGTTCGAGTTGCCGGGGTAGTTGACCGTGAACTGGGCGATCCCGGAAGCATCCGTTGTTCCTGTGTTGCCGGATCCGTTGCACACTGCCGTACATGTGACGACGGCGCCCGAAATCGGCGCATTAGTAGAGGCGTCCAGCACGGTAACCCGGACGACGCCTGTGCCGGCAGCGACGTAGGGCCCCACGAACGGCCCCCCACTCCCGGCTGGCGCCGCGCCGGCGGGCTGGACCGCGTCGGCCGACGAATCGCCCAACGCGCGCGCAAGGTTCAGCCGGCCGTTGCCGGTTTCGGCACTCGTGCCGGCGGCATCCGCGGTTCGCGCCAGTCGCCCGACGATCACGCCGTTCGAGAGCGAGCCGTCGCTCGCCCGCAGCAGCGCAGCCGCTGCCGCGACATGCGCGGCCGAAGCGGACGTACCCGTGATCGTCGTCGTCCCGTCGCCGACGTCAAGCGTGACGATCCCCGTTCCGGGCGCTGCGAGGAAGACAGACGCGCCGTAGTTCGACGACGCGTTCAGCGCATCCGACGAGTCCGTGTTGGACACGCCGATCACGCTGCGGTCGCCGGCCGGGAACGCGGCGGAGGAGGAGCCGTCGTTCCCGGTCGCGGCGACAAGGACCATTCCCTTTGACCAGGCGTAGTCGACCGCCGCCTGGAGCGCGCTCGAATAGCTCGGGGCAGAGAACGCCATCAGCCCGACGTCTGCGCCGTGGTCCGCAGCCCAGACGAGGCCTTCGATGACGTCGCTGTCGCGACCCGTGCCGTCCGCCCCGAGGACGCTCACCGGCATGATCGACACGCCGTCGAAGCCGACGCCCGCGATGCCGATCCCGTTGTCCGTCGACGCGGCGACGATGCCCGCCATCGCCGTTCCGTGGCCGTTCGGGTCGGTCGTTGCCGAACCGCCGACGAACGACGCACCGCCGACGAGCTGACCGGCGAGGTCAGGCTGTGAGCCATCGACGCCGGTATCCAGGACGGCAACCGTAGCCGAGCCGGAGACCACATTCCCCGAGACCTGGTCCCAGCCGATCTTCGGCAGCGCCCACTGCGAGCCGTATGACGGATCCGAGGGCTCAGCCTCGGTCGCCCGGCTGCGGTCGGGCTCGACGCGGACGACACGCGAGTCGGCAGCCAGCGCGGAGGCGGCCGCCGACGACGCGTTCACGGCGTGCATCCGGAGGGCCGCGATCGTATCGGTCGTGGTCGCGCCGGCGTCGGCGACGGCCGCCGCCTGGTCACCCGCAGACACATTGGAAGCGAACGTGACGATGAACGGGCTGGTGGGTGCAGCGGACGGCGCAGGGGTCGGGTCGGGAGTCGGATCGGGGGTCGGCTCTGGAGTCGGGTCTGGCAACGCAGTCGGCTCCGCCGTCGGCTCGGCCGAAGGCTCAGGCGACGGCTCGGCCGACGGCGGTGAGCTCGGCTCTTCGGTCGGTGGAGGATCGCTCGGATCCGCGGCGATGGCGCCGATCGGGGCCACCAGCGAGAAGATCAGGAGGCTGATCTGGAGCCAGACGACCAGTCGCAGGGCGCGACCAACCCGCCGTTCGGCGGGCACGAAACCGAACATTCGCGGACTCCCCGGACCCGACGCCGAAAACCCCCGCCGACGTCGAGTGCGCGCTCAGGGCAGCGACGACGCTGCCGGATGATGACGGTCGGCCAAACGGCCGATGAGAACGGAAGTCCCATACGGGACCCGCCGACCGTACCACGCGCTACAAGCCGCAACTATTACAAACCGCACCGGCCCCCAACTAGCGGTGCGCCCGGTCACCACCGCGCGCGAAAGAGAAGAGCCGACCCGTCGGGCCGGCTCTTCCACGGTTCAGGGACAGGCGCCCGACTACGGCGCCGGCTCGATGATCCTCCCCTCCACGGCCGGATCGACCGGCGAGTTGGCGGTGATGTAGTCGATCGTCACCTGGAGAAGGTCGTCACCCGGCTGGGAGACGTTGGTGCCACCGGCGAGCGCCGCGTAGCCGTCGCCGCCGCCGTACATGAAGTCGTTCGTGACGATCCGGATCGTGTCGGCGTCGCCGAGCACGGTCGCGGGTCCGCCAACGCCCGACGGCGTCTTCCAGATCGTGTCGATCACCGGGTTCTGACCGTCGCAGTGGAACTGGACTTTCATCCCGGAGATCTGCGGGAACCGACCGGTGCCACCCGGGAACGCCGGGAAGCAGAACGGCGTGAACCCGTTCACGAATGCGGCCCTGAGCTGGGTGCCGGTCAGCGTGAGGATCGTCGACCGGTTGCCGAACGGCAGGACCGCGAAGACCTCGCCCCACGTGATCTCGCCTGGCTGCTCGCCGGCGCTCGGTGGCGTGAACACGAGGTTCTGCCGCAAGCCGCCGGAGTTCGTGAGTGCGGCGTCGACGCCCGGATACTTCAGCCGCATCGAGTCCGCGACCATGTTGCCCATCTCCGACTCGTGGAGCCGGTCCGGAGCCCGGGTGATGTCGTTCAGCTGCGTGCCGATGACCTGGTTGCGGAGAACCGCGGTCTGGGCGTTGGCATCGTCGATGATCGCCTGGACGTCAGGCCGTGGGGCGACGCCGACGTTCTTCGCGATGCGGGTCGCGCCTCCGGCCCAGGCGACGTCGCCGCCCTTGACCATCAGTTGGAGGACCGAATAGGAGGCGCCGGCGTTGATTCCTTCAGTGATGAGGATCCGGCCGCGCATCAGGTTCGAGACCCGATGGGTATGGCCGACGATCATCGCGTCGACCGTCGAGTCCTGGAGCAGATCGGCGATGTCGAGGATCGGGCCGGTCCACTCCGTGCCAACGGCGTTGCCGAGCGTGTTCTGCCCGGTGTTCGTGCCCTGGTGGATCACGACCACCTGGACCCGGACCCCCAGCGCCTGGAGACGATCCGACTCGGCCTTGATCGCCGGCCCCTCGGGCAGGAACGTCAGGCCTTCGGTCGCGCCGGCCGACACGAGCTCCGGCGTGTTGAGGAGCTCCGCGCCGATGACGCCAACCTTGATGCCGTTGACCGTGAAGACGACCGACGGTGTGACCCAGTCCGGGCGCTCGCCGGTCGCGGTCTCGACGATGTTGGTCGCGAGGAACGGGAAGTCCGCCCGCTCCTGGTGCATGAGGAGCCGTTCGACCCCGTAGTCGAACTCGTGGTTGCCGTACGACGTCGCGTCGAGCCCCCACGCGTTCTCGACGTCGATCGAGGGCTTGTCCTCGAGCAGCAGTGAGTTCGGCGGCGAGGCGCCGACGTTGTCGCCGCCGGCCAGGATCAGGCCCGGGCCGGGCAGGCTCGCAAGCTCTTCGTCGAACATCGTCGCCAGGTAGGCGGCCCCACCGACGCTCGTCCCGAGGCCGTCCCGGGTGAGCGTCGTCGGCTCGAGCTGACCGTGGAAGTCGTTCAGCCCGACGATCGAGATCGGCTTGTAGGCGTTGCCGCCCTTGATGACGTCGAGCAGGACCTTGCCCTGGCTATGCTGCGGCTCGGGGACCCCGAGGAGGAACGCCAGCGTCGGGGCGAGGTCGATCGACCGTGCCGTGACCGTCGCCTTGGCGATGCCCGCGCCACCCGCGAGGAATGTGGCCCGCATGTTGATGTTGTCGGCGAGGTCCTGGACGTCCGGGACGTAGCCGTGCTGACCGTAGAACAGCGACGGCGCGATCAGCGTTCCCGGCGTCTCGGCGTCGAACTGGTACGGCGGATAGGAGAACGCGATGACGTCACCGGTCCGGTTGGGGTAGGCCATGTCGCTCGTGCTGTTCGGCCCGTTCGGGATGTAGCGCGCCTCGGCCTGGGTGTAGACCCGGTCGATGACGGTCCAGTCCTCGGCCTTGCCGTCGTGGTTCCAGTCGTTCGTGTCGTCGAGGGCCTGGAACGCCGCCTTGATGTTGTTGACAGTAGTGGTGAGATCGCCTGCGGCGACCTGCTGCAAGCCCGCGGTGACCGGGTTCCGGCCCGCGAGATTCAGGTAGATCTGGACGGTTCCACCCGCCCAGCAGGCCTTCGCCTTGCCGATGGTCTCGCCCGTTGCCGGCCGGCAGTTCGACGTCTGGGGCTTCGAGAGCAGGCCCAGCTGCACCAGCGGCAAGCTGGCATCGATCGCCAGGAACTGCGGGGCGAAGCCGTGGTCGGAGGCGACAAACGTGGTCGGGTCGCCGCCCATGAGCGAGCGGGCGAGCGTCAGGACCTCATCCGACTCCTCGTAGGCCGTCCGGATGAACGCCTCGCGCTCGGCGATCCGGTTGTCCTTCACGCCGTCGATGTTGAGGTCGTCATAGGCCGGGTTCGCCGTGCCGTTCGGGAGCGTCGGGCTGACGAGCCCGAGGAACTGGTGCTGGAACTCGTCGGTGGTGGGCATACCGGCGAGCAGCAGGTCCGGCTTGTACTTGTTGACCACGTATTCGAGCATCGGCTTGTGGCCGACGGCCCAGTAGAGGCCCTGCTCGACATACGTCTCCTCGCTGACGATGCCCGACTCGAGCACGGCGAAGTCGGCGGCGGTGGAGGTCGGGAACGTCTGGGCGAGGTACTCGGCGAAGTCGCCGGTGAAGCCCGGCTCGCCCGGCCAGCCCGGCCACGTCGCGATCGCGCGACTGACCGAGGTATGGAACAGGCGGACCTGGCTCGCGTCGGCGTTCAGCTCCTCGACCTTGACGAGCATGCCCGCCGTAAGCCCGGCGGACGGGCCGTCGGCAATCTTGACCTTGACGTCGGCGGTCTGGCGCCGACCGAGCGTCGCGACCGGATTCGCGGCGTCCTTCGCCTTCGCGAACAGGACCTTGTCGTAGTTGGTCGCGCTGTCGTTCGTCGAGTCGTAGATGTATGCGTCGAGCCCGTACTTGTCGATGCCGAAGTCGAGGATGCGCATGTGCATCTCGAGTGCCGGGCTGAACGACTGCGGGGCGCTCGCCCCCCAGCCGGTAGCCGGCGCCGTTTCCTGCTCGTCGTACTGGGCACCAAGCTGGATTGCGAACGCCGGTTGATCGGTCGGGCTGGTGTAGTTCGTGACGACGCCCCGGCCGGAGAAGAAGGCCTGGAAGTCGATCGTCGGCCCGTTGATCGTCGCGTTGCGGCCGCCGGCCCATTCGACCTGGGCAACCTTGAGACCGCCGCGTTCGGCGGACTGGGCGATCGATTCGACCTGGAGGACGTTCGGGTCGAACGCGGGACTCCGGTTGCCGAACGGCTGGTTGTTGATGAAGAACGTGTTGTTCGTGGAGCCGTGGACGCCCGGCCACGCGCCGGTGGCGAGCGAGTACCAGCCGGCGCCGGTGTTCGGTGGGGCCTGAGTCAGCATGCCGTTATCGGCGGCCTTCGAGCCGTTCTTCAGGAACGAGCCCATCGTGGGCAGCAGACCCTGGGCCACGTACTTTGCGACGAGGTCCTGACGCAGGCCGTCCGAGGCGAAGAACACCGCCCCGTTCGTCGCCGCGCTGGGCTTGCCCTTGCCGGCTGGCGGCGCAGCCGCAACGGGCGCGGCAACGAGCCCGATCAGGAGCGAAAGGACGATGAGTACGACGACCGGCCGAAGCACGGCGAACCTTGGCACGGGGGCACCTCCACAACCAACAGGCACGCGATGTCGTATGGCGGCGGGATTCGCGTCTGGCGGCCTCGACCTCCCTGGACCGCACCAGACGGTGATGGACCGCCACAATACCGCGACCGACGAAGGTTTGTTCGCAAACCTCCGCCCAGTTCGGGCCGCGTCACGCGGGAATGGTGCGCCCGCGCACCGAAACCGATTCGAATAAGCCGCCGATGAGGCCCGCCTGCGATCGTCTGGCGATGGATCTCCATCCGGCCGTGGCCGCCCGTCTGGAGCGTCTCGCACCGGATCAACGGGCCGCGGCGACCGCCCCGCCCGGGCCGTTGCTGTGCGTCGCGCCCGCCGGCTCCGGCAAAACCACGACGCTCGTCGCTCGGGTCGCCTGGCTGATCGCGTCCGCCGCGGCCCAGCCGGACCAGATCGCCGCGATCACGTTCAACACGCGCGCCGCCGAGGAGCTCCGCGAGCGGCTCGCAGCGGCGCTCGAGCCGCTGGGCGTCGAGGCCGGCGCGGTCCGCGTTCGAACGTTTCACGCGCTCGGACTCGAGATCCTCCGCGACGCGGGCTCCATCGTCGAGCCGCTCGTCGATCGCCTGGCCGTCCTGCGGCGGGTGGCGCCGGGCGCCGGTTCGGCGGGCTGGCGAGCGCTCGATACCGCGATCTCGAGACTCAAGCTGGATCTCGACGTAACCGCCGAGGACGTTGCCGCGGATCCCGAAGCCGGCCCTACCGCTCGGACGTTCGTCGACTACGAACGGGCGGTCGCCGCGACAGGCGGCCTCGACTTCGACGATCTCGTGGCCCGCTCGTTGCGACTGCTCGAGACTTCGCCGGGCGTCCTCGCGACATGGCGCGACCGCTGCGCTCACCTCCTCGTCGATGAGGCCCAGGACCTCGACCGTGCCCAGCTCCGACTCGCGCTGCTTCTCGCGGCGCCGGCGAACCGGGTGTTCTTCGTCGGCGACGACGACCAGTCGATCTATGGCTGGAGGCTTGCCGACGTCCGTCGCGTCCTGTCGCTCGAGGACTCGCTGCCGGGTCTCGGGCGGGTCGACCTCGTCGTCAACTACCGCTGTCCGCGAACCGTCGTCGATCGCGCCGTCCGGCTCGTCGAGCACAACGAGGAGCGGTTCGTGAAGGTGATCCGCGCGGGCCCGGCGGCGACCGGGCGGATCATCCTCGCCCGGGACGTCGCCGACGAGACGGTCCGAATCGGACGAGTCGTCGACTCCTGGCCAGCCGACGACGGAACCCGGGCGATCCTCGCCCGGACGAACCGGGAGCTGCTGCCGGCGATCGCCGTCTGTCTCGACCGCCGCCTGGCATTTCGGCCGCCCGCCGCGGAGCTCCTCCTGTCGTCGCCCTTCGTCGACGCCGCGATCAGCGAGGCGGACTCGACGACCCGCGAGGGACTGCCGGCGGCCGTCCGGCTCGAGGCGGTCCGCGCCCGATGGTCGGCGTCACCGCCGCCGGCGGCGGGCAGCCCTGACGACGTGGAGCCCGATCCTGGCGCGACGCAGCCGGTCGACATCGCCCGGGCGCTCGTCGCATGGTCGGTCCCCTACCGGGCGCTCGGAGCGTTTCGGGATGCGGTCCTTCGCCGGCGGGCGCTTCTCACGGAGCTCTGTCGCGACGACGCGTTGCTGACGCTGGCCACCGCCCACGGGACGAAGGGCCTCGAGTTCGATCATGTCGCCGTGATCGGCATGGACGCCGGCCGCTTTCCGAGTCGCCGCTCCGTAACCGAATCGGCGGAACCGGCACGGGCGCTCGAAGAGGAACGACGGCTCGCCTACGTCGCGTGGACCCGGGCGCGCCGCTCGCTGACGCTCGTCTACGACCCGGCCGCGCCCTCGGAGTTCCTGCTCGAGGCGTTCACCAACGACGAGCTCGGGGTCGAGTCCGACGCGGCGTGACGTCCCGCTAGACTCCGCCGATGACCACCGAGGCTGGCGACCCGCACGTCCCGATGCTCCGCGGATCCCTCGTCTACCTTCGGCCGGCCGAGCGGTCGGACATTCCGCTGTTTGTCCGGTGGCTCTCGGACGCGCGGACGACGCGAAACCTGGCGCTCCGGAGTCCGTTGAGCATCGCGCTCGAGGAGCAATGGTTCGATGACCTCCTCCAGCACCACGGCCGCGACCGCTGGCATTTCGCCATCTGCCTCCTCGACGATGGCCGGCCGGTCGGCTCCCTCGACCTCCACGAGATCGACTACACGAGCGGCGGTGCGGGCCTCGGGATCCAGGTTGGCGACCCGGCCGACCGATCGAAGGGCTACGGCGCCGACGCGCTGGGCGTCCTGCTCGACTTCGCGTTCGAGCAGCTCCGCCTCGAGCGCGTCTGGCTCGACGTCTACGCCTCGAACCCCGACGCGCGCCGGCTGTACGAGCGCGTCGGGTTCGTCCATGAGGCGACGTTCCGCCACGGCGTCTTCCGCGGCGGCCGATACGAGGACGTGAACCGCCTCGGAATGCTCAGGTCCGAGTGGGCCGAGCGTCGCGCAGCGGCCCCGAGCTGAGGCCGCGCATCGGGGGCTAGCGATCGCCCCGTGCGTCGTGCCGGGCGAGCGCTTTCAGCAGCCGATCGACCGCCTTCATCGCCGGCTCCGTGACGTCCTCGGGCAGCGCGTCGCGAACCGAATCCTTCGGCCCATACGCGGCCCGGACCCGAAGCGCCGTCGCCCGCAGCTCGCGCAGGTCGCCGTCCCGGAGCCGGTCCGGGAGGGGCCCCAGAAACGTCGCCCAGCGATCGTGGCCGCCCGAGCGCGCGGCCCGCAGCATCGCGTCGACGGTCCGCGCCGTTGCGAGGGCCGCCTCGTCGATCGCGGGGAGCTCGTGGCGAGCCGGCCCCGCCTGGCGGCGAGATCCGCCCGGTGCTGTCGCGTCAGGCATCCGGCGCGGTGATCACGAGAGGCAGCCGCTTCCGCTCCGAGCCGTTGACGAGGATCCGGAACGAGTAGTCGCCGGGCGTCGGGAACGTGACGTTCCAGACGTCGATCGAGAACGTGAGGATGTTGTCGCGGCCGTCGTGGGAGCCGCGGGCCGTCAGGCTGCCGGTCGCTCCGGCGACCTCGTGACCATCCGGGTCGAGGAGGACGAACCGGATCTCGTGCTCCCGCTCGGTTTCGACCGCGGTGACGAGCAGGCCGATGACGAGGGCGAGATGAGGGTGCCGAAGCGGGAACGTTCGGCCCCCGATCCGGGCCACGCCGCCACCGAGCACGTGGAACTTCTGTCCGGGCGGGGTTTCGGCGGCGTCGGCGAGAAAGGCGTACTCGATCTCGGGCATGGGCGTAATCGTACGCGGCGCCCGCGTCCGCGGCGCCCGCGTCCGCGATCCACGCGGACGGGCGGCGGGGCGAGACGCGACAGCCGGATCAGCGACCTCTCGTCGCGAGGGCGTGTTCGATTGCCCAGATTGCGAGCGGCCGGAGATACAGACTCGCCCGGTAGTTGCCCGCGCCGTCGTACGCCTCCGGTGTCCGGAACCAGAGCCCGCGGTTCCAGGTGACGTTCCACGCACCACGGGCCGTCTGCCAGGCCTCGCGCTCCATGCCACGCCCCAGCATGAACGCCGCGAGCGCGTACGTGGTGCCGACCCAGACCTCGGGCGACTGTTCGCTCGACGCGTCGACGGACCCGTCGGGCCGGGTGCCGTTGACGGCGCCCATCTCGCCATCCCGGAACCCGGCGACGTTCCGCTCGAAGACCGTCCGGAGCGCGGTCGCGACGCGATCCGGCGCCACGACGTCGCCCAGCCCGGTCGCGTCCGCGTACCACTGGCCCGCGAGCTGATCGGCCATGATCGACTCGGACGAGGGACCGCCCCCGTCGTCGTAGCGGTAGTAGGTGCCGGCCCACAGCCGGGCCTCGAACGTGGCGGTCGCCTTCTCGAGCTGCTCCCGATATCCCTCGAGACTCGCCTCCCCGATTCGCTCGCCCATCGCGATCGCCGCCTTGAGCGCGGCCAGCCAGAGCGCTCCGCCGTAGGCGCTCGGGCCGGACATCGGCCACGTGTCATAGGTCTGATCGGGGTCTCCGTCGTGCTCTGGCAGGCCGTCCCCGTCGCGATCGAACGACGCGATGTGTTCGAGGGCTCGAACCACGCCCGGCCAGGCCGCGGTCAGCAGCTCGTCATCGCCGAGCGCCCGGGCGTCGCGCCACAGCTGGAGGACGTACTTGCAGTTGAGGTCCTTCCAGATGTTGATGTCCTGGTAGCGGTACGCGTTGACACGCAGGAACGGGTCGTCGAACGGCCCGCCGACGTCATGCGGCAGCGCGGCCGGGCTCTTGCGCGGCGCCGGCTTGCCGCTCCACTGGATCTCGACGATCGCGGGGTCGTCCGTGTCGACCGACGCCACGAACTCGCGGATGACCGCACGCTCGAGCTCCGGCCACAGCTGCAATCGGGCGAACGACGCGTAGAAGTCCACGTCGAGCGTGTTGTAGAACGGGTAATCGAAGCACTCGATCTGGGCGAACCGCCCGAATGGCCCGCCCGCGGCGGGATCTGCTCCCGGCGGGGCTACCCAGCCATCGGCCGGCATCGGCGGACCATCGGTCCAGAGCGTCCCGCCGTCGACCATGAAATAGAGCTCGTTGAACAGCGCGCCCTTGTACCAGTCGGGGCGGCCGGGGTCGGCCAGGATCGGCGCCTGCCAGGCGGCGATCGCTCGCGACCAGGCGCCGCGGTCTCGGAGTCCGGTGGCGGCGATGTCCCATGCCCGTCGGCCGGACGTCCCGAAGGCGGACGTGTAGCGCCGGTTCCAGCGTGTCCCGACCCCGAACTCGGCCTGCGGGATGTCCCAGGCGAGCGCGAAGGGGATCGTCCGCGAGCCGCCGGCGGCGATATGGAAGGTCGCGGCGACGGCTCCGGCAACGTGACCTCCGGCGTTCCCGACCGTCAGGCCGGTCGACGAGCCGTCGAGCCGGCCGTCGGCGGCAAAATCCGCCCACAGGTCGGCCGCGCCGTCATCGACGCCGAAGCACGGGGCGGTCGTGATGCCGATCCCGGTCTCGGCCGGCACGGCGATCGCGAACTGTCCGTCCCAGGCCGTGCCGGCCGCACTGGACGGCGCGCCCATCACGAGGCCGGCGTGGCCGTCGCGTTGAACTGCCTCATGATGCTGGCCGCCACCGCCGTCGAGCTGGCCGCCGCGCCCGAGCACGTTCTGCCAGCTGAGCATCAAGCCGACGGTGACCGGGGCGTCGAGCCGGTTCTCGACCGTCGTCTCGAAGATCGCCACGGGATAGCTCGACTCGCGGTAGTTGTGCGGCAGGACCGGGCTGAACTGGCGCTGGACGACGCGAACGGGCAGCGCGTCCCAGTCGACGACGTACCAGGCATTCGGGTACAGCGCGTGATACGACCCGGCCCCGACCGGAACGTCGAACCCCCACGTCGGCAGCTCCGGAGGGCGGATCGTCGAAAGGACGTGCGCCCGGCGCGTCGAACCGTCGTCCACGAACAGCGAGAACTGGCTCGGCGCGATGGTCTCGAACCGGTGCTGACCGACGTCGAGGTGCCACCGCGCGAAGTCGCCGCGAGGTGTCCGCCCGATGCTTCCCGCACCGATGCCGCCGAGCGGGGCTCCGCCCCATGGCCCGTCATCGATCATCGGCTGGTTGACCCGTGGCCGCGGCGCCGGCTCGTAGCCCTCGCCGAGCGGGCGCGACCAGGCCTGGGCCGGGATCGCCGTCGATTCGGTCACCGCTACTTCTCGACGCCGGTCGCGACGACGCCCTGCATGTAGAAGCGCTGGGCGAGGAAGAAGACGATCACCGGGACCGCCATCGTCATGAGCGCGGCGGCCTGGATCAGCGTCGGCTGGGTCGAGTACAGCTCGTTGTACTTCTGGATGCCGACCGAAAGGGGCTGGAGCTCAGGCTTGCCGGCCAGGTACAGCAGCGGCACGAAGAAGTCGTTCCACGCGAAGAAGAAGTGGAACAGGGCCACGGCGATGATCGCGGGGATCGACAGCGGCAGGATCACCGATCGGAACACCCGGAATGGACTCGCCCCGTCGATGAGCGCCGCCTCGTCGAGGTCGCGCGGAATCGTCATGAAGTACTGCCGTAGCAGGAAGACGTTGTAGGCGTTCGCGAACAGGTGGGGCACGATCAGTGGCAGCCACGTCCCGTTCCAGCCGAGCCGGGTGAAGATCACGTACTGCGGAATCAGCGTGACCTGGAACGGCAGGATGATCGTCGCCAGGAGCAGGACGAACAGGATGTTCCGGCCGGGGAACCGGAACCGGGCGAAGCCGTAGGCGACGAGCGCGGACGAGGCGACGGCGCCGAGCGTGCTCAGGACGGCGATCGCCGCGGTGTTGAACAGCAGCCTCGGGAAGTCGAGTTGGGACCAGGCAGTCGTGAAATTCGCGATCTCGGGCGCGAAGACCCATGACTGGGGCAGCGTCCGCCATCGCCCAACCCATTCGATCGGCGTCGCCGTCGGGTCGTTGGGATCGACGAACGTGCTCGCCTCGCGGCCCTTCTTGATCAGGATCAGCTCCCGCTGGACGCCGTCGATCGTGACGGTGTACATCGGGTACTCCTGACCCTCGTAGATCCCGGTCTGGGGCCTCGCCGGATAGAACGGCGCGCCCGGGGTCGAGGACTGGCCGGGCTGCTGGAACGCGGTCATCGTCATGTACAGCAGCGGCAGGAGGTAGGCGCTCAGAATGACGACCGCGAGGAGCGTGATCGATGCCCGGCCGAGGTATTTGCGGTACGCCCGCGACACCGGCCCGGCGTCGCTGAACGCCCGGACGGGCTGGACCCGGGCGGTCATCGGTCGCCGCCCGCGTAGTACACCCGGCCCCGGGCGAACCCGAAGATCGCGAGCGTCAGGACCATCACGAGCACGAACAACAACCAGGCGATCGCCGAGCCGTAGCCCATCTTGTTGTAGACGAAGGCCTCGCGGAACAGGTCGAGGTTGATGAACAACGTCGCGTTGTTCGGGTCACCCCGGCCGTTCGTCAGGACGTAGGCCTGGGTGAAGTACTGGAACGTCCCGACGAGGGCGATGATCAGGTTGTAGAGCAGGATCGGCGAGATCATCGGGATCGTGACGTGCCGGAACTGCTTCCAGGCACCGGCTCCGTCGATCCGCGCCGCCTCGTACAGCTCGGTCGGAACCGATTGCATGCCCGCCAGGTTGATCAGCATGAAGTTGCCGACGCCCCACAGCCCGATGATCGAGAGCGCCGGGTAGATCCAGACCTCGCTGGTGAGCCAGCTCGGCTGCGGCAGACCGAAGAACCCGAGGATCTGGTTCAGCCAGCCGGTCTCGGTGTTCAGGAACCCGATCCAGACGAGCGTGCTCGCGACGAGCGGAATCTGGACGGGCATGTAGAAGAGCGTCCGGAAGAAGCTCTTGCCGAACAGGCGACGGCTGTTCAGGAGCGCCGCGAACGTCAGGCTCGACAGCATCGTCAGCGGGATCGCGATCGCCGCGAAGACGAACGTCACCTGGATGGCCTTCGCCACGGTCGGATCGCTCGCCATCCGGACGTAGTTGTCGAGCCCGACGAACTTGATCGCCTCCGGTCGGAGGAGGTTGAAGTCCGTCAGCGACAGGACGAACGCGGCGATCATCGGACCAAGGGTGAACAGCAGGAGGCCGATCAGCCACGGCGAGATGAACACGTAGCCCCAGAGCGTCTCGCGGCCGGACGGCGTGCGCCACCAGCGAGGCTTGGGTCGGCCAACGCGCGCGACGGGGACGACGAGTGCCTCGGAAGACTCGGTCATCGTGGAGCGGCTCCCATCGACGGGGATCGTAGGCCCCCTCGGACCTGGGGGAAGTCCGAGGGGGCCTCAGGAGAGCCTGGGTCGACTACTGGACCTCGTCGTAGATGCCCTGAAGGGTGTCCTTCAGTTTGTCCAGCTCGGCGTCGATGTCGACGCCGTCCTTGCCCCGGTAGTTGTTCTGGAATGCCTGCCACGCTGGCTTGGCCTTGGCGTAGTTCGGCACCCAGGACTGGTGGTTGGGGATGTCCGGGTAGTTCAGCATCGCCTGGGGAACCGTCCAGTCGAGCGTCTGGCCCGGGAAGTTCGCGTTCGTCGTGTCGAAGAACGCCTGCTGCTTGCTCGGATCGGCCGGCATTGCGCCGTACAGGGTGAGCAGCTCGGGTGAGGCGACAAGGGCCGTCAGGGCCGTCCAGGCCGCATCCGGAACCTTGGTGCTCTTGAGGATGCTGAACGTGTCGGCGTGGAGCTTCGCCGTGATCTTGCCGTCGACCGACGGGGCGATCGCGAAGCCGAAGTTCTTCACCTTCGGCGCCGCCGGTGCGGCCGGGTAGACGCAGCAGGTGAACCAGGTGTGGGACAGGTTCATCGCGAGGTTGCCCGACTCGAACTCGTTGCCCTTGTCGAGCAGGTCGCTCTGGATCTGGGCGGTGCTCGGGATGAAGTGGTCCTTCCAGACACCGTCGTTGAACCACTTCTCCCCGGTCCGGACCGAATCCGGGATCACGGCCGTCTTGCCGTCGTCTTCGACAAGTGTGTTGCCGCCCCAGATGGCGGCCTCAGCGCGCGGGCTGTTGTCCGCGTACTGCATGTCGAAGCCCCACTGGACGACCTTCGTGGCGTCGAACTCGGCGCTCGTCGCGTCGTTGCCGTTGGCGTCGACGGTCAGCTTCATCGCCGTCTCGCGCAGCGTATCGATGCTCCAGTCCTTGCCGTCGTACTTGTCGCCCACCTTCGTCGGCGGATACGGCAGGCCGGCCTCGTCGAAGAGGTCCTTGTTGTAGTAGATGAACGACGGGTACACGGCGAACGGGACGCCGATCGTGGCGTTGTTCTCGCCGAGCTTGAAGAAGTCGACGAGCTCCTGCGGGACGCCCGCGACGCTGTAGTTGTTCTTGTCGATGAGCGGCTGCAGGTCGAGGATCTGGTCACGGAACAGGTTCAGGCCCTCGACGCCCACCGGCCCGATGATGTCCGGCGCATTGCCCGCGGCGATCTGCGTCTTGAGGATGTTCGCCGCGACGTTGTTGTTGTAGATCTCGAGGGCGATGTAGACGTCCTTCTGCGAGTTGTTGTAGTTGTTGACGAACTCCGCCTCAGCCTGGAGCTGCTGCGGCTGACCGCCGGCGCCGAGGCCGACGAACCAGCGGACGACGACGCCGCCGTTCGGGCCGGGGGCTGACGTGTCGATCGGCGGCGCGGTGATCGCTGGCGCCTCGGTCGGCGACGGCAGCGCCGCCTGCGACGCGGGCTGGCTCGCTGCCTGCGACGGCGGTGCCGGTGAAGCGGCGGTTCCGCACGCGCCGAGGATGAGTGAGAACCCAACGATCAGGGCCAGGAGCCGGGATGTCCCGCTCCGGGCCAACCTCTGCTTCAACACCATGGTCGAGACTCCTCCAACTTCGTTCTCCCCCTCCCGGGGCCAACGCTCTTCCTGTCTGTCTACCTCCGCTGCACCCCCTCGCTCGACCGCCGACGCACGAGCTGCGTGGCGAGGATCACCGTCCGTGGCACGGAGCCCGGCTCGGCCAGTTGCTCGACGAGGAGACGGACCATCTCGCGGCCCATCTCATCGATCGGCTGTCGAACGCTCGTCAACGGCGGATCGGTCGTCTCGGCGGCCTGCGAATCGTCGAATCCGACGACGGCGACGTCCTCCGGAATCCCGCGACCCGCCGCGCGCAGGACCTGGATGGCGCCTGCGGCCATCGAGTCCGACGCGGCAAAGATCGCGTCGATGGTGGGGCGCGCAGCGAGGAGCCGTCGCGCCGCCTCCGCACCGCCCTGCTGGGTGAAATCGCCGTCCGAGACGAGCTTTGCGTCGTGGGCGATCCCGGCGCCTTCGAGCGCGTCCTTGTAGCCGGCAAGGCGGTCCTGCCCGGCAGGCATGTCCTGCGGGCCGGCGATCGTGCCGATCGTCCGGCGGCCCGTCTCGACGAGGTGCTCGACCGCGGTTCGCGCGCCCTGGACGTTGTCGACATCGACGTAGCTGACCTGCGAGCCGCGTGGCGGCCGGCCTCCGACCACGACGGGAATGCCACGGCCCGCGACGGACTGGGGCAACGGGTCGTTGCCGTGGAGGCTCACGAGCAGTGCCCCGTCGACGTGTCCCGCGGTCAGGTACCGCTCGGCGCGCGCCTCCTCGCCCGACGACTGCGGCATGAGGAGGACCAGCTGCAGGTCGCGCGAGGAAAGCGCAGCACCGATCCCGCGGAGGAGACGCGGGAAGAACGGATCTTCGAAGAGGCGACCGGCCGGCTCGGGGATGACCAGGCCGATCGATTGGCTACGCCGGGTGACGAGGCTGCGCGCGGCGGGGTTCGGGACATAGCCGAGACGCTCGATCGCGCGCTCGACCTGGCGCTTCGCGTCGGCGCCTACCTTGGGGTTCCCGTTGACCACCCTGGAGACCGTCGCCCGGGAGACGCCCGCGACGCGCGCGACCTGATCGAGGGTCGCACCGCGCCCGTTGCCCGACTCCACCGACATGTGACGGTTCGCTGCCTCCGCGCGAGTTGTGCGCCGTGAGAGCGCTTTCACAGACGCCCTGCGGCACAGTAGCACAGGCCGTCAATACCCCGACAGGCTGAACGTGCCGAGCCGTCATCTCCAGTTGAAAGCGCTCTCTTGACGCCGCTGGTACAGTCGAACCCGGCGACGCCGACGACCCGTCTGCGACCTCAACCGTTCAAGGCGCGTGACGGCAGACCGGCGACTTGGAACGCACGGAGGAGGCGCGGGATGACGCGCATCGGTTCCAGCTCCCGGCGTCGGCTCGGACGGCGCCTCGCGGCCCTCATCGCAACGGCCCTGGCACTCGCGACCGCCCTGCCCGCGGGTGCTGCCGATGGTCCCGCCACGGCGATCTACGTCCCGAAGCCGAATCACGGCGCCATCGAGCAGATCGCGGCGTTGCGCGCGGCGGGCAGGATGGGCGACGCCGACCTGATCGCGTCGATGATCGCGACGCCCCAGGCCGTCTGGTTCACGCAGGGCACGCCGGCTGAGGTCCAGCGAAGCGTTCGAGCCACCGTCAAGCGCGCAGCGGGCAAGCAGCAGGTACCCGTGCTGGTCGCCTACAACATCCCGTTCCGCGACTGCGCCCAGTTCTCGGCCGGTGGCGCCACGAACGGCGACGAGTACGCGGCGTGGATCGACGCGTTCGCCGCCGGCGTCGGATCGGCCGACGCGATCGTGATTCTCGAGCCCGACGGCTTGGGGATCATCCCCTGGTACAACCCGTTCGCAGATCGCGATACGTGGGTCACGAATCCCAACTACGAGTGGTGCCAGCCAGCCGAGGCGGACCCGGCGACCGCGGCGGCCGATCGGTTCGAGATGCTGAACCACGCCGTCGCCGCCCTGAAGGCGCAGCCGAACACGAAGGTCTATCTCGACGGCACCCACAGCAGCTGGCTGGGCGCCGGCGATGCAGCCGATCGGCTGATCCAGGCAGGCGTGAACGATGCCGACGGCTTCTTTCTCAACGCGTCGAACTACCGCCTCGACGCCCACCTCGAGAAGTACGGGACCTGGACGGCGAAATGCGTCGCGTTCGCCTCGAACCCGGCGTCGTGGGGCGTCGGCCACAGCGAGTGGTGCGCGAGCCAGTACTTCCCCGCGAACCCGAACGACTTCTCGACCTGGGGCCTGACCGACCAGTGGTACACCGACAACGTCGAGAGCCAGACCTGGTGGTACTCGGAGTCGGTGCTCGAGCACTTCGTGGTCGACACGAGTCGCAACGGCCAGGGTCCCTGGACACCGCCGTCGTATCCGGATCCTCAGGACTGGTGCAACCCGCCAGGTCGGGGGCTGGGCGTGACACCGACGACGGACACGGGCAACTCCCTCATCGACGCATTCCTCTGGATCAAGATCCCGGGTGAATCCGACGGCGAGTGCACGAGGGGCCTCGGCCCGGCGGGATCGACGGTCGACCCCGAGTGGGGCGTCGTGGACCCGGCGGCCGGCGACTGGATCGGCGCGATGGCGCTCGACCTCGCTCGGAACGCCGCGCCATGAGCTGACGGGCCGGGGCGGCTCCCCGCCCCGGTTTTGCCCCGGTTCCGCGCCCCGGTTCCGCGCGCCCGCGGTCGCGGCGCCGCGTCCCGTCGCTCGGCCTTTCGCCGCGCTGCCCGTTCTGCCGCCGCGTCTCGTCTGCGGCGGCCTCCGCGCCCGCGGTCGCGGCGCCGCCTCGCCACCATGCCTCCGCCTCGCACCCGGTTGCGGACCGACGGACCACGTTCTCGCGCTGAATGGCTGCTCGGGCTCGACTCAAGGAGGATCGCGGTCCCTCGGCCAACGATTCGGCGAGATCCGCCTTCGGGCCGATCTTCGAGGCGTTAATCGCGGACCGTGGGTCAACGATCCGGCGCGTGGCAGTCGCCGGCGCGGCGTTCGGCCTCGAATCGCGGACCGTGGGTCAACGCCCGAGGCTGATGCCACGTGGCGGCCGACTCAGGATCGTCGCATGTGGCCCCACGGTCCTTGCCCACAGGACTGCCGCTCCCGGCCATGCGGCATGAGGAGTTGTGAGAGCGGCAAAGGCATCACCGGTTCGAGCCGGGTATGCGGCAGCGAGCGTAGCCTCGAACTGCCTGGCCACTGCCCGCGTGTCTGCAGTCGACCGAAGAACAAGCAGGCGCGAGATGCGCGGCGGCGGTTCGTCGGCAGGCGCGAGGACTGACCATTCCGCGGACGAGGGCAACGATTGGGCCTTGTCGACTGCCCACCGCAGTTGCTGTTCGAGTCGCTCGATCTGCGAGTGCACTTCGGTTGCCACGGCGACCCTCGCCACGGGCTCGGCCAGAACTGCGTCGATGAAGCCGCGCGCCGGGCGGATGACCGGAATCTCCGGCAGCCGCTTCCAGCGGGGATGGGTCACGCCGAAGAGCGCCTCGATGATCGGCGCCTGAAACCGGTCATGGATCCTGGGGCCGGTCGTAGGGAAGAACCGAACACTGAGGTCTGCGCCGAGCACGGCGCCGATCGCCGCAAGCACGGCAAGGCTGGCCTCGCGTGCACCGGCCTCGACGAGGGCGAGGTACGACGGGTCGATGTGTGCCTCGAACGCGAGGGTGCGGATCGATAGGCCGGCATCGACTCGAAGGCGCCGGATCTCGAGACCGATCCGCCGGCGAAGCTCGGCCGCGGTCCGTCCGGTTGCAGTTCGTGGACTCGCCCTGGGCGTGGTGCGAGATCGTGACACCGACCGAGTCAACCACTCGACGCTTACCAGTCGCTTATCCGGGGTCGCGTCGCGCTCTGTCGACCGTCGGTCAACGATCTCGTCGTGAAGGGGTTGCGGGTGCAGCCACGAGCGGGAATGTTGACCGTCGGTCGACAACGACGGCCGTGCAGGATCGAGATTCGACGTTCGGGCCCGAATCGTTGACCCGCGGTCAACAGGCGGAGACGCAGCGGCGGCTTGGGGCTCGGGGCACGCGGCTCGGCGGCTCGGGGGACACGGAGCGGCCGCGCGGAGCAGCGGCGCGGCGGCTCGGGGCACGGCTCGGCGGCTCGCGGCGGCTCGGGCTCGGGGCACGCGGCTCGGTGAGGAGGCCGCAACGCGGCGAGGCTAGAGCCCCTCCCCCGCTCCGCCGCTCCCCGTCGACGCGACCGCGGCCGCGCGCTTCCGGCTCGAAGCGATCCGAACCGGCGTCTCGGCCGCGCGCCGGTGGCCGTTGCCGCGACCCGCGGCCTCCGCGAACGACACGTCCGACAGCGGTACGAGTGGCTCGCCGCGAAGCACCCGGGCCAGGTACTCCCCCGTCGCAGAACCCTTCGTCGCCGCGACCTTCTCGGGCGTTCCCTCGGCGATGATGCGTCCGCCGCGCGCGCCGCCTTCGGGCCCGAGATCGACGATCCAGTCGGCCGTCTTGATCACGTCGAGGTTGTGCTCGATCACCAGCACCGTGTTCCCCCCGTCGACGAGCCGGTGGAGGACTTCGAGCAGCTTCTCCACGTCGGCGAAGTGGAGTCCCGTCGTCGGTTCGTCTAGGACGTACAGCGTCCGGCCCGTCGCCCGCCGCGAGAGCTCGGTCGCGAGCTTGACCCGCTGCGCCTCGCCGCCCGACAGCGTCGTCGCCGGCTGGCCGAGGTGGACGTACCCCAGCCCCACGTCGTACAGCGTCTGGAGCTTGGCCTTCACGTTCGGGACCGCGGAGAAGAAATCGAGCGCCTCCGCGATCGTCATCTCGAGCACGTCGGAGATCGACCGGCCCTTGTAGTGGATCTCGAGCGCCTCGCGGTTGTAGCGCTTGCCCTTGCAGACCTCGCAGGTGACATAGACGTCCGGCAGGAACTGCATCTCGATCTTCAGGATCCCGTCGCCCTTGCAGTTCTCGCAGCGGCCGCCCTTGACGTTGAACGAGAACCGGCCCGGCGAGTAGCCGCGGACGCGCGCCTCCGGGACCCCGGCGAACAGCTCCCGGATCGGCCCGAACAGGCCGGTGTAGGTGGCGGGATTCGAACGCGGTGTGCGGCCGATCGGGCTCTGGTCGATCTCGACGATCTTGTCGATGTGCTCCGCGCCGGTCAGCCCGTCGTGCGCGCCCACCGGCTCCCGCGAGCCGTTCAGCTCCCGGGCCAGGGCCCGGTAGAGAACGTCCGTGACCAGCGTGCTCTTGCCGCTGCCCGACACGCCGGTGACCGCCGTGAACGTCCCGAGCGGCACGTCCAGGTTGACCTTCCGGAGGTTGTGCTCGCGTGCGCCGCGGACCGAGAGCTTCTTGCCGTTGCCCTTGCGCCGGGCGCCGGGGACCGGGACCGCTCGCTCGCCGCGGAGGAAGGCGCCGGTCACGGACCTCGGCTCCTCGAGCACGGACTCTAGCGGCCCGTTCGCGATGATCTCGCCGCCGTGCTCCCCGGCCCCGGGCCCGATGTCCACGACCCAGTCGGCCGTCCGGATCGTCTCCTCGTCGTGCTCCACGACGAGCACCGTGTTGCCCAGGTCGCGCAGCCGGGTCAGCGTCGCGATGAGCTTCGCGTTGTCGCGCTGGTGGAGTCCGATCGAGGGCTCGTCGAGGATGTACAAGACGCCCATCAGCGTCGTCCCGATCTGGGTCGCGAGCCGGATCCGCTGCGCCTCGCCGCCACTCAGCGTGATCGACGCCCGATCGAGCGCGAGGTAGTCCAGCCCGACGTCGACCAGGAACCCGAGCCGGGCCTTGATCTCCTTCAGGACCTGGTAGGCGATCGTCCGCTCCCGGTCGGAAAGGCCCTTCGGCAGCGTCCCGACCCACTCGAGCGCATCCGTGATCGACATCGTCGAGACGTCCCAGATGTTGCGATCCTGGATCGTGACCGCGAGCACCTCCGGCTTGAGCCGCTTCCCGCCGCACGTCGGGCACGGCCGGGTCACCATGTACTTCTCGAGCTCGGTCTTGATGTACTCCGAGTCCGTCTCGCGGTAGCGCCGCTCGAGATTCGTGACGATCCCCTCGAACGTCGCCTTGTACGTGTTCTCGCCGCGCTCGTGGCGATAGCGGACGAGGACCTTCTCGTCCTTCTGGGCGTAGAGGATGTAGTCGACGGCCTCCTTCGGCAGGTCCTTGATCGGCGCGGTGTAGGACCAGCCGTGGGCCTCGGTGATCGCCTCGAGGATCTTCAGCCGCCACGACGCGTCGTTCGGCATCTTGGCCCACGGCACGAGCGCGCCCTTCGCCAAGCTCTTGGACCGATCGGGGATCACGAGGTCCGGGTCGATCTCGAGGCGCGTCCCCAGGCCGGTGCAGGCCGGGCACGCGCCGTGGGGCGAGTTGAACGAGAAGCTCCGCGGCTCGAGATCGTCGATCGTCGTGCCGTCGTACGGGCAGGTGTAGCGCTCGCTGTAGCGGCGCTCCTCGAACGTCGGCTCGTCGCCGTCTCGGGCGGCCGGGGCGACCAGGACGACGCCCTCGCCGAGGCGGAGCGCGGTCTCGATCGAATCGGCCAGGCGAGACGCATCGGGATCCGGGATGGCGAGGCCCGTCTCCGGGTCGATCGGGCGGCCCATCTCGTCGCTCTCAGCGCCCTCCGGCGCCTCGGCCCGGCGGACGACGTAGCGGTCGACGACGACCTCGATCGAGTGGCGCTTGTACTTGTCGAGCGTGGGCGCCTCCGAGAGGTCGTACATCTCGCCGTCGACGCGGACGCGGACGAAGCCCTGCCGCCGGGCGGCCTCGAAGACGCGGTCGCCCTCGGTCTTGCGGTCCTTGATGAGCGGGCCCAGGACGAGGAGCCGGGTCCCCTCCGGCAGCGCCAGCACCTGGTCGACGATCTGCTGGACGCTCTGGCGCTCGATCGGATGGCCGTTCGGGCAGTGCGGGATTCCGATCCGGGCGAACAGCAGCCGGAGGTGGTCGTAGATCTCGGTGACCGTGCCGACGGTCGACCGAGGGTTGCGCGACGCGCCCTTCTGGTCGATCGAGATCGCCGGCGAGAGGCCGTCGATCTGGTCGACGTCGGGCTTCTCCATCTGGCCCAGGAACTGCCGGGCATAGGCCGACAGGCTCTCGACGTAGCGGCGCTGGCCTTCGGCGTAGATCGTGTCGAATGCGAGGCTGCTCTTGCCGCTGCCGGAGAGGCCGGTGATCACGACGAGACGGTCGCGTGGGAACGCGACGGTGACGTCCTTGAGGTTGTGTTCGCGGGCACCACGAACGACGAGCTGGTCCTGGGGCATGTTCGCGTTCAGTCTACGCGATCCGAGTGAAACCGCACAGGCGTTCGACGCGGACGCCGGCCCTACCCGACCAGGACGATTGCGTTCGAGAGGCCGCCGATGAGGCCCGCGACGACGGCGACGGCGACGACGCTGCCCGCGAGACGGGGATGTCGGCGCCGGTCGTCCTTGCCCGTGAGAACAACGGTCACCGCAACGACGACGGCTATGGCGGCGAGCTTCGCGACGCCCGCATACGGAACGCCGCCTTCCGCCAGGGCATGCTCCACGAGCGGGTTGGCCTCGGCCGCCACGCCGTGGAGATCGATCATTCGGACGAACGTCCACAGGTCGAGGACCTGGGCGAGGGTGAGCGTCACCACGCCGAGCGTCATGGCCTGAGACTGCCCGGGCCGGCATCTCGGCCGTGCCCGGCCACCCACGGATGGTCTAAGGATTTCGCGACGATCAACGACGGCGCGGCGCGACCCACCCCGCCAGGGTCAGGCTCGAAGGTGCGGCCGACGAAGGCTCGAGGGCGTCGCCGCCGATGTCAGCCCACGCGGGTCATTCGCAGATGACCCACTTGCCGTTCTCCTGGAGCACCTTCATGTCGGTCTCGATGTCCTGGGTCTGCGACAGCTGCGCGGTGACCATCGACATCGCCGAGTCGATCATCTCGTCCGAGGCGTCCATCCCCTGCGCCTCGATCACCTTCTTCATGATCTCCCGGATCTTCGCCTCGTCGAAGGTCATCGCCATCTTGCCCTTGAGATGGACGGTGGCCTCGGTCCCGGACTGGCTGACCGGCGTGACGGCCATGTCCTGGAAGTCGATCTTCATCGCCGCGAACAATTCGTTCGGATCGATGCCGGCCTCCGAGAGGTCGCCGAGATCGCCGCTCCCGAACGCAGCCGCGATGTCGTCCTTGTTCGCCTGACACGCGTACTCGGTGAGCTTCGAGAACCCGCCGGACTCGGCCGCGTTCATCGCCTCGTTCACGACGCTGACCGGATCGTTGCCGCCGCCGCCGATCCCGCCGCTGCAGCCGGCCAGCGCGAGTGCAATCAGGGCGACGGCAGCCGCCGCCCGCTTCAGTCCCTGCATCCTCCGAACCCTCCACCCGTGGGCCGTCGCGCAGGCGCGGTCGTCGCGCGCTCGCCGACGTGCGACGCCAGTCTGGCGCATCCGGGTCGCGCCCGCACCTCGATTCCGGCCGCGTTGCGGGCCGTATCCTGTCCGCGCCGTTTCTGGAGTGACTCGTGCGAGACGTCGTCCGCGATCACAGCTGGGCGCTCACGATTGCCGCGGGCGGGACCGCGATGCTGCTCGCTGTCGCGATCCTCTTCCTGCGCCTCACGGGTCCGACCGAGCTCGCGGTCATCCCGACACAGACGTGGCCGTGGGCGAGCCACGGCGTCGGCGTCGAGCCGACGGCCGTCGGCAGCCGGTTCCGCGTCGGCGACGTCGTCGTCGCGATGGACGGCACGCCGATGGAAACGTGGGTCGAATCGGCGATCCGGCCGCCGTGGGAGGCGCATCCCGCGCCGCTTGGCAACACCGTCCGGTTCGACGTCGTGCGCGACGGCTCGATGGTTTCGTTCGACGTCCCGCTGACCGGCTTCCCGGTCGCCCGCCTGGGTGGGGTGCCGCTCGGGCTGGCGGCGTTCGGTGCGAGCGTGCTCGTCCTCGGCGTCGTGCTCATGCTGCGACGGCCGCGCTCGACCGTCTTGCGGCTCCTGTTCCTCGCCGGGGCCGCGAACCTCGCCGATGTCGTCGCCTGGGAAGTCGGCCTCCAGCCAACCGACTTCGGGCTGCCCGGCCCGATGATCCTGGCATTCGCCGCCGCGTCGCTGTTCAACGTCGTGTTCTGGTCGACGATCGTCCACATCCTGGCGATCTACCCGGTCCGGAGCCCGCTCGTCGCGCGCCAACCAGGCCTGGTGGCATGGTTCTACGCCGCGCCGCTGGTGGCGCTGCTCGGGCTCGCCGCGATCGCCTACCTCGCCGGAGGGACGGCGCTCGATCGCGTCGATCGACTGGCCGCGGTGATGGGGCTCGTGGGCTCCGGGATGCTCGTCGCGATCCTCGCGGCGACGGTCGCCGGCTATCGTCGGACGGCAGGAATTCGGCGGCGGCAGGTGCGGTGGATCGCGTTGACGCTCTCGTTTGCGGCCGTGGCGACGCTCGCGCTGCTGACGCTGCCGATCGTCCTGACGGGCGAGCCGCTCGTCGCTCGGAGCACCGTCTCGTTCCTCGTCCTGCCGGTCCCGATCGCCGTCGCGATCGCGGTCGTCCGGGACCGGATCTTCCAGGTCGGGCTGCTGTCCCGGAGCCGCGAGCAGATCGTTGCCGCGCGGGAGGAGGAGCGTCTCCGGCTCCGTCGCGAGCTCCACGACGGCCTCGCCCCGACGCTCGCCGGCGTCGGGATCAAGCTCGACCTCGCCCTCCAGAGCGCACGGGACGATCCGGAGTACGCGGCCGCCCTGGTCGAGGAGGCTCGGACCGGCGTGCGGGCCGCCGTGACCGATATCCGGCGGATGGCGCGCGACCTTCGGCCGCCGGCACTCGACGCGCTCGGGCTCGAGGGCGCGCTGCGGGAGCAGGCGGCGGGGCTCGCATCCCAGGCCGGTGACGCGCCTGTCATCATCGTCGACGTTCCGGCGCCGCTCCCGAACCTGCCGCCGGCGGTCGAGGTCGCGGCCTACCGAATCGCCGTGGAGGCGCTCCTGAACGTGGTCCGACACGCCGCCGCCAGCCACTGTGAAGTGCGCCTCGCGATCGGTGACGACCAGCTCGAGGTCGACATCATCGACGACGGCCGGGGGCTGGAGGGCGGGTCAACCGGTGTCGGGACGCG
>DASUFO010000065.1:0-23728 GCA_036274475.1 Candidatus Limnocylindrales bacterium
GGATGCGGCCGGCCAAGCCGTGGGGATGTCGGGCAGCCAGTTCGGGCGAATCGAGCGGGCCGAACTGCGGAACGTCAGCGTGGACCAATGGTTCCGGGCCGCGGCGGCGGTCGGCCTTCGCCTCCACATTCGGGCGTATCCATGACGCGTGTCAGCGGTAGTCGGAGCCGGCGCTACGGGGGTGGATCAGGGTCATCTGTGACGGATCCTTCGATGGTTGCTCCGGTGGCCGGGTCATACCCGGGACACGTCACGACCGGAAGGCGCGGGTACCGCGGGTACTCCGGGTGGCTGCGGGACCGCTCGCACAGCACGAACACGGAGCCGCGCTTGTTCTCGATCCGGCGGGCGTGACGGCAAGAGACGCAGAGCCCGGGAGTCGGGACGTCTACCAGTGCCAGCCGGGAACGGCTTCGAGCGCCGCGGTCTTCTCGGGATCGAGCTCGCCGCTCTCGTGGACCTGGCGGTAGGCGTCCGCCCACTGCCCGAGCGGGAAGCCCTCCGGTGTGACCTCATCAGGGTCCGTCTTGAACGTTCCGGCCGACTCCGCCCGTTGGGTCGCGAACCAGACGCCGGCCTCGAAGAACAGGTCGACCTCTTCCCAAATGCCATCGGTCTGGCGCAGGTTGACCTCGTCGGCGAAGCACCAGATCCAGTCCTCGCCGGGCTCCGCGGAACGGACGATCTCGTGGCCCTCACTGCGGAAGTGGCCGCTCGCGTGCCGATTCGGACTGGAGTCGCAGCAGCCGGTCTTGCCGCAGATCAGGCACTGGCGGAGGTGCTTCCACCAGCCGCCTTCCTCGATGCACGACGGACAGACGTCGAGCGGCGGGTCCTGCGGCTTAACCCGGACGGTGTGGTGGCAGATCGCGATCATCCCGCCCACCGTACCATCAGGGGCAATGGAGCGAGCCACCCGACCTTCACGATCCGGCCGCCCGAGCCGTCGCGAACGACCTGGGCCGGATGCCGAGACCGCTGCGCCGCCGGCAATCGCCCGGCCGCGCGCCGAAAACGGCCCCGAGAACAGGCGCTGGCGGGACGCGCTCGCCGAAGGCGGCACGATCCTCGCGGACGGTGCGATGGGCACGATGCTGTTTGCTGCCGGGCTCCAGTTCGGCGACCCGCCTGAGGCCTGGAACGTGGCCCATCCCGACGTCGTTCGCCGGATCCATCGCGGCTATCTCGATGCCGGCTCGCGGATCGTCATGACGAACACGTTCGGCGGCAACCGGCTGCGGCTTCGGCTCCACGGCCTCGACCCGCGGGTAGCTGAGCTCAACCGAACGGCCGCGATCCTCCTTCGAGCCGAGGTGGATGCGGCTGGCGGCCGGGCGCTCGTCGCGGGCGACATCGGCCCGACCGGCGAGATCATGGCGCCGCTCGGGACACTCGATCCGGCCGAGGCCGAGGACGTCTTCGCCGAGCAGGCGGCGGCGCTCATCGCCGGCGGCGTCGACCTGATCTGGATCGAGACGATGTCGCATCTCTCGGAGATCGAGGCGGCGATCGCCGGCGTCCGCCGAGTCTCTCTCCGGATCCCGATCGTCGCGACGATGACGTTCGACACGCGCGGCCACACGATGATGGGCGTGTCGCCCGAGACCGCGGTCGCGGCACTGGCCGCCGCCGGTGCCGACGCGATCGGCGGGAACTGCGGCAACGGACCCGACGAGCTCCTGCCCGTCATCGAGAAGATGCACGCCGTTGCGCCGGACGTCGTCCTGGTCGCGAAGTCGAACGCCGGAATGCCCGAGCTCGTCGACCTCCGCGCGGTCTATCGAGCCTCGCCCGAGACGATGGCCGAGGCCGGGCTGACGTTCCGGGACGCCGGCGCCCGGATCATCGGCGCCTGCTGCGGCTCGACGCCGCCGCACCTCGCAGCCATGGCGGAGGCGCTCGGCGTCACGAATTGATCGTGCGGTGAATCGTCCGTAGCGTCGGCGACGCGCGGCTGAATCGTCGGTGATCGCACGCTGACTGCATGGCCATTCAGGTCGAGCGAGTCGGCGGCGTCCAGATCCGGATGGTGGGCCTCCTGCCGACACCCGCGAAGGGACTCACGATCGGCAAGCTGCTCGCCTATGCCGCCAGCGCGCTTGCCGGAACCCTCGTCGGGATCCACGTCACCGGTCCCCTCGTCGCCGGGCTTCTCTTCGGCGGCTAGGCTCGGAGCCGGGCTGGAAGCTAGTGGGCGGCGCCTTCCGCCAGGCGCTCCCCTGCCTCGATGCGATCGGGCAGCCGGTTCTCCGCCGGGGTCAGCGGACACGAGAACTTGGGGGCGTACACGCATGACGGGTGGTACGCGAGGTTGAAGTCGATCGCGTACGTCCCGTCCTCGTCCGGCTCGAGATCGAGGTACCGACCCGCGCCGTACGTCTCGTGGCCGCTCGTCGCGTCGAGGAACGGGACGAAGACCCGTCCATCGGAGTGGGCGCCGTCCAGCTCGTACGCCGTCAGGCGGCGCGGCTGGCCGTTGACCTCGAACGCCAGTGAGCCGGCTCGCCGAGCTGGCCGGAGACGCCCGTCGGACGTGGGAATCTGGAAGTCGGTCGGTTCGTCGCCCTGGTACGGCGCGAGCGTCAAGCCTTCGAACACGAGATCGACGTTGACCGGGTAGTACGGCAGCCCCTCGAACACGTCCCGCTCCTCGGGTGGGATCGGGCTTCCGGCGTTCGTCTTGAAGAACGCGTCCTTCTCGGCCCGGTAGCCCTGGATCGCGCCGACGTAGTCGTGCGGCCCGTCGTGATGGTGATGCTCGTGGTCGTGGGCGTCGTGGTCGTGGGCGTCGTGCTCGTGATCGGTCATGTGTCTCCTCGGCCGATCCGTCAACGTCGGCTCCGAGCGCAGCGTATCCTCCCGCGACGGAGAGGTGGCAGAGCGGTCGAATGCGGCGGTCTTGAAAACCGTTGACCGAAAGGTCCGTGGGTTCGAATCCCACCCTCTCCGCCACGTACGCGCGCAGAGCGGACAACGATGGGTGCGTTGAGTCCCTCGGGTCCTGCGCTCACGGGCGTTTGAGCCCGCTCGCTCCCGGTCCTCGGGCCTCGCCTTCGCCTCTTTGCCCGCTCTGCGCGGTGATGTTCCACGCAGTTCCGTGGCGGTCAGCGGGATCCCCTCACATGTTCGGTGTGGCCGAACAGGATTGCTTCCTACCGCCCCGGATGGCCCGTTGGGATGGCCAAGTTGCGGGATCAGGCCCGCGCTTGTTCGGTGTGAGCGAACAACTGGCGGTTCACGGCCGTTCACGGCGGGTCAGACGCGAGTTTCAGGCGAATCCTGTTCGGTGTGAGCGAATTCCTGCGTGGATCGGGCCGGGACTACGCGGCGACCCGCGAGCCTTCCGTCACCTCGCCCTTGTGGGCCGCGAACGCGGCGAGGACTTCGCCCTTTTCACGCTCCGGGACCTTGAAGTGGTCGAGCGTGTTCGCGAGCTCGGCGGCGACCGCGTCGAACTGCTCCCCGGTGATGTGGAGATCGCGATGGGCCTCCTCGAGGCCAAGCTGGTTATGGCCGGGCCGGGTGGCCGAGAACTCGAAGGGCCCGCCGGCGACCTGGCAGACCCAGAGCGTCCGCATGAACTTCAGGCCGGGCAGACGCGCAAGCTGGTTGGTGTGCCACTCCCGGAGATCCGGGTTCGCGGACCCCTCGCCTGAGATCGGGTTCTTGATCAGCGCATCGCTGAAATGATCGACGACGGCCGCGATGGCGAACGCGCCACCCAGCCGCTCATACAGACTTGGCTCGCCCATGGTTCGTCCACCTGTCCCCTGGCCCACCGGCGCCGCCCGCCGTTCTGGCGGTCCATTCGGTCTATCGGTAGTAGGCGCTAGTGATACAACCGGTGGGCGGCCGTGTCAACCCCCGACCTGGTCGACGGGGTGGACCATCCAGACGTTCTCGTCGTAGTAGATGCCCTCGTCGCGCTCGACATCGATGTCGACTGGGCGCGTCGCCTCCGGCACGACGTACTGGCCCGATTCGGGAAACCGCATCCCGGTCCACGACTCCCAGTCGGCGATGGAGCCTCTCGAAATCAGCGCCCGGGGCGAGGCCCGGACGATCCGCGCCCCGAGACGGGCGTGAAGCCGCATCCACGGATCGAACGGCAGGCCGTCGTCGCGCGTCCATCGCGCGTAGTTCTCGATCGGGATGAGCGGATAGCGGGTCTTCCAGGTGGGGCGCACGTTCGCGATCACGGCGCGGTACCCGGCCGCGCGGGCACCGGCCCGCATCGTTCCCACCATCGTCCCCGAGAGTCCCGCCCCGCGGGCATCGGCGCGCATCGCGATCTGCATGGCACCGAGCGTGTCGACCGGGAGACCTCCATCGAGGGCCGCCACGGAGCGCAGGACCTGCTCGCGCCAGCCCTCGGGCAGGTCGTCGTCGGTACCGTTCCACGGCAGGGGCATCGCATTCGCGAGCGCGACGAGCCGGCCCTCCGCGTCGAGCAGCATCGTCTGGAACTGCGGCCAATCCGAATACGCCCGCCCGAAGTGAGCGTTCGCGACGTCGTCTTCGTTCATGAACGGTGGCCACGTTGCGGCCATGAGCTCACGGATCGCCGGGTCCATGTCCGGCCGCTCGTCGTACGAGACGACCGAGTAGCCCGGCGGCATCTCGAGACCCGCCGCGGCCAGTCGTTCTGCTGTCGTCACGTCGACGACGGGTAGGTCATCTTCGGCGCTCGATCACGCAGGTCTTCGCGATCAGGTCGTGCCAGCCGCGTCGCCGGGGGTCAATGAAGACCCAGATGTAGCCGAGATACAGGACCGCTCCGGCGACCCACAGCCCGAGAAGCCGCAGGACCGCCGTCGCGCCGTCGATCGGGCCGCCGTCCGAATCGCGGACGACGTAGAGGTTGAAGGGCTTCATGCCCGGCGTCTGGCCGCCGCGCATCCAGAAGTAGGGGAAGTAGGCCAGGGAGATCACGAGCGCGACGCCGACCGCCACCAGCGTGATCAGGACCGCCAGTCCCGTGGCGCCGCTCTGGGTGCCTGTGACCGCAACGGTCGCGCCGAGGAGGACCGTGACCACGACCACCAGCACGATCACGACGAGCGAGATCAGGCACCCGTCGAGGAGGTATGCGATCAAGCGCGGCCCGTGCGGCGCGAAGTTGATACCCGGTGCAGGCCCGGGTTCGGGCGGCGGGGATTGCCACGTCGCGGGTTCCTGGGCCTGTGGCGGCCAGCTGGCGGGTGGCGGCCCATCGCCGGGTCCCGCCGCCGGATTCGTGGACGCGGAATCGTCGGTCATGGCCAGTCCCTCCCTCGACGCCGTGCCTCAGGCCGTCGGACCGATCGTATCCCGCCCGAGATACGGCCGGAGCACGTCCGGAACACGGACCGTGCCGTCAGCCTGCTGGTACGTCTCGAGGATCGCCGCAACGATCCGGGCCAGCGCGAGGCCCGAGCCGTTCAGCGTGTGGACCAGCTCTGGCTTCGCGCCGGGCCCCGGCCGGTAGCGGATCGCCATCCGCCGGGCCTGATAGTCGCGGAAGTTCGAGCACGAGCTGACCTCGAGCCAGCGCTCGACGCCGGGCGCCCAGACCTCGAGGTCGTACTTCTTGGCCTGGACGAACCCCATCTCGCCGGTCGACATCAGGAGCACGCGGTATGCAAGGCCAAGTCGCTGGATGAGAATCTCGGCTCGCTCGGTCATCCACTCGAGCGCCTGCTCCGACTCGCCGGGGCGTTCGAACAGGACCATCTCGACCTTGTCGAACTCGTGGACGCGAAGGATGCCGCGGGTGTCCTTGCCGGCGGCGCCGGCCTCGCGCCGGAAGCACGGGGTGTAGGCGGCGTAGCGAACGGGCAGGTCGACGTTCTCGAGGATCTCGTCACGATGGAGGTTCGTGACCGGGACCTCCGCCGTCGGGACCAGGTAGAGGTCATCGCGGGTGATGACGTACATCTGGTCTTCCTTGTCCGGGATCTGGCCGGTCCCACGCGCCGAATCGGTGTTCACGACGACCGGCGGCCAAACCTCGGTCATGCCGTTCTCGGTGACGTGGACGTCGAGGAACCAGTTGATCAGCGAGCGTTGCAGCCGCGATCCCGCGCCCTTGTAGACGGGGAACCCGGAGCCGGCGATCTTTGCGCCGCGCGGCAGGTCGATGATGTCGAGCGCCTCGGCGATCTCCCAGTGGGGCTTGCGGTGCCACGTCGCCCCGCCGGCGGGCGCATCCGCTCCGACCTCGCCGGTCAGGGGCTCATCAACGGGCAGCTGCTCGCCCCACGTCCGGACCGTGACGTTCGCCTCCTCGCCGCCGATCGGGACGTCGGGGTCGGCGGGGTTCGGGATGCGGAGCAGGAGGTCCTCGACCTGGGCCTCGACGTCGGCCAGCTCCGTGTCGATCGTGGCGATCTTCTCGCCGGCCTCCACCGAGCGGCGCCTGAGCTCCGCGACCTCCGGACCGTCCGGGCTGGCGCCGCCCTTGATCGCAGTGCCGATCTCCTTCGAGGCGGCATTTCGCTCGGCCTTGAGCCGATCGCCCTCGCCGAGGAGCTCGCGTCGACGGGCGTCTGCGGCGAGCGCCTGGTCGACCAGGCCCGGATCCTCGCCCTTGTCGATCGCGCCCTTGCGGATCGCGTCGGCGTCCTCGCGGAGTCGCTGCAGGCCAACGCTCATGCCGCTCCTCCCACCGGCGCCTGGGCGGCCTCCCGCAACCGATCCATCACGAACCCGGGCTCGAGGCTCGCGAGCAGCCAGCCCGCTCGCGGTCCGTTCGTCCGGCCGAGGAACGCGAGGTAGATCGCGGCAAACGCGGCCTTCGCCTCGAGACCTGCGGCGGTCGCGGTCTCGAAGATCGCGGCCTGCCAGGCGTCGCCGGATGTCGGCGGCGCGGCGGTCACGACCTCGGCAAGCTCGCCCAGATAGCGGCGCTGACGATCGTCGAGGGCCGCAGCCTCGTGGGGCAGGCCGTCGCGGCGAACCTCGAGCCGGGCCTTGTCCGGTGCGTACGCTGCGAGCCAGGCCCGCGCCGCCTCGACGCGATCGTCGAGGATCCGCTGCTCCGCGTCGTCGAGCGGACCCCCTTTCTCGGCCGCCATCCGCTGCCCAACGTCGACGTTCGGGATCTGGAGCAGCAGCGCGAGGTGCGCGAACGGCGGCCGGAACCGGGCCGCCTCCGCGGCGACATCCGCCGCCGGGTCGAGCAGGGAGTACCGGAATGTGTTCGCGAAGCCCGGCGCGATCTCGCCGCGGACGTCCCGCCCGGCCGTCGCCGCCGCGTACCGGTCGAACTCGTCGTAGAGCCGGGGCACCGCGTCGGTCCCGATCGGGTCGAAGTCGACGGCGTGGTTCGGCTTGGGTCGCAGGAAGAAGAACCGGAGCTGCTCCGGCTTGATCACGTCGACGATCTCGTGTGCCGCGGCGCCGAGACCCTTGGACGTGGACATCTTCTTGCCGCCGATGTTGATGAACTCGTAGGGGACGTTGAGCGGCGGCTCGCGCTCGAAGACCTCGCGGGCGATCGCGTCGGAGCGGTCGCGCGACCCGCCCGCGGTCGAGAGGTCCTTGCCGCACGGCTCGATCGTGACGCCGAACAGGGACCACTGGGCGGCCCACTCGAGATTCCACGGCAGCTTCGCCCGGCCGCCAAACGGCGACACCCAGCCGGAGTGGCCGCAGCCGGTCGCCCACTTCACGAGATCGGCCCGGCACTCGTAGCGGACCAGCTCGCCGTCCCAGTCGGTCACGATCGTCGTTCCGAGCTTGCCGCAGTTCTCGCACACGACCTGGAGGGGATGCCACGTCTCGGGGTGCTGGACGTTCGCGACCCGCCGGTAGATCTCGCGGACCTTCGTCGCCTGGTTGAGCGCGGTCCGGATGAACGGATCCATGTCGCCCGTCGGGTAGATCTCGCTCATCCAGTAGTAGCGGTCCGGGCGGATGCCAAGGCGTGAGAACGTGTCGATGAACGTCTGGGCGTGGTGGCGGGCGTACGACGGGTGGCCGTCCCCGACCTGGTCCGGGATGTGGGCGAGCGGCGCGCCCATGTAGCGGTCGACGGCGTCGGGCGTGAGTAACGCCTGGGCGTCCATCGGGTCCATGTCGTCGACGCCGTAGAGATACGTGATCTCGAGGCCGCGGGCGCGCATCGCCCGGACGATGACGTCGAGGATCACGGGCCCGCGGAGCGACCCGACGTGGACGGTCCCCGATGGCGTCTTCGAGTCGTTGATGACCTGCGGGCCGTCGACGCTCGCGGCCAGCTCATCCGCCCAATCCTCGGGCGGATGACGGCGCGGAGCTCCGCCTTCGGCCTCGGAGGGCTGATTCCGGCTCATCTGCTGATGGTAGCGGCGGCTCGCCGCCCCATGGCTAGGAGATCGAGACGATCTTGTACGTGAAGTCGCCGGCCGGGACCTTGACGAGAACCTTCTCGCCCTTCTTCTTGCCGAGCAGGGCGCGACCGACGGGACTCTCGTTGCTGATCCGGCCCTCGGTCGGCTTCGCTTCGGTCGAGCCCACGATCGTGAACTTCTCCTCGCCGTCCTCGCTCTCGACCTTGACCGTCGAGCCGATCTGGACGTGGTCCGTGGAGTGGTTCTCGTCGATGATCGTGGCGTTCTTGATCAGTGCCTGGAGCGTCTGGATCCGGCCCTCGACGAACGCCTGCTCGTTCTTGGCGTCCTCGTACTCGGCGTTCTCGCTGAGGTCGCCGTGCTCCTTCGCATCGTGAATCCGCTGGGCGACCTCGGGCCGCTTCACGCTGACCATCTCCTCGAGCTCGGCGCGAAGCTTCTCGAGGCCTTCCTTGGACAGGTAGGTGGGCTTGTTGTTCACGGTGTGGGCTCCCCGAGTGGGGACCGGTCGTCGATCGACGGTCGAAGGTCTGAGATAAAGGAAAGAACTCCAGGCTCCGCGCGTTGCCGGCGCGCCTGAAGTTCGACCGGCCGAAAGCCTACTTCCGGGCGCTATCTGTGTCAAAACTCCAGCCCGGCGGATCAGGCCGGCTCGAAGCCCGTCGCAACGAAGAACGAACGGCAGATCAGGGCGAGGTCGGCCGGGTTGACCGGCGGGACGCTGTCTGTCTGGCGGCAGGAGCCGGACGCCGGGTCATCCCAGTGGCCGGTCACGCGGAACCGTCCTTCCCGTGGGCCACCCGGGTCCGAAGCCTGGTAGAACGACATCGTCTGGCCGAACAGATCGATCGTGCAATGCCGCTCCGGCCGGAGCCAGGGTGGTCCCGAGTACCCATGATCGCCGTCCGGCGCGGGGCACGTGACGTCGCCAAGCAGCTCGGTCTCGGCGTTGCCAAAGCAGGCAAGGGCGCCGAAGCCGCCGACGTTGAGCAGCTCACGGGCATCGAGCGGCGCTCGCGGGCAGCCCACTCCACCGCCGCGAAGCCAGGGTGTCTCGCTCCGATCGCCCGCGGCGACCCAGCCGACCTGGCCGACGTCGAACGGGTGAACCAGGTACCACGTGTACCCGTCCGCGGCGACCGGGCCATCGACGATGTACACGAGCGTGCCCAGCGGCACCTGGGCGGGCGACATCAGCGGGGCGTCAACGCCTGGCGCCGAACGGGCCCGGAGCCCGTCGACGATGACGCGGGCGGTCCCGTCGACGTGCAGCCCGGACGCGCCGACGCGCTGCGCCGCGCTGGCCACGAACGCCCGGCGGCAGTGGAGGACGGCGTGGATCGATCTGACGTCGGGTTCGGTCGGATCGATGCAGGTTGCAGCCGCCGGATCGTCGAAGTGGCCCGTGACGGCATATCGGCCACCCGGGAGGCCCGCGTCGAGGCCGTACACCGAGAAGTGTGCGCCCGAGTCGAAGGCACAACGGCCGCCGGTCATCCACCTCGGACCCGTCGCGAAGTCGTCGACCTCGGATGAGCAGGAGAGATCGCCGGTGATCGTCAGCTCCTCGTCGCCGTAGCACGCGGCGAGACCGTCCGTCAGCCCGAACGGCTCCAGCGCCTCCACGGCCATCGGACTCGCAGGGCACGATACCGAGGCGGTCGTGAGCCACGCATTGCCGTCCGGTCCGGTGACCGGAGACCAGCCCGACGGAATGTCGATCCCGAGTTGAGCGGGCGTGAGGTAATACCACTCGACGTGGTGGACCATGACCGGCCCGTGGAGAACGACGAGCGGGAGGCCGCCGTAACCGAGCAGGGGGTGGGTCGAGGGATCGGGGTCTCCGGTGTCGAACCGGTATGGCGGGCCACCCGCCTCGCCGCTCACCGTGACGTCGTCCGTGGGGGTCACGAAGTCATCGATGGCGAACGTGGCGTCCACGCTGCGATCGATCGGCGGTAGCCACGGGAAGAGTTCCGCCGAAGCTGCGCCCGGCGTCGGGGACGGAGTCGGGGACGGACTCGACGTGGCCCGCGGCGTCGGCGCCACGGCCATGCTCGCAGACGGCGTCGGCTGGACTGCGGTCGGCGAGGGACCTTCCGTCATCGGCGGCGACCCGCTGGGCGTGCCACATCCTGCGACCAGGCCCGTCGCCAGCACCGCGACTACCGCTAGCCAGCCTCGACGCGCGCCCATCTCACCCCTCACAGCTCTGGGCCTTGTCTGGCCCGGTCGGCGGTGAGACGCCCTCGACACATCGCTGTTGCGGGCCGGAACCCAAGTGTCGGCCAGGCGACGGCTCAGCAGCGCGGCCATGAATCAGAAACGGCGCCGCCGATCGGTGACGCCGTTTCGGGATGAGGCGCGGAGCCAGCGGCCATCCGCGTCGAAGAGCGTTCAGTCGATCGGCACGTTGACCCACTCGGTGGCGACGAAGTTCGACCGGCACATCGCCTCGATTTCGTCCTGATCCGGCGCAGGCGGGTCGAAGACCCATTCGCAGGTGCTCGCTTGAGCATCGGCGAAGTGGCCGGTGACGTCATACGGCGTCTGGATCGTCGGGATCTCGACGGCGATGCCGTCGAGGTAGAAGTAGTACTGCGAATCGTCGAGGATGAACGAGCAGGCATACGCCGACGACATCCAGGAAGGACCGTTGATCGTGTAGTCGACGTCGGCGACATCGCACGTGACGACCCCGTAGACCGTGATGTCCTCACGGCCGAAGCAGGCCAGGCCGCCGTACGCGCCAAGGGAGGACAGGGTTCCCGAGTCGAGTGGCGAAGCCGGGCACGAGGGATCGTCGGCGCCGATCCACGGCTCGCCTTCGCGACTGCCGGCAGCGACCCACCCGGCCGGGTAGGTGCTATCGAACGGCATCACGTGATACCAAACGTAACCGTCGGCCTCGACCGGCTCACTGATCACGAGCAGACGCTCGCCGGCAGGCAGCAGCGGTTCGAGCTTCTGTGAGGATGGGTCGACCGTCGGCAGCGACCGCACGCGCAGGTCGCCGACGAACGTCACCGCGGCGCTGTCGACGTCGATGGAGGGGTAGGGGTCAACGTTGGCCGGCGTTGCCGTCGGGTCGGCGGGGTTTGGCACCGCCGGCTCTGACGGGAGCGGCGACTCAGCGGCATTGCCCGTGGGTTCCGGCGTGAGGGACGGCGTCGCAACCGGGGTCTCGCTCGGCGGCACCACGGCCTGGTCGTCGGGCTGCCGCCCGGCGAGCAGCAGGCCCCCGACCAGCGCGAGCGACGTGGCGGAGACCGCGGCGGCCCACAGGAGTCGTCCGACGTTGGGGTTCTCGCCGACGCCACCGGGCAGTACCGTCAGGCGCGATGCCTGGCGCGTTCGGCTGGTCTCGGCGTGGATTCGCTCCGCCAGGTCGTGCCCGATGGAGCCTTCGGACCGGGCGATGAACGCGGCCTTGATCTGGGTATCGGTGAGCGTCCGCTCGTTCATCGCTCGGCCTCCAGCGCGCGCTCGAGGGCTTGGCGCGCGGCGTGCAGCCGCCACTTGGCGGTGCCGACGGGGATCTTGAGAACCGCGGCGATCTGGGCGACCGGCCGCTCTTCGAGGTGGTGCAGGGCAAGGATCGTGCGCTGGTCGACCGTGAGGCGGTCGATCGCGCGGCCGAGGGCGTCGCCGTGAACGACAGACTCGAGACCGGGGTCGTGGTGGCTCGGCGTATCGTCCTCGCGACCGTCGTCGACCCGGCGGTCGATCGAGATCGGACGGACGGCGCCGCGACGCCGGACGTGGGTCCGGGCCGTGTTGACGAGGATGCGACCGAACCAGGCGTCGAAACGGTCGGGTTCGCGAAGCCGGCGCAGGTTGCGCCAGGCGTTGACGAAGGCTTCCTGGACGACGTCCTCGGCGTCGACCGGACTGTCGACGATGGCTCGGGCGAGGCGGAGGGACGCGGAGAGCCGCGTCGAGACCAGGGCGTCGAATGCAGCAACGTCCCCGCGACTCGCCCTGCGGACGAGGTCGGAGGCCGGCGCCGGATCGACGGTGGCTCTCAAGGTCTGGGCGAACAACATTCTGCTTCCGTGACGGGAGGACCGACGTGGTCCTGCTCCTTCACACGACGCAGCCGAATGACGCGGGGTTGGGTCGCCTGTGGCTTTTTCTTGGGGCGCCTACTCGCCGAGCTGGGAAAGCCGGCGCTTTACGCGCCGAAGCGAGGCGCGGTCGGGACACGCGACGAACACCGTGTCGTCGCCGGCGATCGAGCCCGCGACCTCCGGCCACCGGGCACGGTCGAGTGCTGCGGCGATCGGATGGGCCGAACCGGGCAGGGTCTTGATGATGAGCAGCAGGCCCGCCTCGCGGAGCTCGATCGGGAGGTCGCCGATCAGCTTTCGAAGGCGGTCCTCGCCCGACGCCTCGGCCTCGACGAGGCGTGGCGGGAGGGCGTAGGCATTCGTCCCCTCCCGGCTGGCCTTGACCAGGCCGAGCTCGGCGACGTCCCGGCTGATCGTCGCCTGCGTGGTTCGGAAGCCGCGCTCCCGGAGGGCGGACGCGAGTTCCTGCTGCGTCCGGATGGGACGTTGGTCGACCAGATCCCGGATCGCCCGCTGGCGGAGCTGCTTCATGACCTCCACGTTCGGCGCCTCGCGATCAGCCCAGCCAGGTGACGAGGACGATCGCCGCGAGGACGATTCGATACGCGACGAAGACGTTCAGCGACCGTGTTCGGAGGAAGCGCAGGAGGACCGCAATCGCGAACAGGCCCGACACGAGCGCGGCGACCATCCCGGCGATCAGCGGCAGGACTTCGACGGCCACGCCGAGATCGCCGCGGACCAGCTTCAGCGACTCGTACGCGGCGGCGGCCGCCGTGATCGGCGTCGCCATGAGAAACGAGAACCTCGCGGCCGACTCCCTGTTGAGCCCCGCGAAGAGGCCGGCCGAGATCGAGATCCCGGATCGACTCACGCCCGGGATGAGCGCGAGGGCCTGCGCCCCACCGAGTCCGAGGGCCTTTGCGAACGTCAGGTCGACCTCGAGCAGGCGCTTCGAGCCCCACTGGTCGGCGAGCCACATGACCGCGCCGCCGACGACGAGCATGAGCGCCACGAGGCCAACCTCGCGGAAGCGCTCCTCGACGAGATCGTTCAGCGCGAACCCGACGATGAGGGCGGGGATCGTGGCGACGACGAGGAGCCAGGCGAGCCGCCGATCGCTCTCGCCGTTGAACGAGCGGTCCCGGATCGTTGCCAGCCCGGCCGGAACGATTCGCGCCCAGTCGCGCCAGAAGTAGAGAAGCAGCGCGATCAACGTGCCGATGTGGAGCATGACACTGAACGCGAGCGAGGTGATGAACGGGTCGTCCCAGCCCGCGAGGTACGGGACGATGATCAGGTGGCCCGATGACGAGATCGGCAGGAACTCGGTGAGTCCCTGCACGATCCCCATCGCGATTGCCTGGACGAGGGTGTCCACGTGCGCCGCCGCGCCAGCGTGCCGGCGCTACCGGATGAAGAGCGGCGCCAGAACCAGCGTGATCGTCGCGAGCAGCTTCACCAGCACGTGGAGCGACGGGCCCGCGGTGTCCTTGAACGGATCACCGACCGTGTCGCCGACGACTGCCGCCGCGTGGGCGTCGGTCTTCTTGCCGATGACGTTGCCCGCTTCGTCCTTCAGGTTGCCGGACTCGATGTACTTCTTCGCGTTGTCCCAGGCACCGCCACCGTTGTTCAGGACCGTGGCGAGCAGGACGCCGGCGATCGTGCCGACCATGAGGAACCCGGCCACGGCCTGGTAGCCGAGCAGGAGTCCGACGAGGATCGGCGTGGCGACCGCGACGAGCCCCGGCGCGACCATCTCGCGCAGCGCCGCGCGGGTCGTGATGTCGACGACGCGGGCGTAGTCCGGGCGCTGGCTGTAGTCCATGATCCCGGGCATCTCGCGGAACTGGCGGCGGACCTCGACGATGATCGACTGGGCCGTCTTGCCGACGGCGCGGATCGCGAGCGACGAGAAGAAGTAGGCGAGCATCGCGCCGACGAGCGCCGCGACGAAGACGCCCACGTCGGCCAGGTTGACCGCCTCGAGCAGCTGCCCGCCACGGTTCGCCTGGATCAGGTTCACCTTGTCGATGTAGGCGCTGAAGAGGAGGAACGCGGCGAGCGACGCCGAGGCGATCGCGTAGCCCTTCGTCAGGGCCTTCGTCGTGTTGCCGACGGCATCGAGGCGGTCCGTGATCTCGCGGGCGCCGGCCTCCGCCCGGCTGAACTCGGCGACGCCGCCGGCATTGTCGGTGATCGGGCCGAACGTGTCCATCGCGAGGATGTAGGCGGTCGTCATGAGCATGCCCATCGTCGCGACCGCGGTCCCGAAGATGCCACCGACGTCCTTGCCTTCGGCGCTCGTGAGGCCGGCCTGCGACCCGAGCCAGTGGGACGCGATCAGCGCAACGCCGATCGAGAGGGCGGTCACGAACGTGGTCTCGAAGCCGACGGCGGTGCCGCTGATGATGTTCGTCGCCGGGCCGGTTTTCGATGCCTCGGCGATCTCGCGGACCGGGCGGAACGTGCCGGCCGTGTAGTACTGGGTGATGTAGACGAACACGACGCTGGTGGCGAGTCCGACGACGCCGCAGCCCAGGAACCAGATCCAGGCCGGGATGCCGTTCGCGCCGGTCGTGTCGGCGCCGGTGCTCATCATGATGTTCGTCGTGATCGCCAACCCGACCACGGACAGGATCGTCGTGACCCAGTAGCCGCGGTTGAGGATGTTCATCGGGTTCTCTTCCTCGCTGCCGCGGATGAAGAACATCGCGACGATCGTGGCGAGGAGGCCGAAGGCCCGGACGACGAGCGGGAAGAAGATCCACGCCTCGGGGTTCGGCCAGCCGGCCGACAGCGCGATCGCGTAGACCGAGACGCCGAGGATCATCGCCCCGATGTTCTCGGCGGCGGTCGACTCGAACAGGTCGGCACCGCGGCCGGCGCAGTCGCCGACGTTGTCACCGACGAGATCCGCCACGACGCCCGCATTGCGCGGATCGTCCTCGGGGATGCCCGCCTCGACCTTGCCGACGAGGTCGGATCCGACGTCGGCGGCCTTCGTGTAGATGCCGCCGCCGAGCTGGGCGAACAGGGCCACGAACGACGCGCCGAAGCCGAAGCCGACGATGAGGAACGGCGCCTGGGCGACGGTCACGTCACCGATGAACGTCTCGTAGATCGTGAAGATGCCCCACACGCCGAGCAGCGACAGGGCGACGACGAGGAACCCGGAGACCGCGCCGCCGCGCATCGCGACCTGGACGGCTTCGACGAGGCTCCGCCGCGCCGCCGAAGCGGTCCGGACGTTCGAGCGGACGCTGATCGTCATGCCGATGATGCCGGCGAGCATCGACGAAGCCGCACCGACGAGGAACGCAAATGCGGTCATGATCCCGATCGGGAGCCCCGCCAGCGTCGGTACGTCCGCCACGTCCGGTGTCTCCACCAGCGCGATCACGATGCCGATGACGACCGCACCGATCAGGGCCAGCGCCGCGATCGTCGTGTACTGCCGCTTTACGAATGCGTCGGCGCCCTCGCGGATCGTCGAAGCGACGTCCATCATGGCCTGCGTCCCGGTGTCGCGCGACAGGACATCGCGCGCGAGGTAGAGAGCGAACAGGACGGCGGCGATCCCGGCGATCGGGATCAGCAACTGGAGCGTGGTGGCGCTCATCTGGTTCTACGACTCCTCCACGTGAACTGACCCTGCTCGCGGCCGCACGGGACCGTCGGACGTGGTCACGTGGTCGAGTCATTGGGCGGATCGCCTGATGCGAGATGGGGGTGCTCAGGCCGCGGGCGAGTGTATCAAACCCACCGCGGCGACGCGGTATGCAGTTCGCCGTGCTCGCGGGAATTCCTGACCGACTCCTGCGCCTCTGGCGGTCACACTACGAACGAGTCGGGCGACATGGACGGAAGGATTCGTGATGAGCGAGACGCTGCGCGTTCAGGTCGAGCAGCCGACCCGAGGCAAGAAGTGGGTCGCAGTCGCCGTCGACTGGCCGGGCCTCGAGCGAGGCGCCAGGGACGAGGACCAGGCGCTCGAGAAGCTCCAGTCCTATGTCGCTCGCTATCTGCCGGTTGCGAAGCGGGCGCGGCTGGGGTCGGAGCTGGCGGCGCAGACGAAACTCGAAGTCGTCGAGCGCTATCCCGGCACCGGCTCGACCGATTTCTGGGGGATCTCGTTCGCACCATCCAGCCTCGACCGCGTCCCGATGGATCCGCCCGTGTTCGAGCACAAGGTCAAGCTGCTGCGTGCCGCCTGGGCGGAGTTCGATGCGGTGGCGGCGCGCGTCTCGGCTGACCTGCGGCCGGGTGCCCGCGGTGGTGGGCGGAGCCGAGACCAGATCGTTCGGCACATCCTCGGCAACGAGGGCGGCGACTTCGCGAGGCGGGTCGGGGCGAAGTCGGAGCTCGACGATCTGCTCACACCGGGAGGGCTCGCTGCCCACCGGGACCGCTTCGTCGACGCGATGCGCGGCTGGTACGCGGAGGGCAGGCCGCTCGGAAGGTGGACGATCCCGTACCTGCTTCGCCACACGGCCTATCACGTCCTCGACCACACGTGGGAGATGGAGGACCGCGACCTGACCGACGACGGCGCAGCGGCCTAGGACGGAGCCCTGACGCGGCTGGTCCCTCGCTCGAACGTCTTCATACGTCGGCCTGTGCGAGGAGATAGACTGCCGGACTTGTGACCAGACGGCCCGCAGTCGGGTGTCTCCTCGAGATCGTCGAGACCCTCGTCCTGACCCTCATCATCTTCTTTGTCATCCAGACCTTCGTCGCTCAGCCGTACCAGATCCGGCAGCAGTCCATGGAGACGACGCTGGAGCCGGATCAATACGTGCTCGTCGACAAGCTGACGCCGCGGTTCGATACCTACAAGCGCGGCGACATCGTCGTGTTCAACCCGCCCGAGGCCTGGCAGCAGGAGAACGGCACGCCCTACATCAAGCGCGTGATCGGCGTCGGCGGCGACACGGTCGAGATCAAGGACGGCAGCGTCTTCGTCAACGACGTGGAGCTCGAGGAGCCGTACGTCTTCAAGGAGGACGACGGCACCACCCAGCCGACCGAGGACCCGCTGAACATGGGTCGGTGGGTGGTCCCCGAGGGCGAGCTCTTTCTGATGGGCGACCACCGCGGGAGCTCGGCGGACTCGCGCGAGTTCGGGACCGTGAAGCTGGACCAGGTGATCGGCCGGGCATGGCTCCGCTACTGGCCGATCGACACCTTCGAGATCATCCCCACGCCGAGTCACCCGGAGCTCACTGCCGAGACGCCGTGACGATTCTCCTGGCCGCTCTCACGGCAACGGTGATCGCCGGGGCGGTCGTGACGGTGTCCGCGCGGGAGGCACGGGCGGGGCTCCTCGGGTTGCTCGTCGTCCTGATCGCGTCACCGCTCGTCGCCGATCCTCTGCCCGGCCCCCTTCCCCTCGCCGCCCGCATCGCGGCGGCATTCCTCGCAGCCCGGCTCATCGCGATCGCGATCCGCGACCTTGGCCAGCCGACGGCGGGCTCGCGGCTGGGCTGGCCCGTCGAGGCGCTCGCGGCGGCGGCGGGAGCGGCGGTCGGGTTCGGGACGCACGGGTTGGGCGCGCCCGCGCTGGGCCCGGCAGCCGCGTCAGCGGCCGGGTTCGCGGTCGGCGTCCTGGCGGCGGCTCCGATCGTCACGAGCCGTGACGTCTTTCGCCTTGGGACCGGCGCGATGCTGCTGCTGAGCGGCGGGCTGCTTGTGCGCGCCGGCCTCGGGGGGACGCCGTCGGACCTCGAGCAGCTCGTCACCGCCGGACTCGTCGTCGGCGTCGCTGGCGCAGCCGCGTTGATCATCCGTGGCGCCCGCGAGGCGACCGGCACGCTCGTCGCCGTGGACGAACCCGGCGGGCCGCGGCCGCCGTCGCGGCACCTCGGACGCGGCAGCGGAGCGGGGTCGCGCGGTGGGGCGGGTGGCGCGCATCCGGTCGGGGGTGAGGCGACACCCGGTGCGTCATCGGGCGCATCGTCCGGGCGGTGACGGTCCTCCCCTTCCTGGCGATCACGTTCGGGGCTGCCGCAGCGTCCCTGCTGACCCGCGGCAATCGGCGCGTGTCCGTCTGGATCGGGATCCTCGGACTGCTCGCAGCGGCCGTCGCGGCTGCACGCATCGGTTCGTCGGACTCGCTCGAGATCGGCGGCGGCGTCCTCGCCGGCTCGGAGTACCTGCGGCTGTTCGCGCTGCTCGGCAGCCTCGTGTCGCTCGCGCTGGTGCTCCTCGGTCTCGTCGCGAACAGCCACCGGAATGCGCCCGGCGTGCTGCTCGCAGGGATCGGTGCGGGCGTCCTCGCGCTCTCGTTATCCGATGCCCGGATCGCCGTTCTCGCGGCGACGGCCGGCGGCCTCGTCGGCATCCTCGTGACGATCGACCGGCCGGCGACCGCAAGGAGCGTGATCGTGGCGACCCGCGAGCTGCGGGCCCTCGCGATCGCCGGCCTGCTGGCGATCCTCGCCACGGCCTGGATCGCCCGGCCGCTCGGGGATCTTGCCGCGGTGCCCGACGTCTTCGGATTCGCGTACGTCGGCTTCGCGGTCGCGGTCGCGATCCGGTTCGGCGCCATCCCGTTCCATTTCTGGGCGGCGCGCCTCGCCGATGCCGCCCCCGAGATCACGTTGCCGATGCTCATGGCGTGGGGGCCCGCCGCGTTCGCGGTCGTCGCCCTCGCGTGGGCCGATCAGTCCGTCGCGCCGCTGCTGCTGCCGCTGACCGCCGAGCGGATCGCGGTCGTCGCCGTCGGCGCCGTCAGTGCCGTGCTCGGCATGCTCGCGGCGTGGATCCAGGACGACCTGGAGCACGTGGTCGGCTACACGATCATCGCCGACGCTGGCATCGCGATCCTGGGCCTTGCGGCGCTCGATCCCGCGGCATGGGAGCCGGCCCGGACCTGGATCCTCGTCTTCGTCACCGTCCGCAGCGCGTTCGCCGCCTGGGCGGTCTCGGTGAGAGCCGCGTTCGGTTCGCGGCGCGTCTCGGACCTCGCCGGCTGGGCGGTCAGGGCGCCGCTCCTCGGCGTCGCGCTCGGGATCGTCGCGCTGGCGGCGGTCGGGTTCCCCGGGCTGGCGACGTGGAATGCCCGGACGGCGCTCGTCGACCTGACGCTGGCCGGCCCGCTCGGGATCGTCGTTGTTCTTTCAGGAGTTGCCCAGCTCGCGATCTACGGGCGGCTGTTGTACGTGGGGTTGTCACGACCGTCCGACGCGGTCCGCGCCGGACAGAGCCAGCGACCGACGTGGCCGGAGGCCGTGGCCGATCGGAACGTCACGGGGCGCGGTCGCGTGGAGCGGGTCTTCGAGCGCGGCAGCCATGCCGGCGGCGCTGCCCTCGACGTGATCTGGAGTCTGCCCGGGGCGTTTCGGGCCAATCGCGGCCTGCTGGCCGGCGTCCTCGCGCTGGCGGTCGCGGGCCTCGCGCTCACGATCTCGTCGGGCGGGCTCGGGGTGGTGGAGGCGGCGAGCGCGGTGCCGGGTCAGGACGCCGGCCCGGGCCCCCAGCCGGGCGATGAGACCGGGCCGGAGCCGTCGTCGTTCGAGCCCGAGGCGAGCGAGGCGGTGCCGTCCGAGCCGCCGACGTCAGGGCCGCCGGGTTCGGCGCCGCCCTCTGGCCGGTCGCCCGAGCCGTCGTTCCAGCCGCTCCCGTCGGGCTGACCTATTCCTCGGGGGCCAGCGCCCAGCGGTCGATCTCGCGCTCGTAGTCGACCAGCTCGTCAGCCTCGAACCACAGGGCAAGCTCCGCCGCGGCGGTCTCCGCGCCGTCGGACGCGTGGATCAGGTTCTGGGCGGTCTCGAGCGCGAAGTCGCCGCGAATCGTGCCCGGTGCGGCTTCGTTCGGCCGCGTCGCGCCGACCATCGTCCGGACGACCGCGATCGCATTGGGCCCGTCTAGCGCGAGGGCGACGAGCGGGCTCGAGGTGATGAAGTCGACGAGGCCGCCGAAGAACGGCTTCTCGCGGTGAACCGCGTAGTGGCGCTCGGCGAGGGCGCGGTCGACGTGGACGAGCTTGAGCCCGACGATCTTCAGACCTCGCTCCTCGAACCGGGCGAGGATCCGCCCGACGAGAAGGCGCTGGACGCCATCCGGCTTGACGAGGACGAGGGTGCGTTCGGTCACTGGCAGGTTCCGTGGCTTCGTGGGGAATGGACGTGGAACGTTACCAGCGAGCCCGAGCGATTGCGCAGCCGGCGGGCACCTGACTGAGAGTCAGCACATTCGTGGGTGGGACCGCGATCCCGGCTCGCTCGGCGGGCAAACTGACGGTGAGTCACGGGTCGACCCCGAAGCCCACCACCCTCAGGTCTTGACCGTGAAAAACCGGACTGTCAGTCAGGCGGCGCGCCGGTGGCCGGTGGCGTCTCCGCCCTGTCGCTCGCACGGCGGTCCGTGCTGCGCTCGATGCTCATCGCCGCGACCGCCGACGCGTAGTCCCGCATCGCCTCGGCCTCGTCGCCGACGATCCGATGGGCGTCGCCGCGGACGAGCGCGAGGACCGGCTCCTGGCGGCCAGCCAGCAGCTCCAGGACCGGCAGCGCGAGCGCCGGGTCGGCGCGAAGCGCGAGTGCGAGTCCGGCCGCGGCCTGTCCCGGACGGCCCGCCTCGACGGCCGACTTCGATCGCGCCAGGAGCTCCGTTGCGCTCGGCAGCTTCGCGGCGAGCGCCCCGCCGTGAGCGTCCCAGAGCCCCGGGCCGGCGGGCGGCGCGGGCGATGCCTCGGCCGCCCACTCCTCCGGGGTGCCGTTCGTCTCGGCAGGCAGGCCGATATCGGGCCAGGCCATCGCCGGCAGGTCGGTGAACAGCGTCCCGACCGGTTCGACCGGCGCACCCGGCTCGATCGGCCAGATCGGGCTCCGCGGCATGCCCGCGAAGATCCGGTCGACCGGTTCGTGGCTCTTCGTCAATGCTCGGCCCGCGAGCCGTCGTGCCTCCGCCGGCCGGCCGAGACTCGCCTGGAGCTCGGCGAGGATCACCAGGCACAGCGCGTCGTCCGGATTCGCCTCGAGGTACATCGCCGCGGCTTCACCCGCCCCCGGCAGGTCGCCCGTTCGCCAGCGGACTTCCGCCAGGTCGCGGATTCCGTCGTCGTCGAGCCCGTTTCGGCCGGCGAGCGTCTCGAGCTCCGCTCGGGCCAGGCCCAGCGACCCGAGCCGGAGGTGAATGCGTGCGAGAACGAGGTCGGCAGCGCGCTCGGCTGCCTGGGCCGAGGTCGTTTCGTCGAGCGTCACGTCGGTCACGCCGGTAGCCGGAGCCGCCGCTCGAGGCCGCGCGAGTAGCGGGCCGGTGCGACGACGGCCAGGCGGAGACCGGCGTCGGTGAAGAGCTCGTTCGCCACGCGCCGAACCTCCGGGGCGCTGACCGCGGCGACCTCGGCAAGAGCCTCCTCGAGCGTCAGGACGCGGTCGTGGAGCGCCTCCTGGCCGCCGATCCACGAGGCGAGATGGCGCGTCTCGTCCATCCGCAGCTCGAGTCCGCCCGACAGGTACGCCTTCGCCTTCTCGAGCTCCGGGTCGGGAATGTCCTCGGCGCGGAGCCGGTCGAGCTCGGCGAGGATCGCGTCGAGCGCCGCCGGCAGCCCGGCCGGATCGACGCCCGCCGACACCTCGACGGCGCCGGCGTCGGCGTAGTCCACCAGGCCCGATGAGACGTCGTACGCTAGCCCCAGCTCCTCGCGGACGCGCAGGAACAGCCGGCTCGACATGCCGTCGCCGAGGACCGCGTTCAGGACGGAGAGGTTCCACGCGTCGGGGTGGTCGCGGCGGATGCCGGGAACGCCGACGACGAGTTGCGCCTGGGCGGCATCGCGCCGCGCGCCGAACATGAAGCGGGGGCCTGCGGGCAGCGCGGGCGCCGCGGCGAAGCCCGGAACGACGCCGTTGCCCGAACCGAACGCGGTCTCCGCGAGCGACACCGCCTCGCCATGCGTGATGTCGCCGGCGACCGCGACGACCGTGTTCGCCGGACGATACGTCGCCCGCCAGAAGTCCCGGATCGTGTCGGCGGGGAGCGCCCGGATCCCGGCCTCGTCGCCGCAGATCTCGCGGCCCAGCGGCCCGTCGCCGAACATCGCCTGCTGGAACAGGATCTGAGCGTATTCCGAGGGGTCATCGAGGTACGACCGGATCTCCTCGATGATGACCGCCCGCTCGCCGTCGATCTCGTCGTCGGCGAGCGTCGGCCGAACGATCAGCTCGCCGAGCACGTCCATCGCCCGGGTGGCCTCGCGTCGCGGGACGCGGACCCAGTAGACCGTCGATTCGCGGTCGGTCGCAGCGTTGAACGAACCGCCGACGCCCTCGATCGCCTCGGAGATCGCCCGCGTCGTCGGGAAGCGGGCCGTGCCCTTGAACGTGATGTGCTCCATGAAGTGGGCGACGCCGGCCTCCGCCGGCGTCTCGAGGCGCGAACCGGCCAGGACGTACGCGGCGACGGAGACCGAACGCGCGCCCGGCAGCCTGGCGCTGATGACGCGCGGCCCCGAGGGCAGCGCGGTCCGTTCGAACATCGGCGCGATGGTACCTGAACGACCGGCCGAAACCGCCAGCTCAACGGTCGCAAACCGGCCCGCCGCTGTCCCTCGCGGCGGCTATGCTTCACCCTTGACCTCCCCGGTGCCGGGAACCCGGGTCGGTCCCGTTCGAGGGCGAAGGTGCCCCACGCTGCGCCCCCGTATCCGTCGCCGCGCGCCGTCCGATGTCCCTGCGTGCGGCTGGGTGGTGTCGAGGAGGAGAACCATGGCGACGAAGCTCAGGCTGGCGTCCTTGCTGGCTGTCGGAGCGCTGGTGTTCGGTGCGTGCAGCAGCGCGGCACCGGGTGGTTCAGCCGGCGCGAGCGGCGGTGGCGGGTCGGCCTGCGCCGGCACCGGAACGCAGGGTGGCGCGAACCTCCAGATCCCGGACGTCGAAGCCGGGAAGTTCAACGTCGCGATGGTCCTGATCGGCCCGCACGATGACGGTGGCTGGAGCCAGGCCCATTACGAGGGCCTCCAGTACGTCTGCGAGAACGTCGAGAACAGCCACGTCGCCTACATCGAGAACGTCCCGGAGGGCGCCGACTCCGAGCAGGTCTTCCGGAGCCTCTCGCGGAAGGGCTTCAACTTCATCGTCGGCACGTCGTTCGGCTACATGGACCCGATGGCGACGGTCGCCGAGGAATTCCCGGACATCACCTACCTCCACCTGACCGGCTTCAAGTCGAACGGCAAGAACTTCGGCAACTTCTTCGGCGCGATGGAGGACTTCAAGTACCTCGCCGGGATGCTCGCCGGGTCCCGCGCGAAGATGGATGGCAACCCCAGGATCGGCTACATGGCGACGTTCCCGATCCCCGAGGAGCTCCGGCTCGGCAACGCGATCATGCGCGGCG
>DASUFO010000066.1:0-33244 GCA_036274475.1 Candidatus Limnocylindrales bacterium
CGTTCCAGAGTCTCACCCTCGAAGCCGACGCCATCGCGCAATCGTCTGAGTAGCTCGGTCGCCGATCCCAAAGACGCTCGAGGGCCGAGAAGCGTGGCCGCGGCTCGGCGCCTCACAATAGCCACGTGAAGTCATCCTCAGTTGTCGGTCCCCACGCGCCTGAAGGTTCGACGGCGTCGAAGCACCGCACGTGGGCCTTTCCGCCACTATCGCCGTGACGAACTCGCCAACTGCATTGGCGGGCATCGACGATCTCGCAGATAGCGCCGCAAACGGCAATCGCCTTGCCTTAGCCAGACTGCTTACCGCCGTCGAGAACCGGACGCCAGTCGCCGAAGCGGCGATGCGGCGGCTGTATCCGCGGGCCGGGCGGGCCCACATCGTCGGCGTCACGGGGCCGCCGGGGGCCGGCAAGTCGACGATCGTCGCTGCGCTAATCGGGGAGCTGCGACGGGCGTCGCGCCCCGTGGCCGTGATCGCGGTCGACCCCTCGTCCCCGATCACCGGCGGGGCGCTGCTGGGCGACCGCGTCCGGATGCAGGCCTACGCCGAGGATCCCGACGTCTTCATCCGTTCGATGGCGGCGCGGGGCCACGCCGGCGGCCTCGCGTCGACGAGCAGCGCTGCCGCGGCCGTGCTCGACGCCGTCGGCTTCGACACCGTGTTCGTCGAGACGGTCGGGACGGGCCAGAGCGAGGTCGAGGTCGCCGCGGCGGCCGATACCACCGTCGTGCTCGAGGCGCCCGAGATGGGTGACGAGGTCCAGGCAATCAAGGCCGGCCTGCTCGAAGTCGCCGACATCGTCGTCGTGAACAAGGCCGACCGGCCCGGTGCCCAGCGAACCGCAGCCCAGCTCCGGGCGATGCTCGTGGCGGCGCCCGCAGCCACTGGGAACGCGTCGAACGCCTCCCGGCCGCGACCCAAACGCCCCGAGGTCCGCCTCGCGACCGCGACGACCGGCGAAGGTGTGCCGGAGCTCCTGGCGGCCCTTGACGCTCGTCGCGCGAGCGGCGACGACGAGGCCCGTGCCGCCGGCCGGCTCGCGCGGGCCGAGGCCCAGGTCTGGGCGGTGGTCGGCGATCGGCTGCGGGGCGAGCTGCTCTCCGACGCGAACGGCGCCCGGACGCGGCAGCTCCTGGTCGACGTCGCCGAGCACCGGCTCGACCCGTTCTCCGCCGCGGATCAGCTGATCGAGCGGCTCGGCTCGCGATCGTGACGGTCGAACCGAAGCCTCGTCTCATCACCCCGGCGTTCCTGGCGCTGGGGATCGCCTCGCTCGCCTTCTTCACCGCGGGCGGCATCGTGCTCCCGGTCGCGCCGCGGTTCGCCAAGTTCGCACTCGGGGCGGACGCGATCGGGGTCGGCGTGGCGATCGGGGCGTTCAGCGTGGCGGCGCTGCTGCTCCGGCCGCTCGTGGGCTGGGCGTCCGACCGGTTCGGGCGGAAGCCGCTGCTCGTCGGCGGCACGCTGCTGACCGCCGGCTCGCTCGCGATTCACCTCGTCGCCTCCGACCTGTTGGTGTTCGTCATCGCGCGCGGCATGCTCGGCGCCGGGGAGGGGTTCTTCCTCGTTGCATCGCTCGCGGCGGCGAGCGACATCGCGCCGGAGGAGCGCCGTGGCGAGGCGATCAGCTTCTTCACGCTGACGCTGTACGTCGGACTGGCGATCGGGCCGCCGATCGCCGAAGTCCTGTTCGGGTACGGCTCGTACCATCTGGTCTGGCTCGCGGCGCTGTCCGTGGCCGCCGTCGCGATCGTGCTGACGCTCTTCGTTCCCGAGTCCGCGCCCGCGCTCCGTCAGCGGGACCGTGAAGAATCCGGCGGCGGCCGGCTGATCCATCCGGCGGGCCTCTTTCCCGGCGTCATCATTCTCCTGGGCCTGTTCGGGATGGCCGGGTTCCTGAGCTACCTGCCGCTGTACACGCCCACGGTCGGGATGCAAGGAGCGGCGCTGCCGCTCGCGATCTACGCCGTGATCGTCGTCGTGCTCCGGATCGTCGGGGCGACGTGGCCCGACCGGTTCGGGGCGGCCCGGTTGTCCGGCGCCGCGCTCGCGCTGTCGGCCGTCGGGCTCGCGATCATCGGCTTCGTGCCGTCAACGATCGGGCTGATGGTCGGCACGGTCGTGTTCGCGTGCGGCGTCGCGTTCACGATGCCGGCCCTGATCGCGCTCGCGGTGTCGCGCGTCCCTGCCTCCGAGCGAGGGTCGGTCGTGGGAACGACGACCGTGTTCCTCGATGTCGTGTTCGGCTTCGCTCCAGTGATCCTGGGTGCGATCGCGAACGCGTCGAGCTATGGGACGACGTTCGTCGTCTCGGCCGCGCTGGCCCTCGCCGCGAGCGTCCTGCTCGTCGCGCGACGGGACCACGTTGCGCAGCCGGTCGTCGTCGCGAACCGCTAGGCTCTGGTCGATGGCGATCGAGACGGTCTTCGTCGGTGGCGCAGGCCTGATGGGCCACGGCATCGCCCAGGTCTTTGCGACGACCGGCCGCGACGTCGTGCTCTACGAGCCGGAGCTCACCCGGGCCGAGGCGGGCCGCGACCGGATCGCCGGCAATCTCTCGCGATCCGTCGCGAAGGGCAGGCTCGATCAGGCGACGGCCGACGAGACGCTGGCCCGCATCCGTCCCTCGGCCGACACGTCGGACGCATCGTCGGCCGCTCTCGTCGTCGAGGCGATCTTCGAGGACGTCGACGTCAAGCGACGTTTCTGGGCGGAGCTCGACCGACGCGCGCCGGCCGACGCCATCTTCGCGTCGAACACGAGCTCGATCTCGATCGACACCCTCGCTGCGTCCGTCGCGCCGGAGCGCCGCGCTGCATTTGTCGGGATGCATTTCTTCAGCCCCGTGCCGGTGATGCCGCTCGTCGAGCTCGTCCGCGGCTCGGCGACGACGGATGCGACCGCGGACACGGTCCGAGCCCTGTCGGCGGACCTCGGCAAGCAGGTCATCGTCTCGGCCGACCGCCCCGGCTTCATCGTCAACCGGATGCTGATGCCGTTCCTCATCGAGGCGATGCGAACGCTCGAGGAGGGGACGGCGACCGCCGAAGACATCGACACCGGCGCCCGCGTCGGCCTCAACCACCCGATGGGTCCGCTCGCGCTGGCCGACTTCATCGGGCTCGACGTCTGCAAGGGGATCATGGAGGTGCTCCGCGACGGCTTCGGCGAGGAGCGGTTCGCGCCGCCACGGGTCCTCGTCGATCTCGTCGAAGCCGGGCACCTCGGCCAGAAGACCGGCCGCGGCTTCCACGAGTACCCGAAGGGCTAGGCGGCGAGGATCTCCTCCACGGTTCTGGCGACCGTGTCGACGTCAAACGGCTTCGCGAGGAGGCCGATGCCGCGCTCGTCCGCGGCGGCGCGAAGATCCGGGTTCGAGATGTCGCCGCTCATCAGCGCGAAGCGCCGTGCGAGATCGGGCCGCCTTTCGGCGACGGAGTCGTTGAACGCGGCGCCGGTCAGCCCAGGCAGGCGGTGATCGCAGACGATCGCGTCTGGTGGATCCGAGTCGACGATCGCGAGCGCGGCCGCGGCGTCGCCAACGAGCAGCGGCGCGTAGCCAAGTCCCCGCAGCAGGCGACCGAGGTACTCGCGGATCGCCGGCTCGTCCTCGACGACGAGAATTCGAGCGCCAGCCGTGATCGGAGGCGCCGACGCCGCCGGCGTCGTGGCGGGCGCCAGCGTACGAGCGGCGGCAGACACGAGGATTCGGTCGACGAGCCAGCGCGTGCGATCGGCTTCCTGGACGAGGAGCGCGGCCTGGTCGCGGAGGTCGTCGGGGAGCCGGGGGTCGGTCCTCAGGAGATGGCTGAACGCGACGATCGCCGCGAGCCGGTTGCCGAGTTCGTGCGCGGCGTCGGCCATGTCGAGGGCGTCGCGATCGGGAGGCGGGGCGTCGGTCTGGGGGTCGGGCACGCGGCTATCCTACGTCGCAGTGCCGTCCGACTCCTGCACGGAGACCCGACCCTGAGCTGGCCGCTGACCGATGAAGAACGCCTCCTGCGCGAGACCGCCCGCGAGTTCGCGACCCGCGAGGTCGCGCCAACCGCGGCCGAACGCGACGAGGCCGAGCGCTTCGATCGGTCGATCTTCAGGCGGATGGGCGAGCTGGGGCTGACCGGCGCGCCGCTGCCGGAATCCGTGGGTGGGGCGGGATTCAGCTACGTCGGCTGGACGCTCGTGATGGAGGAGCTTGGGGCGGCCGACATGGCGTCGGCGGTGACGCTCAGCGTCCACATCCTCTCGCAGTACCCGGTCGTCACGTGGGGAACCGCCGAACAACACGAGCGCTGGCTCGGCCCGATGGTCGCGGGCGATGCGCTGGGTGCGTTCGCGTTGACGGAGCCTCACGCCGGCTCCGACGCGGCGGCGCTTCGGACGCGGGCGGAGCGTGCCGACGACGGCTCGTACCGGCTGACCGGCTCGAAGATCTGGATCTCGAACGCGCCGGAGGCCGATCGGTACCTGGTGTTCGCTTCTCTGGACCCGGCCGCCGGGCCGTCCGCGATCACCGCGTTTCTCGTCGAGAAGGGCATGCCCGGGTTCTCGTTCGGGGCGCACGAGAAGAAGATGGGCATCCGGTCGTGCCCGGCCGCGGAGGTGATCTTCGACGGGTGTGTCGTGCCGGCGGAGAACCGCCTTGGCGAGGAGGGCGCCGGCTACAAGATCGCGCTGTCGGCGCTGGCGGAGGGACGGATCTCGATCGCTGCGGCGTGCGTTGGGATCGCTCGCTCGGCGCTGGAGCAGGCCGCTCGATATCTGACGGAGCGCCGAGCCTTCAACGCCCCGCTCGCGGAGCAGCAGGGCTTGCGGTTCATGGTCGCGGATATGGCACGGGACGTCGAGGCGGCACGGGCGTTGACCCGGCAGGCGGCGGCGGCGAAGGACCGCGGCGAGCCGATCGCGGAGGCGTCGTCGCTGGCCAAGTGGACCGCCTCCGACACCGCGATGCGCGTCGCCACGGACGCGGTCCAGCTCTTCGGCGGCAGCGGCTACTCCCGGGAAACCGGCATCGAGCGGCTGATGCGTGACGCGAAAGGCGCCCAGATCTACGAAGGCACGAACCAGATCCACCGCTTGATCGTCGCGGACGAGGTCTTCAAGCGCGCCTCCGGCCGGAGCTGACCCGCCACTCTGCCAAATCATCGCCGGGCGAAGCGGGGTCGGCTCCGTCCCAGCCAGATCGGCATCGGGGCCGCGATTTGACTAGATCTCTCCAGTGGCGTCGTGCATGAACGCTTAAGCGGCGACCGCTCGCCTCCGACCCGTTTTCGCAGGGCGAGCAATTGGCACAAACGAGAGAGCCGAGATGGCCTGGGCCGGAGATCGCAGCCAGTGCTCCATCGCGCGCCCGTCAATCGGGAAGGCGCGGCGAAGCGTGCCGCGGTGCACATCGAGGCGGCGTCTTGCGGTGCGGCCGTCCGCGACCACCACCCAGACGGCGACGACAGAAGGCCGCCAGCCTCGGGACTTCGCGATGTCCTTGGCCAGCCGGCGATACCGATCGACCTGCCGCAGGAGCCCACCGACGTCGTCGAGGGCGGTCTTGACCTCGATGATCAGCAACGCCCGCCGCCGTTCGTGCCAAGCCAGGACGTCGATCGACCCGCGCTCGCCGAAGATCGAGAAGGTCACCTCCGGTTCGGCGACCCACTCGGGAAGGCCCGCAAGCCGCCGAAGAACGTGCTCAGCCATGGCGGCGTGATGTGCGTCGAGGAGCCTGCTCAGTTCGCCGCCGTGCCACCTCGCGACGAGATCGCAGCGAGCGTCGAGCGCCGTGAACACTCCTCGAATCACAGCCAGAGACGTGCGGTCGAGGTGTCCCGCTTCCAGCCGGCTGATCGTCGCGCTCGAGACGGCTGCCGCCCGAGCGAGGTCAGCCTGGGTCCAGCGCCGGTCTACGCGAAGCCCCTTGATGGCGGCTCCGATCTGGTAGTCGTTCACGATTCAAGCCTGATCGGCGGCCCTTACCTGGCGCTTATCCATCTACGCGGTAGCGGCCAGTCTGCCGCGAACCACTTCGTCCGCGGCGGCCGCACTGTCGCCGGTGCTTGCGACGGCGGCGAGGAACGGGTCTCCGGCGAGTTCGACCAGGCGGCTGTCCTCGACGGCCCGAACCGTCGCCGTCCGCTCGCTCGCCTGCAACAGCGCGATCTCTCCGAACGAGTCGCCGGCGCCCAGCTCGTTCACGGCGACTCCATCGATCACCGTCGCCAGGCGCCCGGTCTCGACGATGAAGAACGTGTCGCCGTGCTCGCCCTGGCGGATGACGTCCGAGCCCGCGGCGGCGTCGCGCCGGACCATCTGCCGTGCGAGCGTCTCGAGCGTGGTCAGCTGAAGCGGCCGGAACATCGCGACATTCGTCAGCAACCGGAACGCCGGTTGCGGGACGACGGCCTCGTCGTCGGTGAACCGCAGGACCGGCCACGTCAGCGCGACCAGCACGAGCGGCAGGGCGCCGGCGATGACGAGGGTCCACGACGCGCCGATCGCGTCGATCATGAGCGCAGCCACGACGGGGCCGATGCCCAGGACCGCCGCGATCACGCCCTCGAGCAGCGCAAACACGTTGCTCCGCCGATCGTTCGGAGTCGTCCGCTGGAGCAGGGTGAAGCCCGTCGTGTCGAGCGTTGTCTTGCCGATTCCGGCGATTGCGAACACGAGGACGACAACGAACACGTTCGGGACGATGCCGGCGGCGAGGATTCCACCGCCCCAGGCGAGTAGGCCCGCGGCGAAGACGGGCGCGAGCCGAGGGCGCGCGACGAACCCGAGCGCGAGCGCCCCGCCGAACAGGCCGCCCAGTCCGATCGCCGATGTCAAGAGGCCGACGCCCGGTTCGCCCAGACCCAGGAGATCGAACGCCGCGGCCACGATGGCGACCGTGATGACGCCCCGGACGAACCGCTGCGCCGCGAACAGCAGCACGATCACCCGGGCGTGCGGCATCGCCATCAGATCGCGCGCGGTCTGGAAAATGGACAACCTCGGCCGTTTCGGTGCGCCATCACCCTTTGGGGCCGCTGTTCGCTCGAGATCCGGCGCGGCGTGGAGCGGAAGGACGGCCGCAAGGGCTACGGCGATCATCAGGGCTGCCGCCACGTACGTCGCCGGAACCTCGCCCACGGCGAGGATCAGGGCGGCAAGGCCCGGCCCGACCATGGCGGCGAACGCGTCGCCGGTCGTGGTCGCCACGTTCGCCGCCACGAGCTCTTCCGGCGTCCGGGCCAGGGCCGGGGTCAGGGCGGAGCGGAGCGGCCGGAGGAGCGCCGACGCGACGGCGTCGACCCCGGCGAACACGTAGATGAGCGCCGGCGTCGCTCCGGTGATCACGAGTCCGCTTGCGACGACCAGGAACCCGACCCTGCCCCACACGACGAGCCGCAGCATGTGATCACGAGGCAGGACGTCGGTTGCGCCCAGGACGAGCGGGACGAGCACGACCGTCGGGACCGAACGAATGACCGAGACGAGCGCAACGGCCCCGGTGCCACCCGCCTCGAACGCCAGGACCGACAACCCCACGAGGTACGTCCAGTCGGCGGCCGACCACGCCAGCGAACCCAGCTCGAGTCGAAGCAGCCCCGGGTTGGCCGCGATCTGGCGCAGTGCGTCAACCGATGGCCGGACGCGGTCAGCGAGGCTGGTCAGCACCCGCACAGGATGGGGTCTGGGGCAAGCGCCCATCGCGTCTTGTCGGGTCCAGGCCGGTCGGCGGGACGCGGTGTAGGCTGGAACCATGGCAGAACAGGCGCTCAACGGTCGCAACGGCCACGTCTACGTCGTCAGCGCGGCGCGCACGCCGATCGGCAAGTTCGGCGGGGCGTTGTCGACCGTTTCCGCGGTCGAGCTGGGTGGCGTCGCGATCCGGGCGGCAGTCCAGCGGGCCGGCCTACCGGACGGCACCCCGATCGACGAGGTTCTCATGGGCCAGGTGCTCCAGGCCGGCGTCGGCCAGGCACCAGCGCGCCAGGCGCTGCTTCGTGCCGGCCTTCCGGACGGGACGAGCGCGACGACGATCAACCGCGTCTGCGGGTCGGGCCTGAAGTCGATCATGCTCGTCGCCGCCGAGATCAAGGCGGGCGATGCCGAGATCGCAGTCGCGGGCGGCATGGAGTCGATGAACCAGGCGCCGTTCCTGCTCCGGAACGCCCGGTTCGGCTATCGACTCGGGAACGGCGAGCTCGTCGACTCGACGGTCGCCGATGGCCTCTGGTGCACCGTCGAGAACTGCCACATGGGCACGCACGCCGAGCGCGTCGCGATCTCGAACGAGGTCAGCCGCGAGGACCAGGACGCGTTCTCGCTCGAGTCCCACCGGCGGGCCGTTGCCGCGATCGATGCCGGCCGGTTCGACGCGGAGCTCGTGCCGGTGACGGTACGCGACTCCAAGGGCCGCGAGACGGAGGTCACCGTCGACGAGAATCCGCGGCGCGACTCCTCGATCGAGGCGCTCGCCAAGCTGAAGCCGGCGTTCGAGCTGCCGACGGGCGAGGATCGAGGGTCGGCGACCGTCGGCACGGTCACCGCCGGCAACGCGCCCGGCATCACGGACGGCGCGGCGGCGACGATCGTCGCGAGCGAGCGCGCCGTGGAGCGCCTGGGGCTGAAGCCGCTCGCCCGGATCGTCGGCTACGCCCAGGCCGAGGTCGCGCCGAAGTGGCTGTTTCTGGCTCCGATCGAGGGCGTCCGGCGGCTGCTCGATCGAATCGAGCTGCCGATCGAGGCGTTCGACCTCGTCGAGATCAACGAGGCGTTCGCGGCGCAGACGCTCGCCGACGGCCGCGAGCTCGGGTTCGACTGGTCGAAGACGAACGTGAACGGCGGCGCGATCGCGCTCGGCCATCCGATCGGGGCGAGCGGCGCGCGGATCGTCGCGACCTTGCTCCACGAGCTGAATCGCCGTGAGGGCCGCTACGGCCTCGCGACCTTGTGCCTGGGCGGCGGCGGGTCGGTCGCTGCGGCGTTCGAGCGGGTGGCCTGACCCCGCCCGACAGGTCCCGCGCCCGCGCTTTTCGGCGATTGATCGTCCGAGGAGCCTTTGGCAGGGGAAACTCAGCAGAAGGCGTTCAGGCCGTTCATTTGCCGAGGATTCGCCGCTCAGCCACGCAGGCGGTCCCAGCCGAGGCTCCATCGAGCCTGCCGTAGGTTCGGCCGGAGAACATCTGCCGATTCCTCGCGACTCGGTGGCCCGACACTCAGTCCGGCTTCCAGATCTCCTCGTAGTCCCGGCCGATCGACTCCTGCGTCGTCCGGGCGAACTCGTCGCCCGTCCATGAATGCCAGCGCTCTGGCACGACCTCGATCGAGACGTCGTCAAATGCGCCCCACGCGGCATCGATGGCCGCCACGGCGTCTTCGACCAGGTACTTGGCGCGGAGGCGGTGGTTCGCCTCCTGCGCCTCCGGCAGGGAGATGATCCGGGCCGAGCCCTCGCACGAGACCATCAGCGAGCGCCCGCTCGACGCCTGCCCCTGGACGAGCAGCGAGGCCGTGCCGCGCGCCGCGACGTTTCGGGCCTTCCGCGTCGACGATGCCGTCTCGAGAAGGAACCGGCCGTCCTCGTACAGGAACAACAGATACGTCAGGTGGATCGAGCCGTCGTCGTTCAGCGTCCCGAGCGCGGCCACGCCGCGACCGGCAAGCACCTCGTCGATCTCGGACTGCTCGGGGTGGCGACGGTAGACATCGGCGGCGGTCACACGAGCGGACATCGCTTCCTCCCTGGCGGTCCGCGCACTCTACGCCCCGACGTACACTCGGCCGTATGACAGTCACTCAACAGACGGCCGCGGCCGACGGCAGCCCGGCGGCCCCTCCCACATTCGGTCACTTCATCGCCGGCGAGTGGGTCGACGGCGTCACCGGCGAGAGGTTCGAGAGCCGCAATCCGGCCGACACGCGCGACGTCATCGGCCGCTTCCAGGCGGGCAATCCGGCCGACGTCGCGATGGCGATCACGGCGGCCGAGACGGCCTACCCCAGGTGGAGTCGAACCCCAGCCCCGAAGCGCGGCGAGATCCTGTATCGGTTCGGCGCGCTCATGGCCGAGCACAAGGAACGCCTCAGCCAGGCGATGAGCCGCGAGATGGGCAAGGTCATCGCGGAGGCGCGGGGCGATGTCCAGGAAGGCATCGACATCGCGTTCCTGATGGCCGGCGAGGGCCGCCGGATGTTCGGTGACACGGTCCCGAGCGAGCTGCCCGACAAGTGGGCGATGTCGATCCGCCAGCCGATCGGCGTCGCCGGGATCATCACCCCGTGGAACTTCCCGATCGCGATTCCGTGCTGGAAAATGATGCCCGCGCTCGTCGCGGGCAACACCGTGGTCTTCAAGCCGGCGAGCGACACGCCGCATTGCGCCGTGCTTCTCGTCGAGCTGATGGCCGAGGCGGGCTTCCCGGCGGGGACGGTCAACCTCGTCACCGGGGCGGGCAGCGCCGTCGGCGATGCGATCGTGGAGTCGCCGGACGTGCCCGTCATCTCGTTCACCGGCTCGTCGCTGACGGGACGGGGAATCGCCGAGCGCGCCGGGCGCCGCCTCAAGCGGCTGAGCCTCGAGCTCGGTGGCAAGAACGGCATCGTCGTCATGGCCGACGCCGACCTCGACCTCGCCACTGACGGGATCCTGTGGTCGGCGTTCGGGACGACGGGCCAGCGCTGCACGGCCGCGAGCCGCGTCATCGTGGAGCGGCCGGTCGTCGAGCCGCTGCTCCAGCGGCTCGAGGCGCGGGCGGCGAAGCTTCGCCTCGGCCCCGGCGCGGACCCTCAGACGGACGTTGGCCCGCTGATCAACGCCGCCGCCGTCGAGAAGGTCGCGGGCTACGTCGACATCGGCCGCGGAGAAGGGGAGCTCGTCGCCGGCGGCGGCCGCGCGAAGGGCGACAACCTCGAGAACGGCCACTTCTTCGAGCCGACGATCTTCAGCGCGGTCAAGGCCATGAGCCGGATCGCCCAGGAGGAGATCTTCGGGCCGGTCCTCTCGATCGTGCCCGTCGACGACTACCAGGGCGCCGTCACCGCGATCAACCAGACGCGCTACGGCCTGAGCTCGTCGATCTTCACTCGCGACGCGAACACCGCATTCCGCGCGATGCGTGACTTCGAGACCGGCATCGTCTACGTCAACGCGGGCACGACCGGGGCCGAAACGCACCTGCCGTTCGGTGGCTGGAAGGAGACCGGCAACGGCCATCGCGAGGCCGGCCATGCCGCGCTCGACACGTTCACCGAGTGGAAGGCGATCTACGTCGACTTCTCCGGCAGACTGCAACGCGCTCAAATAGACAACCAGCAATGAGCTCACCGAGGCCCGAGGGGGAGCTCCGCCGACCCCATCGGCCCGAGGTCTTGACAACCAGGCCTGAGCGCCCGGCGGCGGCCCCGGCCGTCGCGATCCGCCCGGTCACGATCGACGATCTCGACGTCCTGATCGAGATCTACCTCGACACCGCGCGCCACCACGCGGCGATCGACCCCGAGGTCTTCCACGTCCCGGATCGTGACGCGATCACAGCCCGCCTGAGGCGCCGCATCGAGGGCCGTGGCATCACCGGCGAGTACGTCGCCGCGATGCTCGGCGACACGATGGTCGGCTCGGCGTCGGTCGATATCGCCGACCCACCCTCGGCGGGCAACATGGCCCGCGCCGTCCCGAGCGCCGAGTTCGGCGTCTCCGTCGTGGAGGGCTACCGCGGCCACGGCATCGGCCGGGCGCTCATCGAGCACGTCGAGCGGTGGGCCGCCGACCATGGCATCGAGCGGATGATCCTCACCGTCAGCGAGGCGAACGAGGGGGCGATCCGCCTCTACCACGCCATGGGCTACCGCGACTACGACCGGACGATGCTGAAGCGGCTCCGGCCGGGTGCGGATTCGTGATGGCGACCTTCGACGAGGTCCGGCGGATCGCGATGGCCCTGCCGGAGGCCGAAGAGCGCGTGACCTGGGACGTCGACATCACGTTCCGGGTCCGGGACAAGATCTTCGCGATGGGCGGCCCGGATGGGTCGCACGTCTCGATCAAGGCCTCGATCGACCGCCAGGCCGACCTGATTGCCCTGGACCCCGAGACGTTCGCGCCGTCGGCGTACGTGGGCCGGTTCGGTTGGGTGACCGTCGACCTCGCGCGCGTCGACGAACCGCTCCTCGAGGACCTCTTGCGCGAGGCATGGCGGCGGACGGCGCCGAAGAAGCTGGCGGCGACGCTGGAGGGAACCGCATGACGACTGAGCTCCCCGATCACGTCCGGCGCAACCGCGAAGCCTGGGATGAGTGGGCGGCCGAGTACGTCAAGAACGGCGAGGAGAGCTGGGCACTGGGGCCGGGCGCCGAGACCTGGGGCGTCTGGTCGATCCCCGAAGTCGAGCTGCATCTCTTCCCCGACGACCTCGCGGGCAAGGACGCCATCGAGCTCGGGTGCGGGACGGGGTACATCTCGGCGTGGTTGGCGCGGCGCGGCGCCCGGCCGGTCGGCATCGACAACTCCGAGCAGCAGCTTGCGACCGCGCGCCGCCTCCAGGCGGAGCACGGCCTGGACTTTCCGCTGATCCACGGCAACGCGGAAACCGTCCCGTACCCGGACACATCGTTCGACTACGTCATCTCCGAGTATGGCGCTTCGATCTGGGCCGATCCGTACCGCTGGATCCCAGAGGCCGCGCGTCTCCTCCGGCCGGGCGGCGAGCTCATGTTCCTCGTGAACAGCCTCCTGTTCACGCTGACGGAGCCCGACGCGGAGGACCAGCCGGTCGGGAACGTGCTGGTGCGGCCGCTCAAGGGGATGCACCGGCTCGAATGGGAGACCGACGTCTCCGTCAACTTTCACCTCAGCCATGGCGACTGGATCAAGGTCCTCCGCGACAACGGGTTCGACGTCGAGGCATTGATCGACCTCTACCCCGGCCCAGACGCGACGACGACGTGGCCGCTCATCACCCGCGAATGGGCGGACCAGTGGCCGACCGAAGAAGTCTGGAGGGCCCGCAAGCGGGCCTGAGGGCTACGGCGCCGGGGTAAACACCTCGACGATGTCGGAGGTCGAGAGCATCGCCGCCCGCCCGCCGCCGATCACGTACCAGCGTCCGTCGACGACCGCCGCCGCGAGCCCGTGCCGCTTCGTCGGCAGGTCCGGCGCCGTCTTTCACGTCCCGTCCGCGGTGTCGAACACCTCGTGCTCGGGGTACGTCGAGATCGCCTGGAGATTCTCGCCGCCGGCCGTGTGGATCATCCCGTCGATCACGCCGGCCGCCATCCCGCCGCGCGCGGTCGGCATCGGCGCCAGCGTCGTCCACATGTTCGTCGCCGGGTCGTAGACCTCGGTCGCGGGGAGGTTGCTGCCTTTCCGACCGCCGATCGCGTAGAGCTTGCCGCCCGCCTCGACGACCGAGAGGTGCTCCCGCTCCGTCGGCATGTCGGGCAGGTTCGTCTGCCACTCGCCGGTCGCGGGGTCATACGCCCACAGGGCCCTCGGATCTGGGCCGCTCACGACGCCACCGGCCACGTAGAGCTTGCCGTTCACGGCCGCCATGCCGTGCTGCGCGCGCGGGGCGGGCATCGGGGCGAGCGCGCCCCAGGCGTTCGTGGCCGGGTCGAAGACCCAGAGTCCGGCGCGAATCGCGGCGCTGAAGAAGATGCTCCCACCCGACAGGTACAGCTTGCCGTCGAGGACGGCGAGGCCGAAATGATCGCGCCGCTCGGGCAGATCCGGGAGCGTAAACCACGCCCCGGTAGCGCTGTCGAACGCCTCGAACGTCGCGACGGTATTGCCATCGGGGTCGAGGCCACCGGGGACGTACATGACGCCGTCGATTGCCGCAGCCGCGTTTTCCGCGCGCCGGCTCGGGACGGGGACGCCCGCCTCCCACGTGCCGTGAAGATCGGTCGTCGCGTTCGAGGCGGCGGCGGACGGCGATGGTCGGGCTGACGCGGTCGGCGGAGCGGACGTCGAGGGAGAGGACGCGGGCGAATCCGACGCCGCCGAAGCCGATGGTCGCGCGGTGACCGACGGGCTGCCGCACGAAGCGAGCAACACGACGACCGCGACAAACGAGACCCCTTCGCGCCGTCGTTTCGTCATCGACCGGTGCTACTCGCGCGAACGAGGTTCGGTTCAGAGCCGCCTGGCCAAATGGAACGAAATTCACGACCGGTGCGAACCGGGAAGTGTCAGCCGCCGCAGGTCGACACCGTTCCGTCGAGCGTCGTCTCGAATGCGTCGTTGGCTGCGTTGATCGCGTCCGACGCCTCGTTGATCGCGTCGATCTCGTTGTCCATCGCGTCGAGCTGCTTGTTGCTGACGCGGATCTGGGCGTTGGACCTGTCGAGCCACGAATTCGATGTCGAGTATTTACCCGCCGCCGCGTTCGTGTACGCCTTGTACAGGTCGTCGATCGCGGCATTGATCGCCGTCTGCGACGCCGCGTGGGCCTTCGCCCAGGCCGACCCACTCGTCGTCCGGCCGAAGTTCTCGCGCTCAAGCGCGAGAATCCGCCTGATCTCGGTCAGGTTCGCGGCCTGGGCTTCGATGCACTCGCCCTTCCGGTCGATCTGGAAGTGCAGCGTCTTGATCTTGTCCTCGTCGTCCTTGATCGCCTTCTCCGTGTCGTCGAGGGCAGTCGAGGTGGTGTCGAGCTCGCGTTTGGTCTGCTCGAGCTGCGACTTACTCGACGCGAGGTCCCCGCTCGTCGCGCCGAGCGTCGAGCGCGTCGACTCGAGGTCGTTGTTCGTCGTGAACGCCCACGCCGCGGCGCCGCCGAGGAGCAGCAGGAGCGCGACGGCGGCGACGATGGCGATCCGGAGGTCGAACCCGGACCGGCGGTTCGTCGCGGTCACGGTGCCACCTCCTCGCAAGTCGTCTCGATGTCGACGAGCTTCTGCTCGAGGGCGTCGATCGCGGCCTGGATCTCCGCCGCCTTCTCGTCGACGAGCTTGAGCTCCGCGGCCTGCTGGGCCTCTGCCTCGGCGATGTTCGACTGAGCGGCCTTGCCGCGATCGGCGTGGGTCTTCGCCGTCCCGGTCGCGCCCTCGAATGCCGACTTGTAGGCCTCGTAGAACTGGTCGAGGGCGGCGGTGATGTTCTCGCCGCGCTTGGCCTCGGCGGTCGCCCACGCGGAGTTCTCGGCCGTCCGGTTGAAGTTCGCGGTCTGGAGCTCGGAGATCGTGATGAGCTCGCCGAGTGCCTCTTCCTGGAGTCGCACGCAGTCCGTCTGCGTCGCGACCTGGGCCGACAGCTCGTGGACCTCGGCATCGAGTGTGGCCTTCTCGGCCGCCTTGTCGGCCAGGTCAGCCCTGGTCGTCGCGAGCGTGCCTTCGGTGCTCTCGAGCGTCGTTCGCGTCGACTCGAGATCGCCCGTCGTCGTCGCGAGATCCGAGCGCGCCGCCCCGAGATCCTGATTCAGCGAGTAGCCGAGGAACGCGATTCCGCCGATCGCGAGGACGGCGACGATCCCGATGATGGCGGCGATGCGGCCGCTGACCCGCCGCGGGCCATCCGCCCGTTCCACCGTCGCCGCCGTGACCGGCGGTACCGCGACGGTTTCGGTCGCGACCGGCGGATCGGCATTGATGTCCGCCGGAACCTCGACGATCGTCGTCGGCGCGTCGGCCGGTGACGGCTGTTCGGCAGCGGCGGGCGGCGTCTCCGCGGGCGGCTGCGTTGCGGGCGGATCGCCCGTGCTCCCGACCGATTCATCCGGACCGCTCGGGTCCGGGTCACGTGGGTTCATCGCACCCTCCAACGAACGCCCGCGCCGAACTCTGCGGGTAGTGACGGGGCGGCCTGGCGCGTCCGCACAGGGTACGCGGTCGCCGTCTCGCCGGACACATGCCGATGACGTATCGGAACCGCTCCGGTGACAGCGACGTACCACACGCGGCGGGGCCGAAATGCCGCTCGTCCGCTACCCTGTGTCGGCCCCGGCCGCCGGACGCGTCCGGCCCGTCACCCTGGAGATCGCACCTGATGACCGACGCCGCCCCGCCGCCGGAGCAAGCTGCGGGCATTCCCTGGACCGTCCGCGTCGCGGACTGGAGCGCCCGCCATCGCTGGCCGGTCTTCGTGCTCTGGTTCGTGGCAACGATCGGGCTCTTCGCCGGCAGCCTCCTTGCGGGCGGCACGAACTCCGCCGAGGCCGTATCGAACGACGACCGGGCGAAGTACGAGGCGGCGGAGGCGTTCATCGTCTGGAACGAAGCGAACGCCGGGGCGCAGTCCGAGGAGAAGGCGTCGGCCCAGTTCCTGCTCGTCGTCACGAATTCGGACGGCACGATCGACGACGCCGCCTATCGCGACGCGATCAGCGACATGTCGCAGCGCCTCAACGAGCTGACGGCGACGGTCGGCGGCGAGAGCGGCCCGGTCTTCGAGCAGCTCGTCGACCCGACCGAGGCGCCGCCCGAAGCCGGTCTGATCTCGCCCGACAAGTCGACCGTCCGGATCGCGGCCCGCGTCCCGGGCGACGGCGAGGTCCTCGTCGAGCGGCTGAAGCCCGTCCCGGCGCTCGTCGACGAGCTCAAGGCCGACTACCCGAACCTCGGCATCTACCCGCTCAACAACACGCTCACGAACGACGAGATCCAGGAGCTGATCAACGGCGGCCTCGATGACTCGCTGAAGCTCACGATCCCGCTCACGTTCCTGATCCTGCTGATCGCATTCGGGGCCGTGATCGCGGCGGTCGTGCCGCTCGTCCTCGCCACGACCGCGCTGCTCGCGGCGTTCGGGATTCTCGGGCTATACAGCCAGTACGTCTCGGCGGTCAGCCCGTACGCGACGCAGCTCGTCGTGCTGATCGGGCTGGCGGTCGCGGTCGACTACTCGCTGTTCATGCTGACCCGCTTCCGAACCGAGCGGCGTCACGGCCGGCCGAAGCTCTCGGCGATCCACGTCGCGTCGAACACGGCCGGGCGAGCGGTGTTCTTCTCGGGGCTCGCGGTCGCAATCTCGATCGGCGGGCTGTTCCTGCTCGACGATCCGCTGTTCCGGTCGATGGCGATCGGCACGATCGCGGTTGTCCTCGTCGCGGTCATCGGGTCGCTGACGTTCCTGCCCGCGACGCTGGCAATCCTCGGCGACGGCGTCAACCGGCTTCGCCTCCCGTTCCTCGGCCGCGACCGGGAGGAGGGGAGCGGTGTCTGGGCCGCGCTCGTCAAGGCGGTCATGCGGCAGCCCGTGATCGCATTCGTCGTCGCGGGCGCGTTCCTGATCGTGCTCGCGACGCCGGTGCTTCGCCTGCGGATGGGCCAGACCGACTTCACCTCGTTCCCGGACTCGCTCGACGGCGTTCAGGCCGTGAACCTGCTCAACGAGAAGTGGCCGAGCGGCGGGACCCTCGAGCTCGACGTCGTCGTGACCCAGGCCGACCAGGCCGCCACGAAATCGGCGATCGATACGCTCTCGGAGAAGCTGCTCGCGATCGACGGCATCAACGAGCCGGAGAATCGCTACACGGCCGAAGACGGGACGGTCGCGATGCTGACGTACGTGATGAACGGCGGGGCGAACGACATCCGAAACGAGGACATCGTCCGCAGTGTCCGGGCGACGACGATCCCGGACGCGCTGGCCAGCGCCGTCCCCGGCACGAAGGCGTATGTCTCGGGTGACGCCGCGTACACGCTCGACGTCGTGACGTTCTACAGCAACGGCATGCCCCAGGTCATGGCGTTCGTCCTGTCCCTGTCGTTCATCCTGCTGCTGATCGCCTTCCGCTCGATCGTCATCCCGATCAAGGCGATTCTGCTGAACCTGCTCTCGACCGCGGCCGCGTTCGGCGTCCTCGTGTGGGTCTTCGTCGACGGCCACGGCGCCGACCTGCTCGGCTTCAAGCCCGGCCCGATCGAGGCGTTCGTGCCGGTCTTCATCTTCACGATCCTGTTCGGGCTCTCGATGGACTACCACGTCTTCATCCTGACCCGGATCAAGGAGGCCCGGGACCGCGGCATGTCGTCGAACGACGCGGTGGCCCGGGGGATCTCGATCACGTCGGGCACGATCACGAGCGCGGCGGCGATCATGGTCGTCGTCTTCAGCGTCTTCGTGACCCTCGAGCTGACCGTGATCAAGCAGCTCGGCCTGGGGCTGGCGGTCGCGATCTTCCTCGACGCGACGATCGTCCGGAGCGTGCTGCTGCCGGCGACGATGCGGCTCCTCGGCGACTGGAACTGGTGGCTGCCGCGGTGGCTGTCCTGGCTACCTCACGTGACAGTCGAGGGCGAGATCCCCGAGGCGGAGCCAGCCGGAGCCTGACCGCCGCCGCGTCCGGTGACGGGATGCGGCTGGTGGTGCTGATCGCGGCGGCGGTCCTCGTCGCGGGTTGCGGGGCGAGCGCGCTTCAGTCGTCAAGATTGGCGGGTACGACGGCGCGCTCATCAACGCGGATCCTCCGGCGCCGGGGGTGAACCTCTGGAGTTTGTACTGGCCGGACGGCCTGACCGGTTACTCGATCGAGAGCACGGGTTCGTCGGAGGACGTGGTGGTGGCAGTCCGCGGGATGATGCGGGCCCCGGGATAGCCCGCATCCCGCCATACGTCGCGTCGCTTGCCACAGATGGCATACTTCGGCGCAGGCCCCAGGCAACGACAGACAGGCTCACAACCGAAGACCGCCGCCCATACGGCAGGACTCTGTCGCCCCCGTCGGAGAGCTCAGCTCTTCCGTCGCCTCGCTGATCGGCTCACCCGATCACCCCCGGCACCCGAAAGCCGCACGCTTTCACCAGCCGGCCCGCGCCCCGCTCGCGCTCACGCCGCGCCCCATCGCGCCCCGCTTCGCCGTTGCCTCGGCCGTCCCTGCCACCGGCGGCTCAACCACCGTCACCACGCCCCATGCGCGGTGTTCTGGGAGAGAGGAGGCACGACTGTTGCCGGATTCCACAAACGGCGCCCAGAGGGCGTCTCGCCACCGGTCGGTTCGGCTGACCGTTACCCTCGCCATGGCGGTCGTCTTCGCCGGTATCGCCCTCGCGACCGGCCCCGCGCCGGTCGACGCGGCAGCGAAGAAAGTCGTCATCGTCGTCGGCCCGACTGGCTCCGTCACATCGACCTACATCTCCCGGGCCCGCGACCTCGCCGCCCAGGCCAGGTCGTACGGCGCGAACGTGATCGAGCTGTACAGCCCGAATGCGACCTGGAGTCGCGTCAAGTCGGCCGCCCGCGGCGCCAACGTCCTCATCTACCTCGGGCACGGCAACGGCTATCCCAGCCCGTACGGCGCGTTCAACCGCTACACGAAGGACGGGATGGGCCTGAACCCGGCCCTCGGCGACACGCGGCACAAGTATTACGGCGAGTACTACATGGCCCAGCTCGGCCTCGCCCCGAATGCCGTCGTGATCCTGAACCACCTCTGCTACGCCTCGGGCAACTCGGAGCCCGGCCGCGCCGATCCCACCAAGTCGGTCGCGATCCAGCGGGTCGACAACTACGGCTACGGCTTCAAGCGAGGCGGCGCCGCGGCGATCTTCGCGGAGGGACACGGTTCCGCCCGGTACATCCTGTACGGGCTGTTCAAGACCTCGCTCACGATGGGCCAGATCTTCTGGCGCAGCCCGGCCGCTGACGGCCGCTACGACTTCGTCTTCCGATCCATCCGGTCGAAGCCGTCGCACGGTGTCCTCGACCCCGAGCGGCCCGGCGGCTACTACCGCTCGATGTTCGGCGACTTCATGCTCACGACCGCCCAGTGGCGGAGCGGCGGGTAGGCCGAGTCAGGGATCGAACACGGCGAGGCGGTCCGAACCCGAGAGATCCGGGCTCGGGCCGCCGGCGACAACGAACAACGGTCGTCGGCCTCGAGCCTGCCGGCGCGGAGGCGAACAGGAGCCCCGACCGCACCATTGCTTCGGGTAACCGCGGGCGCCTGACGGTTCGGGGTGCTACGAGATCACGAGCCAGGCGACTGACACCGAAGCCGAGCTGTTCCCGGTCAGGTAGATCGTGAACGTGTTCGCTGTCGTGCTGATCGAGATGCGCTTCACCGCGACCGATCCACCGGCGTTGCCGTTGAGCGTCGCCACGACCGCCGACGACGATGTCAGATCGATCCCGGGCGTCACTACGACGCTGGAGGTGCCCGAAGCGATCGTCGCCTTTCCGGCGCTCTGCTCGAAGCGGAGGCGGCCCTTCGTCCGAAGGGCGAACCCAGTCGAGGCCTGACCGTACAGGCCCGAGCCCGAGGTCGCCTGGCCGTGGACGCCTCGGCCGATCGTCGACTTGCCGTAGACGCCGCGGGCGTTCGTCGTGTCGATGGCGTAGCCGAAGACGCCGACGTCCGGGGACGGTCCTGGGGCGACACCCGCGCCGCTATACCCGAGCACGCCGGTGTTGTCGTCGCTGTTGCCGCGGACGCCGACTTCAGGGCCGTCGCCCATCACCCCGTCGGTCTTCAGGCTGTACCCCGTGATCCCCGTGTTCGCGTTGCTGTTGCCGCTGATTGCGACGGCGGCGCCACTGCTGGCGAACAAACCAAGCTGCTCGTTGCTGTGCGCCCTGACGCCGTAGCTCTTCTCGGACACGCCCTGAACCCCGAAGCCTGTCCCGCTCGAGCCATAGACGCCGGCCGCGGTGTCGCTTGTCCCCTCGACCCCAGCAGAGGACGTGCTCGAACCGGCGACGCCAGGCCCGCCGACCGCTGTGCCTTTCACGCCGGCGATCTTGCCCACGCCCTCCACGCCGACGTGGAGACTGCTGACAGCGTAGACGGCTCGGTTGTTCGTGCTCGACCCGCGGACACCGATCGAGTCCTCGCTCGTCGCGTACAGGCCGATCCCCTTGGTGGCCACGGCCCAGACGCCTGTGCCGTTGGGACTGTCGGCCTGGCCCCGAACGCCGTACGTGATGCCCGTTGGGCTGTAGTTCACGCCCTGGACCCCGACGCCGCCGACGCTGTTCGACCGCCCGAACACGCCGTACGTCAGACCCGTGCCCGCGGTCGAGTGGGCGAAGAGACCGGACGCCGACGTGGCGGTATTGATCGCCTGGATGGCGTCGCCCGCGGAGTTGGTGATTGCCGTCGGCGATGTCCCGCTGAACGAGCCACCGACCGTGACCGTGTCTCCATTCGCAGCCATCGCCGGTAGCGGCCGTCCGAGTGCCTGGGCGAGCAGCCCGGCGGCGCCGCCGGCCGCTGCCGCGAGGAGCGCGCGCCGGGAACCTGGGATCGTCGAATCGATGGCCATCTCGAGCCCTCCCTGCCGACCGCCGGGAAGGGCCGCGACGCCGTCTTATCCCGGCGGGGCGCCATCGTATCTCTCGACCGTCTGAACGGGAACTCTATCTGCGGTATCCTCTGCCACTCGCTGGGCCCGTAGCTCAATGGCAGAGCAACTGACTCTTAATCAGTTGGTTGGAGGTTCGAGTCCTCCCGGGCTCACCACTCGATCAAAGCCCGCACTGGCCCGCCGGAGCGATCCGACGGGTCGTTCGATTCGAGCGCAGCGCTACTCACGCGTCGGGCAGCAATACGGCTGCAACGAATTTGGCTGGTCTTTCGAGATGATTGACACGACACGCCGACGCAGTTCCTGACATGCTCGATCGACTCGCCCAGGAGCGCGCGCAATGCTCGTCGTCGCCGTAACGATCACAGCGAAACCAGGCAGCGAGGCCCACCTCATCGAAGGTGTTCGCAAGCTCGTGAACGATGCCCGGGGCCGACCGGGACTGCGCTACACGAAGGTCGCTCGGCGGATCGAGGAGGGGCGTGTCCGGCTGCTGATCATCAAGGAATATGAGTCGGCCGCGGACATGCAGCGCTTCGCGGAGCAGGACCAGGCCGGGGCCGAGGTCCTGTCCCCGTTCATCGAGTCGGCGGAAGGCGGAATGTGGGAGGCCATCGACGTCGAGTTCGACGCCGACAGCGCGCGGCCGGTGTTTGACGAGTTGAAGCAGCCCTTCGGGTTCGTCGGCGCAGGCTGAGGCGACCGGGCGCCGGCGGCGCCGCGGGCCCGTGGTCCTGGGCGTTTGCACGGCCCTGCAACGCGGGCTATCCGCCCGGGACTGGCATTCGACGAGGCGCTCGTCGTTTCCTCGACCGATGGACATCGAACGACTCGTTGCTCGCCTGTCGCTGATCGCGGTCGCGGCGCTGGCGCTGATCGTCGCCGCGTGCAACTCCGGCGGAGGTGGCGGCAACGGCGGCTACTGACCGCTGACCCGGGGGCGCACCACGGGGGACGCACCAGGAGCGACGCGACCGAGACGGCGCGGGCCTAGGGTCGACGGCAAGGCGACTGTGACGCACTGAGCGTCGCGGCCGGGGGAAGCCTTGGGGGCGAACCATGCCAGCCGTCGATCGGCCACCCGTCGAGCCACCGCATCTCGACACCTTCTGTTCAGACGACGCCTGTTGCACGAGTCCGTGCGATCCACCGTGGCTGACGGACGACATCTGCCTGTTCTATTACGACACCCGGATCCTGCGACGGCCGCTCAGTCGTGATCAAGCGGGCGACGCGGCGATCTTCGACCGGCAGCAGCCGGCGATCGAATTCCGGATCACGTACGAGCACCGAATCTGCCGGAAGGGCAAGCAGCACGGCCCGCTACTCTACACGGTGACGCTGCTGCCCGGCGAAAAGGTCGATCTCTACCACTACGACCGCTACCGCCGGACGACGAGCGAGGTTGATCGGTTCTCGGTCTCGACGACGTTCATGCAGTTCACGTCGGCGATCCACCAGGCCCGCGTGACGAACACGCTCGAGTCGCTGAGTGATCGCCTGATCAGCGCGAAAACGAACACCTCGGTCTCGGTGGGAGGCGGGCTGGCCGGCTTCCTGGGCGCACCGAGCGGCGGAACGTCGACCTCCGTCTCGGTCACCGACCACCGCCAGACTGCGGTCGGGTTCGTCTCGGACCAGTTCAACCAGTCGGTGTCGCAGGCGTCCCTGATGACGCACGCCGAGCGATCGGTCGTCGTCAGCACGTTCGAGGACCAGGAGACCGCAAACGTCACGCGCCGGTCAATCCAGAACGACAACGCGTGCCGTGCGGTGACGTACTTCATCCGGCAGGTCGTCGAGCTGTACACCGTCCAGACCGTCGTCTACGACATCCAGTACCGGATCGTTGCCGCCGGTGTGCCCGCCGACTGGCACACGCTCGACGACGTCGACTGGCTGCCGAAGGAGGCCCAGGCGGCGATCAAGGCCGCGTTCCAGCTGCTGCCCAAGCCCGGCGATCTAGCCGAGCGGCCGCGGCCGGTCTCGATCCCGACCGACGGCACGGTCTACGACCCGGAGCTCGCGAAGTGCTGCTCCTGCGAGCCGGAACGGGCGCACCGGGCCGCGCTCGAGGACGAACTGGTCGAGCTCGAGGTCGAACGTCGTCGGGCGCTGATCGCGGCCGGCAAGCTCGAGCCGTTCGTGCCGGCCCCTGCCGCGACACCCGCACTACCCGAGCCAACGCCGTAGCGTCGCCCGAACGGCGCAACGAGAACGGCCCCCGGCGATGCCGGGGGCCGTTCGATCTCGCAGTTGGAACGGTTACTGCCAGGGGAAGGCAGCCCAGTCGACGGTCGTGTTGGCCGGCGCGTTCACCGGGAGGCCGTTCGGCTGGTTCATGAGGAACGTGAAGCCCGTCGTCGACTTCGACGTCACGACCATGTACCAGTCGATGTGCTGGGCGCCCCAGTCGGTGTCGCTCGTGACCGAGTAGACGACCGTGTAGTTCGTGTTCGCCAGTGCCCCGGAGAAGGTCACCGCGGTCTGGCCCGTCGGCGTGCCGCTCGAGCGGAGCGTCACGGTGCCGGCGAGATACGAATTCAGGCCGTTGATGCCGGGAGGGCCGGTCGGGCCGACCTCGCCCTGCGGGCCCTGGCTGCCGGTTGGACCCGGCTCACCCTGGGGCCCCTGCGTTCCGGCCGGGCCGGGCTCGCCGGTCGCACCCGGGACACCGCTCGGGCCGGGTTCGCCGGTGGCACCCGGCTCGCCACTCGCACCAGGGACACCGCTCGGGCCGGGCTCGCCAGTGGCACCGGGAACACCGCTCGGACCCGGTTCACCCGTGGCGCCGGGCTCCCCGGACGCGCCTGGCACACCGATCGGGCCGGGCTCGCCGGTGGCACCTGGCTCGCCGGTGGCACCCGGCGCACCGCTCGGGCCGGGCTCGCCGGTGGCTCCGGGCACACCGCTCGGACCGGGCGCGCCGCTTGGACCGGGAGCGCCGCTCGGACCGGGTGAACCGGTAGCGCCCGTGTCGCCCTTCGGACCGGCCGGACCAGCCGGACCAGCGGGGCCGGCGGGACCGGCGGGTCCCTCGGTGCCGCCCTCGGCGAGGACGAAGTAGCCGGTGACATCGAAGATGACGTCGGCCGAGTTCGCGCCCGGCGTGCCGACGTACGTCACGCTGAGCTTGCCACCCGTCCCGAGGCCCGTCGTGACGCCGTTCGCCCGGTCGTCGTTGCCGGCCGGGAAGTTGAGCGTCGACGTCGTCGGGTTGTTATTCGGGGACAGCGTGAGGGAGAAGAAGCCGCGGGCGGTCTGATGGTCGACCGTGAGGTTGCCGGTGACGCCGACGGCCGCCGTCGGGACGTTCTTCGTAGCATCGCCCGGGACGCGGTTGACGACCGTGAAGGTTCGGGCGACGCGGTTCTGAAGCGGTCCCGAGAAGCCGATGTTGAACCGGCTGTCGAGAATGCGGTTCGGCGTGAGCGGGATGTACCAGTAGCCGGTGGCGGCCGTCAGGTCGCCCGGCGCGTTGACGGTCCGGGCAGACGCGCCGGTCGTCATCGACACGAACAACCCGATCGCGACCGCGACCGTGAGGGCGGCCCGACGCGGCGAGATGCTTCGCTCGCTCGGGCTGGCTGCGAATGAGTCCGACATTCCTGGTCCAGACCTCCTTGTCGTTCGCGGACGCCTTTGCTGCCCCCGATTCGGCCAGCGAGGTGACGCTCGCGAACACCGGGACCAGTCGCCACGAGTTGATGTGAACAACTGTGGGGTGGTGCCTCCGGGCAATCGCTGGGCCAAAGGTCCTGCTGGTCATCCGCTGAACGGGCGGCATCGAGCCGGTACTGGCATCGGTCGCCGCCGCCAGGTGCTACCCTTCAGGCGTCCTTGATGGCCGGTCCCGTGAGGCCGGAAAGGAGGCCAATCGAGTGTGTCCGCGCGTCCACCGAGCCCGTCGGGCCGGTGGCCTTTTTGTGTCGAGCCCGTGAGCGTGACGACTGCTCCGGTTTCGGCGCCGCCCCTGCCCCGGGCAAGGTCGATCGTCGATCCGCGGGTCGGCAGCCTGGGTCCCGCACTCCTCGCGCTCGAGGACGGCTCGATCTTCCCGGGGATCGCGTTCGGGGCGGACGCGGCGGCCGGCGGCGATCTCGTCGTCAACACCTCGCAGACCGGCTACCAGGAGGTCTGCACGGATCCGTCGTACGCCGGCCAGGTCGTCGTGATGACCTACCCGTTGATCGGCAACTACGGCCGGCTCGTCGAGGACGATCAATCGGTGCGGCCGTGGCTGCGGGGACTCGTCGTCGCCAATGCGACGGCGGCGGTCGTGGACGATGTACGCCAGCTCGCCGCGCTCCTGCGAACGGAGGGCATCCCGGCGATCGCGGGCGTCGACACCCGGGCGCTCGCTCGCCACCTGCGTGCGAGCGGCTCGCTCCGGGGAATCGTCACGGAGCCCGGGTACGTCGATCGCGACGGCGCCGTGGCACGCGCCCGGGCGGTGCCGCGCTGGGAGGACCAGGACTTCGTTGGTCAGGTCTCGCCGGGCTCGATCGTCGACGTCGGGGGTCATGACGAGCCCGGGCCGCTCGTTGCGATCGTCGACTACGGACTCAAATCGAACATCGTCCGGGCAATGCGGCGGCGCGGCGCGCGCGTCCGGATCTTGCCGCACACGATCTCGACCGCGGTCGCGCTGGCGCCCGAGGTCGACGGGGTGATCCTGTCACCCGGGCCGGGTGATCCGGCCCGACTGGATGGGCCGGTCGCGTTGGCGCGGGCGGTCATCGATGACGGGCGGCCGCTGCTCGGGATCTGCCTCGGTCACCAGATCGTCGCACGAGCGGCCGGCGCCGAGACGACGCGGCTCCGGTTCGGGCATCACGGTGCCAACCACCCGGTGCGGGACGTCGACCACGGGATCGTCCAGGTCACGGCACAGAACCACGAGGTCCAGGTCGTCGGCGACTCGCTGCCGCGCGACGCTGGATTCCACGTCAGCCAGGTCAACCTGAACGACGGCTCCGTCGAGGGGCTTCGCCATGCGAGGCTCCCGATCGAGACCGTCCAGTACCATCCCGAGGGCGCTCCCGGCCCGCTCGACGCGCTGGCGGTCTTTGACCGGTTCGTGGCCGCAGCCGGGACGAGAGCCGGGTGAGCCGAGATTCAGCCGTGAGCCGACGTGAGGCGCGCAAACCCCGTGGCGAGCTCGTGCACGTTCACGCGGGCGCCCGCGCCCAGCATCGCGGCCTTCTGCTCGAGTTGATCGCGCACGGCAGCGCTTGGTCGGCCAAAGACGTCGATCTCCTGGAGCTCGATGAACGCACCGACCTTGCGAAACTCGGGTCCGCCAATCGCAAGGTGGGTTCCGAGCGACTCCGAGTCCGGATGGATCGCGACGACGCGCATCGTCGCGGACGGCTCGTCGATCTCGAAGCCGTAGAAGAGCAGCTGCGGTTCACGCTCTCGGACGAACGCGACGAGATTGGCGACCGCCCCTCGGAGCCCCGCCACGTCGGAACTGTGAATGAGGGAACGGTCGAGGTACAGGAGTGGTTCGGGCATCGGGCACCTCCCGGGTCAGTATCCCGCCGAGCGACGTGGTTGCACGCGTGACGAGCGCGAAGCCGGCCTCTGTCCTGATCCTGGGCTCGGGGCCGGTCGTCATCGGCCAGGCGGCGGAGTTCGACTACGCCGGGACCCAGGCGTGCCGAGCGCTGCGGGGCGAAGGCGTCCGGACGATCCTCGTGAACAGCAACCCGGCGACGATCATGACGGATCCGGGCGTCGCCGACGCGATCTACCTCGAGCCGCTGACGGTAGACGCCGTGGAGGCCGTCATCGCTCGCGAGCGGCCGGACGGGTTGCTGGCCGGTCTCGGCGGGCAGACGGCCCTGAACCTGGCGGTCGCGTTGTCACGTGGTGGCGTATTAGCACGCTACAACGTGAAGATGCTCGGGACGCCGCTCGAGGCGATCGAGATGGCCGAGGACCGGGAGCTGTTCCGTGATCTGCTCGATCGCATCGGCCAGCCGTACGCGCCGAGCGCGATCGTCGAGGGGGCGACGGACGCCGACCGGCGCGCCTCGGGCGACGCCGCGCTCGCGGAGATCGGCCTGCCGGCCATCGTCCGGCCGGCGTTCACGCTCGGCGGCACCGGCGGCGGCATCGTCGGCACCGAGGAGGCGTACCGGGAGCGGGTCCGGGCTGGCCTGCGCGCGAGCCCCATCGGCCAGGTCATGGTCGAGAAGTGCCTCGTCGGCTGGCAGGAGATCGAGTACGAGGTGATGCGCGATGCCGACGACACGTGCATCGCGGTCTGCTCGATGGAGAACGTCGACCCGCTCGGTGTCCACACCGGCGACTCGATCGTCGTCGCTCCTGTCCAGACCCTGCCGGATCCCGTCCACCAGCGGCTCCGGAGCGCGGCGCTCGCGATCATCCGGGCCCTCGGCGTCGAGGGCGGCTGCAACGTCCAGTTCGCGCTCTCGCCGGACTCGACCGAGTACGCGGTCATCGAGGTCAACCCGCGCGTGTCGCGCTCGTCCGCCCTCGCGAGCAAGGCCACCGGCTACCCGATCGCCCGCGTCGCCGCCCAGATTGCGGTCGGAAGGCGGCTCGCGGAGATCCCGAACGTCGTCACCGGCACGACCGTCGCGGCATTCGAGCCGGCGCTCGACTACGTGGTCGTCAAGCTGCCGCGGTTCCCGTTCGACAAGTTCCCGACCGCCGACCGGACGCTCGGCAGCCAGATGAAGGCGACCGGCGAGGTGATGGCGATCGATCGGACCTTCGGATCGGCGCTCAACAAGGCGCTTCGGGGGCTCGAGCAGGCAGGCGCCGGGCCGCTCGCCGAAGATCCCAGCTGGACGCCCGCGTTCGACTACCTCGCCGCTGTCTACGCACGCCCGTTCGACGAGGCGGACGACGAAGACGGGGAGGTCATCCGCTGGGTCGACGAGTCCGGCACAGCCTGCGAGTCGACCCGCCATGCCCAGCGGACCGCCGCGCCGATCGTCCTTCGCAAGTTCCTGGAGCCGTCCGACTCGCGGCTGTGGCGGTTGCTCGGCCTGCTCCGGCGGGGCGTTCCCGAGGCGACGATCCAGGAGGCGACGGGGATCGCGCCGTGGTTCCTTGCCGAGATGGCCCGCAACGTCGCGCTCGAGGCAGACGTCCGTGCTGCCGGCGAGGCGCTGGCGACGGCCGCGGACGACCCCGATGGGCCCGGGGCGGAGCTGCTGGCGACGGTGAAGCGGGCCGGATTCGGCGACCGCGAGCTCGCGACGCTCGCCGGCGTCGAGGAGCGGGCGATCCGCGAGGCGCGAGCGGCACTGAACCTGCGACCCGGCTATGCGATGGTCGATACCTGCGCCGCGGAGTTCGCCGCGGAAACGCCCTACTTCTACGCCACATACGCGGCCGCCGGCTCGGAACCCGAGGCGTCGCCGGTCGATCGGCCGGCCGCGCTCGTCATCGGCTCCGGTCCGGTGAGGATCGGGCAGGGGATCGAGTTCGACTACTGCGCCGTCCGCGCCGCCGAGACGCTCCGCGAACGCGGTTGGCAAGCGGTGATGATCAACTCCAACCCCGAGACCGTTTCGACCGACTTCGACGCGAGCTCGCGCCTCTACTTCGAGCCGCTCGATCCCGAGAGTGTCCGGAGCGTCGTCGAGGCCGAGACGCGGCCGGGCGAGGAACCCTTGCCCGCCGTCGTCGCGTACGGCGGCCAGACGCCGCTGAACCTCGCCGCGCACCTCGCGGCGACGGACGTCCCGCTGCTCGGGAGCGATCTCGAGGCGATCGACCAGGCCGAGGAGCGGACGCGCTTCGCTGCGCTCCTCGACCGGCTCGGAATCCCCCAGCCAGAGGGCGGCATGGCCCACAGCCTCGACGAGGCGGTGACGCTCGCCGAGCGGATCGGCTACCCGGTCATCGTCCGGCCCAGCTTCGTGATCGGTGGCCTCGCGATCGACTTCTGCTACTCGCCCGACGATCTCGTCCGCCAGCTCGCCGCGGCGACGGTCATCGACCCCGACCGGCCCGTCCGCATCGACCGCTATCTCGAAGGCGTCGAGGTCGACGTCGACGCCGTGTGCGACGGCGAGCGGGTCCTGATCCCGGGGTTGCTCGAGCACGTCGAACGGGCGGGCGTCCACAGCGGCGACTCCGTCGGCGTCTTCCCGCCGCAGAACGTGAGCGCCGGCGACCAGGAACTGATCGTGTCGACGATGGAGCGGATCTGCCTCGCGCTCGGAGCGAAGGGCCTTGTCAACGCCCAGTTCATCGTCCGCGACGACGGCGTCTACCTGATCGAGGTCAACCCCCGCGCGTCGCGCACCGTGCCGTTCATGAGCAAGGTCACCGGCGTCCCGATGGTCGAGCTGGCGGTCGCGATCGCGCTCGGCGACCGCCTCGAGGATCTCGGCTGGCCCGGCACCCACCTCCCGCCGCCATCGTTCGTCGCGGTCAAGGCGCCGGCGTTCTCGACCATGAAGCTGCGGGGCGTCGATCCATCGGTTGGACCCGGGATGCAGTCGACCGGCGAGGTGATCGGGATCGACACGGACCCGCGGGTCGCGATGGCGAAGGCGCTCGTCGGGGCGTCGCTGGTCCCGCCGCGCGTCACCGGTGCCGGTGAAGGCGACCGCGGCGGGCCGGAGCCCGTCGCGCTCCTGAGCATTGCCGACCGCGACAAGGGCCAGCTGATCGACCTCGCCCGGGCACTCCGTAAGGCCGGCTACCGGCTGGCGGCGACGCCCGGGACGCGGACGCTCCTCCGGGAGGCCGGGTTCGGCGTGACGCCGGTCGCCAAGCTCGGTGCGGAGCCCGATGCGGCGATCGGCGAGGTCGGGATCATCGAGGCGATCGGCGCCGGTGATGTCCGGCTCGTCGTGAACACCCCGACCCCGCGCTCCGGCGTCGTCCGCGACGCGGCGGAGATCCGGCTCGCCGCGACGAGCGAGGGCATCCTCTGCCTCACCGCGATCGAGACGGCGGTCGCTGCGGCCGAGGCATTGGACCCCGCGATCGCCGCCAGGCTGTCCGACGTTCGGTCACTCGGTGACTGGGTCCCGAACCCCGGGACGCCACCGCCTGTCTCCCAGGCGGCTGACGATCAGCCAGTCGCGGTGGGCGCGCCCGGGTGACGTCGCGGTTCGACCTCGTCATCTTCGACTGCGACGGCATCCTCGTCGACAGCGAGCGTCTCTCGATTCACCTCGACGTCGAGCTGCTGGTCCAGCTGGGCTGGCCGCTGACCGAGGACGAGGTCGTCGAGCGATGGGTCGGTCGGACCGAGGCCGCGATGCGAGCGGAAATCGAGGAGCACCTCGGTCGCGACGTCGGGTCCGAGTGGGCAGCGTTCGGGGAGCGCTACCAGAAGGCCTTCGCCGAGGAGCTAGAGGCGGTCGCCGGGGTCGCCGATGCAGTCGACGCGATCCAGGCGGCGGGAATCGCGACGTGCGTCGCGTCCAGCGGCGATCTCGCGAAGATCCAGCGGAACCTGGCGAAGACGGGTCTCGCGTCCCGCTTCGGCGACCGGCTGTTCAGCGCCGACGACGTCGAACACGGCAAGCCGGCGCCTAATCTATTTCTCCACGCCGCCGACGTGATGGGCGCCGATCCGGCACGGACGGCGGTGATCGAGGACAGCGCCCATGGGGTCGCCGCGGGCGTCGCCGCGGGGATGTCCGTGTTCGCCTACACCGGCGGCGTCACCCCGGCGCTTCGACTCACCGGCGAGGGTGTCGTCCAGTTCGGGGACATGGACGATCTGCCCCGACTGCTGGGCGTAGCTCGGGCTAGAACAGGCTGAACAGCGGAGCGGCCGATGCCTGGTCGGCTGGCACCTCGACGACGAGCGTCTGGCCGAGCGACCACAGCGTCAGCGTCGTCAGCGCCACCATGATCACCGCGAGCGGGACCTCGCGCCGCCGCCCGGTCACGGCCCGTTCGCGCTCGTGCTCCGCGGCGAACGTGACGTGGCCCGCCCACGCCCCGAGCATGTGGCCACCGACGACCGCGGCGATCTGAACCGTCCAGACAAGGCCCGGCGGCAGGAACGAGGAGTTCGGCTCGAAGAATGCCCAGCCGAACCCGCCGAGGTCCCAGCCCTGCTGGAGCGGATCGGCGATGGCGACGATGATCCGCTGGCCATCGATCAGCAGGTACGTGAAGTAGTGCGCGATCAGGTAGCCGGCCGCAATCGGGAGCAAGCCCGCCCCGGTCGCCGAGACGCCCACGAGCCGCGCCACCGGGAGCGCCGCGATCACGATGATCCCGAGGAACCCGAGCAGCTGGAGCGTCTTGATCGGCACGTCCGGCGCGCCGAAGACGGAGAACCAGGGCGTCGTCTGCGACAGGCCATCGAACAGGATCGAGCCGGTACCGATTCCGATGATCACGATGTCGAGCCGCGTCCACCCGCCCTCGAGGAGACCCGTGGCGAACGGTCGGCGCCGGACGCCCCCGGTTTCGGGATCGAGAGCCCACGGCGCCAGCCGCCCCAGGAGGCCGAACCAGACCGAGAACGCCTCGCCGTCTTTCCGCCACGCATCCCGTCCGAACTGGGCCATCATCGCCAGCGTGAACGCGGTATAGCCGACGAGGACGATGAACAGCATCCGGGTACCGTTGACCTGGCCGACGAGCTCCAGCCAGACGATGAACGCGAGGCCGATCGCGGCCGGCCACCGACCGAGGACCGCCGGGTACTCAGCCGGCTCCCAGCCCGTGACGCCGACGGCGCGAGCCGCCCGCGCCCCGATGTCGAAGAGCGTCGCGAACGGGTCGAGCCAATGCCAGACGGGAAAGAGCAGCGACGACACGATCGCGATCCCGACCCAGCCGTAGACCCACAGGAAGAGCGTCGTCACCTCGCCGGCGCTCTGGCCGCCGAACAGGCCCTGGACGACGATCCACGACCAGCCGATGAGCCCGATCGCACGAAGGCCATACCGGAGCAACGCCGGCGGGATCTTGCCGGGGCCGGCGGGCGGCGGCGGCTCGGCCCGGATGTCGGCGAGCATCACGAAGGCGAACGACAGCGCGACCGTGATCGCCGCTCCCGCGAGGTAGACGACGAGCGGCAATCGCGACTGGTAGGTGACGTTCAGCGAGTGAGCGGCGACGACGGCCGGGGCGATCAGCGCGGCGGCCGACACCCCAAGGGCAATCGCGGCGGCGATGCCGACTCGCGCGGCCGGCGATCGGGTCACGGTGCTCCGCCCGCCCCCGAGCGGCGTCGCATCAGCCAGTACCCGAGGCCCGCGACGAGGATCACGGCAGCAACGATCGGGATGAGGATGTCGGTCGTGCTGCTGGACGGCGTCCCTGCGCCGGACGGCGACGGGACGGGCGTGGCACGTGGCGTGGCCGTGGGGCCGGGTGTGGGCGCGGGCGTCGCGCTGGGAGCCAGGGTAGGGGTCGGCGAAGGGCTCGGCGGTGGAGCGGCCACCGTGAACGTGGTCACGCCCCGGTCACCCTCATCATCCTCGGCACTCCACGATGTCCAGCGGATCTCGTACGCACCCGGCTCGAGCGCCGGCAACGCCAGCGTCATCCGGCGCGGATCCGATGCGTCGACCTCGCCGCCGCTCGCAACCTCCGCGCCGGCGGCGGTGACGAGGACGATCGAGCTCTTCGAGGGGTTGAGATCCTGGGTGAACGTCATGACGACCTCGGTCGGCGGAACCTCGACCGTCGAGCCATCGGCCGGAGTCACGGTGTCGAGCTCGGCATGGGCGAAGACGGCGGCCGGCACGAGGAAGGCGGCAAGCGCCAAGACGGTAGCGGCCAGCGTGACGGCCCGGCCGCGACCGGGGGAGCGAGTGGTCATCGGCCCCGAGTCTACGGGGAGAGAGCCGCGGATGCTTAGGGCCGAATGGCTCTGATTGCATTCGTCGCGCATGGGCGAGGCTGGCAAGGCGGCCCGGATCTGCGAGTGCTTGACGCAACAAAGGGTCGACCGGGACCGCGTGGGAGGCGACGGTCCCGGTCGTACACCCCGACAGGAGTCGGATGGGCGAAGGCGCTGGGCTCAGGCGGCGTTGCGGGCGGCGCCCTCGTGACC
>DASUFO010000067.1:0-87121 GCA_036274475.1 Candidatus Limnocylindrales bacterium
CTGAGGATGACTTCACGTGGCTATTGTGAGGCGCCGAGCCGCGGCCACGCTTCTCGGCCCTCGAGCGTCTTTGGGATCGGCGACCGAGCTACTCAGACGATTGCGCGATGGCGTCGGCTTCGAGGGTGAGACTCTGGAACGAGGTTCCTTTGAGCTCCAGTTGCCACGGCTCCTCCGCGCCTACTGCCGGCTCCACGCCTTCGACGTCTCGGAAGTAGCTGACAGGGCTCGTCAGGCGCCATCCACGTTCGTCGTTGACCATGAAGAAGAGCGTGGTGGCTGTAGGAAGATTCGCCTTCGCGACCTTTAACATCGACGGATCGGCTACGAACAGGTCCAACGCCAACTTCTCAGGCAGCTCCGTTGGCGCCTTCACGGTCGATTGGACGGTTACGCCGACCGTTAGATAGGCGACCACGCCGTCGTCACCCCACTCCGGCACGGCGACCTCGGTGGTTTCGTCGATCACTCCAGAAACGGTCCCGACGATCGCGAGTGCGCAGAATGGAAGCCCGCATTGGCATACGTAGGATGGCAGTGAGAGTCGGCCGCGCATGGCTCGTCTTGATGATTGCCTTCGCGGAAGGGTGCACCAACGCTCCGGTCCCAAGTCCCGCTCCGACCCACTCGGCCAGCTCCGCAACTGTCAGCCCCGACCTACCCTCACCGGAAGCCACAACCGGGGTCGGTCCCAATGATTTTGGCTGGTTCGAACTGCTAATTCGTGAAGGCTGCGAACCGGACGCTCCCGATGAAGGTCCGTGCGGTGATCCCGCGTACCCAAGGACAGCTGGCTTCGAGCTGACGTACGGGTCGCTGGATGCGACGTCCGGCCGGCAGAAGTCCGGGGACTTTGGCGCCATGAAGCCGCTTGACTTCCTACGCGCTCAACCGTTCGCGACCTGGCTCGACGACACGACGCTGCTGCTGACGGCATTTGATGGCCACAAGGCCACGATCCGCGCCATCGATGTCTCGTCCGACGCCGAAACGACCTGGTACGAAGGCCCCAATCCGATTGCTTCGCTCGTCGCCGACCCCCGTAGTCGCGCTGTTTACGTGTCGTTCGTGGACGCGGCGACGCGGTCTGACCTGGGGATCTGGGTGTTGGGAGGACAGGGCGAGAACCCCCGCGAACTAGTTCCGGGTCGGGCAGACCTTGTTGATGACCCCGAATTCTCGTGGTCGCGGCGCCTGTGGCTCACCCCTGACCGCTCTCGTGTCGTCGTTCTCGACTGCGGCTCCACGTGCGAGGCTTGGGTCATCGATACCGCAGCAGGTGGCCCGCGGAGCCTCCAAATTGGCTTGCCCAAGAGCGCCGTCATTGGAATCGACGATCACAACCTCTACGGCGAGTTCCTGTGTCCGCAGTCAACATGTGCGATCAGTGCCCTGAACCTCGCGACCGGTGCCCTCACCAGTCTCAACGTGTCGCGCTGCGGCTCAGGCCCAGCGTCGATCGTCTCGTCTGAGCCTTTGACCGTGTTGGTGACGACGTCGATTCCTACAAATGCCTGCGCTCAGCGTTCAACTGTCGCCCTCGTTGAGCCCAATGGCGGACGTTCGCAGACTGTCTGGTCGGTGAAGGGGCCGGTCGATCGCGTGCCGCAACCGATCGAGCCAACCTCAAGGTTTGGTTTTCGGCTTCCATCCGGCTTCTTCCTCGTTGGTCCTGCCGGCGAGCGATCCACGGACGGCCAGACCCAACTCGTTTCGATCGAGGGGCTCCCGGGTATTCCTGTCTTCGTCGACTAGGCGAGGTTCATCAATCCCGCGACCGGGCGTTCTCGCGGAGATACGTCGCGACCTCGCCGATCGTCGTGCCGGGCCCGAACACGCGCGCCACCCCGGCCTCGCGCAATGGCTCGATGTCGTCGTCGGGGATGATCCCGCCGGCCGTAACGAGGATGTCGTCGAGGCCGCGCTCCTTCATGAGCGCGGTGATCCGCGGTACGAGCGTCATGTGGGCGCCGGACAGGATCGACAGACCGACGACGTCGACGTCCTCCTGGAGCGCCGCGTTCACGACCATCTCGGGCGTCTGTCGGAGTCCGGTGTAGACGACCTCGAAGCCTTCGTCGCGAAGGCCTCGAGCGAGCACCTTGGCGCCGCGGTCGTGGCCGTCGAGGCCGGGCTTCGCGATCAGGACCTTGATCGGGCGGTCGGACATGGGGCCGATTGTAGGCGCCGCGGTCCGGGTCGCACGCTCGCGGCCGATGTGGTGACCGCCGGCCCACGTTTCGGGGCCGAACGGCCGTCAGGAGGCAGCCAGCCCGCCGATCGTGGACCCTCACACCACGAAACGGCCCGAACGACCCCCACGCGGCGATCTCGGTCCGAAAACGTGGGCCGAGAGTCACCACTCGACCGGGGACCGACAGACAGAAGGACGACGCCGGCACCTCAGGCACCGGCGTCGTGTTGCGAAGGGAGGAAACGGGCGCTAAGCCACGGACCGGCTGAAGGCCCGCGATCCGACCCAGACCGCGAACACCGCCAGGACGGAGCAGATCGCAACGCCGAGGGCGATGTCCGGATTGCCGTAATCACCGTTGAACAGGGCTCGCGCGGCGTCGACCGCGTGGGTCAGCGGGTTGATCGACGACAGGAACTCGAGCCAGTCCGGCGCGAACGTCATCGGCAGCAGGATCCCGGACAGCAGGAGCAGCGGCAGCGCGATCGCGTTGATCAGCGGCGCGAACGCGTCCTCGCTCTTGAGGATCAGCGCCCCGGCGTACGACAGCGGCGCCACCGACAGGCCGATGAGCAGGAGCAGGCCCAGCACCCCGAGCACGCCGGCCAGGTCGACATCGAGCCCGAACGGGATCGCGAGCAGGATCATCACCGTGGCCTGAGCCATGAGGATGACGACGTCGCGGAGCGACCGGCCGAGCAGCATCGCGGAGCGGCTGATCGGCGTGACTCGCATCCGCTCGACGACGCCGGCGCGCATCTCCGCGATCAGGCCGAATCCCCCGAACGCGGTTCCGAAGATCGCGATCTGGACGATGAGCCCGGGCACGAACCAGTTGAACGCGTTCGTGCCGGTGCCGGCGGCGCTCACGGCGCCCTCCAGGAGCGGACCGAACAGCACCAGGTAGAGAACGGGCACCATCATCCCGAAGATGATCCAGACGGGCTGGCGGATCGTGAGGATCAGCGAGCGCTTGAAGATGAGCCAGGTGTCGCGAGCGAGTCGCATGCGGGGCGTCCTTTCGGTGGTGGAGGGCAGGGTCGGGGCGGTGGCGACGACGGCGCTCATGCCGCCTCCTCACGCAGCGAGCGCCCGGTCTGGCGGAGGAAGACGTCGTCGAGGCTCGGCTTGTTCAGCGAAATCGACGAGGGTGCGTAGCCCGCCGAATCGAGGCTCCGGAGCAGGTGCGGAACGGCCGTCTCGCCCTGGTCGACGTAGAGCCGGACGAGGCCGCTTTCCTCGTCGTACGAGGCCTCGCGGACGAACGCCATCGGCTCGACGAGCGCGAGGACCGCGCTGCCCGAACCGTTGACGCCGATCGTGACGACGTCGCCGGCGACCTTCTGCTTGAGCTGGTCGGGCGTGCCCTCGGCCACGATCTTGCCGTGGTCGATGATCGCGATCCGATCGGTGAGTGCGTCTGCTTCCTCGAGATAGTGGGTCGTCAGGAAGACCGTCGTCCCGTGCTCGCGAAGATCCTTGATCTCATCCCACATCCGCGCCCGCGCCTGCGGGTCGAGGCCCGTGGTCGGCTCGTCGAGGAACAGCACCTGCGGCCGATGGACGATGCCGAGCCCGACGTCGAGCCGGCGCCTCATCCCGCCAGAGTAGGTGACGGTGGAGCGGTTGGCAGCCGCCTCGAGATCGAGCTTCTTCAGGACTTCCGCAGCGCGAGCCTTCGCCTCGGCAGCGTTCAGGCCGTAGAGCCGGCCCTGGATGACGAGCTCGCCACGACCGGTCTCGGTCGGGTCGGTGGAGCCGCCCTGCGGGACGTAGCCGATCCGCTGGCGGACGAGGCCGGGCTGACGTCGAAGGTCCGCTCCCGCGATCGTCGCCTCGCCGGATGTCGGCGTGATCAGCGTCGCGAGCATCCGCAGCGTCGTGGTCTTGCCGGCGCCGTTCGGGCCGAGGAAGCCGAAGATCTCCCCGGCGCCGACGTGAAGATCGACGCCTGCGACGGCCTCGACCGTCGACTTGCGCGTCTTGAAGGTCCGCCGCAGATCGGCTGTGTCGATCATCGTGCTGCGGATCGGGGTCGGGTTCGTCATGTTGACGCTCCTGTCGGTGTGCCCGATGCTGTCCGCGGCACTACTTGCACGGTTCAACATCTTGGGTCAATATCTGAGCGGTGCAGATATTTGCCCAGTCAGGAGCTGTTGTCAACCATGAACCGCGAAAACGTCGAATCCGTCCTACGGTCCCTTCGCCGCGTCAACCTGCAGGGATCGTTCTTCGGCCAGACCGTGGCCATCCGTTTCGGTCTCTCCGAGTCCGACGTCGAGGCGCTCGAGCTGCTCATTGACGCCGGCTCGGCCACCGCCGGCAAGCTGTCCGACCTCATGGGCCTCACCACCGGCGCCGTGACCCGCGTCATCGACCGCCTCGAGCAGTCGGGCTACGTCCGACGCGTCCCCGACCCCGCCGATCGGCGGCGTGTGATCGTCGAGGTCGTCCCCGAGAAGGTCGCCGCCGTCGAGGCCACGATGGCCCGGGTCGGCGAGAAGAGCGCGGACGAGATCAGCCACTACAGCGAGGCCGATCTCAAGGTCATCAACGACTTCCTCACCCGGATGGCACAGATCACCCACGACGAGGCGACGGCCCTCCGCGGCACGGCCGACCAGTCCGCCGGCGGTTCCGAGCACGCCGCCCCGATCGGCGGCCTCGAACGTGCCCGTCTCGCGTTCCGGTCCGGGGCCAACGAATTGCTGATCCGCGCCTCCGCCGACCTCGAGGATCTCTACCGCGCCAAGTTCGAAGGCCAGGTGCCCCAGGTCAGGCTCCGCGACGGCGTCGTGTCGGTTCAGTACAAGGGCCGCTGGGGCTGGGACTGGCGCGAGCGGCGTGCTGACATCTCGCTGAACTCCACGATCCCCTGGGACATCGAGGTTGTCGGCGGCGCCAACAAGCTCCAGGGCAAGCTCTCGAGCCTCGACCTGCGCTCCCTCGAGTTCAACGGTGGCGTCCATCAAATGCGGCTGACGCTTGGGGCGCCGACCGGCGTCGTCCCCGTCCGTCTCCACGGCGGGGCGAGCGACCTGCGTTTCGAGCGCCCGGCGGGCGTCGCGGCCCGGCTGCAGCTGAACGGCGGCGCGACGAACATCGAATTCGATGCCCAACGGCTGGGTGCGAGCGGCGGCGGGACGCTCCTGGAATCGTCCGGGGCCGGCAAGGCCTCCGACCGTTACGAGTTGGAGATCAACGGCGGCGCGTCGAAGATCACCGTCACCGAGGTCTGATCCCGCCCCGGGCCGATCGGGCTCCGCGAACTGGGCTGCCAGCCCGGAAATCCTGCGTGAAGCGCTTGGAACGCTTCTCCCGGGTCCGACGACTGGGCTCTCAGCCCAGCCGCGGTGTCCGGGGGCGAGCGCCGGCGGCGCTTCGGGCCCGATTCATGGTTGCCAGCCCAGCCTGGCGATGCGGGGGCCGACCGCGCGCCGCGGATCCGCCCGGTGCTTCAGATCGATCGTGGGCACGCACGGACGGCCGCTCATGGCACCGGACCTGTGCACGCTGATCGTGAAGGTGATGCAGGCTCGGATCAGTGGCCTGGAGCGGGCTGCGCCGACCGGCTGCGCGCCGGGCGCCAGTCGCGCTGCGCGACCGACTCGCGAACTGGGCTGCCAGCCCGGAATTCCTTCGCGAAGCGCTTGCGACGCGCCTCCTGGGACCCTCGACTGGGCTCCCAGCCCAGCCGCGGCGCCGGGGGCCAATGCCGGCGACGCTTCGAGCCCGAATTCGTGGTTGGCAACCCAGCCCACGCGATGCGCGGCACCGATCGGACATCAGGCCGGAGACGCCGGCTACGCGCCCGGTGCCGGCCGATCGAGATGGGCGAAAAACTCCGCCCGGGTCCGGTCGCGCGTCCGGAACAGGCCGAGCACCGCCGAGGTCGTCATCACCGTTCCGGGCTTGCGCACGCCGCGCATCACGGCGCACAGATGGGTCGCCTCCATCACCACGCCGACGCCCTGCGGGTTCAGGCGATCCTGGAGGAAGCTCGCGACCTGCTGGGTGAGACGCTCCTGGACCTGGAGCCGGCGGGCGTACATCTCGACGACGCGCGGGATCTTCGAGAGCCCGATCACCCTGCCCCGGGGGATGTATGCGACCGCGGCCGTCCCGAAGAACGGCAGCAGGTGGTGCTCGCAGAGCGAGTAGAACGGAATGTCCTTGACGACGACCATCTCGCTGTAGTCGACGTCGAACACGGCGTTGTTGATCAACCGCTCGGGGTCGACGTGGTAGCCGGCGGTCAGCTCCGTGTACATCCGGTGGACGCGCTCGGGCGTGCCGAGCAGGCCCTGGCGATCCGGGTCCTCGCCGATCTCGGTGAGGATCTTGCGGACCGCCTCCTCGACGCGGCCGTTCTCCGCCTCGTGGGGCTGGGTACGGCCGGTCTCGCCCTCGATCTCGTCGGCGGCGACGTTGCTCTCGCCGATCTCGGACTCGATCTCGTCGACGAGGCGGCGGACATTGGGTGGAAGGTCGGTCTGGGACATGTCCCGGGATGGTACGCGCGGAACGCCGATCGCGGTTCGAGGGTGCGCCGGTGGCCTGACTAGCGGTCTGAGCCGTGCTCCCCGAAGCCGGACGCCGGCAACGGGTCGTGGTCGCGGCCCTCGGCGCCGCGCAGCCACGCCCGGGCATTCGCCCCGAGCGAGGGACGGTGGTAGCCACCCTCCTGGAGGATCACCAGCCTCCGACCAAGCGCCGCGACCCGCCGGCCGCACTCGTAGTAGACCGCTGTCGTGAGCGCGAAGTCGCCGATCGGGTCGTTGCCATAGGTGTCGAAGCCGAGCGAGACGACGATCACGTCGCCCGGCGTCGAAGCAATCGTCTCCAGGGCACGGTCCAGTGCCTCGAGATAGCCGGCGTCGTCGAGCCCGGCGGGCAGCGGCAGGTTGAGGTTCGCGCCACTCCCCTCCCCTTCGCCGGTCTCGTCGGGCCAGCCGAGGAAGAAGGGGTACTGCCGCTCGGGATGGGCGTGGAGCGAGACGTACAGCACGTCGCCGCGGCGCCAGAAGATCTGCTGGGTGCCGTTGCCGTGGTGATAGTCGACGTCGAGGATCGCGACGCGCTCGCCCGTCGCGCGTACGAGTGCCTCTGCGGCGATCGCGGCGTTGTTGAAGAAGCAGTAGCCACCGGCCATCGAGCGCGCCGCGTGGTGCCCGGGCGGCCGGCACAGGCCGTAGGCGGCATGCTCGCCGCCGAGAACCAGATCGACGGTCGTCAGCGCCACGTCGACCGCTGCCCGCGACGCGACGTACGTCCCAGCGACGAGCGGGTTCGCGGTGTCCAGCCCCCACCAGCCGGCTCGACCGCCCGCGTACTCCGTCTCGGGCCGCGAGGCGAGAAACTCGGGGCTCATGCCCTCGAACATGCGGAAGTTGGGATAGGTGTCCGCGATCAGGAATGGCCGACCGATCGACTGGGCCCGGGCCGCCGGCCACGCTTCCTCGACGAAGCGAACCAGTCCTGGGTCGTGGACGGCGAGGATCGGCTCCGTTCCGTGCTCCGTTGGCCCTTCGATCGTGAAGCCCCCGTCCGCCTCGAGCGTTGCCCGGATCTTCTCGGCCCGCTCCGGCACCTCGTTGGCTGGGATCGTCGTTCCGAGGACCGTCTCGTGAACCGTGTCGTGACCGAGGTGGGCCGGGCTGTAGACGACGCGCATCCGCGAAGACTAGCCGCCGAGGATTGCCGCCGTGACCTCGTCGGGGCGGTACCGGAGGAGGTTGTGGCCGGGTGCCGGGAGATCGATGACGGTCGCCCCGGCCGGCAGCTCCTCGCCAACGCCGGTCGTGTCGTCGTCGCCCCGGGTCGTGCGGCGGACGACGACGACCCTCGCCGTGACGCCGGGCAGCACGGCCGATGGCCGGTACCCGAACATCGTCCGGACGCTCGCCTCGAGCGCGTGTGGCCGGGTCGCCGATACGAGCTTGCCCGCGGGCGTCTCGACGACCGCTGCCCGGGCCGCCTGTTCCTGGTCCGCGTCCCAAGTCGCCGGATCCCACGATCGGCGGTCGCGGAGATACGCGTTCATCGATCGCATGATCTCGGGCGGTTCCTCGAGCCCCCGCAGGAACTCGTCGACGTCCTGTCCGGTCGCGTCGGCGACGTCGGCGAGGCCGCCGTCGATCAGGACGAGGCGCGCGCACCGGTCGCCCAGTCGGGCGGCCGCCGACGCCGCTACCGCGGCCCCGAACCCGTGTCCGGCGAGCGTCACGGCGCCGCCGGCGAGCGCGCCGGAGCCCTCGGCGACCGCGACGACGTCGCCCGCAACCTCATCGAGATCGTAGGCACCCGTCGCGGTTGGAGCATCGGACAGGCCATGCCCGCGGAGGTCCATCGCGACCGTTCGGCGCGCCGTCGCCGCGAGCCGCCGCGAGACAGCCGTCCACGCCCAGGCGCTCGCCGCGAGTCCGTGGACGAGCACGACGCCCGGCGTCGAAATCCCGCCCCAGTCGAGGTAGTGGATCCGATCGCCGGAGTCCGAGACGACCAGGTATCCGATCGGTTCGGAGGCGGCGTCCACGGCGGCTAGGATAGGCGCCGATGCCGAAGCGCCGCCGCGGGAGCCGTCACGCGCCCCGGATTCGCAGTCACGTCTCGTTCGACCGCCTCGTCGATCGCGCGCTCGCCGGGATCCCTGCGCCGTTTCGGGAAGCCCTCGCGGAAGTCGCGATCGTCATCGACGACGAGCCATCGGCCGAGCAACTCCGCTCGAACGGCATGGACCCGGACGAATCGATGTACGGCATCTACGAGGGCGTCCCGCGGACGGAGTACGGCGCCGACTGGGTCGCGATGCCGAATCGCATCACCCTCTTCCGGCTGCCCCTCGAGGAAGACTTCCCGGATCCCGACGACCTCGCCGACGAGGTCCGGATCACGGTGGTCCACGAGCTCGCCCACCACCTCGGGATCGACGACGACCGGCTCGGTGAGCTCGGGATCGACTAGAGCGTCAGCACGCCGAGGACCGCCGCGACGACCGCGACGACGATCAGGGCGAGCATCGGCTTCGTGACGAGTCGCGGACCCCTGCCCGCCTCGCCGGGCGCCGGAAGCGCGCGGTCGAGTCCGGCGGAGTAGTGCGTCATCCGCAGGAAGACGAACACCTGCGGCGCGGCGACGAGCGCGGCGATCGTCACGATCAGCGACCCCACGGCGGCCACGCAGGCCAGGACGACGACGCCGGTCAGCAGCGCGATCGGGGGGCTCTTGTCGAGGCCGAGGCCCAGCGCTTCGGCGGCCCGGCCAACGAGATCGAGGCCGGCGCCGAGCGCGAACAGCTCGATGAAGCTGAAGACGACGCCGATCGACGCGACGAGGATCGCAAGCCGCCATCGAGCGCGGGCAATCCACGTGGAGCGCTTGATCGCCTCCCACGCGCCAACCTCGCCGAGGATCACCCCGGAGAGATAGAAGCCGAACGGCATCGTCGCGATCGCCGCCGCGACGATCACGAGCGACGCCGCGAGACCCGGGCTGTTCGTTGCGTCCGTCACGATCGTCTGGGTGATCGTGGTTACGACCCGCTCCACGACGCCGACGAGGAACGCCGCGCCGACCGCCGTCCAGAACACGCGTCGCGACAGGCGAAGCGACTCGCGGACGCCGATTGCGCGGCCCGTCGCCGCGCCGCCGAGAATCCCGAGCGCCATGAGCTGGCCCTCGAACGCGACGAGGAACGCACCCGCGATCCCGGCGATTGCCGAGAGCCGCAGCCAGGAGAGGACCGGGAGACGGTCCGACCCGAGCGTGTTGTCCAGCCCGAGCACGAACAGAAGCGCGTCGTCGAAGCTGCCGAGCGACCGCCCGATCGCGAGGAACAGGACGGTCGCTGGGCCGATCAGCGCGACGCTCATGAGCCCGACGTAGAGCGACGCCCGGCGGATCGCGCCGTTCGACGATGCCGCGAGGTCGAGGGCGCCGCTGATCGTCTCGCCGATCCCGGGCGGCTTCGCGGGCGTTGCGGCCGCCGCGACCGCGGCGGGCGGCGGCTCGACCGAGGCGACGATGGGGGCGAGTTCGGGCGGTCCACCAGGCACGAGCGGCGGGGCGGCAGGCGGCGAGGCGGCTGGCGGCGGGGCGGCTGGCGGCGGGGCGAGGCTCGGCCGGGCGGACGGCGACGCGGGATCGGCGCCGAGCCCGGCGTCCGACTCCACGCTCAGTCGCCGGCGACGGGCAGCGGGGCGGCGGCCTCGAGCAGCTGACCGATCCGGCCGACCTCGACGTTCCCGCCCGACGCGACGACGCACACCGTCTCGCCCTCGCGGACGGGCACCTTCCCGAACAGGACGGCGGCGAGGGCCGCGGCCCCGGCCGGCTCGAGGACCTGCTTCATCCGTTCGAGCGCGAACCGCAGCCCGCCCAGGATCGTCGCGTCGTCGATCGCGATCACGTCGTCGAGATAGCGACGTGCGGCAGCGAGCGTCCACTCGCCCGCGAATGGCGCGCTCAGCCCGTCGGCCACGGTTCTCGGCTGGATCCGCACCGGCTCGCCTGCGTCGAGCGCGAGGCGCATCGCATTCGCGCCCGCGGGCTCGATCCCATAGACGCGTGTCGCGGGCCGGCTCTCCTTGACCGCCGTGGCGATCCCCGAGATCAGGCCGCCGCCACCGACCGGGACGACGACGACGTCGACGTCAGGCAGGTCGTCGAGGATCTCGAGCCCGGCCGATCCGTGACCGGCGATCAGCTCCGGGTCGTCGAACGGGTGGACGAACGTGTAGCCGTGCTCCGCCGACAGCCGCTCCTGCTCGGCGAACATCTCGCCGACGTGGGAGCCGTGGATGATGACGTCGGCCCCGTAGCCGAGGCACGCGTCGTGCTTCGAGCGGACGGCGCCCTCGGGCATGATCACGGTCGCCGGGACGCCGGCCGCACGGGCGGCCCACGCGCACGCCTGCGCGGCGTTGCCGGCCGACACCGTGATGACGCCCGCCCGCTTCGCGGCGTCGCTGAGCGTCAGGATCCGGTTGCTCATCCCGCGGGCCTTGAACGATCCGGTCTTCTGAAGGTGGTCCGCCTTCACGTACAGCGCCTCGTCGGCGAGCCCCGGCCCGCCCGCGGCCCGGAGGACTCGGGCGGCCGTCGCCGACGCCAACATCGGCGTCCGATGGACCCGATCCGCGATCCGCTCGCGCGCATCGTGAATTGCGGCGAGGCTCACGAGGCGGTCGGCGGTCTCCACGGCGCGGAGTATGGCAAGAGACGCCGCCCAACGCACAGAGACTTGCGCATTTGCGCAAACAGTGACATGATTTGACCACATGTTGGACGTCACCATCCCGGCTTCGAGCGACCTCGACCGACAGCGTTATGCCGCGGTCGGCCGGGCACTGGCGGATCCCAAGCGCCTGTGCGTGCTGGAATCACTGGCCAGTGGCGAGCTCTCCGTGAGCGAGCTGTCGACGACGGTCGGATGCCAGGTGCCGAACATGAGCCAGCACCTGGCCGTGCTGCGGAGCGCCGGACTCGTCCAGAGCCGGCGGGAGGGCAGCACGATCTACTACCGCCTTGCGGGCGTTCGCGTCCTCGAGGCGTATCGGCTCATCCAGAGCCTTGCCCGAGAGGGCGGCTGACACCGCGCGACCAAGCGGGAGAAAGGAACCGATCTCGATGGTTGAGATCAAGCACGTGACCGACGCGACGTTCGAGGACGTCGTTCTCAAGAGCGACAAGCCGGTCGTCGTCGACTTCTGGGCCGAGTGGTGCGGACCGTGCCGCATGGTGGCCCCGGAGATGCAGCGCCTCGCGGACAAGTACGAGGGCACCGTCGACGTCGTCAAGGTCGACATCGACGCCAACCCCGGCCTCCAGCGAGCCTTCAACATCATGAGCATCCCGACGATCGCCTACTTCAACCCGGGCCACCAGCCGATGGGCGTCCAGGGCTTCCGTCCGCTCGAGCAGCTGGAGGTCCACTTCGGGCTCACCGAGCTGCCGAAGGCCGCGGAGGCCTGAACCCGGGCGATCCGAGACGCCGCCGAGACAGCGGCGTGATCTGATCGTGTCCTGCGCGACGCGGGCCGTGTCCGGTCTCCGTCTCGCATCGACGATGCGCGTTTCCCGCTGGGGGCAGCGAAACGTCCATCGTCCTCCTCCCCGGCGGCGGGGCTGCGCCACCTCCCGCGGCGTGACCTCGCCGCCGAGTCATGTCCGGGACGATGCCGCGTCAGCCCTCCCCGTCGGCGCGGCGCCAGGCGCTCGCGAGCCAGGCCGTCGCCCGGTCGATCGCGTGCTGATCCACCTCAGCCGGAGCGAACGCCACCCAATCGCGGCCACGCTGCGACGCTGACGTGTCGGGCGTCCGCAGCGCCGCGTTCGCGACCAGCGGGTCCAGGCGGAACTCGGCTCGGCCGCTCGCAACGGCGGCGAACACGCGGCCGTCGATCGACCACTCCGCGCCGCCGCTCGGCGCGGACGCTGTGACGGCGTCCTCCAGGTTCGCCGCCGCCGCCGCGAGAACCTCCTCGAGCGACGCCGTCGCGTCGTCGGTCACGGCGCAGCGGCCGCCGCCAGGATGGCGTCGAGGTCCGCTCGATGCTCGTCGTAATGGTCGAGGGTCTCGTCGATCATGAACTGCAGGTTGTCGGCGTTCTTGATCCAGCGCGTCTCGGGAACGACCGTCAGGTAGCCGCGGAGCTCGCCGCTCGTGCTGGCGAAGGCCTGACGAACCTCGTCGAGCGGCTTCGCTGCCCAGGCCTGCTGAATCTCGTCGTTGATCACTTCGCCGCCGCGCTCCTCCCAGGCGGCGTCGGCCCGTGCCTTGGACGCCGAGGTCTCGTCGACCGCGAGCTCGCGGGCGACGTCGAGCGCGACGAGCTGCCAGGCGACGAGGTGAGCCATGAGGTCGCGGCCAGACCAGCCACTGCCGCCCTCGACCGCCGTCTCGAGCTGCTCGTCGGTGAGGTCTCCGAGCGCCTCGTACGGCCGCCAGGCGTCGCGTTCATCCTCGAGGAACGAGAGCGCGTCGAGATACATCGCTAGACCGCCACCGGTTCACGGTACTCGCCGAACACCTCGCGCAGCACGCCGCATTGCTCGCCGAGCGTCGCGTAGGCCTCGGCGCAGCGGATGAAGTGGGGCATGAGATTGTCGGCCGATGAGCCCGGACGGCGGGCCGCCTCGCGGAGACCGGTCAGCGCGGCGTTGACCGCCTCGGCGTCTCGTTCGCGGCGCGTCCGTTCGAGGCGCGCGAGATGCCGCTCCTCCGATCCTGCGGGGACTTCGAGGACCGGAATCTCGGTCACCTCGGCCTGATCGACGTACGCGTTGACGCCGACGATCCGCCGCTCGCCGACATCGAGCTCGCGCTGGAAGCGGTACGCCGCGTCGGCGATCTCGGCCTGCGGGTAGCCCTGCTTCGTGGCCTCGACCATACCGCCCCGCCGGTCGATCTCGTCGAGATAGCGCCACACCTCGCGCTCCGTCTCGTTCGTCAGCGCCTCGACGAACCAGCTCCCGCCGAGGGGGTCGATCGTGTTCGCGACGCCCGTCTCCTCGGAGATGATCTGCTGCTGACGGAGCGCGAGGAGGGCCGCCTCCTCGGTCGGGACCGCGAGGGCCTCGTCGTAGGCGTCTGTGTGGAGCGACTGGGTTCCGCCCAGGACGGCGGCGAGGGCCTGCAACGCGACGCGGGTGAGGTTGTTCAGCGGCTGCTGCGGGGTGAGCGATACGCCCGCGGTCTGGGTGTGGAACCGCATCCAGGTCGAGCGCTCGTTCTCGGCGCGGTAGCGCTCGGTCATGAGTTTGTACCAGACCCGCCGCGACGCCCGGAACTTCGCGATCTCCTCGAAGAAGTCGCTGTGGGAGTTGAAGAAGAAGCTGAGGCGCGGGGCGAAGTCGTCGACCCTCAGGCCGCGCTCGATCGCCGCCTCGACGTAGGCCATGCCGTCGGCGATCGTGAACGCGAGCTCCTGGATCGCGGTCGAGCCTGCCTCGCGGATGTGGTAGCCGCTGATCGAGATCGTGTTCCACTTCGGCAGCTCGTTGGTGCCGAACTCGATGGTGTCGGTCACGAGGCGCATCGACGGCTCCGGCGGGAACAGGAACTCCTTCTGGGCGATGAACTCCTTGAGGATGTCGTTCTGGAGCGTGCCCTCGAGCGCCGCGCGCGGGACGCCGGCCTTTTCCGCCGCGACGATGTACATCGCCCAGATCGGCGCAGCGGGGGAGTTGATCGTCATCGACGTGCTGACCCGGTCGAGCGGCAGGCCCTCGAGCAGGACTTCCATGTCGGCGAGGCTGCTGACGCCCACGCCGCACGTTCCGAACTCGCCCTCGGCCTCCGGCTGGTCGGTGTCGTAGCCGTACAGCGTCGGCATGTCGTAGGCGATCGAGAGGCCGGTCTGGCCCGCGGCGAGGAGCGACTTGAACCGGCGGTTCGTGTCCTCGGCGGCCCCGAAGCCCGCAAACATCCGCATCGTCCACAGTCGGCTGCGGTAGCCGCTCGGGTGGATGCCCCGGGTGAACGGCGGCTCGCCCGGCAGGCCGACGTCGCGAAGCGGGTCGAACTCGTCCCAGCGGCCCGGTTCCCGACGAAGCGGCTCGCCGCGGTGGTCGACTTCGGTTGGGCCGCCGCCGCCTCGGGCGCGTTCGTCGCCTTGCCCGTCCGCGCCCCACGACCACGGGCCGTAGAGCCGCTCGACCTCGGTGTCGCTGATCGTGGAGAACCGGATGCGACGCTCCGGAGCCCGATCGAGCGCGGGGCCGAGGCGCTTCACCTCCCAGGCGCGACGGCGGGCGGACCAGGTCATCGTGCGTACGCTAGCACGGGGTCGGCCGCTGGCCCGAAGCCGGCGAACAGCGTCCGCCGGCGGGCCTCAACGTCGCCGCTGGGGCAGCTCCGGCCGCGGCGGCCAGTGCGGCGGTGGCGCCGTTCGTGACCGCATCGGGTCGTTCACGCTGAAGCGGCGCCGACGCATCGACACGAGCATCCGGCCGATCTCGATCACCGTGATGATCGGGACCAGCTTCCGGGGCAGAATCCGGAACAGAAGCACGCGGGCGAGCCAGCCGATCATCGGGTCAGTCTGCCGCGGACGGCGAACGGCTGCCGTGGCGCGGAGCTGCTGTCGCCTTTCGGCTGTGTTGCGCCTCCGTCGCGAGACTCAGTTGCCGTTGGCCGCCATGGCTGACCGAATCACGTCCTCGACGATCCGGTCGTGCTGACCCACGCTCGTCTGCCGGATGAAGCTCGCGACGATGACGACGCGGACGCGGTCGCCGTCCTGCCAGTCGACGACCGTCTGGTACGACTCGCCGTTCAGCGTGTTCATGCGATAGAACATCGTGCCGTCGACGGCGTTCGACTCGAACGTCACCTGCTCGGTGTTCCGGCCGGCCTCGGCACCCGTCTTGTAGAACTCGTGGACCCAGTCCGCCCGGAGGTTGGGTGCCTCGAGCACGGCGCTGCTCACCCCGCCGTTCGGGCCCGTCTCCCACACCGCCCCGGCAAAGCGCAGCTCATCGACGCCGTGGCTCTTCAGGGACCCAAGCGCCTTTTCCGAGCAGTTGCGCCCGGAGTCGACCTGGGTCGCAGGCATGCCGGCAAGGTCACGAGGGACGAGGGCCTCGAGGTCGGGATATGCGCCGGCGGCCCGGCCGTCGGTCGTGCACGGGCCGGACGGGTCGAAGGAGGCTGCACAGGCGGCGACGAGCAGGGCAAGGCCGACCCAGCACGCCACGGCGAGCAGGCGAAACGACGAACAGCGGCGAGGGGGCATGGCGCGGAATGATAGGTTGAAGCCTCGCAACGACCTTGCGGCCGGGCGATCCGTCCGGCGCGGGACATTACATCCGCATTGCAGTCGGCCCGGTGCCGATTGGCACCTGGTACCGACGTCCCGGAATGGTGCGCCGACGCGCCCGACCATCGCGGCCGGCCGTTCGGGACGTCGGGGCCATACCCCGTGCTGGGCCTCCGCCCCTAGTGTTTGGTCTGCGCCGTAACGCGACACCGTCGGGGACAACCTGGGGCGTCGGTCACGGACCGAGGAACGGCCTTCGTTCACCTGATGACGGTTCGGGTGGCGAGGATCCCGGCCCCGGTCACGAGCCGAGTAACCACGGATCATTCGGCCAGCAGGCCCGACGAGCGATACGGCGGGGATCATCAGGATCATCATTTGGCGGCTCAGCCGATCGCCTCCCGGTTTCGGGAGGCGATCGTTCCGTTTGGACGCATGGCCTCGGCCCCTCGCCTTCGCCCTTCGCCGGCGCCGGGAGCCTACCAGGTAGGTCGAACGGCCAACGAGCACCTTCGAGTCGGCGATTCTGCAGTTCAGGCCGCCCGATCGATAGGCGTGCGTGGTACGCCTCGTTCAGCCCGTCAGCCCGCGCCGGCGTTCCGTGCCTGGGCTCGGCGCTCGTTCTCGCCGATCGGGTGCGGCCGGCGGGTCACGTTCCGCCGGTCGAGGTCGGCCTGGACGCTGCGAGCGGCCGCCACGAGCTCCGGATCCCGCGTGATCGTGCGCGCGAGCCAGTCCACGTAGGATGGCTCGAACTCGGCGACCTCGCCGAGCGTGTGGCCGCGGAACTTGCCGAACTCCAGCTCGTGGGCGCGGGCCTGGTCTACCGGTGGCAGCGGCGGCGGCCGGAAGTTCCTGACCTGGTCCCGTTCGAGCGGCCCGCTCGGGTGGCTCGCCCGCGGAGGCTCCCGCTCCTCGCTGGTCCAGCGGTACGGCGCATGGCCGCGCAGCCCGTGTCGAGGCGGGGCGTCGGAGCTCGGTTCGCGGAGCGGGGCGTTGCGCGGCCGGAATGTGCCGGTGAGGTCGAGCCGGCCGGTGACCGGCCGCGTCGGACGGGGCTTGGGCGGGCCGCCGCGGCGCGGCGCGGCGCGTTCCTCGAACGCTGCGCCGGCATCCCCCGCTCCGGCCGCATGCGCGGCCGCGTAGCCCGGCTTCGTCATCGCCGCGTAGGCCTCGTTGATCTCGGCCATTTGCCGGGTCGCGATCCGCGATGCTTCCGGGTCGTCGCCGGTCAGGTCGGGGTGGTGCTGGCGGGCGAGCTTCCGCCACGCCGCCTTGATCTGGGTAGCCGAGGCCGTCGGTTCGATGCCGAGGACGATGTGGGGCTCGCGTTTCGCCACGGTCCGAGTGTATCGCCAGACCTGGGGGCATCCATGCCGGTCGCCACGCTTGACAGGGCGCCCGCCGTGCCCTGCACTTGAGCGGTGCCACGACTCCGCCGGGCCGGGCTCGCAGCAGCGATCGCCGCGACCCCGTTCGCCCTCGCCTATCGGTTCGCGCTCGTCTACCGCCGGCGGGCCGGCTACCCACGCCCGCGGCCACCGTCGACGGACCCGGCGGGCGTCGGGCTGGCGTTCGAGGAGGTCGTCGTGCCGTCTCCGGGCACGAACGGACTGCCCGGCTGGTTCATCCCGGCTCGCGCCGGCGCGTCGGGCCCCGGCGTCGCGCTGATTCACGGCTGGGAGTCCGCCCGCGACCGGACGCTGCCGATTGCCGAGTTCCTCGTCGCTGCCGGCTTCCACTGCCTGACCATCGACGTCCGCGGCCACGGCGCCAACCCGCCCGAGACGCTGCCCGTCAGCGCGGGCGAGTTCGGGACCGATGCCCTCGCGGCATTCGAGGCGCTGATCGCCCGGCCCGAGGTCACCGACGGCGCGATCGCGGGCCACTCGCTGGGCGGGATCGGGGCGCTCATCGCCGGCGCGGCGGATCGCCGGGTGAAGGGCGTCGTCGCGACGTCCGCCCCAGCGGAACCGGTTCGCCTGACACGTCAGACCTTCCGCCTCGCCCGCCTCCCGATCCCCGAGCCGATCGCGACCCCGCTTGCCTGGCTCACGACCCGTGTCTACCTCCGGCCGCGCGGCCATCAGGTCCGCGAGGTCAGTGCCGCGGCCTCGCTGACCGCTCACGACCGGCCGGTGCTGCTGATCCATGGGTCCGACGACGACGTCGTGCCGCCCGTCCACCTCCGGAGGCTGCTCGCCGCGGCCGAACGCGCACGACGCCCGGTGGAGTCGCTCGTGATCGAGGAGGGCCGGCACAGCTGGCTGCACGAATTCGAGCTCTATCGACGGACCGTCGCCGGGTTCCTCGCGGGCGCGCTGGGCGGGCCCTACGCCCCCGACGAGGCGGCCGATCGCGCCGCTGCCGCGCCGGCGCTCCGCATCCCGGAGCCCGAGGAGCAGTTCACGGCCGTCGCCGCCGAGCCGGGCGGCCTCCGCTCCCTGCTGCTGCTGGCGACGCCGAACCCGCCCCTGCCGGGGGGCGCCGACGACGCGACGCCGACTGCGGCGGAGGCAGCGTCGTGAGCGACCACGCCACGCTCTCCGTCTGGGACGCGATCTCGACGAAGCGGGCCGTCCGGAAGTTCGCCCGCACCCCGCTGCCCCCAGACCAGCTCGAGCGGATCCTCCGGGCCGGCCGGCGCTCGGGCAGCTCGAAGAACCTCCAGCGCTGGGACTTCATCGTGGTCCGGGATCGGGATCGGCTCGAAATGCTCTCAAAGGTCGGGCCGTGGGCTGGTCACCTCGCCGGCGCGGCGGTCGGGATCGCGCTCGTCACGCCGGACCCCGAGGCCGCCGACGCTCCGCTGTCGGTGCTGTTCGACCTCGGTCAGGCGGCCGCCTACATGATGCTGGCGGCGTGGGAGCTCGGGATCGGCAGCGTGCCCGCCACGGTCTACGAGCACGACCTCGCGCGCCGCAACCTCGGCTACCCCGAGACGCACCATTGCGAGTACATCCTGTCGTTCGGCTACCCGGCCGAAACCGCGGCGCTCACGGCCCCGAACAAGCCGGGCGGGCGGAGACCGCTCTCAGAGATGGTCCACGAGGAGACCTGGTAGGCGCGGCCAGCTGAGCGCCGTCATTGCCAGCGGAAGAATCGCGCCGCCACCACGAAGCAGCCCACGAGCCACGCGACCAGGACGAGCACGCAGACGTAGAGCGGTGCGAACGGCACGCCGTCGACCATCACCTGGCGGAGCGCATCGCCGAGATACGTCAGCGGCAACAGGCGAGCGATCGACTGGAGGAAGTCGCCCATCGTCGCGATCGGGAAGAAGATCCCCGACAGGAAGAGCATCGGCAGCTGGACGACCTGCGTGATGCCGTTGGCCGACTCTTCGCTGGGCGCGAACGAGGCGATCACGTAGCCGAGCGAGATGAACGTCAGGGAGCCGAGCACGACGAGGAACCCGACGCCGAGCCAGCGGCCGGTCGTCTCGAGCCCGAACAACGCGGTCCCGACGCCCACGATGATCACCGTCTGGACGAGTGCGATGAGCAGCCGGACGATGACGTTCGAGCCGACGAGCTGCCAGCGCCGGAGCGGCGTCGCACCGAGGCGCTTCAGGATCAGCTTCTCGCGGTCGGCGACGAGTGGCACCGCGGCGAAGACGCCGCCCTGCATCAGCGACATCCCGAGGATCGAAGGGATCAGGTACGAGAGGTAGTTGAAGTCGTTCGTCTGGATCGCCTGGAACTGCGGGACGACCGCCGGCGGCTGGCCCGTGACGGCCTGGTTCACGACGCCCAGCACGTAGCCGACGAGCTGCCGGGTGCGGCCATCGGCCTGGCTCTGGCTGGGGTCCGTGTAGACGACGAGCGACGCCGGGGCGCCCTTGGCCGCGACGCTGTCGCCATAGCCCGCCGGGACGACGATGACGGCATTGACGTCGCCGTCGCGCATCTTGTCGAGGAGCTCGGTCTCGGTTCCCTCGACGAGCGATACCCCGTCGAGCCCGTCGAACGCCGCCTTCAGCTCGCCCGACGCCGCCGACTCGTCCAGGTCCGCCCAGCCGTAGGAGGCGGGCGCCGGCTCGCCCGAGAAGATCAGGCCGAAGATCACGACGAAGATCAGCGGAAAGGCAACCGTCCAGAAGATCGCGGCGCGATCGCGAAGAAACGATCGGAGGTTGGCGACGGTCAACCGCAACATCGCGTTCATCGTGTCAATCCCGCAGGGTTCGGCCGGTCAGGGCGAGGAAGACGTCCTCGAGCGTTGCCCGGCGGACAGCGAGGTTGTCCGGTTCTGCGTTGAGCTCCTCGCTGGCGGCGAGGACGGCGCCGATCGTGGCCGGCACGTCGCGGCTGTAGAGGACGATCTCGCCGTCCTCACGGGCGAACGAAGCGACCCCGGGCATCGCCGCGAGCCGCTCGTCGCCGAGCCCCTCGATCGCGTCGAATCGGACCGCGCGCTCCCGGAACCGTCGATCGACGAGCTCCGTGACCGTCCCGAGCTCGAGGATCTTGCCGTGGTCGATGATCGCGATCCGGTCGCAGAGGATCTCGGCCTCTTCGAGGTAATGCGTCGTCAGGAGCACCGATCGGCCCTCGTCGCGGAGGCGCACGATCACGTCCCAGAGCGCGCGCCGGGCGGCCGGGTCCATGCCGGTCGTCGGCTCGTCGAGGAAGACGAGCTCGGGGTCGCCGACGAGCGCGAGCGCGACCGAGAGGCGCTGCCGCTGGCCACCGGACAGCTCCTGCGTCCGCGACTTGCGCTTCTCGCCGAGGTCCATCAATTCGATCAGCTCGTCGGGCGTCCGCGACTTCGGATAGAACGACGCGAAGAGCTCCAGGAGCTCGATCACCGTGAGCTTCGGGTACAAGGCCGCGTTCTGGAGCGAGACCCCGATTCGAGGCTTCAGCTGGTCGGCGTGGCGGTCGACGTCGATCCCGAGGACGCTGACCGAACCGCCGTCGGGCTTTCGCAGGCCCTCGAGAACCTCGACCGTCGTCGTCTTGCCGGCGCCGTTGGGCCCGAGCAATCCGAACACCTCGCCCTTTTCGACCTGGAAGCTGATGCCGTCGACTGCGACGAGGTCGCCGTACACCTTGCGAAGGCCCTCGACGCGGATCACGGCGTCCGCGCCGAGGGATGTGGTCCCGGTCATGCCCGACATGGTGCCATCATCGCCGGCTCACTGGACGAGATCGTCGTCGCCGAGTCGCTCGAGGTCGAGCGCAACCGACGAGCTTTCCGGACCGGTGGCCGGCGTCTCCGGAGCGGGGGCACCCAGCGCGAGATACGCCTCGATCGCCTTGTCGAGACCGACGTCGCGACCGGCGGCCTCCGAGAGATACCACTTCTGCTCGAGCACGTCGCAGTAGGCCTGGACTAGGTCACGGCGCGGCCCGACGGCCCCGGCGATCCGGGCCAGCGTCGGCCGGTAGACGTCGCGCAGCCAGCGTTCCGCAGCCGCGTCAGGGTCGAGCGGCCGCCCGGTCTGGTGCTCGAGCCACGTCGTGTACTCGTTGAGATCGTTCAGCAGCAGCTGCGCCTGGCCCTCGAGTGCCCTGATCCGCGTCCGCCGCTCGATCTCGCGGGCGTGGTAGCGGCGCGTCGTCACGTGCATCCGCAGGCGGACGCGGTTGTCACCCCCGGTCGGGTCGATCGAGACGTCGACCGAGTAGCCCAGATCGTTCAGCCGGCGGACGCGCGATCGGATCGCCTGACGGTCGCCGGCGAGGAGAATCGGCTCGTCGTGGAGCTCCGACCAGACTGCCCGGTAGCGCTCCCGGACGCGCTCGGCGGCCGCGATCGCCTCGTCCGGGTCCGGTGCCCCCTGGAGCGCCGCGAGATCGGCGAGTCCGAACGCGACGTTCTCGACGAGGATCTCCACGTCGTACTCGCGCTGGCCGTCGCTCAGGGCCGGGTGGATCTCGCTCGTCTCGGCGTCGACGAGGTAGGCCTGGATGCGATCGCCGTCGCGCCGGAAGAGCGTGTTGGCGAGCGAGCAGTCGCCCCAGTAGACGCCGTTGCGGTGGAGGTCGACGAGGAGGAACGCCATCGCGTCGAGCAGGCGGTCGCGGTGGACGCTCGGGCCGGGTGGCAGGCGCATGAGGAGCCGCCGGTACTGGAGCGAGTGATCCAGGTACTCGGTCGCGAGGATCGCACTGGACCGCTCCGGGATCTCGGCCAGCCCGGCCGGGATGACTGCCGGCAACTCGGCCGCCTCGAGCCGGAGCAGGACCTCGTACTCGCGCCGGGCCGCCTCGAGGGGCAGCTCCTTGAGGGCGTAGAGCGCGCCATCGTTCACGAGGAAGCGGACGAGATGCCGCGACGGCCCGACGGGTAGCTCCCGGAACGCGAGCTTGTCGGCCGGCCACGACGCCAGCGGCTCCTCCCACGGCAGGTCGACGAGCGCGATCGCCGGATCGCGGAGCAGCAGGCGGGGGAACGTCGACATCGGTGGGCGGTCGAGTCGATCCGAGCGGCGGCGGCGCGGGTCCCGTCCCCGGCCGGCCGGTCAGTCTCTCGTCAGAGCCGCTTCCTCAGGTAGGCAGCGACCGAGGCGTCATAGCCGAGCGATTCGTAGAGGTGGCGCGCGTCGGCCCGGTGATGGCCCGCGGTGACCTCCGCGAACGCCGCGCCGACTTCCCGGCCGATGCGCTCGGCCTCCGCCATCAGCGCGTGACCCACGCCCCGATCGCGCTCGCCGGCGTCGACCACGAGGGCCATGATCCTGATCACGCGGTCCGATTGCTCGAAGCGTGGCAGGGCGTGCAGCGCGATGAAGCCGAGGACGTCGCCGTCGTGATCCGCGACGAGGACCTGGGAGTGCGCCGACGCATACCGCGACAGCCGGTCGACGATGTCCGATGGGCCGGACGGGTAGCCCTCGTCGGTGAGCAGCGACGCGATCGCCTCGGCGTCGCTTTCGGTAGCGAGGCGGACCGTGACGGCGTGGGTCTGGGTCATTCGTCGATGGTACCGGCTCCCGGGGCCACGACGATGACGAAGCGGCTCCGCGGCCCGCCGCCGACATCGCTCACGAGCGCCGACCAGCCGAATGGGCCGCGGCCCTCCGCGACGACGGTCGAACCGAACGCCGACGCTTCGTCGATTCCGCCGGCGGGCGCCGTGTAGAAGCCCGATTCGCCCTCGTCGTCGCGGGCGAGGGCGGCAGCGAGACGACCTTCGGTCGCGGGCTCGAGGACGACGACGGGCGGTCCGTCCGGCGGTCGGACGAGGACCCCGCGCGCGCCCAGGATCTCGTCGTCATCGATTGATTCGGCCGGCAGGCCCATGCGCTCCACCGTTCGCTCGACGTCGACGGTTCGCCAGATGAAGGCGACGATCGGCCAGACGAACACGTCGCCCGTCCCGACCCGAACGTCGACGCGCTTCACCGCAGCAGCAGGTCGGGCGCGGGTCCGCCGATCGTGACGAAACCGAGGCGCTCGTACATTCGCCTGGCGACGACGTTCTCGTCGAAGACCCCGAGGTACGTCCAGCGGCTCCCCGCGGCGAGCGCGTCCGCGATCGCGATCTCCGTCGCGAGCCGGCCGAGCCCGCGACCCTGGAACTCCGGCCGCGTCCCGATCGACGACAGGTAGCTGGCGCCCGCGAACGTCGTCCGGCGAGCGGTCGCGGCAGGTTCACCGTCGACGCTGACGAGCACCGCGTTGAAGGCGTCGAGGCCGAGCAGCGCGAGCGTCTCCTGCTCGATTGCCGGGATCCGGTGCGCCTCGAGGTCGAACGCCTCGGCGAGGACGATGCCAATCCCCCAGGCCGCGCGATCGGCGGTCGGGCTGCCCATGCGGTGGACCCGCTCGATCGTCACCTCGGGGCCGTGCGCGATCGGCGCCGAGCCGGCCGCGCGGTTCGGATCAAGGGCCATCATCAGGCCGCCGCCCACGTCCTCGAAGCCCGCGGCGAGCAGCCGCTCCGGGAGGTCGATCGGCTCGTCCAGACCGGGCAGGGGCCAGAAGTGGGGCGTCCGGTCGAGCGAGGCGAAGAGCGCGAGGGCTTCGACCAGCCGTCGATCGAATGCGTCCCGCTCGTCGGGCCAGCCGATGCCGGCGACCCGGTTCCAGAACGGCTCACGGTCGTTGGGGTCGAACAGCAGGACGGCGTCGCCCAGGTCGCGGACCTCGCGGCCCAGCAGGCCGTGGGACACCGCTTCGTGCCAGGCGAGCCAGCGGCTCGTCCGGGGATCGATCTCGCCGGGACGACCCGAGCCTGGAGCGTGCGTCACGCCGCGCACGATAGCGCGAGAACCGATCGCGACACGACAAGCGTATCGTTGGCCAGCCCCCGGGTGCCCGCCCGGTCGCAACCTGGAGGACGACTTCCATGCGACGACTCGCACCTCTTCCTGCACTCATCGTGGCCGTGTTCGCGATCGCCGCGTGCTCCAGCAGCGGCTCGAGCCCGGCGGCCTCTGCGCCGGCCGCTTCGGCCGGCGGGAGCGCTGGGGGTGGCGGCGGCGGTGGCGCGTGCGCAAAGGCCGACGCCGGCGCGACGGCGGCCGTGACCGTCGAGATCAAGGACTTCAAGTTCGCGCCGGACCCGGTCGAGGCGGCAGTCGGTGATGCCGTCGGCTGGACGAATGGCGACTCGGCGCCGCACACGGCAACGCTCGACGACGGCTCGTGCGATACCGGCAACATCAACCAGGGCGCGACCGGCGTGCTCGTCTTCAACGAGGCCGGGACGTACACGTACCACTGCAGCATCCACACGAACATGAAGGGGACGATCAACGTCACCTGATCGAATCCCCGGGCAAATGCAACGGCCCTCGCCGGCTGGCGGGGGCCGTTCGATTCGTATCCCGCGGACCTAGGCCGGTCGCTCCACGGTGAAGATCGTCGCGCCCGAGAGCAGGTCGATCACGGTCGGCCGGGGCACGCCGGCGGCCTCGAAGATCGCGAGGAAGCCGTCGTGGGTGTACATCCGGGTTCCCTGGTAGAGCTCGTCGATCTGGATGCCCCAGAGCAGCTCCGCCTGGAGCGTCTGGGATTCCTCGAGCGACGACGGCAGGCACCAGTCCAGCACGACGAGCCGGCCGCCGGGCGCCACGGCCTGCCACGACGAGCGGAGCGACGCCGCCGGATCGGGCAGCTCGTGGAGTGCATCCTGGAGGTAGACGAGGTCGAACGCAGCGTCGAATGGCATCGCCACGGTGTCCCGGGCCTCGATCCGGATTCGGCCATCGAGTCCCGCGTCCGTAACGTGGCGCATGGCACGCGCCACGGAGTCGGGCTCGAACTCCACGCCGACGAGCGACGTCGCCGGGAACCGCTGGGCGATCGCGATCAGCCATTTGCCGCCGCCGCAGGCGACGTCGAGGACCCGGCCGCCGGCAGCCAGTCGGGCCGCGAGGTCCGGCAGCTCGGCGAGTCCCTCCTGGAAGAACACCGCGATGTCCTGGACGGTGACGGCCTCGATCGCGCGATGGAAGCGCGGCGGCCGCTCGGCGATCCCGCGGCCGGTCCGGAAGAAGTCCGGAAGTCCCGCGTAGTCGAGGCTTGAGACGACCGCGGCGACGAACTGCCCGCCGAGGTACTCAGGCCGCGTGTCGTCGAGGAGCACCGAAGCCGTCTCCGGCGACAGCGTCACCCGCTCGCCGTCGAACGCGACGATGTCGCCTGCGTGGGCCGCCATGACCCACGCATCGACGGGTTCCGCGACGCAGCCGGCAGCCGCGGCAAGCTCGCGTGACCCGATGCCTTCGCTGCCCGCGGCCCGGATCCGTTCGAACAGGCCGAGCTCCAGGCCCAGGTAGACGACCCAGCTGAAATAGAAGCCGCCGAGGCGCTGGGCGAGCTCATCGAACCGGTCGTCGGCGGGCGTCGAACGGTCGTCGGTGAGCATGACCGGATTGTCGCACGGCGGCTGCGTCGTTCTCGGCGGCCGGAACCCCGCGCGGACACGCGGAGGCGCCCGACGTGCGTGCTGCACGTCGGGCGCCGGTGAGACTGAGGCCGGAGCCCCGGCCGATCGGCCGGGGCTCCGGAGGGTCAGGGTTGGCGCGACGGCCTGGGCGATCGACGCGCCGGTGAAGGCTCGGTTGGCGCGATCGCGTGCGCCGTCGGACGTTACTGAGCGATGCGGGTCCCGTGGCCGCCCTTGCCGGGCGCCGCGGGGATCTGATACGAGCCCGGGTTCCAGCCACCGTAGCTGGGAATTCCGTCGTTGCGGAACGGGACCGCCGGAACGCCCATCTCGTCGCGCGAGCCCTTGTCGAGGACCGCCGGGGCCTGGATCGAGTTGACCTCGGCAGCCGGCGCGGCCGACCGCGAGACACCAAGGGCAACCACGGCGACCGTGGCGGCGAGGATGACGACCAGCGCCAGCGCGGCGAGGGCCGACTTGAAGCCGCCGAGGCCAATGCCGGCCTGTGCGGTCGTTGCGGAAGCGGACATCTGTCCCTCCTTGTGTTCGGCCGGTCCGCCATCTGAAGTGGTGGCTGGTCAACCGTCCGTTCGATGTCTGCATCCTCGGCTCGGGCGTTCCCGCCGCCATCGGGCGGTCGCCGCACCGGTTCCGCTCCGGCGCCTCAATCTCGTAAGGCAAGGGCGCCTTACTGCCTTATCCGGATCGCGGCGCGGAATCGCAACCGGAGGGCCGCGACGGGTGTTTCATTGGGTGATGGACGCGAACGCCGAGCTCGACGCCGCCCTCTCCGCGCGTCTGGCCGTGGATCTCGACGCGTCGTTCGAGGCACTCGTCCAGGCCCATGTCGATCGGCTCTTCTCGATCGCCCTCCGGATCCTGGGCGACCGCGGCGACGCCGAGGAGGCGGCCCAGGACGCGCTCGTCCGGGCGTATGGCGCGCTCGAGGGCTACGAGCCTGCGCGGGTCCGCGAGCTGCGGCTTCGGCCATGGCTCACGACGATCGTCGTCAACGTCTGCCGCAACCGGATGCGCGTGAAGCGTGTTCGAACCACTGAGCTTGGCTTCGATCCGGGCGCCGAACCTCTCGTCGACCCGGTTGCGCGGCGCGATGCCCGCGAGGCGTGGGCGGCGCTGCTCATGACGCTGCCGGCGTCACAGCGGATCGCGATCGTGCTCCGCCATGTTGACGGCCTGTCGTACCAGGAGATGTCGGCCGCGCTCGACAAACCGGAAGGAACGCTCAAGGCCCAGGTCCATCGCGGACTGGCCGCCCTCCGCCACGCCCTTGCCGACGAGGGCCATGATCACCGGGAGATGACCGCATGACTCGACTCCACGCGAGCCCCGCCGCCGGCGTCGGGTCCGCTACCGATCGAACCGGGCTGGCCGCGATCGAGGCCGCCCTGGCCACGCTCGCCGAGCCTGCGCCGCCGCGACTGGGGCACGCGACGCTCGTCGCCGTCGGCCTCGCCGACGACTACGCCGAGATCGCGACGCCGCTCGGGGCGCTGCGGGTCGCGTGGAACGGCCGTGGCGTGTCCGCGGTCGACGGATCGGTCGACGATCGGACGTTCGAGCGGGCGTTCTTCGCGCGCACTGGCCGCCACGCCGAGCGTGTCGGCGCGTTGCCGCCTCGCCTCGGGCGCGCGATCGAACGCCGCCTGGCCGGCGACCGCCGCAACCGGATTCCGCTCGATCTCCGCGGTTCGACGGAGTTCGAGCAGGCCGTCTGGCTCAAGGCGCTCGAGATTCCGCGGGGCGAGGTCCGACCGTATGGCTGGATCGCCGCGGAGATCGGCCGGCCCAGGGCCGTTCGGGCGGTCGGGACGGCGCTCGGCCACAACCCGATCCCGCTGATCGTGCCCTGCCATCGCGTCGTCCGGACCGACGGTCACATCGGCCAGTACTCGCTCGGCGGACCGGACAACAAGCGGACGATCCTCGCCGCGGAGGGCGCGGATCCCGACGTCCTCGAGGGACTCGCCAGAGCCGGGATCCGGTACATCGGCTCCGACACGACGCACATCTTCTGCCTGCCGACCTGCCACGACGCGCGGCGCGTCACACCGGCCCACGAGGTCCGGTTCCCCTCGTCGCGGGCAGCGTTCGAAGCCGGCTACCGCCCGTGCAAGCACTGCCGTCCGATCGGCGCCGCCGGAGCCCTCGGAGCCGCCTGATCACCGCGTTTCGCGATTGCGCGCCCTGGCGGACCCGGTGGTAGACTGACCGCCTTGGACCAGCAGACTATGCCAACGCCCGCCCGAACGCAGACCGCATCGCCTGCGCTCGTCTGGCTCGCCATCCTGATCCTGTACGTCGTCTGGGGCTCGACCTACCTCGGGATCCGGATCGCGATCGAGTCGATTCCGCCGTTCGTGATGGCGTCGACGCGGTTCCTGATCGCGGGCGTCGTCATGCTCGCGGCGGTCGTCATCGTCCGGCGGCGGTCGATCGTGCTGCCGAGTGCCGTCGAGATCAGAGACTGCTTCGTCGTCGGCGCGCTGCTCATGGGCGGCGGCATGGGCGCGGTGGCGTGGGGCGAGCAGACGGTGCCGTCCGGGATTGCCGCGCTGTTGATCGCCCTGATGCCGGCCTGGGTCGCCGTGTACGGCCGGGTGTTCTTCCACGACCGGCTGCCGCTTGCGGCGGGGCTCGGCATCGGCGTCGGGATGGCCGGCGTCGCGATCCTCGTCGGGCCCTCGATCGTGATGCAGGGCGAAGGTTCGCTGGATCCCGCCGGCGTGGCGGCGCTCCTGTTCTCGCCCATGTCGTGGGCCGCCGGCTCCGTGTTCGCCGCGCGACGGGCGCGGCTGCCGCACGATCCATTCATCACGACGAGCCTCCAGATGCTGAGCGGCGCGCTCGTCCTCGGACTGCTCGGGCTCGCGGTCGGCGAGTTCGCGACGTTCGACCCGGCGGCGGTGACGTCATCGTCGCTGGCCGCCCTGGCCTACCTGACGATCGCCGGCAGCCTGATTGCGTTCACCGCCTATGCATGGGTCCTGCGCCATGCACCGCTGCCGCTCATCGCGACCTATGCGTTCGTGAATCCCGTCGTCGCGGTCGTGCTCGGTGCCCTGATCCTGAACGAGACCGTCACGCCGCTCCAGGTCCTCGCCGGTGCGGTGATCGTCGTCGGCGTCGCGCTGATCATCTGGTCGCGAAGCCGGATGACGAGCTCCGAACCGGCGGCCACGCTCGCCGCTGCCGCCCAACGCGACGAGGACGAGGTCCAGCCGACCGCAGCCTAGGACTCGGCGGCGATCGTCCGCGCGACGCGTCGGGCGAGGGCCATGATCGTGATCTGGGGGTTCACGCCGATTCCTGTCGGAAACAGCGAGCCGTCGCCGACGTAGAGGCCGCGGATCGGCGTGTCGGATCGATCGTCGCGCCGGACGCGACCCCACGGGTCGCACGGATGGTCCCCGACCGATGCGCCCATCCGGGCGCTGCCCATCTGGTGGGCCGAGAAGACGCCGCCGCGGTTGGGGCTGAAGTCGAACGCGGCCAGCTCCTCCTCGAAGCGGGCGAATGCCTGGGCCTCGCCGCCGATCTCGAGGCGGGGTCGCTGGTAGCGCGCCGGCCGCGTCGCGACGGCGACGATCTCCGGGGCGCCGGCCGCGCGCGCGAGACGGGCCATCGAGAGGAGCCCGTGGCGCATCGTCGCGATCCCCGAGGCGTCGAGCCGGTAGTCGACCCGGACGCGGCCGGCCTTCGTCACGGTCGTCCGTCCCTCGCCGCCGTCCCGCGTCACCGCGATCAGCGGGCCGATCCGCCGGGCGCGCAGCATCAGGTCGCGATGGGCATCGGTGCCCTCCCACGGCAGGGCGAGGGCCATGAGGCCGGGGTGTCCCGGCGCGGACTCGATCACGTAACCGTTGCTGCCATCGCCGGGCCGCGCGAACTCCAGCGAGCGGGCGCCCTGCATCGTCCCCCGCCACATGTAGATCGCATCGGGATAGATCGCAGCGACGACCGGCACCGGATGGAGCCGGAGGTGCCTCCCGATCGACCGGTGCCCGAGACCGGAGCCGCTGAGCAGCGCAGGTGTCCGCAACGCGCCCCCGGCAGCGACGACGACCGGGGCCCGGACGACGAGCCGCCGCGTCCGTCCGTCCTCGTCCGGCTCGCCGGTGGTGGGATCCGTCCAGAGCGCGTTCGCCTCCACGCCGACGGCCGCGCCACCCGAGATCAGGACCCGCGTCGCCCGTGCCCGCTCGACGATCCGTGCCCCGGCGGCATGGGCGGCCGCGAGATGGACCCGGATGCCGGACTGCTTCGTCCCGCGCCGGCAGCCGAACGGACAGCTGCCGCAGTCGCCGCAGTCGGTCGCGTTCCGGCGCGTCGGACCTGCCTCCCAGCCGAGGGCCTCGGCGCCCCGCAGGATCACCTGGTCCTTCGGCGGGATCACCACGGCCTCCGCGACGCCGAGCTCACCCTCGACCGCCGCGACGTCGGCTTCCCAGCTCGCGTCGGTGATGCCCTCGATCGCGTGGTCCCGCCGCCAGTCCTCGCGGACCCAGTCGGGCGCCGGGAGGCTCGTCATCCAGTTCACGAGCGTGCCGCCGCCGACGGCACTCCCCGAGAGCATCGTGATCGAGCCGTCCCACGTCGCCAGCAGGCCGTAGTTCAGGTACGCGCGGCCGTACGCGTCGAGCTCGTCGCGGGGCATCGTCGCCTCGTCAACGAACGGTCCGGCCTCGAGGATGACAACCGACCGCCCGGCATCGGCGAGCGCCGCGGCGATCACGCCGCCACCCGCCCCGGACCCGACCACGACGGCGTCCGCCTCGAGCGTCATCGGCTCGTCGGGCGAACCGGTCTCGAACGGCGGCCGTAGCGGCCGGATCGTCGTGCGGTCGGCGGTGATCGGCGGGTCGTCCGGTTGGTAGCCGATCTCGGCGAGACGCGGGTTCGGCGTGTCGCCGCCGGGGTCGGCGTAGGCGAGGAACGTCAGGAGCTTCCGAAAGCCGTGGAACGCCGACCGCTTGAGTGGGATCGGCGACGTCGCCCAGGACAGCAGGTACCGCTCCCGACCTGCCGGTGACAGCTCGCGGAACGGGCGGGACGTTCGGCCCAGCGCGGCGTTCGCGAGGCCCGACTGGACGAGGCGGAGGACGAGCCGGAGCTGGTCGACCTGCGCGGGGTCAGCCGCGCGCTCGAGCGCCTCGACGGTCAGGCGGGCCCGCCGCTGAGCGTCGCCGCGGACGAACGTCTCGGCGATCTCGGCGAGGGTCGCGACCTCGGCGTCGGCCCACGGCTTGGATTGGGCCATGAACGGTGCCGCTCAGCGCCCCGGCGATGGCTGGCGCTCGAAGCCTTGGGCGGGCCACGGTTCGCAGCGGAGCGGCCGGTCCTCGCGGTAGCCGAGCGCGTAGTCGGCCTGGATCAGCGTGTGGAGCTGGCTCGTGCCCTCGTAGATCACCGCGGCCTTCGAGTTGCGCAGGTATCGCTCGACGGGGAACTCGTTCGAGTAGCCGTTCGCGCCGTGGACCTGGATCGCATCGAGTGCGCTCTGGACCGCGTGCTCGGTCGCGTGCCACTTCGCGAGCGAGGTCTCGCGGGTGTTCCGGATGCCCTGGTTCTTCAGCCAGCCGGCCCGCCAGACGAGGAGCCGGCCCATCTCGGTGCCGGCGACCATCTTGGCGATCAGCTGCTTGACCAGCTGGTGGTGGCCGATCTCCTCACCGAACGTCTCGCGCTCGCGGGCGTAGCGCACGGAGGCGTCGACGCAGGCCTGGGCAAGCCCGACCGCGCCCGACGCCACGGTGTAACGGCCCTGGTCGATCGCGCTCATGGCGATGAGGAACCCCTCGCCCTCCTCGCCGATCCGGTGCTCCTCGGGGACGACCACGTCGTCGAAGTTGATGAGCCCGGTGTTGCCGGCCCGGATGCCGAGCTTGCCGTGGAGCGTTCCGGTCGACAGCCCCTTCATGCCCCGCTCGACGAGGAACGCGGTGATGCCCTTGTGCTTCTTCGATCGGTCGACCGACGCGAACACGAGGAAGTGATCGGCGACGTCGGCGAGCGAGATCCAGATCTTCTGGCCGTTCAGCCGGTAGGCGGACCCGTCGCGGCGGGCCGTCGTCGCGAGGTTGCCGGCGTCCGTCCCGACACCGGGTTCGGTCAGCCCGAACGTCGCGAGCTTCTCGCCGCGGGCCTGCGGCACGAGCCAGCGCTGGCGCTGCTCTTCGGTGGCCCACTGGAGCAGCGCGAGCGAGTTCAGGCCGACGTGGACGCTCTGGACGACCCGGAACGCCGTGTCCGCCCGCTCCAGCTCCTCGCACAGGATCGCGAAGCTGATGTAGTCCATGCCGGAGCCGCCGTAGCGCTCCGGGATTGGCGCGCCGAGGAAGCCCTGCTCGGCCATCTTCCCGAACAGCTCGCGGGGGAACGGGCCGTGTTCGTCCCACTCGCGAATGTGGGGCAGGATCTCGGCTTCGGCGAAGGCCCTGGCGGATTGCTGGACGAGGCGGTTCTCGTCGGTGAGCGCGAAGTCGACCACGCCCGAATGCTAGCCGTTCGAGTGACCGTCGAGGCGCCGAAGCGATGCAACGGCGTGGTAGCGGACGACGTCTCCGGGTCGTTTCGCAAGCGTTCGAGGACTTCCCGTGCCAGCGGCGATTCGCGACGGCCCATGCCGATCAGCGCGTGCCCGGCCTCACCAGTTGCGGCCCATGTTGCGAGGCTGCTCCCCGATCCATCGCGACGTGCGTTGGCCAGCGCGGGCTCGACATCGCCCACGCGCGGATGATGCCCGACCGGTTGGGTGCCTCGCGTCAAACCTATACTCGGCCGATGGACGAACCCGTCACCGCTGTCGCCGACCTCGCCGCCGAGGCGAAGCACCTCTCGCCGGTCCTCGGCCGCTACTTCGAACGGAGCTGGGACCACGGCGAGGGCCACCGCCTGTACGACACCGACGGGCGCGCCTACCTCGACTTCGCGAACGGGATCGCGGTCACCGCGCTCGGCCACCACCACCCGCGGGTCACTGCGGCGATCCACGCCCAGGCCGACAAGCTCATCGGGCCGACCGGCGCGATCGGCTACAGCCAGCCGGTCGTGACGCTGTCGACGATGCTCGCCGCGACGCTCCCCGACCCGATCGACACGGTGATGTTCCTGAACTCCGGCTCCGAGGCGATTGACGGCGCGCTCAAGCTCGCCCGGCGCGTCACCGGCCGGCCCGGGATCATCGCGTTCCACGGCGCGTTTCACGGGCGGACGTTCGGTGCCATGAGCGTCACGACCTCGAACGTGAACTACCGCTCGGGATACGAGCCGCTCGTGCCGTCGGTCTACATCGCGCCGTTTCCGGCTGCGTATCGCGACTTCGGCGGTGACGACGAAGCAGCCACGGCCGAGTGCCTGGCGGCCCTTCGCCGGGTCCTGGGCTCAACGGTTCCGCCATCCGCCGTCGCGGCGATCGTCATCGAGCCGGTCCAGGGCGAGGGCGGCTACTACCCTGCCCCGCCGGCGTTCCTGCAGGGCCTGCGCGAGATCTGCGACGAGGGCGGCATCCTGCTGATCGCCGACGAGGTGCAGACGGGCTACGCCCGGACCGGGCTGATGTGGGGCTTCGAGCACGCCGAGATCGTCCCCGACGTCGTGACCGTCGCGAAGGCGGTCGCGAACGGCCTGCCGCTCTCGGCGATCGCGACGCGGCGCGAGCTCCAGGAGCGCTGGGGTCGAAGCGCCCACGGCTCCACGTACGGTGGCAATCCCGTGGCGTGTGCCGCCGGGATCGCGGTCCTCGACACGATCAAGGACGAGGGCCTCGTGTTCAATGCCGGCGCACGCGGCGTCGAGCTGACGGCCGGGCTCCTTCGGCTGATGGCGGAAGACGAGCGGATCGGCGACGTGCGGGGTCCCGGCCTGATGATCGGCGTCGAGATGGTCAAGAGCCGCGCGACCCGCGAGCCCGACGGCGACCTCGCGACGGCGCTCGTCGCGAGGTGTGCCGAGCTGGGCCTGCTCGTCCTGAGCTGCGGCCTTGCCCACCAGGTCGTCCGCTGGATCGCCCCGATCGACGTCACGCCGGCGGAAACCGCGGAGGCGGTCGAGATCTTCGGCGAAGCCCTTCGCACCGTGTAGCCGCGGATCTACGAGGGCTCGCCTCCGGCCGGCCGACGGAAGACCAGGGCGAAGCTCCGCGACGCAATGGGCCTGACGTCACGAAACGCCCGCCGGCCGACGGGCGCTTCGGAGGGGCGTGACGGCGCCGGCGAGCCGGCGCGGGCGGTCGTTAGCGGTTCTGGGACAGGAACTTCATCACGTCGTCGAGGCGGAAGCGACGATCGCCCCGCTTGCAGACGCGATAGAACGGCAGCTCGCCGCGGTCGCCAAGGCGCTTCACCGTGTTGACGTGCAGGTGGAGCATCTCTGCGACTTCGGTCGCGGTGAGCATCGGCCCGAGTTCGTTGACGGCCATGGACCCCATGTTGCCTCGCTTAGAGCACTTAGCGACGAGTTCGCACCTCTGGGGTGGCCAGGGGTAGGGTGCGGCTCGCTGATGGGCGGAATGTTGCGGTGGGCAGTCGGGACCGCCAAGCCGTACTTTGGGCTAGTCGCGAGTACCAGAGACCGCACCGCGCCGCGCCGCGGCCCCGGACCGGCAAATCCTCGGAAATCCCGTCAACGCTATCCTGTGGCGGCCAGTTCGGGTGCGAGCGCGAGAAGAGGAGGGACGCCGATGCCGAATACCGGCGACGCCCTGCGCCGCACGTCGGACTCGCTGCTCCGCGATCTCGAGGCACTCGCCGAGCTGGAGGCCGAGAAGCGGACGATCGAGCCCGGCGATCCGCGGCTGGTCGACCTGGCCGCCCGAATCGAGATCATCGCGAAACGTGTCCTCGCGTCGAGCACGAGCCAGCGCGCGCAGACGGAGCTCATCCACGAGCTCGCGGAGGCTGGCTCGCCGGCCGCGCCGGACGCCCCGATCGACGAGACACCGCGTTCGATGGAGTCGATCCTCGCCGCATGGCGCCAGGCAGAGCGGCAGCTTGCCGCCGCGGCTCCCGGCTCCGCGGAGGCCTCCGAAGCGGAGATCCTGGTCGACTCGCTGCGGGAGGAGTACCGACGCGCCCACGACGAGGGAATGCGCGGCCGCTGAACCGGTGCCCGCCTACGTCCCTGCCGGCAGCGTCGCCTGGAGCGTCGTTCCCGAGCCGGGTTCGCTCGTCACGGTGAGCTCGCCGCCGATCGCTGCGAGCCGATCCGCGAGGCCACGCAGACCCGATCCCGAACCGGGGTCCGCCCCGCCGCGGCCATCGTCCGTCACGCGGACGACGAGGTGCCCGCCTTCGTTCGTGACGACGACGCGGGCCCTGCTCGCCTCGGCATAGCGGGCGATGTTCGTGAGGCCCTCGGCAACGACGAAGTAGGCGGTCGCCTCGACCTCTGCCGGGTAGCGGTCGTCGCTCGCTTCGATGGCGACCGGGAACGGAGTCCGCTCGGCGAGCGCCTCGATCGCCGCCCCCAGCCCGGCGTCCGTGAGGATCGGCGGGTGGACGCCGCGGGCGAGGTCGCGAACCTCGCGAATCGCGGCGAGCAGCTCGGCGGTCGTCGTGTCGATCAGCTCCGAAGCGCCGGCCGCGTCGGCTCGGGCCTGGTCGAGCCGCATCGCGAGCGCGACGAGGCGCTGCTGAGCGCCGTCGTGGAGGTCACGCTCGATTCGGCGGCGTTCGGCGTCCTGTGCTTCGACGATCCGGGCCCGCGACGCCCGGACTTCCTCGAGCTGGGCTCGAACCTGCGCGGCCAGCCGCTCGTTCTCGAGCGCGAGCCGAGCGACCGAACCGACGGCGGCAACGCGGCCGGGGTCCTCCCGTTCGACGGCCGGGTCGTAGACGAGGACGGCGAGCAGCTCGGCGTCGCGTTCGAGGCGGGCGACCGCCCGCCGGTCGTCGCCCGTCGCCGGTAGTTCGACCGCCTGGCCGTCCGATCCCACGAACCCTTCGCCAACCGGCGCCGGGAACGCGAGCACGAGGGTCGGGTCGCGAAGCGCCCGTGCCAGCGCGTCGCGCAGCCCGCCAAGCGGCACGCCTTTGCCCAGCTCCACGGCAAGATCTGCCACGCCGGCCCGGGCGAGACGGGCTCGCACGAGCCCCAGGAGGTAGCCGACCGGGAACACGAGGCCGGCGAGCGCGACGAGCGGTGACTGGAGGACGCCGCGAAGGGCCCCCCACTCCGAGGGGATCGCCCCCGCGAGGTACCAGGCGACGGTGAAAGCGAGCTGGACCGGCGCCGCCACGGTGATCGGCAGCAGCGAGCGTCGGAGCGCGGGACTCGCGCGCCGCCAGTGGCGGCCAAGGCCGACGACGACGAGCGAGAGCAGCGCGATCGCCAGCCCGACGAGCGCGACGGGACCGAAGAGGAACGCGAGCTCCTCGTTCGGGACGATGACGAACGGGTTCCGCGGCGCGAACCCGACCTCGCCCGTCGTCGGCTGCCAGACCAGCACCCACGCCAAGCGCGTCAGCCCGAGGACGGCGTACGCGCCACCGACGCCGCGGCGGTCGTAGCGGTCGGTGAGGCGCCCGCTCGGGTACGCGAGGACGAGGTGGACGAAGACGACGCTGCCAAGGCCCGTCACCAGCTGGCTCAACGTCCACGTCAGCGAGGTCGGGAAGACCCACAGCACGCCGAGCGTCGTGACGACGCGGTACAGGAGGAAGAGCCGCCACATCTGGCCGCCGGGATCTCGCAGGTATGTCGCGACCATCGCCCCAACCCACACGAGGTCGACGACGAAGTACAGGGTCGCGGTCGCGACCGACCACGAGGCGCCAAGCCCGTACGGCCACAGCAGCGGCCCGAACTGCTGGAAGACGGCCAGTCCGATGCCGACCGCGGCGAGCAGTGCGGCGCGTTCGACGCGTCCGGTCATCCCAGCCGAGCGACGAGCTCGTCCGGTCGCGGCTCATCGGCGCCGACGACGGCGACCGGCTCGGTGCCGAACTCATGACGCTCGATCAGCGCCCCGATGACCCAGCCGCAGAGCCCCACCGCGAGTCCGACGCCCGTGAGGAGGGTCGGCGACCACCCGATCCCCGTCGTCGCGGCGACCGCTGCGGCAACCGCGACGACCAGCCCGATCGCAGCGCCCGCGCCGGCCGCGGCAACGCGCCAGCGCGCGGGCACGTAGCGAACGAGGAGGTCCACCGCGAGGCCCGCCACCGCCGCTGCCGGGATGAACCGCCACGCGTCCGACTGCGTCGCGACGAGCGCGGTCGTGATCGTCAGCGCGACAGCGACCGACCCGAACGGCGGCCGAGTCCGCGCAAGGAGCGCCATGACGAGCGCCAGCACCGCCGAGCCGATGAGCATCGTCGCCGTCGCAAGGTCCTCTCGGACGAACCCTGACGCCGAAGCGGGCAACGGGCCGTTGCGCGAGAACGCGATCCTGCCATCGGGTCCCCACGAACCGTCCCACGTCCCGTCGATCGTTTCGGGGCTCCGGCTCAGGTTCACGAGATCTGTCCCGTCCGAGGCCATCGACCAGGCCTGCTGCTGGCCCGTCGACCAGCCCGTGAAGAGGATCCGGGAGCCGTCCGGCGACCATGCCGGCCACAACGCACCGATCGGGTCGTTCGTGAGCTGCGTCGCGCCGCTGCCATCGGCCGCCATCAGCCAGATCTGGGCGGTGCCGGTGCGGTCCGACGTGAACGCGATCTGGTCACCGTCCGGCGACCAGCAGGCCGCCCAGTCACCGCCCGGGTCGTCGGTCAGGCGGACGGTGTCGGACCCATCGGCGTCGATTGCGTACAGCTCGGTGTTGCCGTCGCGCGTGCTGTCGAAAACGAGCCGGTTTCCGTCTGGCGACCACGATCCGGACCGGTCGTCGCCGGCGACAGCCGTGATCTGTTCGGGCGACCCGCCGCCGGCCGGGACGCGCCACAGCTCGGCCTCGGGGATCCCGGCGGCGTTCGCCTGGGGGAAGACCGGTCCCTGGGGCCCCTGGCCAACGGCCGGCCCGACCGGGCCGCTCGAGATCCACGGGCCGCCGGGCGCTTCGTCGGTGTACGCGATCCATGCACCATCGGGTGACCAGCGCGGCAGCCACTGCCAGCCGGGCCCCGTCGCGACGGCGTGCGGATCAGAGCCATCCGCGTTGACGACCCAGATGTCGTAGTCCTCGAGCTCCGGCTTGTCGAGCGGGCCGACGAGCCGGGCGTAGGCGACCTGCGTGCCGTCGGGCGACCACGCAGGCAGCTGTGCGGCGACGTTGGCGGCGGCTTCGACGAGCCGGGTCTGGCGACCTCCGTCGGGGTCCATGAGCCAGATTTCGGCATTGTCGTGGACGACGTCCGGCGGAGTCTCGAGCCATGGGCTGGCGACGGCGTTCAGGCCGCCCGGCGCGAGGAGCGCGGCGCCGAGAAGCCCCGTCGAGATCGCGGCGGGCCAGGCACCGCCGTCGACGTGTGGCCGTACCAGCTTGGCCCGCAGCGGCGCCATCGCGACGAGCCCGAGCCCAACGATGAGCAGCACCCGGCTCGGCGCGAACGAGCCTTCGATCCCCTCGCCGATCCCGACGCCCTCGCGCCATGCGACGTCGAGAACGACATAGCCGAGCAACACGGCGGCACCGTCGCCCAGCGACCCGAAGCCCGGCGGATAGGCCTCCCGCCAGCTCCGTCCGCGTCGGAACGCGCGCACGACGAGGGCACCCGACAGCCCGAGAAGCGCGAGCAGACCGGTGTAGCCGACGACGTGGTAGGGCGACATGCCCGCGTCGCTCGCGTCGCCGCGTGCCAGCGCCCGGCTGACGAGGTACACCCCGCCGACGATCCACGCGCCGAGGAGCACGGCGATCCATGCCCACCGGCGGGCCATCCCGCCGCTGACCGCCGGGTCCGTGCCCGAATCAGCCACCGTCACGCCCCTCCGCCGCCACACAAACGTGCGAACCCGGCCATCCTACAGCCGCCGCGAGCGCGTTCCGTCCGTTGCGCGGTGCCTTCGCCGGTCAGTTGCCGACCGTCGGCATCGGCATCGTCCCGGCGCCTCCCGGCGTCGGCCGCGCGCCCGGTGCGACGCCGATGCTCGAGAACACGACCGCCAGGATCAGCACGACCTCGATGAGAAATGCCGCGGTCACCGCCATCGCCCGCTGGACTGCCATCTCGTCGACCCTCCGTCTTGTTGCCTGGCACCAGCGTGGGCCGCCGGGCGGGCGGGGTCTGCCGAGCGAACCCCGGATTGGAATCGGTCGATTCGAGGGTCTGCACCTGTACGGCGGCGTCGCCTGAATGGCACGATCCTTCGATGCGGATCGCTCTCGCCGACGACGCGGACCTGTTGCGCGAAGCCCTGGCGTCGGCGCTGACGAGTGCCGGGTTCGAGGTCGTCGGGCAGGCCGGCGATGTCGAGGGGCTGATGCGCGTGGTCGAGGCCCAGTCGCCGGACGTGGTCGTGCTCGACGTTCGCATGCCGCCGACCCACACGACCGAAGGCCTCGAGGCGGCGCGGAAGATCCGGGAACGCCATCCGGGGATGGCCATCCTCGTCCTGTCCCAGTACGTCGAGACGCGCTACGCAGTTGACCTTCTGCGCGAGGATCCGTCGGGTGTCGGCTACCTGCTCAAGGACCGGGTGACGAAGGTCGCCGATCTCGCCGACGCGGTGCGGCGGGTCGCCAGCGGCGGCTCCGTGATCGACCCCGAGGTCGTCGCGAGGCTCCTCGGCAAGCCGCGGGCCCATTCGCCGCTCGACGAGCTGACACCTCGGGAGCGGGAGATCCTGGGCCTGATGGCCGAGGGTCGCTCGAACCAGGCGATCGCGGATCGGCTGACGCTGGAGGTGAAGACGGTCGAGGGCCACGTCCGGGCGATCTTCTCGAAGCTCGGGCTGGAACCCGCGTCGGAGGACCATCGCCGTGTGCTCGCCGTCCTCGCATATCTGCGGAGCGAGTAGGGCGATCCCCGATCGGACGGGTCTCAGTGGTGGTTCTCACCCACGAATTCGGTCCCAAGCACGACGGCAGCCGCGCCAGCCCGCCGGAGTGGGCTCGCAGCCCCCATCCGTGCCCAAACGAGCGCTTCCGGAAGCCTTCAGCCTCAAATCGTGGGGTACCAGCCACCGCGCGCGGTCGGGGCGGCGGGACCTGGCTTGAATGGCGTCCCCGGCAGGATTCGAACCTGCGACCTTCCGCTTAGAAGGCGGCTGCTCTGTCCACTGAGCTACGGGGACGCGTGGAGGCGTGCCGTGTCGGGCGCGCTGCGGAGTCTACGCGACGCGTGCGGTTCGACCCTCGGGGATCGCGTTCGGCCGGCCATCGAATCCTTCGCCCAGGCAGGTCTTCGTAACGCCCCTGAATCGCCAGCATCGGATGGTTGTTAGGAACCGCCCCGAGTCGTCCGGCAGGGTGGTCCTGATGACCAGGGAGCGCGCCCTCGCGGGCCTCATCATCGGGTTGGCCGCGCCGCTGCTGCTGCTGGTGGCGACGGCCGTCTTTGCGCCGCGCGCGGGCGGGCCATTCCAGGCGGCCCGACCGACGACCGGGCCAAGCGATGGCATCGCGGCCGATCTCGGTCTCGGACCAAGGACGACGGCCACTCCGATACCAAGCGCCACACCTGACGGCGACGCCTCTCCCGGTCCGGCGACTGCGACGCAATCAACAACTCCCGCCGGACCCGGCGGTCTCGCGGTGCCCGGTGCGACGGTCAGACCCGGCGCGACGTCGGTCGGCCAACCGACACCACCGCCGATCGGACGCGGAACGCCCCCACCGACGCCGCCGCCTACTGCGCCTCCTCCGCCGCCGACACCCGCTCCGACGGCCCCTCCAACCCCGGTTCCGACTCCCCTGCCGCCACCACCCACGCCGCCACCTCCCGACCCGACGCCGACGGCGCCCCCTGCGCCGACGCCGACGGCGCCCCCTGCGCCGACGCCGACGCCGCTGATCTGCCTGCCGATCGTCGGTTGTGTGTGATGAGGGTGAAGAGCCCTCGACATGTCGCCGTAACCCGCGCCTCACCTCCAGGGGGGTCCCTCTGACCCCGCGCGACCGACACTGATCGTGATGGCATTCCCCCGAGCAACAGCGCCTCGATTCGAGGTGGACTACGCACGGCATGACTGACCCCGCTGCGCAGACGGTCCTCGTGACGGGTGGCGCCGGCTTTGTCGGCGCGTCCGTGATCCGGCTCCTGGCTGCGCGGGGTGACCGCGTTCGCGTCCTGGACGACTTTTCGACTGGGCAGCGGGCCTATCTCGAGGGCGTCGAGCACGACCTGACCGAGGGCACGCTCGCCGACCCGGACATCGTCCGGCGCGGCGTCGAGGGCGCTGACGCGGTCGTCCACCTGGCGGCGCGCGCCGACATCGATGACTCGATCGACGACCCCCTCGGGTCGTTCAACGCGAACGTCGTGGAGACCGTCGGTCTGCTCGACGAAGCGCGGCGCGCCGGAGTTGAACGGTTCGTGCTTGCGTCGACGAATGCCGTCGCCGGGGACGCGCCACCGCCGGCCGTCGAGAGCCTCGTCCCCCACCCCGTCTCCCCGTACGGCGCCTCGAAGGTCGCCTGCGAGGCGTATTGCCAGGCGTACGCCGGGGCGTACGGGATGGCGGCGACCGCGCTGCGGTTCGCGAATGTCTACGGTCCGTCCGCCCTCCACAAACGAAGCGTCGTCGCGATGTGGCTTCGCGCGGCGCTCGAGGAGGAGCGTCTGGTTCTCAACGGCGACGGCAGCCAGACGCGCGACTACATCTACGTCGAGGACCTGGCTGATGCCGTGGCGCGTGTCCTCGATGCCGAGGCGTCCGCGGTCGCGGGCGAGGTGTTCCAGATCGGAACAGGCGAGGAGACGTCACTGAACGATCTCGCGGATGCCCTCGCGACAGCGCTTGATCGGGACCTCGATGTCGAGCCCGGCCCGGCCCGCGCCGGTGACGTGGCGCGGAATGTCAGTGACGTCGAGAAGGCTGCGGAGCAGCTTGGGTTTCGGGCGACGACGCCGCTCGTGGACGGTCTCGCCCGGACCGCCGCCTGGTACGAGTCCGCGCTCGAGGACCCGCGGCTGGCCGGGATCCAGCCCCACCCCACGTCCGGCTCCGACTGACGCGCGCCGCGCGGTTCGCGGGGATCAGCCGCCGGGTGTGACGACGAGCTCAGGCGGGTTCAGGCCTTCGCGGCTGCTGTAGATCGCGCTGTCGCCGCTGCCGCCGGCGAAGACAAACGACACGTCCCCGTTGCCGGTCACGGCCGACGTGACGTCGAGCTCGACCCAGGTGCCGGTCGTCGTCGGACCCGCGGCGTCAAGGGCAGTTCCGATGGGCGCCGGCGCGTTCGACCAGGTGATGGATGTCTCGCCCCAGCTGTTGCTCGTAGCCGAGGCCGCGCCGCCGTTTCCCGACGGGTCGGTGACGAAGACCCGGAGCGTCGCGGAGGCAGGCGTCCCGCTCAGTCCGGTCACCGTGAACCGGAGATAGCTCCGATAGCTGTACGAGCTCGAGCCACCGTTGCGGACGGTCAGGTTCGTCCGGGTGCCGTAGTTGGACCCGGGTTGTGAGGACAGCACCTGGGCGTCGGACGCCGCAACGAACGTCATCGGTGCGGGTGGCGTGGGTGTCGGCGGCGTCGGCGTGGGTGTCGGCGGCGTCGGCGTCGCGCTGGGACTGGCTGACGGGCTGGCGGTCGGCGAAGGCGGCACAGTCGGGGTCGGCGTCGGGGTTGGTGTCGGGGTTGGCGTTGGTGTCGGGGTTGGCGTCGGGCCTCCACCCAAGGCGTCGAAGTGGTGCCAATACCGATGCGTGTCGTCGTTCGCGGCGAGCACGACGAGTCCGGTCGCCGAATTGACCGCCTGCTTCGTCGACGTCGAGTTGTTCAACCCGGGCGCGGACTTGTCCACGATCACCGGCGTCCCGAGACCCTGCGCGAACGAGATGGCGTCGAGCGGGCTCGTCTTCTCGTAGATCGCGCCGCCGCTTTCGGGTGCCGTCATGAAGACGTGCAGGACGCGATGATCGGTGTCGATGAGGACGATCGGCCGCGTCTGGTGGTCCGAGACCCGCCCGGCCGGGTAGCTCGACCAAGTGCCGGTCGTCGGGTCGCGGGACAGCAGCATGATCAGGGGCGCGGACGCCGCGGTGTGCGACGTCTTGACGGCCGCGAACACGCGCGCGCCGCCGTCAGACTGGAGCGATTTGAGGTTGATGTGGTCGTCGGCGGTCGCGGGCCCCTGGATCGCCGTCCGGCTCGCCTCCCACGAGGTCGCTGGCGCGCCGTCGACATGGGTCGCGAAGTACATCGCGGAGGCAGCCTGGTTGCTCCACATGAGCCCGATCCGGCCCGGCCCGAACGCGATCACCGACGAGATGTCGTCGGCGGCCACGGACGTTCCGGCGACCGGAGGCACGAACGGCGTTCCCCACGTCGTGTCCGACCCGACCGTCCGGTTGACGTACACCTTCTGGCTCTGGACCCACGTTGCCCAGAGCGTGCCGGTCGAGTCCTTGTCGATCACGAGCGTCTCGGTTCGGACGTTGTTGATCGCGACCGGAAAGCCCGGGTCGAGGGTGTACGCCTTCGTCGCCGCGTTGTAGCTGAAGCGGTACAGGCGGCTCGGGAAGCCCGTTGCGGGCTGCCGCGAGTAGACGTGCGACGCGACGTAGAGCCGGGTGCCGTCCCAGAGCGCGTCGGCGCGGGAGCCGGGCCGGTCGTCGAGCCGCGTGCCCGTCGAGACCCACTTCTGGGTCGAGACGTCGAGTCGCTGGATCGTGTAGCCGCCGGTCGCCGGGTCGATCAGGCTCCCCCACCACGTTCCGTCGTTCCACCACAGCTTGCTCTCGGGCTTCTCGCCGGTTGCGGCGTCGCCCGCCAGGGCGCTCGACCCGTCTTCGAAGCCGACGTCGCCGACATCCGCTCGCGCCACCGGCACGACCAACGCAAGCGACGCCACGAACGCCACGGCGCCAACCGCGGCGATGGCGGCGCCCGATCGGCGACCCCGGCGGCTCATCGGCCGGTGCGGGAGACGACCGAGGAGACCGTCCACCAGAGGATCTTGAGATCGAGCATCAGCGACCGATTCCTCACGTACGCGATGTCGAGTCGGAGGCGCTCATCGAACGTCGAGCCGTTGCGAGCCGTGACCTGCCACAGGCCCGTCACGCCGGGCGTGACGTCGAGCCGTTCGGTGTGCCACGGATCGTAGGTCGCGGCTGGAAATGACGTCGGCCGCGGTCCGACAAGCGACATCTCGCCACGGACGACGTTGATGAGCTGAGGCAGCTCGTCGAGGCTGGTCCGGCGCAGGAATCGGCCGACCTTCGTGATCCTGGGGTCGTCGGGGATCTTGAAATCGGGCGGCGGCAGGATGTTCAGGTGCTGAAGGCTCGGCTTGAGGGCCTCGGCATTCCGGACCATCGTTCGGAACTTGAACATCGGAAAGCGTCGGCCGTCACGCCCCGTGCGCTGCTGGGTGAACACGATCGGGCCCGGTGAGTCTGCCGCGATCGCGACCGCACAGGCCGCCGCGACCGGCAGGACCAGCGGCAAGGCGACGACGCAGGCGGTGACGTCGAATGCGCGCTTCAGCCGATCATGGCGAGCGCCGACGACCGACACGCCGGATCGACCGACCACTTAACCTGCCTTGCGGTGCTCGGCGGCTCGCGCCAGTTCCGGAGCGGTCCCGGGATCGAGGTGACGTAGCGCAACCGGCTCGGGCCCCGGCCGGGCAAACGGTCGCAGCTCGCCGGAGACGTCGCCGCCCTCGTACAACGCCGCCGCGAGCGCGCCAAGCGTCAGCCCGTCGTTGGGAAACGTGACCGCCCGCGGCGGCCCGGCGAGCGCCGGCAACAACCGCGAGACGCGGGCGACGTACGCCTGGGCCTGGCTCGGGCCGATCTCGGGCAAGAGCACGACCACGTCGTCGGCGATCGTCCACACCCGATCCACCTGGCGACCGCAGTCCGCCAGGAGTCCCGCGATGTCGGTCGCCGGGATGCCGTCCGCTTGGAAGCGGACCAGCGACATCGGCCGGCCGAACCTCCGGCTGCGCTGCAGCTCGAGCTCCAGCTCGTCGGGTCGTCTCACGCGGGGTTTCCCGCCCCGACCCGATCTCCGACGACGTCCGCCTCGCGACGTCGGGCGACCGTCCGGAGCCGCAACGCCGGCTCCAGGTGCCCGGGACCGACGGGGACGGCGTCGAGCTCAACCTCATCTGGGGCGACCATCGTGGCGGCAGGAGCCGCCGCCGGATCGGCCTGCCGGGCGCGACCGAACGCGGCGTACGCCAGACCGGCCTCGCGGAGCTGCGCCGCGGGCAGGGTATTCCGCCCGTCGACGACCGCGCGGCCGTTCATCTCCGCGGCCACCTGGGTCCAGTCGAGATTCCGGAATTCGGGCCACTCGGTGACGATGCCGGCCGCGTCAGCTCCGCGGAGCGCATCGTGGACGTCATCCGCCACGACGAGCCCGTCGACGAGTTGGGCCGCCCGGATGCGTGCAGCGCCCATCGGGTCATATGCCACGACCTCGGCGCCCTGATCGATGAGGCGGCGCGCGATGTCCAGCGACGGGGCGTCCCGCAGGTCGTCCGTGTCGGGCTTGAAGGTCAGCCCGAGAAGCGCGATCCGCCGGCCCTTCAACGGGCCGACGAAGCTCGCAAGCCGATCCACGAAGGCCTGTCGCTGATGCTCGTTGACGTGATCGACGGCCTCGAAGAGCGGCGTCTCGACGCCGGCATCGGCGGCCTCGCGGACCGTCATCGTCACCTGGTGCGGCAGGCATGAGCCGCCGAAGCCGACGCCCGCCTTGAGAAAGCCGCCGCCGATCCGCTTGTCGAACGAGATGGCCTTGGTGACTTCCTCGATCTCCGCGCCGAATGCGTCGCAGAGCGACGCCAGCTCGTTCGCGAAGCTGATCTTCGTCGCGAGGAACAGGTTCGCGGCGAGCTTCGACAACGCCGCGTCCGTCGCGTCGAGGACGAGCTTCGGGGCGTCGACGGGGGCATACAGCTCGTGGAGCAGCGCCTGGCCGGCGCCCGTCGGGTCGTCGAAGACACCGAACACGACGCGATCGGGATGCCGGAAGTCCTCGACGGCCTGGCCCTCGCGCGTGAACTCGGGGTTGCAGAGGAACGGAACCGGCGGACGCCCTGACGCCGCCCGGATCTCCCGGACGATCCCGGGAAGCTCCGGCAGGAGGCGCAGCGGAACGGTCGACCGGATGACCAGGGCCGCGTCCTCGGCGATATGGGGAACGAGTTGCTCCAGGCAGTCGGTCAGCGTCTTCGTCTGCCAGCCGCCGTTGCCGTCATGAGTGCCGACGGCGATGATGACGAGGTCTGCGTTCGAAATGGCGCTCGTCGAGTCCGCGCTGATGACGAGCCGCCGTGATGCGATGCCCGCACGGACGAGATCGTCGAGGCCGGGCTCGTGAAAGGGGACGAGGCCGCTCCTGAGGGTGGAGGCTCGGCGCGCGTCGGCCTCGAGCCCCACCACGTCGTTGTCCCAGTCGGCCGCGCATGCGGCGGTGACCAGGCCGACGTATCCGAGTCCGACAACTGCAATTCTCATCTGGAACCTCCGGTCGCGTGCGGCGTGACAGGCCACCCGCTCAGATCCGGAAGGCGCCGTGGGCGCGCGCCGAATACGTCCTCGTGCCTTGAGCGGTCAGCAATCGATCCTGGGGGTCCCAGCCGGCGAGCCGGCGTTGGGGTGACCGTACGATGCTCGCTGCAAAGCGCTGACGGCAGCCATGCCGCGCCTCGTTACAAGCGCGTTTACGTCCGGCTATCGACCCGCCACCGCGGCCGCCGGAATGCCCGCCTCCCGCCGCCTCTCGAGGTGCCACGCGACCTGCCGCCGAAGACCGTCGCGGGGTTTGACGGCGGGTCTGTAGCCGAGGTCATGACGGGCCGCCGATGTGTCCGCCGCGGTGTGCCGCTGGTCGCCTGCTCGAGGATCTCCGAATCGGATCTGGGGACTCACGCCCAGCGCCTCCGCCATGCAGTCGATTGCCTCGAGGACGGTGATCGGCTCGCCGCCGCCGATGTTGTACCGCGCTCCGGGCTTGCCCCGGTCGACCGCCGCGAGCGTCGCGTTGACGGCGTCCGAGACGTATGTGCTCGTGCGCGAGCTCTGCCCGTCGCCGAAGACGTCGAGTGGTTGGTCTTCGATGAGGGCTTCGGCGAACCGGTGGTACGCCATGTCGGGTCGCTGACGCGGGCCATAGATCGAGAAGTAGCGCAGGATCGTTGCCCGGATGTCGAACGCGTCGGCAAACGCGTCGACGAGGTGTTCCGCGGCCAGCTTCGTCACGCCGTACGGCGACACGGGTCGGGTCGGGAGCGTTTCGTCGCCCTGGGCGAGGCGGCCGTACACGGACGAGGTCGACACGTGCACGAGCTTCGGCACGCCTGTCGCGCGAATCGCCTCCAGCAGCCGTTCGGTCGCGACGATGTTGCACGTCGCGTAGAGCTCGAAGTCGGACCAGCTGCGCGGCAGTCCGGGCATCGCCGCGAGGTGGATCACGGCGTCGGCGCCTTCGACGACAGGGCCCAGCGTTGCCGTCCGGAGGTCCGCTTCGACGAGGCGGAAGCGATCATGCGCGCGTGCCTGCGCGAGGTTCTCCGTCTTGACCGACCGCGGGTAATACGGGATGAACGCGTCCACGCCCACGACGTCATGGCCCGCGTCGAGCGCCGCTTCGACGAGATGCGATCCGATGAACCCGGCGGCACCGGTCACGACAAGTCGCATGGATCAACTCGGCGCGGCGGAGGGGGCGGCTGACGAACCCGCCGAGCCTGCCGGCGACGTCGCCGGCGACGCAGGAGCTTCACTCGCCGGGCTTGAGGCGGTGGGAGCAGGCGCTGGCCCGGGATTGTCCGAGGGTCGCGACTTGGCGTCCCAGCGGGCACCCCCGAGATCGATCACCCCGTGCAGATAGCGGCCCGTCGATCGGTCGAATGCGAGCATCACGATGCCGGACTCCGGCGAGACCGCCTGCTTGGTCGTCGTGACGTCGTTGATCAGCGGGTCTGCGTCGCTCGCGATGAGCTGGGTGCCATGCCCCGGCGAGAACGCGATCCGGTCGAGCGGCGTGCGCTTGTAGTACACCTGCCCGCCGCCGAACGGCGCCGTGGCCACGAGATACAGTGTTTCATGGGTCTGGTCGATCACGACGACCGGGCGCGTGTGTCGGTCGCGGATCCGCCCGGCGAGGTACTTGTGGACGGTGCCGTCGAGGCGGATCTCCAGGACGAGGATCTGCGCGTCGTTCACGTTCACGTTCGGGGCGACGTCGAGCGACGTCTTCATCGCCACGTAGATCCGGGCCTCGCCGTCAACGATCCCGACTTTCGCGTTGAGGTGGTCGTCGGTCTCGTTCGCGCCCTCGACGTCCGTGCGCTGGGCTTCCCACCGGTCGTCCGGTGCGCCGTCGCGGTGGGTCGCAAGGAACAGCGCGTTCTCCGCCTTGTTGCTCCAGATCACCGCGACGCGGCCGTCGATCGCGACGATCGAGGCGCGGGCCGCGGTCGGGTCGACGCCCTCGAGCGGCAGCCCGAACGGCTTCCCCCACGTCGCATCGCCGCCGACCGAGCGATTGATGAGCAGGCTCCCGGCGTCGATGTAGGACACCCAGAGCGTTCCCGTCGTGTCTCGCTCGACGACGATCGTGCTGACGCCGCGGCTCGTGATCTGAACGGGGAAGCCCTTGTCCAGCGTCCAGGTGCCCGCATCCGGATCGAGTGAGTACCGGCTCAGCCGGCCGGCCTGGTTCTTGTAGGGCGTGCTGCCGGCACTCGCGACATAGAGCTTCTTGCCGTCCCACAGGACGTCGGCTTCGGTCGAGGCGCGCTCGTCGACGACGGTCCCGGTGTCCTGCCACTCCTGGGTCTTCCAGTCCAGCCGGTGGATCCGGAAGGTGTTCGTCGTCGGTTCGATCATGACCGCCCACCACGACCCGGCGGCGAACCACAGCTTGCTCTGGGCCTTGTCCGCCGTCGGCGCGGGAGCGGCGGGATCGTATCCGGGAATGCGCGAGTCCTGGAACGTCCCCGTCCGGGGCGCGCGCAGCGCCGCACCCGCCTGGTCCGAGGGCGCGGCCGAGCCACCGCCGGCCGCGGGGGCCGTCGCGTTCGGCGGCGCGGTCCCGGGCTGGTTCGCGCTGAGGGCGACGATCGCGGCACCGACGGTCAGGAGGACGGCAATCGTCATCCCGAGTGCGGCGCCGAGCTTGTTCGTGGGATTCATCTCACACGTCTTCGGGGGGAACGTCACAAGTGTCCGGACCGGACAGACAGGGCGGGGATCGCCCCAACGGAGTGCCGTATCAGATTCGCAACAGGACGGCGGCCCCGCGTTGGGTAGCCGGCAAGCCGCCCATTCGACACTCAGCGGCGCCTTCCCCGAATGGAGCGTCGAGCTTGGATGTCGTTGTCGCCCTCACCCTGGTTGGCGCTGCCTGGCTGTTGCTGGCAGTGCTGCTTTCGCGCGACCGTTCCTCCTCGCTGCGTGAGCGGGCCGCCAGCAGCCGGGGGCGGGCGCTCCTCGGCGTGGGCATCGGCCTGACCGTCGGGATCGGAGTGCTCGTCGCCCGAACCGATCTCCTGCCCGACTCGATGGAGCCGCCGCTCGTCCCGATCGCGGTCATCGGGACCAGTGCCTGCGCTGCGCTGGTTGGCTGGCTCGCGTGGACGGCGGGGCGATCGTGATCGCCTCGCTTCCGGCGGTCAGCGCGGCCGTGGACGCGCCGCGCGTCGTCGACGCGTTCCGGGCGATGGACCGGGCCGGCGTGACCTGGGCCGTGCTGCGCGGGCTGGACGAGCTCGTGGAGGCGCGAGGCGATGTCGACGTGCTCGCCCGCGGCGGATCGGGCGCTTTCCTCCGTTCGGCGTTGGCGGGAGCGGGGTTCGTCGAGGCTCCGCGTCGCGGTCGCGGCAGCCATCGGTTCTTCTACGGCTTCGACGCACGCCGCGGCGACTGGGTCAAGGTGGACGTCGTCGACGATCTCGCCTTCGGTCGCTGGGCCGAGCTCGATTCGGGGCTGGCGGCCTCGGCCCTGGCGCGCCGCCGGCAGGTCGAGATCCCGGGCGTCGGGCGCGTCTGGGTGCTCGACGGCGACGACGCCGCATGGGCAGAGCTCCTGCACCTCGTCCTCGACCCCTCACCCGCAAGCCCCAGACGATGCGAGCGGATCGCGGCCGCGGGCACCGCCTGCAGCCGCGCGGACACGACCAGCCCGTTTGCGGTGTGGGCGGGCGCGACCGACCGCAAGGCTGCACAGGATCTCGTGCTCGCCGCATCCCAAGGCCGCTGTAACGATGCCCGCGAGGCTGCCGCCTCGATCCGGTCACGGGCACTGCGCTCGCGGCCCGCCGCGGCCATCGCCCGCCTGGCGCGGACGGTCGTCCGTCGGCGGCTCGCCCGCCTGCCCACCCCAAAGCGTTCGCGTGGCTTCGTCGTCGCCGTGTTGGGTCCCGACGGGGCCGGCAAGTCCGCCCTGCTCGAGCGTCTGGCCGCGGCCGCCCCGATTCCCGTCCGCGCGGAGTACCTGGGTGCGTATCCAGCGAGCCCGCGCGACGGCGGGGGCCAGTCCGGAGCTCCCGGCGGCGTCCCCGTTGTGCGGTTTCTGCGCCGGCTGCTCCGGCTGTGGGTCGCGGGGGTCCGCGGGCGGATCCATGCCCGTTCGGGCGGGCTGACCCTCTACGACCGTCACCCGATCGAGGTTCGGCTCCGCAAAGGAGGCAGCGTGCGTCGCCGGCTGCTTCGGGCGGCCGTCCCGCCGCCGGATCTGTTCCTCGTCCTCGACGCCCCGGCATCGATCCTCGTGGAGCGCAAGGCGGAATGGCCGATTGAGGAGATCGAGCGGCAGCGGGCCGGCTACCGAACGCTGCTCGAGCGCCCGGATTCGGTTCGAATTGACGCCGCCGCGCCGGCCGCCGAGGTCGCGCGCGAAGCAGTCGCCACCATCTGGGCGGCGTACGCGACTCGTTCGACGCACGACCAGGCGCGCGGGGCCCCGGAGACCGCCCGGTGACGACGAGCCAGTCGGGTCACCTGGACGGATCGGTCGGACCGGCCGCGCAGCCGGCCTCGAGCACCGCCACGAGAGCCGGGAACGAGACCAGGGCGCACGTCCGCGGCTCCAGCCTGCTCCTCATGGGTCGCGGTCTGTCGCTGCTCGCGAACTTCGCCGTCCAGGTCGTGATCGTGCGTTACCTCGCGAAGACCGAGTACGGCGCCTTCGCCTACGCGCTCTCGATCGCAACGCTCGCCGCGGGGCTGACGACCGCAGGCCTCGACCGGGCGGTGCCCCGATTCCTGCCGATCTACGACGAGGCGCGAGACGACAGCCGATTGGTCGGCACGATCGCGGTCGCCGTTACGACGATCCTTGGGCTGGGACTGGCGCTCGTGCTCGCGGTGATCGGTCTCCAGGGCTGGCTGACGGGGGCAGGCGTCGGCGACAGCCAGGCCATTGCCCTGCTCGTCATTCTCATCGCGCTCGCCCCGCTCCAGGCCCTCGACGACCTGCAGACGGGCCTGCTCGCGGTGATCTCGACGCCGAAGGCGATCTTCGTGCGGCGCTACATCCTGACGCCGGGCCTGCGCGTGCTGGTCGTCGCGCTGCTCGCGGCGACCGGTGGAACCGCGGCGTTCCTGGCATTCGGCTACGTCGCGGCCGCCGCGCTTGGCGTCGTGATCTACGGCTTCGTCGTCTGGCGGATCCTGCGCGACCGCGGCTACATCCGGCGGGCGCTCGCCGGCGGCGTCCGCTTCCCGGTTCGGGACGTGTTCTCGTTCGCCCTGCCGCTGCTGAGCACGGATCTGCTCTACCTCGCGATCGGCGCATCGGACGTGATCGTCCTCGGCTACGCACACGGCGCGACCGCCGTCGCCGACCTCCGCGCCGTTCAACCGCTCGCGATGCTCAACCAGGTCGTCCTGTCGAGCTTCACGCTGCTCTACATGCCGTTGGCGGCGCGGCTGTTCGCGCGCGACGACCGAGCCGGCGCCCAGGAGGCGTACTGGCAGACCGCCGTCTGGATCGCGACGTTGAGCTTCCCCATCTTCGCGGTCACGTTCTCGCTCGCGGGACCGTTGACGATCCTGCTGTTCGGCCCGGCATATGCCTCGTCCGGGGTGATCCTCGCGATCCTCGCCGTCGGCTACTACGCGAACGCGGCGCTCGGCTTCAACGGGCTCACGCTGAAGATCCACGGCCGGATTCGGCTCGCCGTCGGGATCGATCTCGGGGCGATGGTCCTCAACGTCGTCGCGATCCTCCTTCTCGTGCCGCCGTTCGGGGCCGTGGGGGCCGCCGTCGGGACGGCGACGACGCTCGTCGTCCACAACGTGCTCAAGCAGGCGGCATTGCGGCGCGCAACGGGGATCGCGCTCTTCGACGGCCGAAGCGCGTTGCTCTATGGGGCGCTGGCGCTCACCGCGGCCGCCCTCGGCGTGATCGCCGTTGTCGTCCGGCCGCCGCTCGTCATCGGTGGGATTCTCGTCGGCGTCGCGAGCCTGATCGTCCTCGCGATCGGCCGGGAGCGGCTTGACATCGCCGCGATATTCCCCGAGATCCGCTCGATTCCCATCCTGCGACGGCTGGCGGGCTGACCTGCGCCCAACGACGGCTGCGCGGGGCCGCTACCCGGTCGGCCGGGCGGACGGCTTCACGCGGACGCTCTCCGTCCCGAGCGCTCCCAGTCGCTCGTAGAGCGCCTCGTAGGTGGCGGCGCAGGCATCCCACGTATACCGCTTCATGACGATCTCGCGCGCGCGAGCCGCCATCGCCCGGCGGGCGCCTTCGTCGGCGAGCAGCCGGTCGATCGCGGCGGCCAGACCGGACGCCGATGCGGCGATCGCGATCGGCGGGTCAGCTGACCTGCCAAGGTCGATGCCCTCGACCGCGAGCGGCGTCGCGACGATCGGCCGGCCCATCGCCATCGCCTCGAGAACCTTGTTCTTGATTCCGCTGCCACTGACCATCGCGCAGACGACGAGCGTCGCCGCGGCCAGCTCGGGACGGACGTCGTCGACCTCGCCGGTGACCTCGACGCCGGGGCGCGCCGCCAACTGGAGGATCTCGGGCGTCGGCGAGCGCCCGACGAGCCGAACCCGGACATCGGGTGTCGTCACGCGCGGCAGCACCTGCTCGACGAGATACCGTGCGGCGGCGACGTTCGGGGAAAAGCTCATTGCGCCGACGAACGCGAGCGTCCGCGGCTCCTCGGCTCGTTCGACCGGCCGAAAGACGTCGGCATCGACCCCGTTCGGGATGAGCTCCACGGCGGTGCCCCGTGGCGCGACGCTCCGGATCGCGGCGGCATCCGCGGCGGCAACCGCCGTGACCGCGTCGTAGCCGCGAACGGCCGCGGCCTCGGCGAGTCGGGCTGCGCCGGCGCGAACGACCGCCCTGATCGTCGCCGCACGCCACCGACCGGCGGCCACGATCTGGCGAACCGCTCGCTCCGACCCCAGGCGCTCCGAGTCGACGAGCTCGAGGGCGCTCGGCATGCCCGGCGCGAATCGCCGGAACGGCGCCATCGGCAGCTGCCGAACGTGAAGGACGTCGGCGGGCCACGCGGCGACCAGGCTGGCCACCGCGCCGGCCAGCTGACGCGCAGCGCCTGGCGCGACCGTCGGAGCACGGACGGCAAGCTCGGCTTCCAACCAGCCGCGAAGCGCGGGCACGGCGCCGCCGGTCCGAGGCACGAGCCGAACCTCGTCGAACACGTCGGACAGCGCGCGCCGGGATTCATCGGCCGCCGCCGGGTCGACCGGGCAGACGATGGCCAGCTGATGGCGGGCCGCGAGCCGCTCGAACAGGTGCCGCCCGATCAGGCTGTTGCCCTGGGTGAGGCTGAGCGGTGGCTCGCGATCGACGACGAGGATCCGCACGCGAGTCAGACCGCCGCCAGAACGGCGTCCACGTTGCCCCGCAGCCAGCGCTCGGTGCGCGCCGTTGCCGGGCTTCGGAGGCTGTTCATCTCGACCTGGCGAAGCCAGTACAGGAGCACTTCTTCACGAGGTGTCAGCGAGGGAGCGTCGGCGACCGGGGCGTCGCCCGCGTCCGGGGCGTCGCCCGCGGCCGGGACGCCACGCGGGCCTGCTCGGTCCCGAACCACGGCCGCGATGACGGCACCCAGCGGTTTCCGCTCGAGGAGCTTCCGCGTGTACATCTCGACGTGGAGCAAGTCCTGGAACGGCAACTCGTCTGGCTGGCTGCTGTCCCAGTCGACGATCCCGGTGACATCGGGACCCGAAGCGGGGGCGGGCGAGTCAGCCACGAGGACGTTCCCCGGCCACAGGTCGCCGTGAATCCGCGCGACGCGGACGGGGCAATCCCGGAGGGACGCAGCGAGCGTCGACTCGATGCGATCGAGCGTTGCCTCGCGCGCGGCCCGGCGGGACGCCTGGTTCCGCGAGCGGCCACTCAGCAGATGGCGCACCACGTCCACCCGGCGATCGACCCAGCGCTCGACGTCCAGCGGCCGAGCGGTGCGATGGTCCTCGCCGGCTTCGTGGAGGCCGCGGGCGACGGCGGCGACAGCGGCGACGAGCGCGCCTCGCTGCCGGGCATCGAGCGCTCGAACCTCCGGCCGTCGGCCTGGCACCACCGACTCCGCGATGTAGCCGAGGCCATCGACGACGCCGCTCGCGACGACCCGCGGAATCAACCGTCGCACGACCGGATCCAGCTCCAACCGCCCGATGGCCTCGAGCGACTCGCGTTCTCTTCGGATCGTCGCGAACGCGAGATGGTCCACGCCCGCTCGCACCATCAGCCGCGGTGCGCCGCCCGCGTCGGGCCCGACCAGCGCCACGACGCCCGATCCAGCGGCGCTGTGGGCGGCGCGAACCACCCAGCCGCGGGTCGGGAGCGCCCCGCCCGAGACCGCCTCGATGTCAGCGAGCACCCGCTCGATCGTGGGACCGGCCCGCCAGGCGTCGATGCGGCCGCGTACCCACTCGATCGGAAGACCGATCGCATCGCGGGCGCGGCGGGTCGAGGAATCGAGGGTCGTCGTCGGGGTCACCGCGGAACCGTATCCGGGCCAACGGCGCGCGTGTCGTGGACGACGGTCGTCAACCGTATCGCCGCTGTAACAAAGGCTCGCGAGCATCGCACTCAGTCGCGGCGCACGACGGGCGACCCTTCCTCCCGACGCAGATTGGCATGAGCCGGCGAGTGTCGCCTGCCCGGACGGCGTCCGGCTCGGGCACTCACGCCGCCGCAGTGATCGGTCGGGTCTTGTCACACCCGGCGGGCACGATCGAAAGGACAACGAATGGAGCTGGGCGCTTTCCTCCGCATGCTCAGGCGATGGTGGCTCACGCTCCTGATCGCCACCTGGGTTGCCGCCGTCACCGGCTTCCTGGTCGCCTCGGCGCTGCCGCCCCGTTACGAGGCGGAGACACAGGTTCTCGTCGGGCCCGCTTCGGGCGATATCGACACGCTTCGAGCGTCCAGCATGCTCGTCCAGACCTACGCTCAGCTCGCCGCCAGCGACGAAGTCCTGGGTCCAGCGCTCCAATCCGCGGGCGCGAACATGTCGCCGGACTCTGCGCGTGACTCGCTGCGCGCGACCGGCGACGACGTCACGCGCGTCGTCACGATCCGCTTCGAGGACGCCGACCCGAACCGGGCGGCAGCGGTCGTGAAGAGCGTCGGCGAACAGCTCGGGAACGTCGCCGGCGCTGATACGTCCCGGCCCGAGGGCCAGATCACGACGCTCGTCGAGGCGCAGGTTCCCCAGCAGTCGGTCGCGCCACGGACCACGCTGCTCGTGATCCTTGCGGCGTTGATCGGCCTGCTCGGCGCGGCCGCGCTGGCGTTTGTCTTCGACCGACTCTTCCCGGCCATCCACGGCGCGAACGACCTCCCCGACCTGATCGACGCACCGGCGCTCGGGTCGATCCCCGGCGAACGGATCGCCTCGGACGAAGTCCCGGTCGTCGTCGAGCTGCCACGCGCGTCCGGCGCGCAGACCGCGTATCGGCTGCTCGCTTCGCGCCTCGGTCTCGCCGCCCTCGAGGGCGGCCGGATCCACGTCGCCGGGGTCGACGCCCGGAGCGGCGCCGGCGAGGTAGCGGCCAACCTCGCGGCAGTCCTCGCCTCGGCCGGCCAGCGCGCCGCCCTGATCGATGCCGACCCGGAGGGCGTCGCGTCAACGCTGCTCGCCGCCGACTCACAAGCGGCGATCGCCGACACCGCGATGGCGATCCGGGATGTCCCCACGCGGACCTCTGTTCGGGCCATCCGCGTCGGGCCCCTGAACGAGGTCGCGTTGCCCGACGAGGACATCGTCAATCTCGTCGACGATCTCGTCGAGGACGAGGTCGTGACGATCATCGTCGGGCCGCCGCTCGGCGCGGTCGCGAGCGCCGTCCAGTGGGCAACGCTTGCGCCGAGCACGCTCCTCGTGGTTCGCCAGGACGCGACGCGCCGAGACGATGTCGCGGTTGCCGCAAAGAGCCTCCAGCTCGTCGAGGCCGCGCCGATCGGCGCGGCGATCGTCGCGTCGAAGCGGTCCTTGCCGGGCATCAAGCGCCTGGACGATCTCCGCAAGCACGCACCACAGCCGACGTGGACGCCGCCGGCCGACCCGTCCCGCGAGCAGCCCCCCGCCCCCTCAGTGAGGAGCGGCCGCCGCGCCCGGCAGCGTCGGACCGAGCCGGCTGACCGGCTCGCCGAGACCGCGGAGTGACCGCGACCGGCGCACTTGGCGCCCAAGCCGCCCCGGCCGTTCCCGACGAGCGGCACCGAGAGCCGGTCGCGCACCGCCCGGCGGTCGAGCCGGCTGCCGTCGTGGCCTACGTGATGTCGCGATTCCCGAAGCTCAGCGAGACGTTCGTGATCAACGAGATCCTCGCCGTCGAGCGGGCGGGTGTTCGCGTCGAGGTCCACCCGCTTATCCGGGAAGCGGCGGCGCTCGTCCAGCCAGCCGCGCGTCCGCTCGTCGCCCGGGCGCGGTTCCTGCCGGTGCTGTCGTGGCCGATCCTCGCCGCCCTCGCTCACTACCTGTGGCGTCGCCCGGGCGCCCTGATCGGCAGCCTCAGCGCGCTGATCGCGGACACCTGGCGCCAGCCCGGCCGCCTGATGCGGAGCGTTGTCCTGTTCCCGAAGATCGTCGGGCACGTGCGACTGATCGAGGCCGAGGGCGTCGAGCACGTTCATTGCCACTTCGCGACCTACCCGGCGTTCGCGGGCTACGTCATCAACCGCCTGACCGGGATCCCGTTCAGCTTCACCGCCCACGCCCACGACATCCAGATCGACGAAACGATGCTGGCGCGGAAGGTCGAAGCGGCCGCATTCGTCGTGGCGATTTCGGAATTCAATCGAAACCGCATCGTCGAGGTCTGCGGGACCGCGGCGGCGGCCAAGGTCCGGGTGATCCACTGCGGCGTCGACGCGACGCGCTTCGCGCCAGCCGGCCCGCGCGACGCCGGGACGGGGCTTCCCCTGATCGTCTCGGTCGGCCGGCTGATCCCGTTGAAGGGTCACCTGGAGCTGATCCAGGCGTGCGCGAGACTTGCCGGAGCCGGCGTGCGGTTTCGCTGCCGGATCGTCGGCGATGGACCCTTTCGAGACGTCCTGGAACGGCAGATCGTCGCCCGCGGCCTGACCGGGACGGTTGCGCTGACGGGTCCGAAGACGGCCGATGATGTTCGCGACCTGCTGCGCGAAACCGACGTGTTCGTCACCCCGAGCATTCCGATGAAGGGCCGGATGGAGGGCATCCCGGTCGTCCTGATGGAGGCGCTGAGCAGTGGCGTCCCGGTCGTCGCGAGCCGGATGAGCGGGATCCCGGAGCTCGTCGTCGACGGCGAGAACGGCGTCCTCGTCGAGCCGGGCGATGTCCCGGCGCTGGCCGAGGCGCTCCGTGGCCTGGTCAGCGATCCCGAGCGACGCGCACGGTTCGGCCGGGCCGGCCGCGAGCGTGTCCTGGCCTCGTTCGAGCTCGACAAGGAAGCCAGTGCGCTCGTCGCCGCGTTCGAGGCGACCATCGAGGCTCGCCGGCAGCTGCACGCCCGCGCCGGCGAGGCGATCGCGGCAGGCTGACGATGCGGCTGATCCTGGCCCTTGCGGGGTCGCTCCTCGCCTGGACGTACGCGGTCTTCCCCGCGCTTCTGCTCGCCCGCTCGCGCGTTCGGCGCCGACCGTACGCCGTCGCCGACATCGAGCCGTCCGTCAGCGTCCTCATCGCCGCGCACGACGAGGAGCGGTCGATCGGCGCCCGGCTGGCGAACCTCCGGAGCCTCGACTACCCGGCCGACAAGCTCGAGATCGTGCTCGCATCCGATGGGTCGAGCGATCGGACGGTTGCGTTCGCCCGCGCCGCGGACCCGTCGGCTCGCGTCCTCGACCTCCAGCGCGTCGGCAAGGCCGCGGCGCTCGGTGCAGCCGTGTCCCACAGCCGTGGCGAGATCCTCGTCTTCACCGACGCGAACAGCTCCTACGACCGTGATGCGATCCGGCAGCTCGTTCGACCGTTCGCCGACCCGAGCGTCGGTGGCGTGGCCGGCAACCAGGTCTACCTGCCGGCCGGCTCGGCCGAAGGGAGCGCCGCCGGCGAGCGCGGCTACTGGAGCTTCGACCGGATCATGAAGACGGCCGAGAGCGAGGCTGGCAGCGTCGTCAGTGCCACCGGTGCGATCTACGCGATCCGCCGGGAGCTCTTCCGGCCGATCCCGGACGCCGTGACCGACGACTTTCACCAGACGCTCGCCGTCGTCGGCGCCGGGCGGCGCTTCGTGTTCGCTCCGGCGGCCATCGCGTGGGAGCCGGTCGCCGCCTCCAGCGGGGCTGAGTTCGAACGCAAGGTCCGGGTCATGGTCCGCGGCCTGCGCTGCGTCGCGATCTGGCGAGAGCTTCTCGACCCACGCCGGAGCGGCTTCTTCGCGTTGGAGCTCGCGACCCGCAAGGTCCTGATGCGGACGATGGCACTGCCGCTCGCCGCGCTGTTCGCGGCCTCCCTTGGTCTCGCCGGACGCTCGCGCGTGGCGCGCGCGTTCGCGCTCACGCAGGCGACTGGCTACGGACTGGGGATCGCCGGCCTCGCGTTGGAGCGTCGAGCCGAGCGAGCGCCCCGACTCCTCGCCCTGCCGGGCTACTTCTGCCTCGTCCAGGCGGCATCGCTGACGGCGACGTGGCGGCTCCTGCGCGGCGACCGCGTTGATCGCTGGCAGCCGGCCCGCGGAGCCGGGCCGTCCGTGGAGCGCTTCGAATGACGGGCCGACCGACTACGGCCACGCTGCCGCAGCCCCTCGACGCACCGTTCCGGGAGATGCCGCGGCCACGCCGCGAGCAGCTCCTTCCAGTCGTGCTGATGCTCGTCAACATCGCGCTCGCGATCCTGCTCGGGGCGCTGACGGCGATCGATCGGGTCGCCGCGTTGGCCCTGGCGTTGGGGGCAGTGGCGATCATCGGGATCGCGTTCCGGCCGAACCTCGCGACATTCCTCGCCCTCGCGATCCTCTACAGCAACGCGGCCGCGATCGCCGTCCAGCTCCACGGCTGGCCCTATCCCATCGCCGCCGCGCTGCCGCTCGTCCTGCTGATCCCGCTCGCGAACCACCTGCTCGTCCGCAGGGAACCCCTCGTCACGACGCCCGCGCTCAGCCTGATCCTGCTGCTGTTCGTCGCCGAGCTCGTCAGCACCGTGATGTCGCGCGACCCGGGAAGCGCCGCGGACGCGCTGTTCAAGTTCGCCGTCGAGGGCGTGTTCCTCGTCGCGGCGATCACGAACGTCGTCCGCGATCTGGCGACTGTCCGGCGGGCGGTCTGGGTGCTGCTCTTCGTCGGCGCCGGGCTGGGGGTTCTCTCACTGGTCCAGCAGGCGACCGGCGACTTCAACGAGGACTTCTTCGGCTTCGCCCAGGTCAGCCGGGCCGTGATCGATACCGGCCCCGCGACCGGCCTCGCCACGGAGGGCCAGCCCCGTCTCGCCGGCCCGATCGGCGAGAAGAACCGCTATGCCCAGATCCTGCTCGTCCTGCTGCCGCTTGCATTCACCCGGATCTGGGACGAGCGGTCGCGGCTCCTGAAGGTGGTCGCCGCGCTGTGTGCCGTGGCGATCGGGGCCGGGATCGCCCTCACGTTCTCGCGCGGTGCGGCGGTCGGCTTCGGCATGATGGTCCTGGTGATGATCGCGCTGCGATACGTCAACTGGAAGCAGATCGCGGTCGTCGCGCTGGGTGCCGTCCTCCTGCTCACCGCGTTTCCGACATACGGCGAGCGCCTCCTGACGATCGAGTCCATCACCGGCGCGACCTCCACCGGCGGCCAGGTCGGCGACCCCGACGATTCGATCCGGAGCCGCGCGAACGAGATGCTGGCCGCCGGGCTCGCGTTCGCGGACCATCCCATCGTGGGCACCGGGCCCGGGCTCTTTCCCTCGTACTACCCGCGCTACGCGACCCAGATCGGGATCAAGATCGAGCACACCGACCGGGCCGCCCACAACCTCTACTTGCAGGAGGCGGCCGAGGGCGGAATCATCGGGCTGTCACTGTTCCTGGCCATCGTCGGCGTCGTCCTGCGGGACCTCCTTCGCGCCCGACGGCGATGGCTCAAGAGCCGGCCCGACGTCGCCAACCTCGCGAGCGGGTTCGCGCTCGCGATCGTCGCCTACCTGGGCAGCGGCCTCTTCCTGCATCTCGCGTTCGAGCGGTACTACTGGCTCCTGATCGCGTTGAGCGCGGCGACGGCGTGGATCGCCCTCCAGCCGGACCCGGACGAGGAACCGGCCTGATGTGCGGGATCACCGGCATGGCCGACGCCCGTCTGGGCGTCGATCGCGACCTGCTCGAGCGGATGAACGAGACGTTGCGGCACCGCGGCCCCGACAGCGGTGGCGTGATCGTGTCGGGCGCCGTCGGTCTCGCGGCCCGAAGGCTGTCGATCATCGACCTCGAGGGCGGTGACCAGCCGGTCTCGAACGAGGACGGATCGTGCTGGGTCGTCCAGAACGGCGAGATCTACAACCACGCCGAGCTGCGGGTGGGCCTCGAGGCCGATGGCCACCGCTTCCGGAGCCGGGGCGACACCGAAGTGCTCGTTCATCTCTACGAACGCGACGGGCCGACCTTTCCCCGACGGCTGCGAGGGATGTTTGCCGTCGCGGTCTGGGACGAGCCGCGGGGCCGGCTGGTGCTGGCGCGCGACCCGTTCGGGATCAAGCCGCTCTACTACCGGGTCTCGGGCGGCCGGCTGACGTGGGCGTCGGAGCCGAAGGCGCTCCTTCGCGATCCGGACGTGAGCCGCGAGATCGATGTCGATGCGCTCGAGGCGTATCTCGCCCTGAACGCGGTGCCGGGCCACCTCTCCATCTACCGGGACATCCGCAAATTGCCGGCCGGCCACGTCCTGATCTGGGATCGCGACGCCGCCGACGCCGAGAGCTCGATCCGGATCGAGCGGTGCGCCCTGCGCTCGCCCGTCGCTGCCGACCAGCTCCGGGACGAGGACGAAGCGACGCTCGCCGAGGAGCTGCGAACCCGGCTCCGGGACTCCGTTCGGGCGCACCTCATCGCGGACGTCCCCGTCGGCGTGATGCTCTCGGGCGGCCTTGACTCCGCGGCGATCACCGCGTTCGCGGCGGATATCCTCGATCAGCCCGTCCGAACGTTCTCGATCGGCTTCGACGAGCGGTCGTTCGACGAGCTCGAGAACGCCCGCCTGGTCGCGACGCGCTACGGCACCGACCACCACGAGCTCGTCGTCCGACCGGACGCCGCGGAGCTGCTGCCGATCCTCGCGAAGACCTTCGACGAGCCGTTCGCCGATTCCTCCGCCCTGCCGACGTACCTCGTCTCGCGCCTCGCCGCCGGCCACGTCAAGGTCGCGCTTTCGGGCGAGGGCGGTGACGAGCTGTTCGGCGGCTACTACACGTACGTCGCCGACCAGCTCGCGCCGGCGCTCAGCGGCGTCGCCCGGCTCGCGAGGCCATTCGTCGAGCGCCTGCCGGCATCGACAGACAAGGTCAGCTTCGACTACAAGGCGAAGCGGTTCGTCCGGAGTGCCGGCCTGCCGCCGCTCGAGCGTCACGTCGGCTGGAAGGAGATCTTCTCGGCCGATGCCCGGGCGGAGCTCGTGGCGGACCATCGCGGCGCCGATCCTCTCGATCTCTATCGCGCCCGCTTCGCCGGGACGGCCGGCGCGACGCCGCTGGCCCGGCTCCAGGACGTCGATCTCGGCATCTACCTCGTCGACGACCTGCTCGTGAAGGTCGATCGGGCGAGCATGGCCCGCTCGCTCGAGGCCCGGGTGCCGTTCCTGGACCCGGTCGTCGCGGAGCTCGCGCTCGCGCTGCCCGATCGGTACAAGGTCCGCGGGCTGTCCACGAAGCGGCTGCTGCGCCACGCGCTCCGGCCGCTGCTGCCGCGGGAGGTGGTCGACGGCAAGAAGCACGGCTTCTCGATCCCGCTGGCCGCGTGGCTGCGGGGTCCCCTGCTGCCGCTCGCGCGGGAGATGCTCTCGCCGGCGACGCTCCGGTCGCAGGGCTTCTTCGCGCCGAAACCCGTCGCCCGCCTCATCGATGACCACGCGGCGGGTCGCGTCGACCAGAGCCGGCTCCTGTGGAACCTGCTGATGTTCGGGCTGTGGTTCGACGCGTACGGGCGGCCCGAATCGCGCGTCCAGCCCGGGCAGAACCACGGACTGGACGCGGAGCCGATGGTCAGGGCGAGCTGATTCGCGGGGTGCGGCAGCGGGCGATCACCGCTGGTGACCCTTGCCCGTGGTCTTATCCGTCCATTTGCCTTTCAGCTTGCCCTTGCCGTTGCCGTGGTCCGTCGACGTGACCGTGGTCTCCGGGGTGCTGGTCGATCCGTGGGGCGTCAGGGACGTCCTTTGCGGGTGTGGCTTGTGGCTCTTCGTGGGTTCGGGAGTCGGATCGGCCGGGGTTGTGGCGGTGGCGGTGGCGGTCGCGGTCGGGGCAGGCGTCGAGAGCGACGCGCCGGCGTACCGTCCGTAGGAGGCCACGGTCGCCAGGGCCGGGTGGAACCCCGAGCAGGTCGCGGTCGAGTCGAAGTGTGGGTCGGTCGGGTAGAGGTTGCCACCGCCGTCCTTGACGAGGATCCCGCCACCGCTCGACGAGAGGAGCTTGGGCGCCGCGAACCCCACGTTGTTGACGGCGACGTTGTCCGTGCCGCGCAGCGCGTAGGCGTGGATCAGCCCGTACGTGCCGTTCGACTTGCCGATGATGTTCCGCTCGAACCGGTTGTGGTTCGAGTCGTAGCTCGGCGAGATCGGTTGGGCCGAGTTGTAGAACGTGTTGTAGCGAACGGTGACGTTGACCGTGCCACCGGTCGAGCCGCCCGGGCCGAGCTTCAGGTTGCGGCCGTTGGTGGCGTTGAAGACGAGGTTGTGTTCCAGGAGCCCGGCGCCGGCCGATGTCCCCGTGTCGAGGTAGATGTTGTGATCCTGGTTGACGCTGTGCGTCGGGTACGTGTCATGGATGCAGCTGTTCGCGATCCTCCAGTCGCGCGGCTCGTTCGCCACGTTGCCCGCGACGAGAATCCCGGCGAACGAGCGGGCGCCCCACACCTCGCCGTTGATGTAGGTCCAGCCGACACCGTTCGTGAACTTGACCATGTGCTCGTTCGGGGCATTGGCGGACGACCACGTGACGTTGATCCCGTTGAGCGTCCAGTAGCTCGCGCCGCGTAGCCAGAGCAACCCCTGGATCACCGGGCGTTCGCCGGGATAGGCCGCGACGTTGATCCGAGCGGAACTCGTGCCGGCCTGGATCGTCGGGGACTGGATCCGCTCCGCGTACGTCCCGCCGCGCACGAGCAGCGTGTCTCCGGCCGACAACCTCGTCATGCCGTACCGGATCGTCCGCCACGGGCTCGTGGCCGTTCCGGCGTTGGCGTCCGACCCGGATGTCGAGACGTAGTAGGTGGTTCCGGCCCTCGCCGTCGCGAGGGGAAGCAGCGATGCGAGCAACACGAGCGCCAACACGACCGAAAGCCGTGACACCGTGGCGCGCCGGTCTGGGCGGCGGCTGGACCGGTGGTCGGTCCCAAGGGATGAGCCTGCGCGGTTCGAGGGCATGGGCGCGGTCGGGCGCGTTCGCATGAGCGACCTCGGCTGCCGTGGGGCACGACCGCACGCAGGACAGCGTCAGACGGCGAGCGTCGTGTCGTGGGAAGCGCCCCGGTGAGCCGCGGGCTGGTGAGACTTGACGGTTCCCGCATCGGGCGCGGGAAGCGGCTCGGGTACCCCGTCCGCCCGTATGGTCTCACTCCGCAATGCCGTTGTCACCCCTTCGGGGCGACTCGCGATGCGGCTTTACGTCCCGGAGGAGGCTCCCCTATTCGTACGGGCGAGTCGTGAACCGTGCCGGTTCGGTCAGCGCGAGGACACCGCGACGACCCCGAAAAAGGTCACGAGATAGACGACGACGAAACCGAGCGCTGCGCGCGTCATTCCCGCTGCCCCGATCAGCTGGCTCCGCACGAGGACCGCGGCGATCGCGAGGGCGGCGAGCAGCCCGAAGAGCAGCGGCAGCGGCAGGTTTCGTGACGCCGTGACGAGTGCCGCGGCGGCCGCGATGAGGAAGTAGACGGCCAGCGCGACGCGGGCATGCATAGCGGGAATTGTGCGGGACGGCCGCCTCGGGCTGCCGCCCGCCGCCGAGCCACAGAGGCGGAGCGGCGGGCGTTGCATGAGCCCTGGTGGCCTCTTCGCCGGAGCCGGTCCGGACGGTGGGGACGGGCCCTCGCTCCGACCGGGAGGTCGCAAAGGTCCCGAAGTCGACACCTCTGTGACCCCTCGAGGTCGGGGCGTGGTTCCGCACACAGCCTCGGGCTCGAGCCTAGCCTACTGCTGCTGCGCATCGCCGGTCCAGAGCCAGACGGCCCGGTGGGCCGCATCACCCGTGGTATGCTCCGCGCCCCTTCGAGCACCGATCGAGGAGTCGATGACGGCACCCGAGGCCCGCGCGTCCCAGCTCCCGCTCGACCTCGCGCTCGACGTCCCCGTCGCGCTTCCCGCCGTCGACATCGCCGCTGACTGGAAGGAGCAGCAGCGGCTCTGGGGTCACTCCTTCCACCCGATGTGCTCGTATCTCGCGAGCTTTCCGGCGGCCCTCGCCCACGCCTTCATCGAGCGTTACTCGCGACGCGGCGACGTCGTGCTCGACCCATTCTCTGGTCGCGGCACCACGCCACTCCAGGCATCCGCGGAGGGCCGGATCGGCGTCGGTAACGACCTCAACCCGTTCGCCCATCTCCTGACCGCCTCGAAGGTGGAGCCGGCGACGCTGGCCGAGGCACGAACGAGGCTCGCGGCGCTGCGTCTCGCGTGGGCCAGCGAGGGGGCATCGTGGCGCGCACTCGCTGACCGCCTCTTCGCCGAGCCGATGGCGCTGATCCCGGCCGCCGGCTCCCGCCTCGACGCGCGCGCCGGCGCTGAGCCGGTTCCGGCGGAGGTCCTCGTCTCGTTCCATCGCCGGACGCTCGCCCAGCTCCTGCTCGTCCGGACGACGCTCGACCTCGGGAGCCCGACCGACCGCTTCCTCGCCGCCGCGATCACCGGAATCCTCCACGGCAAGAGCGCCTCATACCTGTCCGAGATCATGCCGAACACGTTCAGCATGGCGCCCCGTTACGTCCGTGACTTCGCGGCACGAACGGCGTTCAGCTCGCCCGATCGGGACGTCTTCGACTGCCTGGACCGAAAGCTCGCCCGACTGTTCCGCCAACCCGCGCCGACCGCCCCCGGCGTTGCGCTTCTCGGCGATGCCCGTGACGTCGCCCCCCGGGTCCGAGCCGCGCTTCTGGCCCGCGGCCTGCCCGACCGGGCCCGTCTCGTCGTCACCTCGCCGCCATACCTGCGGGTCGTCAAGTACGGCTATTACAACTGGCTCCGGACGTGGTTCCTCGGCTTCGACGCCCAGGCGATCGACCATTCGCTGGACGACGCCCATCATCGCGAGCCGTATCTCGCGTTCCTCCGTGAGGTCCTCGCCGGGCTCCGCGGAGCGCTCACCGACGATGCGGTGGTCGTCCTCGTGATCGGCGACGTCGAGTTCGACCGTGGCCGGCCGATCCGGGGCGCGGTCGGCCTCGCCGAGCGGGTCTGGGAATCGGCTGCGGCGCCCGAGGGCTATCGCCTGGCGGGCGTTGCGCTGGACGACGTCGCGGCCGGCCGGAAGATGACGAAGCTCTGGGGTGACGAAGCCGGCCGAGCGACGAAGACCGATCGAATCCTGGTGCTGGGTGCGACCGAGGCAGGGCGGCGCCGAGCGCTCGCAGGCGCGGGAACGCCCGTGGACTGGACGTGGCCGCAAAGAGGACTTCGGGCCCTCTGACACCCAGCAACCGGCGAAGTTGAAGCCGGTTGTCACATGGGAGCGGGGCCATCGACACGGGTCCGTACGGGGAGTCCCGGATAGGATTGCCGTCCCGTGATGGACTGCCCACCCCGGCCCCGGATCACCAATCGCTTCGTCCCGCAATTCGGCGGCGCACGACGTGCGGCTGTCGCCGTTCTGCTCGTCGTGCTCGCGCTTGCGCCAGGTCGTGCCCTCGCCGCCGACCTCCCTCGGCTCTCGGGACCGGTGACGGACCTGACGGGCGTCCTCGAGGGCCAACACGAGGAGATCGAGACCGCGATCGAAGACACGCTCGACGCCCACGGCGTTCAGGTCTTTGTGCTCTTCGTCCCCACGACGGACGATCTGAACGCCCCGGAGTTCGCGGCGCAGACCGCCTCCGCGAACTCGCTTGGGGCGGACGACGCGCTGCTCCTGGTCGCGATCGACGACAGGACGGATGCGATCTGGGTCTCGGATTCGCTCGACGCGATCACGAACGACGAGATCGACGCGATCCTCGCTGGGACGCTCGAGCCGGGGCTGCGCGACGGCGACTTCGCCGGAGCGGCTGCCGCAACCGTCGAGGCGCTCGGCGTGGCGGCGGATTCCGTGGCGCCGACCCCCGCACCCGCCCCGCCCGAGCCGACACCCGTGACTGGCGGAAGCGCGTCGGGCGGCGATGGCGGCGGCGGATTGCTCGGATGGCTGCTCGTCGGTGCCGGGGCTGCTGCCGTCGCGGTCGTCGGCATTCGGGCGCTGGGGGGACGGCTCACGGCCCGCCGCGAGGCGGAGGAACGGGACCGCCGGACCGGAAAGCTCGCCCGCGAAGCAAATGCCCTCCTGGTCCAGGCGGACGAGCGAGTTCGAACGGCGTTGCAGGAGATCGACTACGTCGACGCCGCGTATGGAGCGCAGGAAACAGAGCCGTTGCGATCCGCGGTCGCCGAGGCACAGCAGTCACTCAGGCAGGCATTCGAGATCCGTCAACGGCTCGACGACGCCGAACCCGAGGACCCGCCAACGCGCGAAGCGATGCTCGTCAAGATCGTCGAGCTGAGTCGGGGCGCGCAGGCGGCCCTGGATCGCGAAGCGGCACGGATCCGTGAACTCCGCGACCTCGAGCGGGACGCGCCGACCGTCCTGGCCGACCTCGCGCCGCGCATCGAGGCAACGCAGCAGCGACTCCCCGCGGCGTTCGCGGCAATGGCCGAGCTGGCGACGACCGCCGCGGCTTCCGTCGATTCCGTCCGAGGGAATATCGCCGAGGCGACGAAGGGACTGACTGGCGCTCGGGCGGCCGTCGAGGCCGGAAACGCCGCCCTTGGCCGGAACGACCGGCGGGCGGCCGCGCGAGCGGCCCGGACCGCCATCGTCGGCGTCGACGGGGCGACGGCGCTGCTCGACGCGATCGACAAGCTGCTCGTGAACGTCCGCGACGCCACGACCCGGATCCCGCAGGAAGTCAGCGCCGCCGAATCCGGGATCGCCGAGGCCCGCTCGCTTATCGGCGATGCGGACTCCCGCTCGGTCCGTGATTCGCGCATCCAGACCATCGAGCAGGCGCTGGAGGAGGCCGCGGCCGCACGACGGCGCGGTGACCCGATCGCGGCGCTGCGCGCCGCAACCGATGCCCACCGAAAGGCGGATGAAGTCGTCGGCGCGATCCGTCAAGCCGCCCTCGAGCGGAGTCGTCTCATCGCCACTGCCGACGCCTCGCTGGCCACTGCCCGTTCCGACCTCGATCGCGCGGCCGACTACGTCGCAACGCGCCGGACGGCCGTTGGACGGACGGCCCGGACGCGACTCGCGGAGGCCCAGCGCAATTTCGAAGCGGCAATCGAGGCACGTGACGAGCGACCGGAGGAGGCCATCGAGCTCGCCCGGCGCGCGGAGCGCCTCGCCGAAGAGGCGTATGCGATCGCCGACCAGGACTTCACCGACTGGGACGGCGGTGGTTGGGGCGGGCCGAGTGCGCCGTCCCGGCGGTCGGACGCGGATGTCGTCGGGTCGATCCTCGGCGGGATCCTCGGCGGTGTCCTGTCCGGCGGCGGGCGCGGCGGCTGGGGTGGATCGCCCTGGGGCTCGTCCGGGCCGTTCGGTGGCGGTGGCGGCTGGGGCGGCGGTCGGGGCGGCGGAGGCTTCGGCGGTCCGTTCGGCGGCGGAGGCGGCTTCGGCGGCGGAGGTGGGGGTGGACGCTCGCGGGGCGGCCGATGGTGAGGTCGTGAGGCCGGATCCCATGACATCCATACCATTCAGTACAGCGACTTGAAGGAGGACACCGTGGCTCAAAGTTCGATCCTGGGGCGCATCGGACAGCTCGTCCGGGCGAATATCAACGCGATCCTTGACGACGCCGAGGATCCCGAGAAGATGCTCGACCAGCTCGTCCGCGACTTCACCAACAGCATCGCGGAGGCCGAGGGCGCCGTTGCCCAGACGATCGGCAACCTGCGGCTGGTTGAAGAGGATGCCCGCGAGGCGCGCGAGGCGGTCGATGAGTGGGGCAGCAAGGCCCAGGCGGCGTCACGACGCGCAGACGAGCTTCGCGGCGAAGGCAACACCGCGGAGGCTGACCGGTTCGACGGCCTCGCGAAGATCGCGATCCGGCGCCAGATCGGCTTCGAGGATCAGGCCCGGACGCTGGAGTCCCAGGCAGCCCAGCAGACCGAGCTGGCAGAGAAGCTGAAGGACGGCCTGAACAAGCTCCGGTCGCGGCGTGAAGAGCTCGTCCAGAAGCGTGACGAGCTGGTGAGTCGGGCGAAGATGGCCCAGGCCCAGCAGCAGGTTCAGACGTCGCTGAAGAGCGTGTCGGTCCTTGATCCGACGAGCGAGCTGTCGCGCTTCGAGGAGAAGATCCGACGCCAGGAGGCGCAGGTCCGAGGCATGGAGGAAGTCGCGGCGTCGTCACTCGACGAGCAGTTCGCGTCGCTCGAGTCGATGGAAGACGAGACGGAGGTCGAGTCTCGCCTCGCACAGCTCAAGGGCGGTGCCTGAACCCGGGCCTGCCGCTTAGAATTCGCCGCAATGAAGCAGATGTATCACCCGTCGGATCTTGCGGCGATGGACCCGCTGGTCCTCATGAAGAACCTCGACCACGTCCGCATCACGAGCCGCCGGCTCTCGTACGTCCTGCAGCAGCAGTCGCACCTCTACACGCCGGAGGCGAACGACCTCCGCGAGCAGATCGACCGCTACGTGGAAGCCGAACGCCAGATCGAAGGCGAGATGGCCCGCCGCAAGATCCGCGCCTGACCCTCCTCGCGCGCGGCGAAGCGCGAGCACGAGGTCAATCGATCCGAGACAGGCAAGCAGAAACGGAGAGCACCCCCACCCTGACCGGTGGGGGTGCTCCGTGTGCTACCGCGATACGCGGCGAGAAGAGTTCTCTCGGCCCGTCGTCGGGGACGACGGTCTTCGTCTAGGCCCCTGCCGCGAGCGGCATGAGCCTCGGGTGGTGATCGGTCGCGGCTGTCTCGACCGGCTCGGCGTCGACCGCGGGCGTTTCGGTCAGCGGCGCCACGCTCGGCGCCTCGGTCGTCGCGATCGCGACTGGTGGCTCGGACCGCTCGACGTGGGCCGACCGGATGGCGTGAGCCGTCCGGCGCCGGCGCTCCTGGTCCTCGGCGACGACACGCTGGACGATTGCTGCCGTGGCCGGCAGCTCGAACAACGTCAGCCCGACGCCAATGCCGCTCAGGTCGTCGACCGTATAGCCGTGAAACAGGCCACGCCCCGCGACGGCGCACATCTCGTCGTACAGCTCAGGCCAGCCGACCTTGCGGCGGTGGTAGCAGAAGCGGACGAAGTCGATTGCGGCCGGTTCGCCCTGATCGGGCGCGGGCAGGTCGGCGGAATCGGCGGCGAAACGTTGATCCATCGATGGCCTACCCTCCAGACTCCTCGGTGTTCCTGAACGCGCCGAAGACGACCCGTCGACCGGCGAGGTGGGCCGCTCGCGGGGTCTTCCCCGTTGGGTGCTCGACGATCGGCTTCGCCCCTCCCGGGAAGCGCTCGGACGTCGAGGCGGTCAATGCTAGGACGGTCGGGCGGTGGATTGAAGGGGGTTTGTCCACGATCTCGTCCACCAAGTTATCCACACGGAACGGGCGTTCGATGGCGGCTCAGGATTGACGCCGCTCCAGCCCGAGTCCCGGCCGATCCGGGAGCCGCCACCGGCAGTCAGCGTCGAGCTCCAGCCCTTCGAACGGGTCGTCGGCCAGCAGGAGATTCCCATCGAGGTCGACCCAGTCGGCCAGCGACGCGACGGCTGCCGAGGCGGCGATCCCGACCGACGTCTCCTCCATGCAGCCGAGGAACGTCCGGAAGCCGAGATCTCGAGCCCGAGCCAGCATCCGCGCGGCCGGCCCGACGCCGCCGCACTTCGCGAGCTTGACGTTGACCCCGGCGACGACCCCGGTCAGGGCGTCGAGGTCGTCGATCGTGACCGAGCTCTCGTCGGCGACGATCGGCAGCGACGAGGCATCCTGGAGCGTTCGCAGGTCGCCCAGCCGGCGGGCCGGGAACGGCTGCTCGATCAGCTCCACGCCGAGGTCGACGAGCTCCGGCAGCAGGCCGATCGCCTCGTCAAGCTCCCAGCCCGTGTTCGCATCGACCCGGATCGGGCCGTCGAAGACGGTGCGCACCGCCCGGAGCGTCGCGACGTCGTCCCCTCCGCCGACCTTGATCTTGAGAGCCGGGAAGCGCCCGGCGCGAGCCGCTCGCTCCGCGACGATCGCCGGTTCGTCGATCCCGATCGTGAAGTCGGTCGGCGGCACCTCAGCCGGAAGGCCCAGCAACCGATGGACCGGCACACCCGCCACCTTGCCAGCGAGGTCGTGCAGCGCGATGTCGAGGGCGCACTTGGCACCGCCGTTGTGGGCGATCGACTGACGCATGCGGTCGCCCGCGGCGGCCAGGCCGTCCGGCGTCAGCTCGGGCTCCCCAACCGCGTCGAGCAGCAGCGGCATCACCGCCGTGATCGTCCCGGGCGTCTCGCCGTAGAACCGATCCGGATAGCCTTCGCCGATCCCGACCAGATCCGGATAGCGATCGTCGCGCAGCTCGACGACGACGGTCGTCACGAACTGACCCGCGTCGTGGTCCGACCGGGCGATGACGAAGGGTTCGCGCAACGACAGCCGCAGGATTTCGGCTGCGACGGTCAGACCCACGGCAGGGCCTCGACCGCCGAAGCGATGCCCGCCCAGAGCGCTCCCCCACCGAACCGCACCGGGTCGTCGCACGGCAGGCCCGTCTCGGCCGTGACGCGGTCGATCTCGGCCCGGGCGTCGTCCTCGGCCGCGATCGCCGACGTGTTGAGCGCGATCGCAACCACCTTCGAGGGGGCGACGAGCCCGGCGACCTGCTCGTGGAGCTTGATGAACGGCCCGAGGGACGCGATCGGAAACGACGCGTCGGGCAAGTGGTCGAAGTCGTGCTCGGTCTGGCCGGCCTTGTGCACGAGAACCATCGCGTGCGGCGTCGCCCCGTGGATCAGGGCGAGCGTCACCGATGAGTAGGCCGGGTGGTCGAGCGATCCCTGGCCCTCGACGATCACCCAGTCGCCCCGCCGCTCGCCCTCCTCGACCATCCACTCGACCGTGCCCTGGGCGAAGTCGCTGATCAGACGATCGACCGCTGCCCCCCAGCCGTCGATCATCATCCCGGTCTGGCCCGTCGGGACGAAGGATGCCGACAGCCCGGAGGCCGCGGCCGCCGCGCGCAGCTCGAGTGCCACCGACATCTTGCCGATCGCGCAGTCCGTCCCGACCGTCAGGATCACCCGCTTGCCTGGACCGTGCTTCCGGCCGACTGCCGTCTCCATTCGATCGGGTGGCCGGCGGTAGTCGACGATCCGAGTGCCGGCGGCAGCGGCCGCGGCCGCGAATTCGGGGTCGTCGCCGAGGAACGTGTGGAGCCCCGAGTGGACGTCGAGCCCTGCCCGGATCGCGTCGAGGATCTGGGCCCGCCACGAGTCCGGCAGCTTGCCGCCGGTCGGTGCGATGCCGATCAGCAGCGTGTCCGGCCGCCGCTCCACCGTCAGCGCGTCGGCCAGCGTGGCGACGATCGGGATGTCGTGCCGCGGCAGGATCTCCGAGACGTTGCGACCGGCCTGGGTCGAATCGATGACAGCTACCGTCTCGTCGGGCCCGTAGCGGATCACGCCGACGGCGGTCTTGCCGTGGTGGAACCCGAAGTTGCCCTCGGCGAGGATCACGAGGCGGCGAGGCGCCGCGACGGTCGGGCTGGTCACCCGACGGAGTCTACGGAACCTCCGATGGCCACGACGACCTGCCGCGCACGTCCTGCCCGCCAGATCGTGTCCGCCCAACTAGACCCCGCCAGACCTGATTCGGCGGAGATTGAACACCTACGCTTCCAAGAACGCTCTCCCATGCGATCGGCCCGGACGGCCGACGCCACGAAGCCCGGAGGGATGGGTGCAGGAAGAGCTGGTTCGCCTGGCGAAGCAGGGCGACGCGGAAGCGTTCGATGCCCTGTCGCGCATGGCGGGCGACCGATGCCTGGCGATCGCGGTGCGGATCCTCCGCGACGTCCACCTGGCAGAGGACGCTGTTCAGGCCGCGATGATCATGGCCTGGACAGAGCTCCGTACGCTCCGTGACCCGTCCAGGTTCGAGCCGTGGCTCCACCGCATCCTCACCAATGCCTGCTACGCCGAGGCCAGGCGTCGCACGCGCTGGTCCGAGGGCCTGAGGATCCTGCCCGTCGCGGCCGCGTACGGCCCCGACGACTACCTGACCGTGGACGATCGCGACCTGCTCGAGCGGGCCTTCCGGAGGCTAACCGTTCAGCAGCGCGCCGTCCTCGTCTTCCACCACTACCTTGGCCTGTCGATTTCCGAGGTGGCGGTCCGAACCGGACTTCCCGTCGGGACTGCGAAGTCCCGCTTGCATCACGCGACACAGGCACTCCGGGCCAGCATCGAGGCTGACGCCCGCTCCACAGCAGATTCCCAGGAGCGACTGGCATGACCGCGACTCGAGATCCCGAGCGGATGATCCACGTCTTCCTCCTCGAAGGCGCGGAGCAGATGCAAGACCAGGTCTACGACGCGATCCGCGCCCAAGTCGACCTGCGGCCACAGCGGGCCGTGATCGGCCCGTGGAGGGTTCCTGCCTTGAACAAGTTCGTGCCGATTGGCCTCGGCGCCGTTGCCGTGGTCGCCGTGCTCTTCGTTGGTTCCCGATTCATCGGTTCGCCGACGCCGAACGTTGGTGGACCCCCAAGCCAGGCCTCTGCGTCGGCCGCGGCGTCCGAGGCGCCGGCGTCGGGGGCGCCGTCGTCAATAACCCCGCCGCCGCTGACCCAGACGTTCACGTCGCCACTCCATGGCATCTCCCTGTCCTACCCAGAGGGATGGTTGGCCCAGGCCGCGACCGAACCCTGGACTAGCCCGACGTTTCCGTTCGTCTACGACAGTCCTGAAGTCGACTTCCTGCACGAAGCCAGCGGCTTCAATCTCAACCTCGTCTTCGCGTCGCGGCCGATCGGCAATTCGACACCCGAGGACTGGATTGCCGAGCAGATGGCTGGCCCGGAGGGATGCACGGGAACCGAGCCGATCACGCTCGACGGCGCCACCGGGCTGATCGGGGCGGGCAACTGCAAGGTAGCCGTCGTGACGACCGAGGGCCGCGGTTACATGATCCTCGCCGGCATCTCTCCTGACGATCCCTCGAACGCTTTCACGTACGGCCGTGACTGGTTCGAGGAGGTCCTCGCGACCGTCCAGCTCCACCCCGAAGATGCCGTCGATGCGGCGCCGTCTGCGGCGCCTTAGTCGATCGCTCGTTCAGGTTCGCGATCCTGAGTCGCGGGTACGTCCGGGTAGCCGCCGGCGATCGAGCCCTGATCCGCCAGCCGCTGCTGCGATCGGCTGCTCAGGGTAGAGCCGGAGCCGGCGGCCAGAAGAACCTGCGACCGGGATCGCCCGGGGCCGAACGCATCGTCGATTGGACGCCCGACGATGCAAGTGCGTCCGTCAGATCGGCCATGAGCGGAGCCTCCTGCGAGGCACCGTTGAGGGTGACCTGCCAGAACTTGTTCACGTCGGCCTGCGACGCACCGCCGACACGAAGGTGGCTGTCGTCGACCCAATCGGCGCAACACAGCTGACGATCTGCCGAGTCGGGCCCGGTCGCGACCCGTTGAAGGCCTCCCGAGGCTAGGTCGGCGACGAACACGACAGACTGCGACTGGGTGTCGCTAAGCCAGGTCAGCGAGGTGAACGAGATCCGCGTTCCGTCCGGCGACCAGCGCGGCTCCCTGACCGAGACATCGGCCCCGAGCTCGATCCTGGACGGAGCCGATCCGTCCGCGTTGACGATCCATAGCGCACGCCCGCCGCCGGTGCGAGGGGTCTCGTCCACTCGCGTGTAGGCGATCTTCGTGCCATCCGGTGACCAGGAAGGCAGCTCGAGCGAGCCGGGCCCCGGATCACCGACGGTGTCGTTCACGAGCGTTCCACCGAGGTCTATCAGCTGGCCTGTGGCGAGATTGAGGACGCTCAGCACGTAGCAGTTGGCTCCGGGTGTCTCGGCCGTGTAGGCAGCAAGGACGATGTTGGCGGAGCCGAACCCGTTCGAGGCCGGACCGCCGGGGCATTTCGACTTTCGGACGAACACAACGCGCTCGCGATCGGGCGCAAAGTCGAACCCCTCCCACTGCTCTGCCTCCGGTACTTCGACACCGATGTCGTTGAACGGCCCGATCTCCGCACCGACCTCGGCGACAAGGATGTCGCCGTTGTTCAACAGCAAGCGGGTGCCGCCTCTGGCCCAGGCGAGGGCCGCATAGGACTCGGCCCGGATCTGCCGGGCGTCGCTGCCATCGGCCCGGATCGCCCAGACCTGCTCGTCCACTCTCGGGACCGCAGCTGGCCCACCGGCGCGATAGAAGACGATCCACGGCGAGGGCGGCGCCGGACTGGGAGCGTCGGCCGTCGCCGAAACAGGCGTCGGCTCAGCAGGGAACGGCGCGGTCGTCGGTGGCAGCGCCGGAGCCTGCACGACTCCTGGTACCCGCACGACGCCGGATCCCACCGCCGCCACACCAGCAAGCAGCGCAACCAGGAGCGCTCCAACCGCAAGGAGCACGAATCGGCGCTCGGCGGAACCAAGCGAACGATCCGGCATCCGAACCGTGACGTCGGTCACCGGCTGGGCCGATTCGAGGTCCATCGCACGACGTTCGACCTCCGGCCAGAGCTCGGGCAGCGGCACGCGGTCGAGCGTTGCGAAGCGGTCGCGGAGGCTACTCATCGTCATCACCCAGGAGCTGACGGAGCCCGCGCCGGCCGCGGCTCAGGTTGGCCCGGACGGCCAGCGCGTTGGAGTCCAGCCGTTGCGCGATCTGGCTGACTGGAAGGTCGGCGTAGTAGAAGAGGACGACCGCCGCTCGCTGACCCTCAGGTAGCCGGCGCAGCGCGTCGAGCAGGTCGGGGTCCGCGTAGCGATCGCTGTAATCGGAGGACGAGATCGGCGTGGAACTGGCCGCGCGGCCCGCCTTGAGCGCGCCAGACGCGATTCGGAAGGCTGCCCGCCACGTCCACGCCTGCGGGTCGCGGACGGCAGCCCCGCGGCGAAGCACCTGGGCGTACGCCTCGGCCACTGCGTCGCTGGCGATGTCGGCATCCGCGGCGAAGGCATAGACCGCGCGCCAGAGCCGATCGGCGTCGGCTCGGTAGATCGCCTCGACGCCTTGGGTCGCTCCCAGGACCGGGACCGCACTATCCATCAACCCCTCAGGGACGGTTCCCGCCGAAAAGGTGACATGCCGAGGCAACGGGCGCGCGACAAGTCGCCCCGCGCTGCCTAGCGGGCGCCGGCCATCGCGCGCCGCAGGCGCTCGAGGCCGGCCTCGATCCGCTCGGTCGGGATCGCGCCGTACCCGAGGACGAGGCCCGCCGGCGCGGGCGGCGTCAGGGCGAACAGCCCGAGCGGATAGCACTGCACTCCGGAGCGAGCCGCTTCGCGAATCCCGGCCTGAACCTGGTCCGTCGACATGGAGACTGCCGTCGCGCTCACGTGAAGGCCGGCGGCGGACGGCACGACCCGGAAGTCCGACGAGAATCTGCGATTGAGGATCTCCGTCACCAGCTCGTGGCGAGCCTCGTAGACCAGGCGCATGCGGCGGACGTGCCGCGCAAAGTGGCCCTCGGCGATGAACTCCGCCATCGCACCCTGAAGCGGGATGGGACTGTGCCAGTCGGTCAGAAGCCTCGCTCCCCACAGCGCCTGCCGCAGGGACGGCGGGGCGACCATGAATCCCAGGCGGATGGTGGGCAGCGTCGTTTTCGAGAACGAGCCAACGTAGATCACCCGGCCATCGTCATCGAGCGTGTGCAGGGGCTCGATCGGCCGGCCGCCGAAGCGAAACTCGCTGTCGTAGTCGTCCTCGACGATCACCCCGTTGGCCTGGCGTGCCCAGGCGAGCAACGCCAGGCGGCGTGACTGCGACATCGTCATGCCGAGCGGGAGCTGGTGGGCGGGCGTCACGCATACGAGTCGCGTGCCCGCCGGGATCGCGTCGACGACCAGCCCCTCACGGTCGACCGGGACGCATGACACCCTCGCGCCCATCGCCCGGAGCAGCAGGAACGGCGGCCCGTAGCCGGGATCTTCCACGGCTACTCGATCGCCGGGCCTGAGTAGAACCCGTCCGATCAGGTCGGTGGCCTGCTGCGCCCCGTTGGTCACGATGATGTCGTCTGCCGTAGCCCGGATGCCGCGGGCCAGACCGACGTGGTGCGCGATTGCGCCTCGAAGTTGGGCCAGCCCGGCGGGATGCTCGTTGACGCCCCGGCCCACCACCGCCGGCTGAAACTGTCGTGCCATCAGACGCCGCCAGGTCCTGTAAGGGAAGAGACCGGCATCGATGACACCAAGTCGAAAGTCGAATTCGGCGTCGGTCGTGTCCCACACGAATGACGGGAGCGGAAAGGCCTCCCATGCGGGCTGCGGACGAACCCGCGTTCGACGGGGGCGTCGCCGTCGCGGTTCGACGCCCGCGTGGTCCACGAACGTCCCAGACCCGGCCCGGGCCGTCGCGAACCCCTCACCGATGAGCCGGTCGTAGGCGACGGTGGCGGTCGTCCGCGACACGCCCAGGCGCCGGGCCAGCTCGCGCGTCGGCGGCAGGCGGTCGCCGTCGACAAGTCGACCCTCGAGAATCGCCGACCGCAGTTGGCGATAGATCTCGCCCGACAGGTCGCGCCGTCCGACGAGGCTGATGTGGGTGTCGACGGCATCAGCCAGGCGGCGGCCGATTGGTTTGGTGTGAATCGTCGTGACTGGCTCTCGCACTGAGCCAATTCTTGTCGTAGGGTCAAGCCCGGGTCCGGCGACCTCGATCCAGAGTGGTGCGGTGAGGCGTGGTGGCCTGCGACCTCCCAACGCGCAGTGGAGGGTCCCCGTGACCGTCGAAGTCGAGACCGCGATCCGCCCGTTCCGCATCGAGATCGACGAGGCCGACCTCGACGACCTCAGGAGTCGGCTGGCGCATACCCGATACGCCGACGAACTGCCCCCGGACGAGTTCGCGGGCAAGCTCGACGGCATCCCGGCGCCGCCCGGCTGGGAGTACGGCGTGCCCGTCAGCTACGTCCGCCCTCTGGTCGACCGCTGGCGCGAAGGCTTCGATTGGCGGGAGCAGGAGCGGCGCCTGAACGAGTTTCCGCAGTTCATGACCGAGATCGACGGCCAGGACATCCACTTTGTCCACGTCCGCTCGCCAGAGCCCGACGCCACGCCATTGATCCTCACCCACGGCTGGCCGAACATGTTCACCGAGTACCTCGGTCTCGTCGGCCCGCTTACCGACCCGCGCGCGCACGGCGGCGATCCCGGGGATGCGTTTCACGTCGTGATCCCCTCGATCCCGGGCTTCGGGTTCTCCGGTCCAACGCGCGTCCCCGGCTGGAACGCTGCCCGAACGGCCGGTGCCTGGGCTGGGCTGATGCGCCGCATCGGATACGAGCGCTACGGCGCCCATGGCAACGACGCCGGGGCGATCGTCTCGCCGATCCTGGGCGAGCTCGACCGCGACCACGTCATCGGCGTGCACGTGAACCAGCTCTTCTCGTTCCCGAACGGTGAACCCGGCGAGTTCGACGGCCTCACGCCCGAAGAGTTCGGCCGCCTGCAGTTCGGCCAGGCGTTCCTGGAGCACGCGATCCACGACCGAACACAGGCCAACCAGCCGCAAACGCTCGCCCACGCGCTGGCCGATTCCCCGTCAGGCCAGCTCGCCTGGATCGGCCAGCTCCTCGGCGACGTGATGCCGCCCGACGAGCTCCTGACCATCGCCTCGCTGTTCTGGTTCACGAACACCTCGGCCTCGTCGGGCCGCTTCTACTTCGAGAACCGCGCGTGGTTCGCGACGCACCAGGGAGAGCGACAGGGCGACGCGACGACGGTCCCGGTCGGCCTCGCCTCGTTCGCAAACGACTTCAAGCCGATCCGCCGATTCGCCGAACGCGACCATCACAACATCGTGCGCTGGCAGGACTACGACCGCGGCGGCCACTGGGCGGCCCACGACGCCACGGACCTGCTGATCGGCGACCTCCGCGAGTTCTTCCGCCTGTTCCGTTGAGTCCGGAACCGCCGCGAAGGCGCGGGCGGCCGGTAGAGGATTCGTAGAGCGCCAGCCGTCAGGCTGGACCCCGGCTTGACCTCTCACCGGGTCATCGCCAATCTTCGGTCGCCGTCCGGAGAGGGGTGGGATGGACTTTCGGCTCCTTGGTGCGCTCGAGGTGTCCGCGGGCGAGGTCGCTGCCGACCTCGGCCCGCCGAAACAGCGCGCGCTCCTTGCGATCCTGCTGCTGCACGCCGAAGAGATCGTCCCCATTGACCGGCTGATCGAGCTGCTGTGGGGCGACAGCCCGCCCCGGACCGCCGAGCACTCGGTCCAGATCTACGTCTCCAACCTCCGAAAGGCGTTCGAGGGCCTCGGCGCGAATGGCATCCTGTCGACGCGCGCACCCGGCTACCAGCTGGACGCACGCGCCGACTCGATCGACATCCGACAGTTCGAGGCACACGTCCGCGAGGGCACGCGCAAGCTCCGCGACGGCGACCTCGACGGCGGCGCCGGGTACCTCCAGGCCGCGCTCCGATTGTGGCGCGGGCCGGCGCTCTCGGACTTCGCGTACGAGGAGTTCGCCCAGCCGTACATCCGCCGGTTGCACGACCTGCACCTCGATGCAATCGAGGAGCTCGCCGCCGCCGATCTCGAAGGCGGGCACTCGGCCGATGCCGTCGCGATGCTCGACGCCGCGATCCGCGAGGACCCACTGCGCGAGCGCTCCCGCGAGCTGCTGATGCTCGGCCTGTACCGGACCGGCCGGCATCCCGAGGCGCTCCGGACCTATCAGCACCTGCGGACGCTGCTCAACGAGGAGCTCGGGCTGGAGCCCTCACCTCCGCTCCAGCGGCTCCAAGAGCGGATCCTGCTCCACGACCCGGCCCTCATGCCGCCAGACGCCGCGGCGACAGCCGCCGCGGCGGCCCGCAACCCGTACAAGGGACTTCACGCGTTCGGTGAGCGCGACGCACCCGATTTCTTCGGGCGGGAGGACCTCGTCACGAAGCTCCTCCGCTCGTTACGTGACGACGGCAACCTCGTGGCGCTCGTCGGCCCGTCCGGTTCGGGCAAGTCGAGCGTCATCGCGGCCGGTGTCATCTCGCGCCTGCGTGAGGGAGCGATCGACGGATCCGATGCGTGGCTCATTGCCCAGATGACGCCCGGCACGAACCCGCTGGCCGAGGTTGAGGCGGTGATCGCCGCGGCGACCGGCACGCGGAACGGGCTCGACCAGCCCCTGGACGCGAAAGCCGGGCCGCGTCGCCGACCGACGCAAACCCTCCTCGTGATCGACCAGTTCGAGGAGGTGTTCACGCTCACCGAAGAGCCGCAGCGGCAGCAATTGCTGGACGCGCTCGTCGAGGTTGCGTCCGAACCGGACACTCCGATCCGCGTGCTCCTCGCGCTGCGCGCCGACTACTACGACCACCCCCTTCATCACGCGGGCTTCGCCCGACTGTTCACGCCCAACGTGGTCAACGTGCTGCCCATGACGCCCGAGGAACTGGAGGCGGCAATCGTCGGGCCGGCGGAGAAGGCGGGGGTCGTCGTCGAGCCTGCCCTGCTCGCCGAGCTCGTCGGAGACGCAGCGCATCGGCCCGCGACGCTGCCGCTGCTCGAGTACGCGCTCACGGAGCTGTTCGATCGGCGCGCCAAGACCGCGCTCACGCTCGATGGCTACCGCGCGGTCGGCGGCATCCGGGGTGTCCTGTCGCGGCGCGCCGAGACGATCTACGAGGCGCTCTCGCCTCCTGCCCGGCAGATCACCCAGCAGCTCTTCCTGCGGCTCGTGCAGCTCGGCCGGGGGGCGACCGAGTCCCGCCGGCGCCTCGCGCTCACGGAGCTCATGAGCCTCGATCTCGACCCCGTTGCTCTCTCGCAGGTTCTCGATGATTTCGGCCAGCGGCGGCTGTTGACGTTCGACCGCGATCCCGCAACGGACCAGGCGACCGTCGAGGTTGCCCACGAATCGCTGTTCCGCGAGTGGACCAGATTGGCCGGCTGGATCGACGGACATCGGGCGGCCCTCGTTCGGTTCGAGACGTTCACCAGCGCGGCCGACGAGTGGGAGGCATCGGGCCGACACGCGGACTATCTCCTGATGGGCACGCGTCTCGCCGAGTTCGAGGCCTGGAGCGCCGAGGGAACCCTGCCCTTCACGGGACGCCTCCGGGAATACCTTGAGGCGGGCGTGGCTCGACGTGAGGCGGAGGAAGCGGCCGCCCGTGCCCAGTTTGAGTTGGAGCGGCGGCTGGAGTTCGTGCGCGGTGGCGTCGCGCGGCGCTGGCGGCCGTCAACCCCAGTCCAGTCGGTGGGGTCGAATCTGGCGCGTCGGGCGGGCGGCCTCACGGACGTCAAGCGCGTGACGCTCGTCCGTCCGGGTGCCGGCGATCTGAGTGCCCTCAGCGAGGCGGGCTTCGACCGAGCCGTCGCGGAGTTTGGCCTCGTGGGCGAGGAAATCCTGTACGAGGATTCCGTGGGCGGCCGTGACGCGATCAAGGCTGAGCTGATGCAGCTCGCGGGAGCTGGCACGGACCTCGCGATTGTCACGAGCGGAACCATCCGCGTCGAGGACCTTGCTGCCGCCCGTCCGGACGTGTTCTGGGTGTCGACGTACCCGGTGGCAGACGTCGCGAACGTCGCGTACTTCGACTTCCTGGACAACGAAGGGGCTTACCTGGCCGGTGTCGCGGCCGCTCACAAGACGAAAACAGGGATGATCGGCTTCATCGGCGGTGCCGATCGCGGGGTCATCTGGCAATTTCACGCCGGCTATGTCGCTGGTGCGCGGTCGGTCGATCCGGAGATCGAAGTTCCGTTCATGTACCTGGCCGACGGCGACGACTTCAGCGGGTTCTACAACGCAGACGCCGCCGAGGATGCGGCCCGCGGGATGTACGAGCAGGGTGCGGACGTGATCTTCGCTGCCGCTGGCCATTCCGGTGTCGGCCTCTTCGAAGCCGCAACCGCGCTCTCGACCCCCGAGCTCCACCTGTGGGCGATCGGCGTGGACACCGACCAGTACGAAAGCGTGCTTGAGCTCTCCGGCGCGGTTCATGTCGAAGCCTGGCGCCGGCACATCCTGACGTCGGTCCTCAAGCGCGTGGACGTGGCCAACTACGAGATCGTCAAGGACTTCGCGCACGGGCACTTCACGCTGGGGTCACGAACCTTCAACGTCGCGAACGGCGGTCTGGACCTTTCGTTCAGCGGCGGTCACCTCGAGGAGGTCCGCGGCGGCGTCGAGGCGGCACGGGCGGACATCGTCTCTGGCCGCGTTGTCGTCCCGACCCGGCCAGCCGAACGTGCGACCCTGACGGAGACGTCCGGCTGGTTCCTGTGACTATTCGCTTCGGCTGATAGAGCGCGCGTAGAGCCGCCGTCGACACCGCGCGGAGCACCGCCTCCGATCCTGCTGCCACCGACCGGCGCCAGAGGGGCCCGGACCAGTCAGCAGGAGAACGGGATCATGGACACGTACGTTGCATCGACCCCGACGTTCCGGACTTCGCGAATCGTCGTCGGCGTCATCGTCATCGCCTTCGTCGGCGCACTGGCATTCGGCGTCGCGCTGGCTACCCGGGCGATCAGCTTCGACTCCGTGACGACGATCACGCCGCAGGGCACGATCGTTCGAGGCGCTCCGGGCTACCCGGCGCATTACGGGCTCGCCGGCCCGAGTGATGTTGGTCGCGCGGCCGCTCCGATGGGCGGCGCGCCGGCACACGGGGGGTTGGCCGGCCCGAGCGGCGTGGCCCGCGAGGCGGCTCCGGTTGGCGGCGCGCCGGCGCACGGCGGTCTCGCCGGCCCGAGCGGAGTCGGAACACGGTAATGGTCAGTGCCGCGCAGTCCGCAAACGATCGCCAGGAGCATCTCCTGGCGATCATTCACGTCCGGAGGTGGTGCCGCATACCGGATTCCCGGTGAACCGTCTCATCCGTCTCAGCCGCCTTCAGAAACGACCCCAAGAGACGCCACGGGACACAGGAGACAGATTCACAAGGGCTTCAATAGTGGCCTGCATGATGTGCTACTATTAGCACATGGCATCGACAGGCATCAGAGAATTGCGGCAGCGCGCCAGCGAGCTGCTGCGACGCGTAGAGGCCGGCGAGACGATCGAGATCACCGACCGGGGCCGGCCGGTGGCGGTGCTCGCGCCACTGCCGGATCAGCGACCAATCGAACGGCTGCGGGCAACCGGTGATCTCGAGCCGGCAAGGGCCGAGATGAGGGATCTGCCGGAGCCGCTGCCCCTGGCGCCAGGACAGGAGCCCCCGTCGAGCGTCCTCGATCGACTGCGCCGCGATGAGCGCTGAGCGGGCGACCTATGTCGACTCGTCGGCGCTCGTGAAGCTCGCCGTTCTCGAACCTGAGTCGGCGGCGTTGCGACGGTACCTGGCTCGCCATCGGCCACTCGTCTCGAGCGCCCTTGCCCGAACGGAGGTCGTTCGTGCCCTCCTTCCTCTCGGGCCCGACGCCGTTCGACGAGGCCGGGAGGTGCTCGCGCGGGTGGACCTGCTGCGGATCAACGATCGCGTGCTCGACGCAGCGGGGTTGCTCGTCCCGCCCGAACTCCGATCGCTCGACGCGATTCATCTCGCGAGCGCCGGGCAGTTCGGTTCAGAGCTCCGGGCGTTTGTGACGTACGACGAGCGCCTTGCAGCGGCGGCCGCCGGCCGCGGACTCCGGGTCGTTCGACCGGCCTGACTTCGGCGTGCCGTGACAGCGTAGGTGTCACAGCCGGAAGCTGTCGGTCGGTGGATCCGGGCTCAGTCTCGCGTAGTGGTGGAGTCGGTACCGCATACCGGATGCCGCGTGAACCGTCTCATGCGTCTCAGCCGAGTTCAGAAACGCCTAGCAAGAGACGCATGAGACGCAAGAGACAGGAGCCATAAGGGCTCCTATTAGGGCTCCTCGCGTTGGTCCGTGCCGTGGGCGGGAGCCGGTAGCATGACGTCCGTCGGCGGAGGACGGCGGGTGGATGAGCACATCGACAGCTTGACCCTGGCGCGGCGGGCCTACGCCGGTCAGGACTGGGTCAAAGCGTCCTCACACTTCGACGCGGTTGCGACCAACCGGCTCACCGCGGACGACCTCGCCGCGTACGCCGATGCCGTGTGGTGGCTTGGCCGAATCGAGGACAACCTGCGGCTGAATGCCGCTGCGTACGACGCCTTTCTGGCCGACTCCCGAACGGTCGGGGCCGCGGGAGCCGCGCTGGTGCTGGGAGTCTTCCACCTCGCGCGGGGCGACGAGCCGCTGGGCATGGGCTGGATCGGGCGCGCCGGACACCTGCTGGAGGGGATCACGGAGTCCCCGGCGCATGGGCTGCTGCTGCACCTGACCGGTGTAGAGCCGAGCCTGCAGGCCGGGGAGTCGGCGGCCGCGGTGGACGCAGCACGCCGGGTGCAGGACCTCGGCCGCCGACTCGGTCAGGCCGACTTGTTGGCTTTGGGCCTGAACGGCGAAGGCCGCGCCTTGATTTCGTCTGGACAGGTGGTCGACGGGCTGAAGTTGCTCGATGAGGCGATGGTCACCGTCCTGGACGGCCGGCTCGCCCCGTTCGTATCGGGCACCCTCTACTGCCATACCATCGCGGCCTGTCACGACGTCGTTGACATCCGCCGAATGAGCCGCTGGGTCGACCTGACGGAGCGGTGGCTGGCTACCTTCCCCGCGGCGGTGGCGTTCGGGGGCTTGTGTGCTGTGCACCGGGCTCAGCTCCACCTGTTCCGCGGCGAGTGGGACGCGGCCGAGCGGAAGGCGCTCCAGGTAGTAGCGGACCTCGACGCCAACCGGATCGACTACGCCGCGGAGGCCTGGTACGTCGTAGCCGAGGCGCGCCGGTTGCGCGGCGACCCGAGCGCGGCCGATGCCTACGATGAGGCACATGCCCGCGGGCGTGACCCGCAGCCGGGACGTGCGCTGCTGCGGCTCCAGGCGGGAGATGCGGCGGGTGCCGCGACTTCGGTGCGCGCGGCCGTGGCGGCCGTCGGCCCCGACCCGTTGCGCCGGGCCCCGCTGCGTGCCGCAGGGGTCGAGATCGCGGTCGCCGCGGGACAGCGGAATGACGCGGCGGCCGCAGCCTCCGAGCTCGCGGAGACGGCAGCGATGTACGCCACCTCGGGGCTGGAGGCGATGGCGGCCGCCGCGCGCGGCGCGGTGCTGCTGGCCGAGGGCCGCGCCGAGGAGGCGCTCCCGGTACTTCGTGACGCGAATCGTCGCTGGCACGAGCTCGGCGCAGCGTACGAAGCTGCTGGCACCTGCGTCCGCCTCGCCGAGGCCTACCGGGCGCTGGGCGACGAGGCGTCCGCCGCTGCGGAGGTGGCGCGAGCGGAGGCGACGTACATGCGGCTGGGAGCGCGTCGGCCGGCGCACGAATTGCCCGACGGCCTCACGCGGCGCGAGTACGAGGTGCTGACGCTTGTGGCCGACGGACGCTCGAACCGGCAGATCGGCGAGGCGCTCTTCATCAGCGACCGCACGGTCGCCCGTCACCTGACGAACATCTTCACCAAGATCGGTGTCACGTCGCGGACCCAGGCCGCGCGCTACGCCATCGACCGCGGGCTTACCGGCATCCGCTGACGGCGAGGCGGCTACGCACAACCGCGTAGACCGCCGGCGCAGATTGGTCAATCGCGCCGAAGCGGCACGGCCGCCGCGCGGCCTAGCGTCCCGGTAGACGCGCCGAACACCGGCGCAGCGATGGTCGCGAGGGACCAACATGACTGACGAGCGAATCCATGGAACCGTTTCCGCCGACGGCACCGAGATCGCCGGACGAGTGCAGGGACAGGGCCCGCCGCTGGTGCTGGTCCATGGCGGGATCGGGGACGGCGAGGTCGCCTGGGAGGCTCTGCTCCCCTACATCAGCGAGCGGTTCACCTGCTACCTTCCGAGCACTCGCGGTCGAGGGCTGTCGAGCAACAACCCGGACCACTCGCCCCCGCGCCTGGAGGAGGACGTCGCCGCCTTCGTGGACAGCATCGGCGAGCCGGTCTGCCTGGTCGGCTGGTCGGGCAGCGGGCCGTGGGTGCTCGGGGCGGCCGCGCGCAGCGGGTCCGTGGCCGCCGTGGCCGCCTACGAGCCCTTTGTGCTGTCGGTGATGCGCGACGACGACCTCGCCCGTACGTCCGCAACCATGGAACAGGTTGGCATGGCGGCTGCCGACGGCCGGCTCGTGGATGCGATTCGCGCGTTCGCGCAGTGGATCTGCACCAACCATGAAATCGCCGCACTGGAGAAGACGGACTTCTACGAGCGATGGGCAGGGTGCGTCCCGGCAATGCTCGGATTCGTCCAGCAAGACGCGTCCTTTGCGGGGCCTCGGTCGACCGATCCCGAAGCGCTCGGAATCGTTACCGCGCCGGTCCTAATCCTGCGGGGGCGGCAGACCCTGCTCGGCACCTTCTTTGCCGAGGCGGCACGGCACATCGCCCAGCGCGTCTCAGACCCGCACGTCCGCGAGCTGCCGGGCGTCGGCCATTTCGCTCCGCTGCTCGCACCCCAGCCTCTGGCCAGGGAGCTGATCCGCTTCTTCGAATCGGTTCGGCAAGAGCCGACCCAGCAAGAGTCGGTCGGGCGACCCGCCTGATGTGGCTTGGCATACGGCAACTAGGTCTCATACGACCGACCGTCGACTACCAGATGTAGTGGGAGCATTGGTACCGCATACCGGACTCCCGGTGAATCGTCTCATGCGTCTCAGCCGAGTTCAGAAACGACTACAAAGAGACGCATGAGACACAAGAGACAGGATCGATAAGGGTCCAGATAAGGGACCAGGCGACAGCGCCGGAGGGTGGTCTCGGGACGCGCCCGAGCATAGGCCATCGGTGTCGAAGTATCAGCCTTATCGCTGGCGCGATAAGAAGGAGTGTGAACAACTTTCCCTGCTCCGGATGCAAAAGCGATCGATCGGACCCGCAGCTGTCACGCGATACGACGCGCACGCCGCCGATCATCGCTGTCTCAGAGAAGCAGGAACACACCCAGCGAAACGAGCCAGAGCGACCACGCGATGTAGGCGATCGGCACGATCGTGCCGGCTAGCGGCCAGCCCTCCTCTTCATTGGGGCCCACGAACTCGAGGGCGCCGATTAGAAGAGCGACCCCGATCGGCAGGCCGATGATTCCGAGCCAGCCCGGCAGCACGGCGGTTGAAAGGATCGAGGCAGCGACGAGCAATGTCCAGAGCCCGGTGAGCAGGTATCCCATGTGTTCGCCGATGCCCACCCCGAGCAGCCGGTGCAGCGTCGCGAAGGTGACCTCGACCACCTGCCGGCTGGCCGCAGCTTCCGGCCCGTTCGCGGCGACGTAGCGGCGCGCCAGCTCCGGCACGGCGAACGGCCAGCGAACGAGCCCGAGCGCCTGGATGAGCGCCGCGGCCGCGCCGATCACGATCGAGA
>DASUFO010000068.1:0-18821 GCA_036274475.1 Candidatus Limnocylindrales bacterium
CACTCATCCCGACCCTCAATCGGCAGGCTGTAGGTTGTGATCGCGCGCCAACACCGGGTGGGCGCGCGATGGACCACCGTGACTACCTCGGAGACTGGACAAGCAGGACCCCTCACCACGCTCGAATCGAAGACCTGCTAACTGAGCGCCCTACGCTCGCGTTTCCACGCTTGTGCCACAGCGCTTAGGCCGATCTAGTTCGTAAACAGCAGGTCCTCGGTTCAAATCCGAGTGTCGGCTCCACTCCCCTTCTCACGACCTCATCGGGCGCGCGCGGCCGCGAGCTCCTGCGTCGATATTCCGTGCGTCCAGCAGAAAATCAGCAACGACCGGGTCACTGCTGCTGTCCTTCATCGCGGCACGCGGGCGTCGTGCCCGAAGCTGGGCTAACGGTGGCAGCTGCGGATGCGCTCGCGGTCACGGCTGGCTGAGCGCGCGCTGGCGGATACTTACGCGTACTACCGCCGGGGCACACGCCGGATCGGGGTGTCGAGGGGAGCGCTGGTGCTATTGCGCGTTCTCGGTCCGCTTGAGCTCGTCGGCGAGGCCGGGGCAATTCCGCTTCGGGCCGCGAAAGTTCGGACGCTCCTGGCAGTCCTCGCTGTCCAGCGCCCGGCCGTATGCGGGACGGACGCGCTGATCGACGCACTCTGGGGCGAAACAGCACCTGCATCGGCAGCGAAGTTGGTGCAGGTGTACGTATCCCAGCTCCGCCGCGAACTGCCTCCGGGCCTCGAGATCACGACCGAACCGTCTGGCTACGCGCTCGCCGCGAACTCGGCGAGCGTGGATGCGAGCGAGTTCGAGCGCCTCGCGGCCGAGGGGCAGGACGCGCTCCGGATCGGGAACGTTGCGTTGGCGGCGTCGATCCTGCGTCGAGCGCTCGGCCTCTGGCGCGGCCCGGCGTACGCCGACGTCCAGTACGAGTCGTTTGCGCGCGAGGAGATCGAGCGGCTCGAGACGATCCGCCGGATGGCTCTCGCGGACAGGATCGACGCGGATCTGCGGCTTGGTCGTCACGCGGACGTCGTCGGCGAGACCCGCGGACTCGTGACCGGCGATCCAACTGACGAACGGCTCGTTGAGCTCGCGATGATCGCGGCGTACCGGGCCGAGGGGACGGCCGCCGCACTGAGGCTGTTCGATGCCGTCCGCGACGAACTCCGGGCGGACCTCGGGGCGGAGCCGTCGCCGACCCTCATCGAGCTTCGCGACCGAATTGCGCGGCAGGATCCGTCGCTTGCGGCTCCAGCGGCGCAGGCCGACTCCCCGCCATTACCGATCCCACCGAACGCCCTGATCGGCCGGAAGCGGGAGCTCGCGGAGCTCACATCGCTCCTCGGGTACCGGACCGTACGGCTGGTCTCGCTGACCGGCGCGGGCGGTTCTGGAAAGAGCCGGATCGCGCTCGAGCTCGCCCGGGCAGTCGGGCCCGACTTCGCGAATGGCGCAGTGCTCGTCGAACTCGCATCGCTTCGTGATCCCGATCTCGTCCCTTCCACGATCGCCCACGCAGTCGGCATCGATCCAGGTGGGGATGCAGCCGCCTCCCTCGTGGAGGGTCTGCGCGACCGCGAGCTACTCCTGGTCCTCGACAACCTGGAGCACCTTCGCGCGGCCGCGCCCGGCGTGGTCCAGCTCATCGCCAGCGCGCCGCGCCTCATTGTGGTCGTGACCTCGCGCGTCCTCCTGCACGTCTCGGGTGAACACGTCTACCCGATCGGGCCGCTGAGCGAGTCCGAAGCCGTGGCCCTCTTCGAGCAACGGGCCCGCGCGCTCGATCCGTCGTTCTCGGTTGACGTCGAGACGGCGCCGGTCGCGGCATCGATCTGCCGGCGTCTCGACAGCCTGCCGTTACCGATCGAGCTCGCCGCCGCGCGGATCCGCGGCCTCGGTATCCGCCGGCTCGATACCCGGCTCGCGTCGCGGTTGGCGGTCCTCTCGGGCGGGCCGCGCGATCTGCCGGCCCGCCAGCGCACGTTGCGCGAGCTGTTGGACTGGAGCGTGAACCTCCTCGACCCGGCCGAACGCGAGGTTCTCGCGGGGCTCGCGGTATTCCCGGCAGGTTGTTCGATCGAGGCCGCGGCCCGGATCGCAGGCGCCGACGACGAGCTCCTGAGCTCGCTCGTCGACCACCACCTGGTGCAACCGCTCGACGTGCTGGGCGAACGCCGCTACCGGCTGCTCGAGACGGTCCGCGAGTACGCGTACGAGCTCCTGGGTGGACGGCGCGCGGCCGTCGAGGCAGAGCTCGTGAGCTGGGTTCGCGACATCGTCGACGTCGGCGATGTCGACCACCGGGTCGCGAGCGCCCAGGCCGCCTGGCTGGGACAGCTCGACGTCGAGCTCGACAACATTCGCGAAGCGCTCCGCGTGGCCGCGGCGGACCCGGACGCGTCGGACGAACTCGGCATCGCCGCAGCCATGTGGCGGTACTGGTGGATCCGCGGCCATCTTGCGGAAGGGCGAAGCATTCTCGACGGGATCATCGAGCGGCGGGGAGTCGTCCACACCTCGGAGGGTGTACGAGTCGCCCGCGCGAATGCATCCCTCGCGTGGAGCATGGGCGACCGGGAACGCGCAATGAAGCTCGCCCAGCTGGCGCAGGATGCGAGCACCGACATCGACGATGCGACGGAGCGGGTTCACGTCCTCAACCTGCTGGGGGTGATGGCCACCGGTCGCGAGGATCTCGAGGCTGCGGAGCGCTACCACCTGACGGCACTCGCGATCGAGACCGCCAACGGCCTGCTCGAGCCGGAGATGACGACCCGATTGAACCTCGGCGTCACGTATCTGGACGCGGGGCGCCACGACGAAGCGCGGGCGATGCTTCAGATCGTCCTTGAGCACCGTCGCGGCGAAGGGCTCTCGGAGGGCCTCGGCTTCGTGCACATCAATCTCGGCGAGATCGAGTTCGACTCGGGGAATGTGGCTGCCGCGGAGCCGCACTTCGCAGCTGCCGTCGAGTCGTTCGAGGCCGTGGGATTCAACATCCGAACGGCAAACGCGCTCCAGGGCCTCGCCGCGGTCGAGGCCCGGACGGGTCGGGCCGAATCAGCGGCGCGCCGGCTCGGCGTGGCCTCGTCGCTCCTTGGCGGCACCGGCTGGGATGCCGATGGCGGGCAACTCGCACCGGTTGCCGCGGATGCGGCTCGGGCGGCGCTCGGCAACGAGGAGTTCGAGCGCCTCTTCGAGGAGGGAGCCGCCTCCGGCAGCTAGGGCCCGGCCGGCTATACCGACCCTATACCGCCCCCGCCCACGCTCCTGGCATGTCGTATGAGATCGCCGGGCCGACGTCACTCGGGCCGCGGGTGTCGACCGTCACGCCGCTTTAGTCCAGCGCCTGCCCGCGGCCACCGTCGCCGTCACAATCTCGGGGTGGACCCACGCGCCGCATCCGCTCAGGCGGCGATGCTCGCCGAACTGCTCCACTCCGCGGCCGCGGAGGTCGTCTCGTTGCTGGCTGCGGTTCCCACCGACGATTGGGACCGTGTCCCGGGACCCGGCGTCTGGTCGATTGGCAAGGACGCCGAGCACCTCTCCGAAGCGGCCGTGTTCCACCAGTGGATCGTCAGACGGACCCTCGGGCTGGCGGCTCCCGCGCGTCGCCCGGCGATGGAGCGAGTCCGCCTGAAGACGGAGCTCTCGCCCCGGGCGGCGGCCGAGCTCCTCGACCGTCGGACGGGCGAAAGCGTCGACCTCATCCTCACGTTGTCCGACGAGGACCTCGGGCGGCCTACCAGACCGCAACGAGCCGGCAACCCGCCGCTCGCCGCCACGATCGAGCGGGTACTCGTCGGCCACTACCGCGTTCACCGCGAGGCGATCGAGGCAAAGCTTCGAGATCGATGAGACGGGCGCAGGATTGCGGTCTAACCACTGCACGACATCCCGCACTGATCGGAGCCCGACGATGAAGACGAAGAACCTCGCCGACCTGTACGACCTGCCACCGGTCCCGTGGTCCACGGTGCTCGAAGCCCTCGAGGGGCAACAACCACCCGACGTCCGCTGCTTCCTCGCGACCACCCGACCGGACGGCCGGCCGCACATGGCCGGTGTCGGGGCGGTCTGGAACCAGGGCAACGTCTATGTCGTTAGCGGCCCCGGCACGCGCAAGAGCCGGAACCTTGCGGCGAACCCGAGCTGCTCGGTGTCGATGGCGTTCCCGACGATGGACGTCGTCTTCGAGGGCGTCGCCCAGCGCGTCACCGACGATGCCACGCTGCAACGGCTCGCGAAGCGCTATGCCGAGACCGGCTGGCCGGCCCGGGTCGAGGATGCTGCCTTCACGTACGACTACAGCGCCCCGAGCGCTGGCCCGCCGCCGTGGTACCTGTACGAGATCACACCCACGACGGTGTTCTGCGTCCTCGCCTCGGAGCCCGGCGGGGCGACACGCTGGCGCTTCGACGACTGAGCGAAGCCGGGCCGCCGATCAGTCTTGCCAGCTGACGCGGATCGGCCGGTCGATGTCCGGTAGCGGAAACGACTCCGCCTCGCGCTCCACCGCCTCTCGCTCCGGTTGCGAGAGGCGGCGCCATGTTTCGATCGTGACCGTCGGGCCTGCCCTGCGCCAGATGCCCGCGATCTCCCCTTCGACGAGCACCGCGCCGGGCCAGACGCGCGACGTCCAGAGCTCCGCCCGGCGCTTCGCGTCCGGCACGAGCAGCTCACGATCCTTGCCCTGGAGCAGGTAGAACGTGTCGCCGCTCGGGAGAAGCCGCGCCGGCGCAGGCTCGTCCGCCGGGCCCCGGAGCGAGGCCTCGTCCGAGGCGAGGATCCAGCTTTCGCCCAGTGGCGTGGTCACCGCCACGAGCTCCCTCTTGAGTGCCTCGAACGCGGCCTTGCCGCGGGGCGATCGGATCCCGGCCCAGACCTCGAACGCGGCTGCCGTACCCGGGCCGAACACATGGAGATACCGCCGGGCCAGCTCCAGACGCGCTTCGAACGGGTCGACGTCGGGAGCCGGAACCGTCCACAGGACAGGCGATCGGGCGCCCTCCCACCGGATCAGGATCCGGCCGGTCGGGCCGCCGTAGCGAAGGCTGCTGGGGTGGACGCCGAGCGCGTGGCCCGCCTCGCTTAACGTCATCCGCCGCCCGTCGAGGAACCGTTCGAGCTTGTCGGCAACGGCCTGGAACTCCGCCTGGCGCTTCGGATCGTCCGGCAAGCGACCAAGCGTGAAGACCGCCACGTCCTCGGCCGGGATCACGTACGTGCTGAATCGCGGGCCCCAGACCTGGACGAATGAATCGTCCTCCCAGACGTTCGGCGTGGCGTTCTGGACGCGGGCGTGGATCGAGAGGACGGCGGCCCGGGGCATGCTGTCCTGGAGGCCGGCCCACGCGGCACGGCGAAGCGAGCCGCCGCCGGCGGGCAGCCGCAGATCGAGCGGCGCGACGCGCCGGCGGTGAGCGAGGATCTGCGCCCGGGAGAGCGCCGTCAGTCCCAGAGATCGACCTGCGTCACGCCTGCCGTGCCAAGGGCCTCGTTCACCTCGGCGATGTGATAGACGTCGTGGCTGAAGACGCGCTGCAGGACCGCGCCGCGGCGATGGACCCAGGATTCGTCCCACTCCGGCCGACGCAGCACTTCGTCGAGCGATGCCAGCGTCCAGCGGTCGAGGCATGCCTCGACGATCCGGAACGTCGAGTCGAGCGCGGCGGCAAGCTCGTCCGGGCCGAGCACGTGCTCGAGATCGTCGTCGCCCGGGCAGTCGTAGCCGGCGTTCGTGAACGGCGTGGTGTCGGCGCCGGGCTCGCCCGCGAAGTCGCACAGCCAGAACACCCGTTGGCAAGCGGCATGGCCGATGGTCGCCCAGAGTGGCCAGCGGCCGACCGCCGGCTCGATCGCGAGCTGCTCCCGCGTCAACGCGGCGACGACGTCGCGCCATCGCCGGTTGTATTCGGGCCACATCGAGTAGGCCGGGCGGATCGTCGGGCCGTTCATCACCTGACGATAGCCGCCGTGCGGGCCACTCGTGTCAGGTTTCTAGGGTCGCTCCAGCCCGTGGCGCTGGAGCAGAGCGTCGTCGGTGAGCACGGTGTCCGTGGCGCCGTCGGCAACGACCCGGCCGTCGTCCATGACGACGACCCGCGGAAACACGTCGGCGACGAGCCGCATGTCGTGGGTCGAGACGATCATCGTCTGGGACAGGCGGCGCAGGAGATCGATCAGCTCGCGGCGGCCGCGCGGGTCGAGCCCGGCCGACGGCTCGTCGAACACGAGGACCTCGGGATCCATCGAGAGGACGGTCGCGAGCGCGACGCGCTTGCGCTGACCGAGGCTCAGCCGATGCGGCATCCGGCGCTCGAAGCCGGCCATGCCGACCGCGGCGAGCGCTCGCTCGACCCGGTCATGGATGTCCTCGGTCGGCATGCCCATGTGGAGCGGCCCGAAGGCCACGTCCTCGAAGACGGTAGGGCTGAAGAGCTGGTCGTCGGGGTCCTGGAAGACGAGGCCCACACGGGCCCGAATCCGCCGGGCACTCGCCCGATCGACGACGGTATCGCCGATCCGCACCGTTCCGTGGGTTGGCTCGTTGATGCCGTTGAGGTGGAGCAGGAGCGTGCTCTTGCCGGCACCGTTCGGGCCCACGAGCGCGACCTTCTCGCCGGCCGCGATTGCCAGGTCGATGCCCTTCAGCGCCTCGTAGCCATCGGGGTAGGTGAAGTGCAGATGCTCCACGTCGAGCGCCGCAGCCGAACGCGGCCCGGCCGCGGTGTCGGGATGGTCGTGGCCATGGTGGCCGTCGGGATGCGCATGACTGTGGATGTGCGTGTGCGACGCGTCGTCGTGCCCCGGCGCCGACGGTCGTTCGTCGATCGCGCTCATCGGAGCACCTGCAGCACGTTGACCACGGCCGCGTACAGCGCGCAGAGCGCGATGACGCCTCCGATCGCGAGGTATTCGACCGGACGAAGGGCCCGGCTGTGGATGTGCCGGATCTCGCCCTCGAACCCGCGCGCCTGCATCGCGGCGTAGATCCGCTCGCTCCGCTCGTACGAGCGCAGGAACAGCGAGCCAACGAGCCCGCCGGTGACCTTCGCCCGCCATGCGATCGATCCGCCACGCCGGCCGTCGGGGGCTTCTGCTGATCGAGCCGCCCGCGCCCGCGACATCCGCGACGACTCCGCCGCGAGGACCGCGAGGTAGCGGTACATGAACGAGATGATCGAGACCATGATCTTCGGCAGGCGCAGCTGGCGAAGGGCGTCGACGAGCTCGTGGAACGGCGTCGTGAACGCGAGGAGCAGCGCCGCCTGGACGCTGATCCAGCTCTTCAGGGCGATCGTCGTGAACTGCCGCAGGCCCTCGCCGCTGATCGTGAGCGTGAGCGGACCCAGGGCGAACGTCGCGAGCGGATCTTCGGGCCGCGTGAAGATCAGCGGGAACGCGGCGAGCAGGAACGGTGCCGCAAGGAACGCTCGCCGGGCGGGCAGAAACGGCCCGACCCGGGCGATGGCAGCCGCGGCGATGACCACGAGCCACGCGACGCCGAGCGCGAGGTACGAGCCGACAGGCAGCAGGCTCACGGTCACGATGAACGCGACGGTCGCGATGAACTTGACGCGCGCGTCGGCGCGGTGGAACACGCTCTGGCGGTGGACGTAGCGGTCGAGGTCGAGCAAGGACGGCTAGCGCTTGCGCCGGGCCAGGACCCGTCCGAGGAGCAGCATGATCCCGAAGACGAGCGCCACGCCGATGAGGCCGGCGAGGATCGTCGACAGGTTGCCGTTGATGCCCGGGACGGTGTAGTCGGGAATGATCGAGAACAGCGCGTCGCGGGCGTTGCCGAGAAAGCCCTGGTCGCCTGCTACCCGCTCGAGCCCGTCGGGATCCGATGACGCCAGCGGGGCGAGCAGGATCACGGTCCCGGCGGCAATGGCGAGGCCGACGAGCCACCAGTAGCGCGAACGGCGACCGCCGCCGCCACCGCCGTCGCCGCCGTCACCGCCGTCACCGCCTTCGCCGCCGTCACCGCCGCGGGACGGACGATCGCTCGAGTCGGTCACGACGCCGGCTCCCCGACGCCCCGGCCCACGGTCCGGCGGCCCGCCTGGAGCAGGTCGGATCGGGTCACCGAGATGAACGCCAGCGCCGCCATCGTGATCAACGCCTCCCCGATTCCGATCAGCGCATGGACGCCGACCATCGCCGGCAGCGCGAGCTGGAGCGGCGTCGTGCCGCTGACTGCCAGCTCCAGGGCCATGCAGGTGGCTCCCGCCACCACCGATGCCCACGCGGCGATGCCGGCCGCCGGTACCCGGGCCCGGTCCTCGCCGCCGAAGACGCCGGCGATCGCGCGATAGAGATAGAACCCGCCCAGCGTGCCGACGATGCCCATGTTGAAGATGTTCGCGCCCATGACGAGCAGGCCGCCGTCCTGGAAGACGAGCGCCTGGACGCCGACGACGCAGGCCATGACCAGCGTCGCCGCCCATGGCCCCAGCAGCACTGCGGCGAGGACGCCACCCAGCAGGTGACCGGACGTCCCGCCGACGACCTGGAAGTTGAACATCTGGGCAGCGAAGACGAACGCCGCCATCACGCCGAGGAGCGGGACCGCCTTCTCGTCGAGCGTCGCGTTCGTGCGCCGCACCGCAATCGCAAGGACGACGATCGTGACCGCCCACATGACGAGCGCCACCGGCACGGACAGGAATCCATCCGGGGCGTGCATCTGGGGCGGCGCGGCGCCGGAGCCGGTCACCGGCGCGGCGATTGCGGCGAGCATTGACAGCATCCTCCTCGGCGGTCGTTCTCGATGGTAGGGGTGATCGGGCGTTATTGCAATCGGTGGCAACAGCGACGCGTCGCCTATACTGCGCGCCATGGGCGACGCCGGATCAACCGCTGACATCGGGGGTTCGTCGGGAGCGGACGCCTGGATTGACGTCCGTGACGAGCTGCGCTCGCGGGGCCTGCGCTGGACGCCGCAGCGGCGGCTGATCCTTGATGTGCTGTCAGCGACCGAAGGCCACATCACCGGCAGCGAAGTGGTCGAACGCTGCCGCGCCCGCGACCCCGAGACGACGCCCTCGACCGTGTACCGGACGCTGGACGTGCTGGAAGAGCTTGGCTACATCAGTCACAGCCACTCCGCGGCCGGCCGCGAAGAGTTCCACGTGCTGCCGGGCGAAGACCACGGCCATCTCCAGTGCCGGGGTTGTGGCGGGACGTGGGAGCTCGATCCGGCCGATGCCGCCGCAGTGAGCGGCCCGATCCGGGCGCGCTTCGGGTTCGCCGCCGACATCGGCCACCTGACGATCTCGGGTCTGTGCGCCGGGTGTCTTTCCGCCGCCGCAGGGCGGTCGGAAGCGGGCTGATCGTCAGCGTTCGGCCCACCGGCAAATCCGGCCGTTGCCGCGCTCAGCCGGGACTTGCCGCTCCGAGCGGAATCCGGGCCCCGAAGCGCAACCTCAGCGCGTTTGCAACGCTGCCAGCGACCTCGACCACGGAGCCGTCGCAGCGTGGCTGAGAGGCTGGGCTCCACGCAGGCCGGCGACGTCCGGCAGGAGGTCATCCCCATGTGTCTCACGTGTGGCTGCATGGACGCCCACCTCGAGATGGGCGAACACAACATCACCTACGAGGACATCAAGGCCGCGGCTGACGAGAACGGCCGATCAGTCGCCGAGACGCTCGACATCATGGAACGGACGAAGGCGAAGGATCGCCAGTCGCACGCCCAGGAGTGGGGCTCGCCGGTCGAGGCGGGTCGCTGAGCCCAAGGAACTTCTCGATGACCTCGACGCACCGCTCGAGGTCATCGAGCCACGGCGCGTGACCCGCGCCGCGTAGCAATTCCAACGTCGCGTTCGGGAGCCGGCCTGCGGCTGCCCGCGCGAGGTCCGGCCCACCGAACGGGTCGTCCTCGCCCCAGAGCAGGTACGTCGGCGTCCTGATGGAGCCGAGGAGCGCATCCGGCAGCGACATCCGCAGTCCACCCCTCGCCGTCACCAGCGCCCGACCCATCGTCAACTCGTTGCGCATCGTGTCGGTATCGCGGTAGAGCGCGAGGATGGCACCGATGTCTTCCCGCGTGATCCGCCCATCGGCGAGCGCCTCGGCGTGCCCGAGACCGCGGAACACCTGGCGGATGGAGCGCTCGGTCTGCGGCAGCGCGGTCGCAATCCGGCCGATTCCCGGCATCGTCATCAGGCGCATGAACAGGGGCAGGCGATCGACCGGCAGACCGGCCGACCAGCTGAACAGGATGAGGCGATCGACGCGGTCGGGATGGGCGGCCGCCGATCGAAGCGCCACGTAGCCGCCAAACGAGGTCCCGACCACGTGCGCCGAAGATAGATCGAGCGCGTCGAGGACGTCGACGATCAGGTGCTCCGCGAACGCCGGCAGGGTTGCGGCGTCGATCGGGGTCGGGGGCGGCGGACTGAGTCCGGTGCCCGGTCGGTCGACCAGGATGCAGCGGAACGTCGGCAGGCGGGACGCGATCGATGCCCAGCTGGAGCCGCTCGTGTTCGCGCCGTGGACGAACACGACCGGCTGGCCATCGCCGACCTCCTGGATCCGGACGTCGGTCGCGAGGTGGCGCAGGCGCAGCTGGCGCTCCGTCGGCTCGACACCGAGGGAGGCCCACAGGCGTTGCTCGGCGGCGCGATAGCGCTCCCCATCCATGGACGTGATCGTGGCACGAATCGGAGGCCCCTCGGGCAGTCGCCCGAGGGGCCGTTTGCTGCGCGATACCGGGTTCAGTCGCGGGCGAGGTACGCCGCCAGGCGGTCCCAGGTCTCGATCGCACCCTCGACCATCCCCGTCGCGAGCGCCATGTCGATCGTCTCCGGCGAGTCGAAGTGGCCGACGGAGTGGACCTTCGTCCGGCCGCCGAGATCCTCGAACGTGTGCGTCTCGGGGCCGCCCTGGGCGCCGCCGGGCGTCTCGAACATGAAGGTCCAGCGGAAGCGCTCCGGCGGCGTCACCTCGAGGTACTCGCCGAAGAACACGACGTCCTCGCGGCCGGCGTCCTTGCTGACATAGCGCCACCTGCCGCCCGGGCGAACATCCATCTCCTCGACCACGGTCGTGGTCCCGTGCTTGCCCCACCAGTGGGGGACGATCTCCGGATCCGTGAACGCCTGCCAGACTCTCTCGCGCGGGGCGTCGAACACCCGCTCGAAGACGAGGTCCGGTCCGTCGCTGTAGATCGCGGTTGTCGCGGTGCTACCGCGGTCGATTCTCGTCGCTGCCATCGCCGGCTCCTTCCTGCTGTCGTTCGTGATCCTGATCGCTTGCGCCCACCTCGCGGAGATAGGCATCGAGTCGTTCGAGGCTGTCCTCCCAGTGCCGCTTGTACTGGCCGACCCAGTTGGCGACGTCCCGGAGCGGCTCCGGTGCGAGGCGGCAGGGCCGCCATTGCGCCTGCCGGCCCTGCTCGACGAGACCCGCCTTCTGGAGCACCTTGAGATGCTTCGAGATGGCCGGAAGACTGAGGTCGAACGGAGCGGCAAGCTCGCCGACCGTGGCCTCGCCCTGCGCCAGTCGAGCGAGCATGGCCCGGCGGGTGGGATCGGCGAGGGCGGCGAACGTAGTGCTGAGGGGATCGGTCGTGGTCTGCATTTCGCCTTCTGGTTAATTAACCTATCGGAATAATAGGCCGCGACGGCGATCTGTCAACCCTGGAATGCGAACCCGGAGCGTCAGCCGGCAGCGCCACCCGCAGGGGCCGGTTCGAGGGCGCCTTCGTCGGTGGGAACCGGGGCGGGTGCGGTCTGGGGACCCAGCTCGATCCCGATCGACTTGAGCCAGCGCCGGATGTTGCGGTAGATCGCGGGCGCCCCGAGCGGAACCGGCTCGTCGAGCTCCCATTCGATCGGATGGAGGATGAACGGCTCGGTTTGCGGCCCGCCGAGGCCGCCGTGCGAGCCGATCAGCTCCTCGAACGCCGCGACCTCGCCGAGGTCCGGGTTGTACTGGCTCAGCAGCAGCAGGTCCGGCGCGTGCTTCATCGCGTCTTCGCGCTTGAGGCTCATCACCGTGTGCTCGCCGAAGAGCGTCGTCGGGTCCTCGCCCTCCACTCGGTCTTCGTCGAGGTAGCGCGTTCCCTTCGGGCCGAAGACGACGGCGCCGTGGGCCTTCGAGCGGACCATCAGCAGCCCGACGCCGGGATGGGCAGCGACCGCCGCGATCAATCCCGGGTGGAGTTGCTCGAGCTCCTCGACGGTCAGACGGTGGTCGTTCCCGGTGAACCAGACGAGCCCGAGGTTGCCGGAGCCCACGACCGCGATCGCCGACTCGTCGGCCATCGCGGCCTGCTCGACCTTCTCCTCGTCCGAGTCGAGATTCACCACGCCGTCGGTCGTCCGGTTCGACAGGGCCGCCCGTGCCATGCTGGGTCCGACGCCCTTGCTCCGGGTGATCTCCGAGAGGAACGCGTTGACGAACATCGAGCCCTCCGCCCGGGCCGACGTCTGGACGACCGTCGCCCGGCCGCCCATCAGCTCCCGGATGTACTCGCCGAGGCTCTTGCCGTAGCGCTGCTTGAACGTCGCGCCGAGGCTCTGGCCGTGGTCCGAGAGGACGATGAACTTGTAGGGCCGTGGCGCGTTCTCGGTCGCGTGGACGAGTGCCCCGATCGCCTGATCCACGCCGTCGAGCGCCTGGAACGACTCGACCCGCTCGGGCCCGCAGTGGTGGGCGAGCTCGTCGTAGTCGGTGAAGTCGGCGTAGATGACGTTCGTGCCGCGGTACATCTCCTCGATGATCAGAGCGACGTTGACGTCACGCAGGATCACGTTGCTCGCGGCCCGCATGCCGGCGTACTTCGCGCCGCGGTGCATCTGCGGCTGAACGCCGGAGCGCCGGGTGCGGCGGGCCTGGAAGAGCTCCTTGATGAACTCGCCAACGAACAGCGTGAACGAGCGGAGGTAGCCCGACGGGCTGAAGAAGAACGGCAGGAACGCCCTGCTCTCGCCGATCCCGCCACCCTCGGCCTTGATCGAGGCCGTCGTGAAGTAGGAGCGAGTGGCGTCGCCAGTGACGAGGTTCGTGACGCTGGCGCCGTTGTTGGAGAGCAGGCCCTCGCCGTTCGAGATGCGCGACACGATCAGCGTCGCGTCGGCGGGGTTGCTCGAGGCCATCAGGTGCTGACGATCCCGCTCGTACCAGCGGAACGCGGGGATCTCGTCGTTGTTGCCGTGGAGGATGCCGGCCTGGCTGGCCGACGTCATCGACGGCAGGATCGCCTCCCAGCGCGACAGCTTATGGGTGCCGTTGCGAACCCAGCTCGCGAGCGTGTTCACGGAGCCGGCTCGCATGCGCGCGGCGAGGATCGGATGGGCGAGGCCGTCGATCTGGAGGATGACGAGTCCCGGCTTGTCCGACTGCCCGGTCGATGACCTGACCATCAGCCGCTGGACGAGGAGGCCGTAGAACGAGTCGCCGCTGTCGACGGCGAAGATCGCGGTGAGGATCGTGTTGATGATCGCGTAGATGAACGATGCGATCACGGCGGTGAGGAAGGCATCGACGTGGACGCCGGGGGCGAGCGTCGCGATCGCAAAGAACGCGAGGATCTGGAGGACGAGCACGAGGACGGCGACGAGGATCAGGGAGATCGGCGCCGCGAGCGCGAGGACGACAGGCCGGACGATGGCGTTGAAGAGCGCCATGAAGATGACGGCGAGCACCGCGTCCATCACGCTGTCGACCCGGAGCCGAGGCAGGAGCGCGGCGGTGAGGATGAACGAGATCGCCGAGAGGACGAGCGTGATGACGAGCCGCTTCAGCAGCGCGATCCGGCCGCCGCGCCACTCCCAGAGCACCTGCAGCTGCGTCTTGTAGAAGCCAAGCAGTCGGCTCACCGTCTCACTCCACTCGTGACCGAACCTCGGAGCGCTCCGAGATCCGAGGCGAGGGACAGCATAGGCGCGCCGGGTGTGAGCGGTGCAAGCCAGCCGGCACCCGAGCCGCGATCGGTCGTCGGTGACGAGCGTGCGCGCCGGCACGCTTGCGACGGTCGGTCCGGCCCGCCACGCTAGCGAGGTGAAGGGGATTCCTGGAGGCAAGAAGCGAGCGGCGCTCGTCGCCGCGGGTGCTGGAGCCGGCGCAGCCGGTGGCGCGGCGGCCGTGGCGGTCCAACGTCGTCGCGGCTCGCGCGGGCCCACGAACGCCGAGGCCGTCACGCCCGCCGGCGCCCGGGACCGGGCGGCGGAGCTGCTCGCTTTGCCTCGCATCCGGCGTCGCGACGAGGCGATCACGTTCGCGCCGACGACCGTCACCAGCGTCGAGCTGATCCTCAAGGGCGAACGCTACTTTCCGCGGATCCTCGCCGACATCGCCGCCGCCCGCGACCACATCCACATGCTGTTCTACGCGATTCGGCCGGGCGCCGTCGCGGAGTCGATCATCGAAGCCCTGGCTGAGCGTGCCGCGGCCGGCCTGGAGGTCAAGGTTGCCGTCGATGCGATCGGCAGCGGGGTCGACACGACGAGCCGGCGCCTCTATCGGAAGCTCCGCGAAGCGGGCGCGGAAGTCGTCGCGAACGACGGGATCGCGATCGTCCGCGGCGGGCGGATCGGGTCACGCCGCCTGCACTTCCATGCCGAGGATGCGCTCCACTTCGACCACCGCAAGATGATGGTGATCGACGGTCGCGTGGCGTATGTCGGCGGGACCGGCATCGAGGACCACTTCGCGGACGGCCGCTTCACGGACGTCATGTGCCGGGTGACCGGCCCGGTCGTCGCCCAGATCCAGCTGGCGTTCCTCACGAGCTGGGTCAAGGATGGCGGCCCCAAGCCACCCGACCTGGTCGGCCTGTTTCACGACGATGTGGCCGCCGAGCTGCCGGCGGATGCCGTCGAAGGCCTCCGCGTCACGCTGATGATGAACGTGCCGGGAACGGGCCACCATCCCATTCGCGAGGCGATCCTCGAGGGCCTCGATGGCGCGGCGCAGACGATCGACATCGTCAACCCGTACATCGCCACGTCCGCCGTGATCGGGCGGTTCGGGGAGGCGGCGCGCCGCGGCGTTCGGGTTCGCGTGGTCGTCCCGGAGAAGCCGCGACCGCCGCTGCCGCTCGCCGCCTTCCAGTCGTGGTATCGCGAGCTGCTCGACGTCGGCGTCGAGATCGTCCGCCACCCCGGGATGGCTCACGCCAAGGTCTATCGCTTCGACGACGTGCTGCTCGTCGGCAGCTGCAACCTCGACCACCAGTCGCTGTTCCGGAACGACGAGCTCGATCTCCGGTTCGAGGGCAGCTCGGTCGCTGCGCTGGCCGAGCCGTTCTTCGACGAACTGGTCGCGGCGTCGACGCCGGTGGAGCCCTCATCGGGGATCGCGAGACGGACCTGGGAGCAGCTGATGCGGCGATCCGCGCGGCTGCTGTAGCCTTCCCCGCCGGGGGTTGCTGGCGCGAGGTCGGCCGACGACGAATTGGGTGGCCAGCGCCATCGCCTGATTGAGCCCGTCGGGCCATGCTGGCGGAGGAGCCATGGCAACCGAGGATCTCGCCGCGCGACAGGCGTACGCGTCCGGCCAATGGGCGGCCGTGCGTGATCGGCTGCGGACCGTGACGCCCCAGTCGATCGGCCGGGCCGCGCTGACCGTCGCCGCGCTCGGCGGCGCCGCGTGGCTCACGGCGGCGTCGTGGCCGGCCCTGCTGCCGTTCGTGATCGGCGGCCTGCTCGCCTACGAATTGCTCCCCGTCGTCGACGCGCTCGATCGCGTCCTGCCGCGGGCGCTCGCCGCGCTCGTCGCCGTGCTCGCGGCGCTTGCGGTCGTCGTCGGGATCGCGGTCGTCGTCCTGCCGCCCCTCGCCCAGGCGTTCGTCCGCCTCGCGACCGACCTTCCAACGGGCGCAGAGGTCGAGGCCGCGATCGCCCGGATGCAGGAGCGACTCGCCGCGCTGCCGGACGGATCCGCCGCGGTTCTCATCCCGGTCGCCACGACGATCGCGGCAACCGTTCGGGACGTCTTCTCGGGTGCCTCGGGCGGGCTCGACCAGGCGATCCGGGCCGGGCTCGGCGCGCTCCTCAGCGCGATCGGGGCGCTGCTCGGTCTGATCGTGCTGCCGACCTGGATGCTCGGCCTGATGAGCGAGCAGCGGCGGGCGAAGATCGCACTCAACGCCCGGATCACGCCGGGGCTCCGATCGGACGCCTGGGCGGTGGCGGCGATCGTGGACCGGGCGGCGGGCGCCTACCTTCGGGGCTACGTCGTCACGGCGTTCCTCGTCGGCTTTCTCACCTATGTCGGGCTGACCGTCGCGCCGCGGGTCGGCGGGCCGGGATTCCACGAGCCGCTGGCGCTCGCGACCCTCGCCGGCGCCACCCAGGTCGTGCCGATCATCGGGCCGTTCCTCGGCGCGGCGCCGGCGCTGCTCATCCTTGCGATCGATCCGGAGCGCGCGGCGGCGTACTTCGGGATCTACCTCGTCGCTCGCGTCCTTGGGGCCACGCTGCTGGGTTCGCGGGTGATGCAGCGCCGGCTCGGGGTCCACCCGGCGATCCTCGTCCCGGGGGTCGTCGCGATCGGCCAGTTCGGGGTGCTGTGGCTGCTGCTGTCGGCTCCGATCGTCGCGATCGCCGTCGATCTCGTCCGGTACATCCATGGCCGGCTGTCCGAGCCGCCGTTGCCGGCCGGCGTCTTGCCACGCACTGCCAATTCGGAAGCGGCAAGGGCGCGTCCGGTCGCGACCGTACTCCACCCGGTTCGGTCGGCGTATCGGGCGGCGATGCCTCCGCCGCCACTCGCGACATCCACGGCGTCGCAGCCGGCGACGACATCATCGACGTGACTGGAGGGATGACGCTCGATGGCGGATGACGCCCCGATCGAGGCCGGAGCGCCGGCCGAGCCGCTTCCGGTGCCGCCCCCGGCTGCGATCGCCGCGACGCCGGGGCTGGCGGTCCAGCTGACCCAGGCCCGCGTCCCACTCGACGCGGCCGCGGAGGCGCTCGCGACCCCGGACGGCGCGGGTCGCCTCCCGATCGTCGTGCTGCCCCAACACGCACTCCGGATCAGGAATGAGCTCGTGATCGCGGGCCTGATCGTCGCCGTCATCGGCGTACTCCTCGACCTCGAGCTCCCCACGCGCGGCGGGCTGCTCGCGCTCGCGGGGCTCCTCGTCGTGCTGGGCGTCTTCCAGTCGTTCCGCGTCCCGGTGCCCGAGGGCTCCCAGGCGGTTCTGCTCCGGGCCGGCCGGTTCCAGCGGACACTGGGCCCCGGCAACCACTGGGTTCCGCCGTGGATCATCGTCAGCCACATCGTCACGACCCGCGAGACCCCGTTCGACTCGCCTGCAGCGTCGATCCCGACAAAGGACAACGTCCGGACGAACGTCGACATCCTGATGACGTTCTCGATCGCCGAGCCCGAGAAGTTCGTGTTCACGATCTCCGCGCCGGATTTCGATCAGGTCTGCCAGGCGACCTGCCAGGAGAACGTCCGGCTGCTCGTTCGCGAGAAGGACTCCGACGACGTACTCGACCTCGGCGAGGCCGATTCGGAACGGCTCAGATCCGGCATCGAGGCGACACTCGCCGCGTACGGCGTCCGGGTCGTTCGCGTCGTCGTGACTCACGTGATGCCGCCGATGGAGTTCGTCGCGTCGCGCGAGTCGCGCCGCCTGGCCGCGATCCAGCGGGCCGAGGAGGAGGAGCATCACGCCCTGGCGCTCCTCCGCCAGCGCGACCGCGAGGAGCTGGAGCGTCAGCGCATCGCCGCGCGGCGCGAGGCGATCGAGCTCGAGGCGGCGAACGAGGTGACGCGGCTCGAGCGGCTCGAGTCGCGGATCCGTGAATACCCCAACGCGCTGAAGTGGGACGTCGAGACGCAACGTCTCGAGGTTGCCCGGGCGCTTGCTGCAAACACCCGGGCGATGGTCCAGGTGGGGCCGCAGGGCGACGTCGCGGCGTCGCTGCTCATGCACACGCTGCCCGAGAACGGCACGCCGCCGCCGGACGCACCCGAGATCACCGGTCCCGGCGACGCGAGCGGACGATCGCGGCCGACGAAGCCCTCGCGCTAGCCGAGCGCGACGCGGCCGCCCCGGCTGCGCCAGGGAGCGCCGCTCGTCCGCGCGGCGGCGATCCCTGGAGAAGTTCGGTGTGGCCGAACAGGATCAGCCTCTGGAGCCTGCACGAGACGTCGCTCCGGGGTGGCCTGCGCGCTTAGCCCCGCGCCCGCTCGGTGTGAGCGAACAAACGAGGCCCGAGAGGCGGTCGGACCGGCGTTTCGACCGAATCCTGTTCGCTGTGAGTGAACAATTGCAGGGCTCGCCCGTCCCGGGCTAGCCAGTTGGGCCGGCGCCGGGCCCGGATCCGCCGGGTGGCGCTTCGCCGGACGCGGGGCCAGCTGCAAGATCTGGCCCTCCGCCGGCCGGCGCGGGCGTCGTCGGCGGCCGGCGCGACCGGATGAAGACGACGATCGCGGCAATCAGCGCGGCGATCCCGATCAACGCCAGGATCGTTCCGAGCAACCCCAGCCCGCCGCCGTCCGACGTCGTCACCGCGCCCGGTTGCGAGACCGGGACCGTGATCCCGGCGATCGGGTTGCCGTTCGTGATGACCGGGACGCCGGTCGGGTTCGTCCAGCGATTGCTCGCGTCGAAGATCGCGGCCGTCACGACGTAGTCACGGCTCTGGTCGATCTTCGCCGGGTCGAACGGCACCGCGAACGCGATCGGGACGCCGACCGGGTCGAGGTTTACGTCGAACCCGATCTGGGTATCGCTGTCAAGATCGACTACGACGGCCGCCGAGAAGGCCGTCTCGGTCAGGTCGATGTCGACGCCGCTGATCGCACCGGTCACGTTGCCTTTCATGAGGTCGGGCCGGTATGTCAGGACG
>DASUFO010000069.1:0-42290 GCA_036274475.1 Candidatus Limnocylindrales bacterium
ACGTCGAACCCGATCTGGGTATCGCTGTCAAGATCGACTACGACGGCCGCCGAGAAGGCCGTCTCGGTCAGGTCGATGTCGACGCCGCTGATCGCACCGGTCACGTTGCCTTTCATGAGGTCGGGCCGGTATGTCAGGACGAGGTCGAGGCCCGACGTCGGGTTGCCCTTCGTGATGACCGGCGTCCCCTGACTCGTCGTCCAGACCCGGTTGCCGTCCTGGATCGCTGCGGCGACGGTGTAGGTCACGTTCTGGTCGATGAGCGCGTTCGTGTACGGCAACTGGAACGCGATCGGCTTCTGGCTGAACTCGGTGAGCAGCGTATGGGCCACGATCGAGCCCGCCGTCGGCTTGCCGGCCCCCTCGACGAGGACGACGAGCGCGCGGGCCTCGGCCGACAGTGGCGCGGTCTCGTTGTACGTCAACGTCCCGGTCAGCGTGCCCGCGGGCGGCGTCGCCGTCGGGCTGGGCGGCGTCGACGGGCTGGGGCTTGCGGACGGGGCCACGCTCGGTGACTCCGACGGGGTCGGCGAGGGGCTCGGCGTGGGTGTAGGTGTTGGCGTCGGGGTTGGCGTTGGCGTCGGGGTTGGCGTCGGAGTGGGTGTCGCCGTAGGAGTTGGCGTCGCGGTTGGCGTGGGCGACGGCGTCGGCGATGGGGTTGGCGAAGGCGTCGGTGTAGGCTCGGGTGTCGGGCTGGGCGTCGGCGCGACCGTGGGCGGAGCGACCGTCGGGGACGCCGTGGCGGGCGCCTCGCTGGGCGTCGGCTCCTCGCTGGGCGTCGGCTCCTCGCTCGGCGTCGGCTCCTCGCTGGGACCCGGGATCAGCTCGGCTTGCTCGACGACCGTCAGCGCGAGCGGGGCGGCGGCCGGGGTTCCGTCAGTGATCGCCTCGCCCGGCGTCTCGGTCGTCCAGGCACGCCCGCCGTCGATGATCGCCGCCCGAACGACGTAATGCGCCGCCGGGTCGACGAGCTCCGGGTCGTAGCCGAGCGCGAACTCGATCGAACCGTCGCCCGCGATGTCGGCGTCCGTGTCGGTGCTGACGAGCGTGCCCGTCTCTTCCTTGATGAGGACAGCCGTCGCGACCGCGTTCTCGGTGAGCGGCTCACCGGCCGGCGGCGCGATCGATCCGCTGATCGAGCCAGGCGCCTCGGCCACCGCGGCGATCGGAACCTCGACGTTGACCGCCGGACCACCGGTGATGACCGGGACCGGCAGCGGCGTGTTCCATTCGGCATCCCCGTCGACGATGGCGGCGATCAACGCGTAGGAATGCGTCGGGTCGATCCGGGCGTCGTCATACGACACCTCGAACGCGGCCGGGAGCGCCCCGACGCCGTCGATCCGCTGTTCGCCGAAGATCGTGCCCGCATCCGGGTCCGCCGTCTGGTCGACGAGCGTGATGACCGCCACGGCGGCTGGCGAGAGGGTCACTTCCTCGGCCGAGGTGATCGTGCCCGTGACGGCGGTGATTGCCGCGAACGCTCGACCGACGAGGCCGACGGAGCTGAGCAGAAGCAGCGCGACGGTCGCGGCAGTGCCGAGCTTTCTGGTCATGGGGCAGGCCTCCGGTCGGTCTGGCGGTTCACAGGGTTGAACGTCGCCGACAGCGACGGGGCGACGGCATGGTACGAGAAGTCGGCGATCGTGGCGCGGCAGGCTACTCGACCCCGAAGGCGTCCTTCGTGCTCGGCAGCATCGCGTAGCCGAAGATGACGAGATTGAGGACGAAGCTCAGCGCGACGTCCTGCTGGAGCGCGGTCGGGGTCTGGATCAGCGTGAAGAAGTCGAAGATCAGGTTGAAGCCGCTCACGATCAGGAGGAACAGCCACGCGGAAGGATCCATCGCGAGCAGCGCCCGGACGACCCACAGCCAGACCCAGATCATCAGGGCCCACATCAGGACGTACCACAGGTTGAAGTCGCGGATCGCGATCGGGCCGAGAATGTACGGGACGATCCCGATGGCCTGCAGCAGGTGGAGGATGCTCAGGATCAGCGCGACGCCGGCCAGCGCCGCCAGGATCGTGACGCCGATCGGTCGGTTACCCATAGTGCCTCCTGGTTTCGGCCGCCCGGGGTTTCCGCGCGGGCCCGGGCGCGACTCGACGCCCGCACTGTAGGCGCCGACTCCCGGCGATGTCACACCGGCGCGCGCCCGCAGCTCTGCCCGGCCACCGTCGGGCACCGCCGCCCGGCACGCCGAACGACCTGTCATCATCGCGGCCCACAGGAGGGATGGCGCCATGACGACACAGCCGTCAACGGCCTCGGCGCGCTCGAAGCGGGCGCTGGCCGCGAAGGTCGCCGGAGCGATCGGCATCGCGATCTGCGCGGTGATCATCGTCGTCGTCTGGCTCGGCCGCGGCGCGATCGCAGGCGCGATCGATGGCCTCGCGGCCGATGTGAATGGCGGCTTCGAGCGCGCGGTCACGGCGACGGATGCCGTCGCGACGCGCCTCGACGAGGCTGCGACGAACATTGGCGCGATCGCGGGCGACGCGGCCGACTTCGCGTCGAGCTCGTCGCCGTCTTCGGACCGATTGGCCGGCCTCCAGTCCCGCCTTGGCCAGGTCGGCGATCGCTACGTGGAGATCCGGACTCGATACGGCGAGGTCAAGGAAAACGTGTCGTCGGCTCGGTCGGCGCTTCGGACGCTCGCCCGATTCGTCCCCGGCGTCGACGTTCCCGAGGAGCCGACCGCCGTCCTCGCCGGTGTCGACGAGAAGCTCCAGGCGATCGACGGCGCGCTGACGTCCGCGTGGGACGCCGTCCAGTCGGCATCGCCGGGCAGCGCCGCGGCCAGCGCCCTGTCCGATCGGCTGACCGCGCTCGAAGGCTTCGTGTCGGGCGCCGCCGCCGCCGTCGACGGCGTCTCGGCACGGCTGACGACCGCTCAGACGAACGCATCGAACACCATTTCGAGCGCACAGACGATCATCCTCATCGCCACGGTGGCGATCACGGCACTGCTGATCTGGGTGCTGCTGCTGAACGTCGCGCTGTTCCTCCTGGGACGAGCGTGGCAACGCGAACCGCGGGAATCGGCATCCGAGCGGCCGGCCGCCTGAGCGCCGACACCGAGACGGATGCGTGGGCGCCCCATTGCACCGTCGGCCCTTCGGGTCATCAATGAAGCAAGCCGGCAGGAGGGCCGGTAACCGTCCGTTGACAACAGGCGCCGATGCTGCGCCGCGACTCAGCGAGCATCACGGTGGAGGATCGAAATGACGACCGTCGCCAACGAGGCAACTCCGGCGGCCACGGGCGCTGCGTATGGCGTCCACTCGGAGGTTGGCAAGCTCCGCAAGGTCATGGTCCATCGGCCTGACCTGGAGCTGAAGCGCCTCACGCCCGCAAACCACGACGACCTGCTGTTCGACGACGTGCTGTGGGTCCGCCGGGCGCGCCAGCAGCATGACCAGTTCGCCGATCTCCTTCGCGATCGGGGCACGGAGGTCGTCTATCTCGAGGAGCTCCTCGCCGAGACGCTCGCGGTGCCTGAGGGCCGCAAGTGGGTGCTCGATCGGGCGGTGACGGCGTTCACGGTCGGAGCGGGGATTGCCGACGAGGCCCGGGCCTACCTCGATGGCATCGACGCGGTGACCCTCGCCGACCACCTGATCGGCGGACTGACCGTCCAGGAAGCGCAGGATCTCCTCAAGGGCCGTGGCGTCGAGGGCGTCGGTGACGGCCAGCTCGCGAAGCAGTCGCTCGTCGCGTCGGCGATGGAGCGCGACGACTTCGTCCTGCGGCCGCTGCCGAACAGCTACTTCACCCGCGACCCGAGCGCCTGGATCTACGGCGGCGTCGTCGTCAACCCGATGTACTGGCCGGCCCGCCGGCTCGAAGCCCTGAACGTCGAGGCGATCTACCGCTTCCACCCGGACTTCAAGGACGCCGGCTTCAACTTCTGGTACTCCCGCGAGCAGGAAGGCGACTCCTTCGGCCGGGTCAGCTCCGAGGGCGGCGACATCATGCCGATCGGCAACCGGACGGCGGCGATCGGGATGAGCGAGCGGACGACGTCCCAGATGATTGAGAAGATCGCGACCGCACTGTTCGCTGCCGGCGCCGCGGACCGGGTGATCGCCGCGGGCATGACTCGCGACCGCGCCCACATGCACCTCGACACCGTATTCACGTTCCTCGACCGCGACGTCGTCACGCTCTTCCCGAAGGTCGTCCCGACGATCACCGCGTACTCGGTCCGACCGAGCGACAAGGAGGGCGAGCTCGACGTGCGCCGCGAGGAGAGCTTCCTGGGCGCGATCAAGGACGCGCTTGGACTCAAGGAGCTGCGGGTCATCGAGACCGGCGGCGACCCGTGGCAGGCCGAGCGCGAGCAGTGGGACGACGGCAACAACGTCGTCGCCCTGGAGCCCGGCGTCGTCGTCGCCTACGAGCGCAACGAGTACACGAACACGCTGATGCGCAAGGCCGGCATCGAGGTCCTCACGATTGATGGATCCGAGATCGGCAAGGGCCGCGGCGGCGGCCACTGCATGACCTGCCCGCTGATCCGCGACCCGGTTTGATCGGGCCGAACGACGAGAGAAGGGAACGTCCACGATGACAACGACCGAAGCCCGCGTCGACCTGAAGGGTCGCCACTTCCTGAAGCTGCTCGACTTCTCGCGCGAGGAGATCCTCTATCTGCTGGACCTGTCCGCTGAGCTCAAGGCCCAGAAGAAGGCCGGCACCGAGGTGGAGCGGCTGCGCCAGAAGGAAATCTGCCTCATCTTCGAGAAGACCTCGACCCGGACGCGGTGCTCGTTCGAGGTCGCCGCCTATGACCAGGGTGCTCACGTGACGTACCTGGACCCGCAGGGGTCGCAGATGGGCCACAAGGAATCGGCCAAGGACACCGCGCGTGTGCTCGGCCGGATCTACGACGGGATCGAGTACCGCGGCTTCGACCAGGAACTGGTCCAGGTCCTCGCCGACTACGCCGGCGTACCGGTGTACAACGGGCTGACCGACGAGTGGCACCCGACACAGATCCTCGCCGACGTCCTCACGATGCGCGAGCACTCGTCGAAGCCCATCGAGCAGATCGCCTACGCCTACCTCGGCGACGCCCGCAACAACATGGGTAACTCGCTGCTCGAGGGCGGGGCGGCGCTCGGCATGGATGTCCGGCTCGTCGCTCCGAAAGATCTCTGGCCCGAAGACGAGCTCGTTCAGCAGTGCCGCTCGATCGCGGCCGAGACGGGCGCGCGCATCACCCTCACGGAGTCGGTCGAGGAGGGCGTCAAGAACGCGGACTTCCTGTACACGGACGTGTGGGTGTCGATGGGCGAACCCAAGGAGGTCTGGGCCGAGCGCATTCGGCTCCTCACGCCGTACCAGGTCAACGCCGCGGCGATGGCCGCCACCGGCAATCCCGACACGAAGTTCATGCACTGCCTGCCGGCGTTCCACAACGCCGAGACCAAGGTCGGCAAGCAGATGCTCGAGGAGCACGGCATCTCCGAGATGGAGGTCACCGACGAGGTCTTCGAGTCGCCCGCATCGATCGTGTTCGACCAGGCCGAGAACCGGATGCACCCGATCAAGGCCGTCCTCGTCGCCACGATCGGCGCCTGAGGACGCTCGATGCGAATCGTCGTCGCTCTCGGCGGCAACGCGCTCCTCCGGCGGGGCGAGCCGATGACCGCCGAGAATCAGCGGGCGAACGTCCGGGTCGCTGCCGGCGCGCTCGCCCCGATCGCGGCCGAGCACGAGCTCGTGATCTCGCACGGCAACGGCCCCCAGGTCGGCCTGCTGGCGCTCCAGGGCGCCGCGTACACCGCGGTGGAGACGTATCCGCTGGACGTCCTCGGCGCCCAGACGGAGGGCATGATCGGCTACCTGATCGAGCAGGAGCTGGGCAACCTCCTGCCGATCGAGAAGCCATTCGCGACGCTCCTCACGATGGTCGAGGTCGATCCCGACGATCCCGCGTTCGCCGACCCGAACAAGTTCATCGGCCCCGTCTACGAGAAGGCGGAGGCGGAGCAGCTCGCCGCCGACAAGGGCTGGACCATCAAGCAGGACGGCGACAAGTGGCGCCGCGTCGTCGCCTCGCCGATGCCGAAGCGGATCTTCGAGATCCGGCCGATCACCTGGCTGCTGGAGCGCGGCGCGGTCGTGATCTGCACTGGCGGGGGCGGCATCCCGACGATGTACGAGAAGGGGACGCGAACGCTGACCGGCTCGGAGGTCGTCGTCGACAAGGACCGGGCATCGGCGCTGCTCGCGCGCGAGCTCGAGGCGGACCTGTTCGTCATGGCGACCGACGTCGACGGCGTCTACCGCGACTGGGGCCAGCCGACGCAGGCACGAATCGAGAAGGCCACGACGAGCGAGCTCGAGGGGTCGTCGTTCGCGGCCGGCTCGATGGGACCGAAAGTCGAGGCAGCGGCCGACTTCGCGGCGCAGACCGGCAAGCGGGCCGCGATCGGGACGCTCGCCGAGGTCGGCGGACTGGTAGCCGGGACGCATGGGACCAGCGTCGTCCGTGGCTGAGGTGACGATCCGGGCAGGGAACGGAGGAGCGGGTACATGACGGCGACGACCGCCGATGCCGGGCAGGTAGCCGAGAAGAAGAAGGGCTTCTCACTGCCATCGGCGTATACGATCCTGTTCATCCTCATCGTCGTCGTCGCGGCGCTGACGTGGGTCATCCCGGCCGGCCAGTACGACCTCGACGCCGACGGCTCGCCGATCCCGGGCTCGTACCACCGGGTCGAGCAGAACCCGGCCCGGATCGTTGCCGACTCGCTCACCGCGCCGATCAATGGCCTCTACGGGATCGAGGGCGCAGACGGCTCGATCTCCTACTACAACTCCGGCGAGCTGTTCGGCGCGATCGACGTCGCGCTGTTCGTGCTCGTGATCGGCGGCTTTCTGGGCGTGACGATGCAGACCGGGGCGATTCAGGCCGGCATCGGTCGCGTCGTCCAGCGCCTCCGCGGCCGCGAGCAGCTGATGATCCCGGTGCTCATGGTCCTGTTCGCGCTCGGCGGCACGAGCTATGGCATGGCCGAGGAGAGCCTCGCGTTCTACCTGCTGATCGTGACGGTGATGATCGCCGCCGGCTATGACGCCTTGACCGGAGCGGCGCTGATCATGCTCGGGGCGGGGATCGGGGTCATCGGGTCGACCGTGAACCCGTTCGCGACGGGCATCGCGTCAGGGTTCGCGGGGACGACGATCACCGACGGCATCGTCGCCCGGGTCGTCATCCTCGTCGTCGGCACCGCGATCGGGATCTGGTGGGTGATGCGCTACGCGGCCCGCGTCCGGCGCGACCCGGGCACGTCGCTCGTGGCCGCGGAGCGCGAGGCGAACCTGGAGCATTTCAAGGCGGCGTCGTCGGACGAGATCCCCGAGACGATGTCGGGCTCGCAGAAGATCGTGCTCGTCCTGTTCTTCCTGGCCTTCGTCGTGATGATCGTCGGGGTCATCCCGTGGTCCGATCTCGGGATCACGTTCATTCCCACGCTCGGCTGGTGGTTCCCCGAGATGACCGCGCTGTTCCTCGCGGCCGCGATCCTCATCGGGCTCGCCGCGCGGATGGGCGAGGGCAAGTTCACCGGGTCGTTCGTGGACGGCGCGCGGGACCTGCTCGGGGTCGCGCTGATCATCGGGATCGCCCGCGGCGTCACCGTCATCATGAACAACGGCCTCATCACCGACACCGTCCTCAACGCGGCGGAGCAGGTGCTGGCACCGCTTGGCGGCGTCATCTTCATCAACCTGATGTACATCCTGTTCCTGCCGCTGTCGTTCCTGATCCCGTCGTCGTCCGGGCTCGCGACCGTCGCAATGCCGATCATGGTTCCGCTCGCGAGCTTCGCGAACGTCGCGGCCGACGCGATCGTCACCGCGTACCAGACCGCGAATGGCCTCGTGAACCTCGTGACGCCGACGTCCGCGGTCGTCATGGGCGGTCTCGCGATCGCCCGCGTCCCGTACGGGACGTGGCTCAAGTTCGTCGCGCCGGTGCTGTTGATGCTGGCGATCCTGTGCATCGTCGTCCTCTCGATCATCGTGCTCATCTGAGGAGGTAGGTCATGGCAGAAACGGCAGCGCCCGCGGCCGGTGTCGCCGCCCCCGCCGGTGGCGGAGCGGCTCCCGCGACGGCATGGCACGCGCTGACGGTCGAGGAGGCGCTGGCGGGCCAGAACGTCACGGTCGAGGTCGGCCTGAGCGCCGCCGAGGTTCAGAAGCGCCAGGCGACCTACGGCAAGAACAAGTTCGCCGACGCGCCGAAGGAGCCGCGCTGGCAGGCGTTCATCCGCCAGTACAAGGACCCGATGCAGATCGTGCTGCTCGCAGCCGGCATCCTGAGCCTGTTCATCCCCAGCCAGTTTGCGACCGGCGTCCTGCTGATCATGCTCACGTTGCTGAACGCCGCGATGGGCCTCAACCAGGAGGGCAAGGCGTCCGCGAGCGTCGCCGCGCTCCAGAAGATGATGGTCGTCCAGGCGAAGGTCCGGCGCGACGGCGCCCTCGCCTCGGTCGCGATGGAGGACATCGTCCCGGGCGACATCGTCAACATCGAGGCCGGCGATCTCGTGCCGGCAGACGGCCGGATCCTGACGTCGGCGACGCTCGAGATCGACGAGTCGGCACTGACCGGCGAGAGCGTCCCCGTCCCGAAGCAGACCGCGCCCGTCGCGGCCGATGCCGCCCTCGGCGACCGGGTCGACCTCGCATTCATGAACACGCAGGTGACACGCGGCTCGGGGACGCTCGTCGTCACCGGGACCGGGATGACGACCGAGGTCGGCCACATCAGCGGCATGCTCCAGGTCTCCAAGGAGGAAGAGACTCCCCTCACGCGGCAGTTGAACACGCTGACGAACCAGATCCTCGTGATCGCCGGGATCGCCCTGGCGGCGTCGATCGGGATCGGGCTGTGGCGGAACACGCCGTTCGACGAGCTGTTCCTGACCGCGATCGCGTTCTCCGTGTCGGCGATCCCGACCGGTCTCCCGGCGGTCGTCACCGCGGTGCTCTCGGCCGGAACCCAGAAGCTCGCCGGGGCCGGCGCGATCGTGAAGCGCCTGCGGTCGGTCGAGACACTCGGTTCTACGAGCGCGATCAACTCCGACAAGACCGGCACGCTGACCCTGAACCAGATGACCGCGGTCCAGATGGCGGTCGTCGGCCGGCGGTATGCGATCTCCGGCGAGGGCTACTCGACGGTCGGCCAGATCACCCACGTCGCGGGCCAGCCCGACGTGCCGCTTGACCAGCTCCTGCTGCCGATGGCGCTCTGCGCCGACGCCGAGGTCAAGGACGGCAAGCTCGTCGGCGACCCGACCGAGGGCGCCCTCGTCGTCCTCGCTGCGAAGGGCGGCGTCGACCCGACGCTCACCCGTGAGCAGTACCCGCGGGTCGCGACGCTGCCGTTCGACGCGGCCTACAAGATGATGGCCACGTTCCACCGCATGAAGGACGACCGGGGCAAGGACGTCATCCGGGGCTACATCAAGGGTGCCCCGGACCAGCTGCTCGCCCGAGCGAAGTCAGCCCACGGGCCCGACGGCAAGGAAGTGCCGGTCGACCAGGTCCGCGACAATTACATGGCCGAGAACGAGCGGTACGGCCAGCAGGGCCTCCGCGTCATGGCGACCGGCCAGAAGGACTTCGAGCCCTCGAAGTTCGACCCGAACGGCGACCTCCTGGCCCAGATCGACGGCCTGCAGCTGCTCGCGCTCGTCGGCATCGTCGACCCGCCGCGGCCCGAGGCCCGCGACGCGATCGCGAAGGCCCACGAAGCCGGCATCCAGGTCCGGATGATCACCGGCGACCACGCGGTCACCGCGGGCGCGATCGCGGAGCAGCTCGGCATCAAGGGTCGGGCGATCAGCGGCGCCGAGTTCGCGGCCATGTCCGACGACGAGGCGAAGCGCCAGCTGGACGACATCGGCGTCATCGCCCGCGTTGCGCCGGAGCACAAGGTCCATCTCGTCGACCTGCTCCGCGAGAAGGGCCACATCGTCGCGATGACCGGCGACGGTGTGAACGACGCCCCCGCCCTGAAGCGCGCCGACATCGGCGTCGCGATGGGCATCACCGGCACCGAGGTCTCGAAGGAGGCCGCGGTGATGATCCTCACCGACGACAACTTCGCGACGATCGTCAAGGCCGTCGAGCTGGGCCGGGCGCTGTACGACAACCTCCTCCGCTACATCCGGTTCCAGATGACGTGTCTGTTCGGGTTCATCGGGACGTTCCTCGGGGCGAGCATCTTCAACATCCTCGGCGGCGTCCCGTTCCTGCCGCTTCAGACGCTCTGGATCAACTTCACCGCCGACATCTTCCTGGCGATCGGGCTCGGCTACGGCAAGCCGCGCGAGGGCCTGATGGAGGAGCGGCCGCGACCCAAGGACTCCGTGATCCTCCCCCGTCCGCTGTTCATGTGGCTCGTGATCGTCGGGCTGTGGATGGCGTTCGTTACGCTCGGCGTCATCGTTCTCGAGCAGACCATCCGGGGCGAGGCGGCCGCTCACACGATGGGCCTCACGACGTTCTCGCTGTTCCACCTGTTCTACGCGCTCGAGACCGCCAACGCCGAGCGGACGCTGTTCAGCAGCGAGCTGATCGAGAACCCGATCCTCCTCCGGATGGCCGGGCTGTCGGCGCTCACGATCTTCCTCGCGACGTCGTTCGGGCCCCTCCAGCGGCTGCTCGACACGATCGACCTGACGGTCGAGCAGTGGGCGATCTGCATCGCCGGCGCGGCGACGGTCATCGTGATCGAGGAGGTCCGCAAGTTCATCCGGCGGCGCCGCGCCCCGGCGCCCGCGCCCCTCGTCGCGGCGCCCGCCCCGGCAGCCGCCTGATCCAAATCCGCACAGCAATGAGGCCCGGTCCCCCGGACCGGGCCTCTTCGATTCACGGTGGACTGGACGTCAGACGAGCGGCTCCCCCGCGCCGACCGGCATCTCCTCGCTGCCTGCGGCCCAGAGCGCGAACAGCCGCAGGAAATGGCCCATCCCGGCGACGATCAGGGCCAGGAAGATCGGCCCGCCGATCGCGCTCAACGACGCTCCCAACGCCTCGAGCCAGTTGACGGCTCCACGTCCCGCGAGGTCGATCCACCAGAAGATCCCGGCGACGATGGCGTAGATCACGGTGAACCAGCCGACCAACACGAACACGGTCGCAACGGTGGCCAGCCGCAGGGCCTCGTTCCGGATCTCAGTCATGGCTGCTCCTCACGATCGCGGCGAGCTCGCCGCCCACAGCGCGAACAGCCGCAGGAAGTGGCCCATGCCGGCCACGATGAGGGCGAGGAAGATCGGCCCACCGATCGCGCTGAGCGACGCACCGAGCGCCTCGAGGAAGTTGAACGCCTCCTTCGACGCGAGGCCGATGAACCAGAACGTGCCGGCCAGGATCGCGTAGAACACGAAGAACCAGCCGACCCACACGAAGACCGTGGCGATGCTGGCTAGCCGCCTCGCCTCGGCGAGAATGTCCATGCTTCGAACACCTCCACTGCACGGCGCGACCCTGAGCACGGCCCGCTCACCTCGGGCCACCATGCGCGGATCGGCATGGGCCGCCGATGGCGCCGACAGGCATTCGCCCGCGGCGCGGGCACGACATGTTCACGAGCGGCCGGCGGGGCCCCGCCAGGCGTCAGCTGGCTTCGACGCCGGGCTGGTGGGCTGCCCAGAGCTCCTCGAGGACGCGTGGCCGGAGATCCTGCTTCCGAACGACCGCGGCCGCGCCGCAGCGCGCCGCCGAATCGCCGTGGAGCGCTTCCTCGGCCGTCGACACCAGGCAGATGACGATCGCCGGCAGATGGGGCGAGATCCGGCGTGCGGCCTCGTAGCCATCGATGTCCGGCAGCCGGACGTCCATCAGCACGACGTCGGGGTGGAGCCGGAACGCGGCCGCGACGCCGTCCTCGCCGGTCACCGCCTCGCCGACATTCTCGAAACCGGCAGTAGCCTCGACGACCGCGCGCGCGGCTTCCCGGAACGTCGCGTGATCGTCCACCGTGAGGACTCGGACCGGGCCCACGTCATACCTCGCCCGTCTCGCCGATGCCGCGTGACTGGGCACGCCATCGGCGAACCCGAGGATCGCGCGGTGGCCCGGTCCCGCCAATGGCGCGCACCGGCCTCCTCGGCGGGCGCGTGTGCGCGGCCGCGGCCGGGTGACGGCCGGTGGTCAGATCCTCGCTTCGGCCTCGGCGAGGTAGAGCAGCACCGCGGTGACACGCCGGCTGACGACGCCGTCGTCCTCGAGGCAGAGCTTCTGGAAAATCGCCCCGACGTGCTTCTCGACCGCTCGCTTCGTGAGCACGAGTGATTCCGCGATCGAGGCGTTGCTCCGGCCCTCGGCCATCTCGGCGAGGACCTCGCGCTCGCGCGGCGTCAGCTCGTCGAGCGGCGATGCATGGCGCTGGCGATCCGCCGCGAGGAGCTCCTGGACCAGACTGGGGTCGATCGTCGTGCCGCCCTGGGCAACCACCTCGATCGCGGCGAGCAGCTCGGCGCGGTCGTGGACGCGCTCCTTGAGCAAGTACCCGCGGCCCTCGGCCCCGCCCTCGAGCAGCGCCAACGCGTAGGCGGCGCCCGCGTACTGGCTCAGGACGACGACGCCGATGTCCGGGTGGCTCTCGCGCAGCTGCCGCGCGATCCGGATCCCCTCGTCATCGCCCGACGGCGGCATGCGGATGTCGACGATGACGACGTCGGGCGGATCCGCGTCCACGGCCGTCAGCAGCGACTCGCCATCGGCATACGACGCGAGGAGGTCAATGCCCTCGAGCGATGCGAGGACCTCGTGAAGTGCCTCGCGGATCAGGTACGAATCGTCGGCGAACACGACCCGGATCGGGCCTTCGCGGCCGGCGGTCCGGGCACCATTCTGGCTTGTCCGCGCTCGGGCGATGAGCGTCCCGATCGACGCGTCAGCCTGGCCGGGCCGCGATGTGATCAAGTGGCAACTCCCCCGGAGCCGGCGCACGACGGCGGGCCCGCTGTCGGTCTGGGGGTCCGGCTCCTCCCCTCGACCGTAGCGCACATCGCCGGAGTCCGCAACGGCGCGGCCATCGGGCGGGACGCGTCGCCGGTCGGCGCGTCGGCCTCACGAGCCAGCCGGGTCGGCCATCAGCTCCTCGACGACGCTCCTCGGAATCCGCTCGGCGAGGAGCACTTCGCCGCCGGCCGCCTCGACGTCGTCGCGGAACTGGCCGGCCCAGAGGTTCTCGAACAGGGCAACGACGGCCGTCGTCCGTGGCTCCCAGTCGGCAGTCAGCGCCCGGACGTCGTCGTGATTCAAGAGACCGGAGATGTCGTAGACGACGGGATCGAAGCGACCGAACGGATCGTCCTCGAGGTCGTTCATCTCGAGGACGGTGACCTCGCCGTCGTCGCCCTTGCGGGCCATGATGATGTCGATCACCCGGAGCAGGCCCGCGTCGACAAGCGCCTTGATCCGGGCGGCCGGCACGCCCGTGAATCGATCACCGGTGTATCGCAGGACGAGCAGCTCGACCGGTCCGATCGACATCGTTGATCTCCTCGTCTCGTGGGATGCCCCCGTGCGACGCGCGGCGGTCGCGGGCGTGAGCGTGATCCGGTCGGGTCCCAGCGGCAAGTGGGCCGGCACCCGACGCACGCTTCCGTCCGGCGGCGTGACTGTCGTACCTTGTGCGTGCGCCTGGCGGCGCGAGAGGGGAGCCGGTCAACTCCGGCGCGCATTGCCCTACCGGGGTGGAGCCCACACGGTGACGAGACAGGCTGAGCGGGCAGCAGCTGGCGGCCGCGAGCCGCGCGGGCCCGCGTTCCTGCCGACCAAGCTGGGCGCGCCGCGATTGCCGCCGGGATTCGTCCGGCGGATCCGGCTGACCGAGACGCTCGCGGTGTCCCGCCCCTCGCTGCTCCTCATCATCGCGCCGCCGGGCTTCGGCAAGACATCGCTGCTCGCGGACTGGGCTGACGTCGACTCCCGCCGGTTCGCATGGGTCACGATCGACGTCCAGGACAACGATCAGGCCGTCCTCTGGCAGTACATCGGGGCGGCGCTCGGACGGACCGTCGACGGCGGCCGGCGGAGCTCCTCGTTCGCGGGACTTGCGCGTGAGGCGGACCCGGCCGCTCGGGCGGCGGCAGAGATCGACGCCGACGACGAGGAGCTCGTGCTCGTCTTCGACGACTACCACCTCCTCGAGAGCGACGACTGCCACGACACCGTCATGCGGTTCGTCGAGCTGTCCCCGGCGAACGTCCAGGTCGCGGTCTCCACGCGGGCCGATCCGCCCCTGCCGGTGGCCCGGCTGCGGGCGACCGGTGGCCTTCTCGAGCTCCGGGCGCGCGACCTCCAGTTCGCGCCGGACGAATCGGAGGAGCTACTGAACCGCAGCCTCCGGCTCAGCCTCGATCCGGGTGCCATCGACATCCTCCACGAGCGAACGGAGGGCTGGCCGGCCGGCTTGTACCTCGCCTACCTCTCGATGCGGGCGAATGCCGACCGGCGGGCGTTCGTCGAGACGTTCGGCGCGTCAAACCGCCACGTCATCGACTACCTGACCGAGCAGGTCCTCATGGCGCTCGACCCGGACACGCTGCGGTTCATGCTGGCGACATCGATCGTCGACACGATCTCGGGGCCGCTCGCGGATGCGATCACGGGCGAGTCCGGCTCGGCCCCGCGATTGATCGAGCTGGAGCGTGCGAACGTCTTCATCTCGCCGCTCGACGACCGCCGCGAGTGGTATCGGTATCACCACCTCCTCCGCGAGCTGCTCTCGATCGAGCTCGATCGGAGGCACCCGGATCGGGTGCCGTTGCTGCATCAGCAGGCAGCCGTCTGGTTCGCCGAGAACCGGCTCCCCGATCGGGCCGTCCGCCACGCGATCGCCGCCGGTGACCTCGACCTCGCGGCGCGGGTGATCAGCGAGAACTACCTGAACCTGCTCGAGCTCGGCCGGACGGCGACGCTGCTCGGCTGGCTCGAACAGATGCCGCCCGATGCGATCGAGGCCGATCGGCGTCTTGGCGTCGTCAAGGCCTGGACGATGCACTTCCTCGGGCGTCACGACGAGGGCAACGCGGCACTCGCCGTCGCGATCGCCGCGCCGGCGGCGACCGGCCCGCAGCCCGACGGGGCGAGCTCGATCGACGCGACGGCTGCGCTCATCGGCGCCGCGTTCCCCGGGGACGACGCGGGGCGGATGCTCGCGTCCGCACGCCGGGCGTTCGATCTCGAAGGCGGCCGCGAGTCGCCGTGGCGGACGACCGTCCACGTCCTGCTCGGATTCGCGCTGGCGCGGTGTGGCCGCTGGGACGAGGCTCGCGAGCCGCTGCGCGTCGGGGCCGAGCTCGCGATGGCGGCCGGGATGTGGATGGACGCGGTCGGCGCCAGAAGCCTGCTCGCCTGGGTGGAGCTGGAGACCGGTGATCCGGCGACGGCCGAGCATTTCGCCCGGGCGGCGATCGACCTTGGCGACGCCAACGGCCTCGGCCCTACGGCGACCTACGCCTACGCCCGAACGATTCTCGGGCTGGTCCTCGTCCGCCGTGGCGAGGCCGAAGGCGCCGATGCCGAGCTCAGCGAGGCCCTGCCCGTCATGCGCGCGCTGGGCGAACCGCTCGGCGTCGCGGAGACGCTGCTGCCGCTGAGTCAGGCCCGCCGGATGCTTGGCCGGCGCGATGAGGCGTCGCTGCTCCTGCGCGAGGCCGGTGCGATCATCGACGGGATGCGCGACCCGGGCATCCTTCGGGAAACCCGTCGCATCGTGGCATCGGCGCGCGCACCTCGATTCTCGGACCAGGTCTCGCAACGCGAGCTCGAGGTGCTCCAGGCGATGGCGGCCGGATCCTCCAAACGCGAGGCCGCGGACAAACTGTTCGTCTCGTATAACACCGTCCACTCCCACGTCCGATCGATCTACCAGAAGCTCGACGCCCACTCGCTTCCGGAAGCGGTCGCGAAGGCTCGCCGCCTGGGATTGATTGAATAAGCCGAGAATTACGACGATAATCACCCGGGTGAAAGGCGCCGCGAGGGGTGGACGCCTCGGCCGCCGGTTTCCAGACTGGTCGGGCGTCACCCGAACTGGCGTCGAGACCCTGGGGGCCAGCGCCAGCCGGTTCGTCACCCCCTCGACGCGGGTCTCGGACGAGGAGGAGTCATATGGCCGTCAGCCGCAAGGCCGACACGGACCAGGGTGACGCGATCCCCTTCACCGTCGTTTCGGTGCGCCGGTCGCTGCGAGCCTTCCGGCGATTCCTCGTCGTCGGCGCGATTGCGTTCGTTGCCGTCCCGATCGCGCTCATCGCGGTCTTCGAGGACACCCCGCTCCAGTTCCTGCCGCTCGCCCTCACGATCGGCGGCCTCATCTGGCTCCGGTTCGAGTACCTGAAGCTCGAGGGCCAGCTGCGGCGGGCACGCGTCCGGGCGCTGGACGCGATCGATCTCGAGCGGATCAGGATCCAACGCGACCTGCACGACAGCGCCCAGCAGCGGCTCGTAAGCGTCCGGATCCACCTCGGTCTGCTGGCCCAGCGTGCGTCCGACGCCGATGACCGCGCGGCCATCGAGCAGCTCGGCAACGACCTCGACGCGGCGCTCGCCGAAATCCGGAACGTGACTCGCGACGGCAGCCCCGAGCTCCTGCTCAGGAACGGGATCGTCGAATCGATCCGCTCGGCCGCGGCCCACGCGCCGCTCAAGGTCACCGTGGAGGCGCGCAACGTCGGACGCTACGCACCCAGCGTCGAGCGCGGCGTGTACTTCTGCTGCCTCGAAGCGCTCCAGAACGCCGTCAAGCACGCCGGTCCGGCGGCCGCGGTCCACATCCGCCTCGTCGGCGAGCCCCACCGGATCGCCTTCTCGGTCGACGACTCGGGCGTCGGGTTCGATCCGTCCCGCGTCCAGGACGGCGTCGGCCTCGTCCACCTCGCCGACCGCGTCGACGTGATGGGCGGCAACCTCACGATTGATTCCTACCCCGGGATGGGCACCCGCATCCACGGCGAGATCCCGGTCGCCACTGCCCACGGCGACGTATCGGTGGCGGCGATCCAGGCCGGCTGAGCCGCCGGCAGCAGCGCAATTCCCGTTCCCGCGCGCTCCGACGCCCGTGCCAGGCTGGGGGCCGGCATCGACGTCGGAGCGTGTCGGGAACCCCACCTGCGGATTCCGGCCGACGCGCTCACAATCGTGGCTCACCCCTGTTCGCCGCTGCGGCTGCGGGGAAGCCGCGCCCTGAGGAGGCTTCCATGGCTGATCTCGTCGTCCTCGGCTACCCGGATGAGGCGACCGCCCAGGCGGTCCAGCACAAGGTGACCGAGCTCCAGAAGGACTACATCATCGACGGGACGTCCGCGACGCTCACCCGGAGCGCCGACGGCAAGATCCACGTCGAGACGCCAACCGGCGCGGTTGGTGCGGGTGCCGCGTCCGGCGCACTCTGGGGCGGCCTGTTCGGGCTGCTCTTCCTCGTCCCGATCGGCGGCCTCGTGATCGGCGGGATCATGGGTGCCCTCATGGGCAAGATGGCCGACATGGGCATCGACGAGGAATTCCGGGCGAAGGTCCAGGACGTCCTCAAGCCCGGTTCCTCGGCCGTCGTGATCATCTTCAGCAAGGTCACGCCCGACAAGGCCCTCGCGGCGCTCGCCCCGTACGGCGGCGAGATCCTCCGGACGTCGCTGACGGCCGAAGCCGAGGAGGAGATCACGAGGGCCCTGACGCCGGCCTGATCGCCGCCCGGACGCCGATCGATCGATCGATCCGCTGGGCGCCCGCCGTACGGCGGGCGCCGCTTCACGCCGGTGGCGCGGACGAGACCTCGAGCGTGAGGTCGCGCCCGACGATCCTCGCGAGCCGGTCCACCTCCTTGCGGAGCTGGACCTGAGCGGGGCGAGTCACTTCGTCGAACGATGCGATCGCGATGCGGTCACCGTCGAGCTGCCACGTCCCGGCGACGACGCCGCCGACGACGACGATCGGTGAGATCCATCCGGCCTGGCGGCTCACCGCCCTGCGACGGGCCGCGGGAATGACGTGGTCGTCCGCGGTTCCCGGCCCCAGCACCCAGGCGTCGAAGCCTGGGAGCAGCCGAACGGCCGAGCTGGGTCGCGCCGCGCCGAGCGCCTCGACGTGTTCCTTGAGGGCGTAGGCAGCCTCGCCCTCGAGGTCGACCTCCGCCAGCGGCACCCCGAGATCCTCGACGATCCGTCGGAGTGATGCCCGCGGGCCACGCCAGCCGGTCCCCAGCCAGCGGTGGTACGCCCGGATCGTCGCGGGCCCGTATGCTCCGAAATACGCCCGCGCCGCCAGCGACCCCGCGACGTCCGGTTCGGGCAGGCCAGTCCAGGCGGGACCGCTGTCGACCGGCCGCCGAAAGGTCGCCCGTCCGCCACGGCTCGGGCCCAGGCACAGCACGCCCTGCCAGGCGAGCGGCTTGAGCATCGTTCCCCAACTCGACCGAAGCCCCTCGCCGACGTGCTCAAGCCCGGGCGCGGCCGTGATCGCGTCGATGAGCTCCTCGCGGCTGAGCGTCCGGCCCGCGAGCGCCTCGTCGGCCGCGTCGCGGTAGGCGTCCCACAACCGGGGCGTCATGCCGAAGTAGCGGTCCCACGCCGGCTTGGCCCACGGCCGGCTCGCCGCCATCAGGGCAAGAAACGCCGGGCCCGTGTCCGGCGCGAGCAGGTGGAGTGCGCCGCGCATCGCCCACGTGCGGACGAGTCGGCCCGCGACCAGCGCGTCGTCGACGTCGTCGACGCCCGATGCCGCACGACGAACGCGGATCGCGAGGGCCGCGGCTGACAAGACCTGGGCCTGGACCGCGCCGAGGCGGCGCACGACGTCGTCGGCGGAAACAGCGCCGACCGGGTCGAGAAGCTGGCGCTCGAGGCGCCACGCGAGCGCCTGCGTCCAGCTGACGGAGACCGGCACCCATCAAGGGTATCGTGGCCGACCGCCGCGGCCGGCCACGCCGAGCACGGTCAGGCGGCGACGCCGTCGCCCGGCTCGCCGATCTCGATCGGGTTGTTCTCCGGGTCCGCGCTCCACTCGAACCACCCGCCGTCGTACACGGCGATGCGCTGCCAGCCCTGGACCCAGGCGTAGAACCACGTCTCGGCGGCGCGCCAGCCGGTCCCGCAGTAGAACGCGACCCACTTCTCGGGGGTGATCCCCGCATCGGCCCAGTTCGCGGCGATCTCCGGGTAGGGCCGCATCGCGTTGTCGACCGTCCGGTAGTGCTGCATGTGGTAGGCGTCGGTGCCGCAGTTGCCCCAGACGTCGCCCGCGATCCGGCCGGCCGGGCCGATGTAGTTGTAGCCGCTCACCGCCCCGATGTGCTCGCGCCACGTCCGGACGCTCACGAGCGCGGCGCCCTCCCGGTCGGCGAGGATCTGCTTCGCCTCGTCGAGGTCGACGAGGAGCTCCGGCCGCTGCGGGATCGGCACGTCGAACCCGGCGACGGGCGCGGGTTCGCGGGGCGTCGTCTCGAGCGCATGGCCCTCGCGGACCCAGCGGTCGTAGCCGCCGTCGAGCAGCCGGACATCGTCGACGCCGGCGTAGCGCAGGATCAGCGCCGCCCGCGTCGCGGCGATCTGGCCGGCCCGTCGACCGGGCCATTTGTCGTTCGCATCGCCTTCGGTGTCGCGGCCGTAGAGAACGACCGTCGTGTCGCTCGTGATGCCGAGGCCCGCCAGCGCACCCTCGAGCTCGTCGGGCGTTCGGCGGTTCCAGTCGACCGGGTTCTCGAGCCAGTTCGTGTCGAGGTAGATCGCACCGGGGAGGTGCGAGTCCGCGTACTCCTCGGGAACGCCGAAGTTGACGTGGAACAGGAGGACGCCACCGTCGGGCGCCGCCTCGGGCCGGCCGCCGTCGAGCACCTCCTGGAGCCATGCCGGGTGGACCAGCTGGCGATAGCCCGGCAGCGCCTCGACGGCGAGCGAGGCGTCGCCGGACCAGGCGGACCAGCCTGGCTCCAGGCGGCGGATGCCGCCGATCCCGATCGCCGAGAGCCGGGCGATGAGCGCGGCCGTGTCCGCATCGTCGTAGCCGTAGACGACGGTCGCGCCGCTCGGGTCGAGGTCGTGCCGCGCGGCGAGCGCGCGAAGGTCGTCGTCGTCGAGCCGCGGCAGCCACTCGCTCGGCAGCGCCCGGGCGCCCGGGATGTGGCCGCCGCGCGGCTCGCCGCGCAGACGCCAGCCGTTGTACGCGGCGAGCGACCGGGCGTCGAGCAGGCGAAGGTTGGGGTCGGCCAGCTGGCCGGCAAGCTCCGCCGGCTGAACGGTGTCGATCGGTGACGGAGCGGCGATGGTGGTTCGCGACATGACGGTGACTCCCTGGTGACGGTGTGCCGGAAAGACGAAACCCCCTGCCTGGCAGGGGGTCCGAGGAGTCGTGCCGCGCGAGGTTCGCGCTGCTACGCCGCCCGCCCTGCCACGCAGAGGGAGCGACACGAACAGTGGAACCCGGCTCGATGCATCACGGTGCGCGGGAGTCTGACAGACGCCTGTCTCGGTCGCAACGGCCCAGTCCGATCTAGGAATTCCGAGTCGTCAAGTCGGAGTTGACGAGGCGCGTTGGCGTGGATGCTAGGCTGGCTCCGTGGCAGCCGCGTTTCGTCTCGATGGCGTGTTCAGCGTGCTTCCGACGGCCTTCGACGAAGACGGCCGCCTCGACCTCGCGGGTACCGCCGCGCTGACGCGCGCGCACGTCCAGGCAGGGGTCGCGGGACTCACGGCGCTCGGGGTGATGGGCGAGGCCGCGGAGCTGTCCGAGGACGAGCGTTCGAGCGTCCTCGCGACGGTCGTTGCGGCCGCCGGCACGACGCCCGTCGTCGTCGGCGTGACCGGAGCCACGGCGGAGGTCGTCGCGACCCGGGCGCAGGAGGCGGCCGGGCGCGGCGTCGCCGGCGTCATGGTCAGCCCGTCGGCATCCGTCTCGGTGGGGGCGGCGGTGGCAGCGGCAGCTTCGGCCGGGCTGCCGGTCGTGATCCAGGATTATCCGGCCGGGTCCGGTATCCGGCTATCGCTCGACGACCTCGTCGAGGCAGTGAACGGCGAACCGCTCGTCGCCGGTGTCAAGGCCGAGTCACCCCCAACGAGCGGCACGATCGAGGCGCTCCGCCGCCGTTGCCCCGAGATCGGCGCGGTCGGCGGCCTCGGCGGCACGTTCCTCATCGACGAGCTGCGCGCCGGCGCGACCGGCGTGATGACCGGGCTCGCCGTCCCGGAGCAGCTCGTCGCGATCGTGAGGACATTCGCGACAAATCCCGAAGCGGCCGAGCGCCAGTGGACCGAGCTTCTCCCGCTTGTCCGGCTCGAGGCATTTCCGCCGTTCAACCTCGCCGCGCGGAAGGAAGTCTGGCGGCTGCGCGGTGTCATCGGCTCGTCTCGCTGCCGGCGGGCCGGGGCTCGGCTCGACGACCGGGCTCGCGATGACATTCGGCGCGCGCTCGACCGAATCGAGGTTTCCATCCAGGGTGCGGCCGCCGCCGTCTGACCCGGCCCGGCCTGCACGTGCCGCCTCCAGCGCCGGAGCGGCGGCCGTTGCGGGATTCCGTGTATCGTTCGCCGGCCACCGCACGGCCCCCTGTCGCGTCCGGCATCCCTCTTGCCCATCGGCCGGCATTGCTGGAGCATCACAGTGGTGACTCGATGGACCGGCCACGCAACGATCGATCGCGAGACGTCGCGATGGCTGAACGCACCCCCGAGCGTCCGCTACGGGACCGCGGTCGCGATCATCGCGATCGCCCTCGTCACGAAGTACACCCTGCTGGCGGCGGGCCTCGACAGCAACTACCTGCTCCTGATCCCGGCGATCATCGTGGCCGCGCTGCTCGGCGGATTCGGTCCGGGCGTGCTCGTGACGATCGTCTCGCTCGTGGTGACCTACGTCTCGACCGAGCCGACGTTTCAGATCGGGATCGAGGACCCGGAGGACGCCGGCCGGCTCACGTTGCTACTCATCGACGGCGTGCTCCTGTCGGCGCTCGCCGGCGCGCTGCGATCGTCGATGCGCCAGCTGGCCGCATCCCGGGCGCAGGCGGATCTCGAGCACGGGCGCACGTCCCTCCTCCAGGACCTGACGGCACGCGTGGCGTCCGAGACCGATGCGACTGCGATTGCCCACCATGTTCTCGTCCGCTCGTCGGAGCTCGTCGGTTGCGATCGTGGCTGGATCGTGGTCGAGGATGCCGGTGCGACTGGCGGAGTCCGCGTCCTTGGCGCGCTCGACCACGGTGCGGCGCGCGAGTCCGTCGCAGCCGATGCCGCCGCTGCGTCGCTGGCCAGCCGCACGATCGCCGATGGCGAGGAGCTCTGGATCGACGCAGGCAGCCTGGAGCACGACCGTCTCGTGAAGGAGCACCCCGCGGGCTTCGGAGCGTCGGCCGCGATCGCCGTCGTGCCGCTCCGGCGGGCAAGCGGCGAACCGTTCGGGGGGCTGCTCCTGGTCTGGAGCCGCGACCACGAGTTCAAGGCCGCCAACCGCGACCTGAAACGGGCCGTCGCCCGGATCACGGCCCAGGCCCTCGAGCGGGCCGAGCTGTCAGCCGCGCAGGTCGCCCGGATCTCGGACCTCGCCGAGCGTGAGGTGGTTCGAGACGCGTTCCTCGCAGTCCTGTCGCACGAGCTGCGGACGCCGGTGACGACGATCATCGGCGCGAGCGATCTCCTCCGGCGAACGGCCGTCCCTGACGACAGGGGCCTCCTCGTCGACATCCAGGAGGAAGCCGAGCGGCTCCGCCGGATCGTCGACGACCTGCTCGTTCTCTCGCGCTCGGAGCGCGGCGCGATCGAGCTCTCACCGGAGCCGATCCTCGTTCAGCGCGTCATCGCGTCGATCGTCGGCGAGCTCGGCCGCCGATACCCGGGTGCGACGCTCCAGTTCAGCGCGCCGGAGTTCCTTCCGGCCGCACTTGCCGACCCGACCGCGCTCGTCCAGGTGGTCCACAACCTGGTGACGAACGCAATCAAGTACGCCGGCGTCGACGGCCCGATCGAGATCGCGACCGAACCGGACGGGCCGGCGATCTGCGTCACGGTGGCCGATCACGGCCCCGGTCTCGGCGACGATCCCGACACGGTCTTCGTCCTGTTCCACCGCGCCCGCCACACCGCGACGCGTGCCGCGGGGACCGGCATCGGCCTGTACGTTGCCCGCGAGCTCGTCCACGCGATGGGCGGCGACATCACGGGCACGAACCGGCCCGAGGGCGGGGCGCGATTCCGGTTCACGTTGCCGCTCGCGGAGACGCCCGCGCCGGCCGGACCGCTGACACCCGCCGCCACATAGGACGGGCGTCAGGCCCGCGCCAACGCCTGCTCGATCGGTTCCGGCGTCACGCGTCCAGCCTCGTAGCGGAAGCCGCCGAGGTGGAGATGGTTCGGGTCCAATGCCTCCCATTCCGTCGCGAGCCAGGCCGCGAACTCGCGGTCGACGTTCGCCGGCAGCGCGATCAGGATGTCGCGCATCGGCGCGAGGAGGAAGCGCGGCGCCCGGCCGAGGACAGGCTCGAGCCGACCCGGAACGAGCAGCAGCGACGCGGCGATCCCGCGGCCCGTCTGGACGATCGACACCGGCGTGTCCGCGATGTGGTCATCGAGGACGTCATCGGGCCCGCAGCGCCGGGCGATCGCGTCGAGGTTCGCGAGCGCCGCAGTCGCGACGCCCGACGGGTCCACACGCCACCGTCCGAGGAGCTCCATGGTGATGAACGTGATCGCGGGCCCAAGGTCGATCCCGAACCCGACGAGGATGCCGGGCGGCAGCATGGCGCGAACGAGGTCCAGTTCCGGGCCCGGCATCGGCCGGACGCGGGGCATGATCGGCAGGACCTGGTCGCGAGCCTTCTTCCATGGCATGTCCGGGTCGAATCGATCGAGCGCGGCCATGACGCTGGCGAAGTCCGCAACGACGACGCCGTCCCCGACGGGCGGGCCCTCGAACACCTCGACGCTGCGGCCACGTGAGAGGCGGTGAAGGCGTCCCGGCTTGAGGGGCTTAACGGGCTTGGCGCTGCGCTTCGACATCGCCGCAGACTACGAATCGGCGCTCACCGTGCGATCACCCCGCGATGCACGCACGGTTATCTCGCGATCACCCGGCGATCTCGCCCAAATCAACCGGGGCTTCGCGAAACGCCCGTGGCGTCTACGCCCGCAGCTCGGCCATCCTTCGCTCGAGAAACGCCTGCTCCGCTGCGTTCTGGGTCAGCTCCCGGGCGCGAGCGTACGCCACGCCCGCTTCGTCCAGACGTCCGAGACGCCGGAGGAGGTCGGCGCGCGCGGCGTGGAGGTACGGATACGCCTCGAGCTGGCCGCTCGCCGCGAGCCGTTCGATGATCGGCAACCCGCGCTCCGGCCCGCTGGCCATGGCGACCGCGACGGCACGGTTCAGCTCGACGACCGGCGACGGCGCGATCCGGCCCAGTGCCACGTACAGCGAAGCGATCTGCTCCCAATCGGTGTCGTCGCTCGAGCTCGCGTCGTCGTGGAGGGCCGCGATCGCCGCCTGGAGCTGGTTCGGCCCGATCCGGCGCATGCGGAGCGCCCGGTCGAGCAGCTCCCGGCCCTCGTCGATCCGCGCCCGATCCCACAGGGTGCGGTCCTGGTCCGCGAGCAGCACGAGCTCGCCGCCGCGGCCCGTCCGCGCCTCCCGACGCGCGTCATGGAGCAGCATCAGCGCGAGCAGCCCGAGGACCTCGGGCTCATCGGGCATGAGCGACGCGAGGACGCGGGTCAGCCGGATCGCCTCGGACGAGAGCTCGCGCCGGACCAGGCGGTCGCCGGACGACGCGTCGTAGCCCTCGTTGAAGATCAGATAGAGGACGCGCAGGACGCCGTCGAGCCGCTCCGGAAGCGCGTGATCGGGCGGCACGCGGTACGGAATGCCGGCGTCGCGGATCTTGCGCTTCGCCCGGACCAGCCGCTGCGCGAGCGTCACCTCGGGCACCAGGAAGGCGCGGGCGATCTCGGGCGTCGTCAGCCCGCCGAGCGTGCGCAGGGTCAGTGCGACGCGGGCATCCATCGCCAACGCCGGGTGACAACACGTGAAGATCAGCCGCAACCGATCGTCCGCGATCGGGCTCATGCCGGCCTCCCCTTCGATGGCCGCGTCCGGATCGACCGCCTCGAGCTCTGCCTGGATCGCCGCCTCGCGCTTGAGGAGCTCCTCCTTCTCCGCAAACCGCCGGCGCCGCCGCAGCCGGTCGATCGCCCGATTCCGGGCCGTCGTCGTGATCCACGCGCCCGGGTTGTCGGGCACGCCGCGTTCGGGCCACGTCTCGAGCGCCGTGATGAAGGCGTCCTGGACGGCCTCCTCGGCGAGGTCGAAGTCACCGAGGACGCGGATCAGCGTGGCGACGGCCCGGCCCTGTTCCTCGCGGAAGACGCGGTCGACGACGGCGTGCGGATCGGGTGGCCCGGTCAAGCTCCGGACGGTCTCGTGGCGTCGCGCCGGCTCAATCGCCGCTCAGTTCGACGCCCCGGCCGACGACGATCCCGCCGCTGCCAGCTCCGAGCTGTACTCGAAGATCGGCCGGACCTCGATCGAACCGTGCTGCGCGCCGGGGATCTTCGCCGCCGCGTCGATCGCCTCATCGAGATCCCGGGCGTTGATCAGGTAGAAGCCCCCGAGCGCCTCCTTCGTCTCGGCGAACGGCCCGTCGGTGGTGATCGTCTGACCGTCGCGGACGCGGACGGTCGTCGCGCTCGTCGTCGGATGGAGCGCCTCGCCGGCCTCGTACAGGCCCCGCTCGCGGATGTCGCGGGTGAAGGCACCGTACGCCGCGAACTCGTCGGCGCTCGCCTCGGCCATCCCGGCATCGAGCTGCTCGGGGGTGTAGATCAGCAACAGGTAGCGCATGGATCTCTCCTCACGGCGGCCGGCCGCCCTTGCGGCCGTCTGATCGAGCGACGAACGACGCCGTCCTGAATCGACACGGTCAGGCAGTCCTGGCGATCGGTTCGGTCAGGTTTCGGCCGGCGCTTGCCGCGAGTGCCGGCTCGGCGGGAGCTTCGGCCGCCTCGGCCCGGCGGCTCGCCATCTCGGCGTCGATCGCGGGTCGCAGGGCGGCAAGGGCACCGTTCATCATCTCGTCGAGACTGGGCAGCATCGCCTCCATGATTGCCCGTTGCCTGGCCGACCTGGGCTTGCCGAATCGCATCTCGACCCGCGTCCCGCCCGCGCCGTCGTCCTCGAGCAGATACGTGTCCACCAGCGGCGGCGTTCCTGGCTGGGGAAGCTGGGCCCGGTAGGTCACGTAGTCGTAGGGTCGCCAGTCCAGGACCTCCTCGACGATCGCGTCCTTGCCGTGCATGCAGTGATTCACGGTGCCGACGCCTCGCCGGCCCGGCTGACCCGGCTGCTCGACGACGGCGCTCACGCCCTGCTGCCACTTCGGCCGGCGGATCGGCGAGGTCACGTACTCCCAGACGACCGACGGCGGCGCCGCGAACGACGCCGTGTACGTCCGGACGGCGTCCTTCCGCTCGACGACGACCCGGACCCGGTCGAGCTCATCCTGCCAGGCCGCCTCGAGATCGCGAATCCAGCCCACGATCTCGCCGACTCCCTCGAACTCCTCGCGATGCTCGACGAGGCCGGCGCCCGCCGGGTCGTCCAGGCCCATCGCGGCGGCGCACGCCGCGGTGTACAGCGCGTACGCCCTCGCGCCGGTCGCCTGCTCGACGTGGTTCTTGAGCAGGCGGTGGACCACGATGACGTCCGATCCAAGGAGCTCCTCGCGGCCGGCGATTCGCTGGCGGACGATCCGGCCGTGATGGGCGACGATCTTGAGATCGAGGCTCGGGACGAGGACGCAGGCGTTGCAGTCGCAGGTCGAGGCCTGGTTGACGTCCCGGAGCCGGCGCCGGAACGCGAAGTAGCAGCGCTCGACGGTGTCCTGGAGAATCGCCGCATCCACCCGCTCGGTCGCGACGTAGGCAAACGCCGCGTCGCCTTCCAGCTTCGCGAGGCGGAACGTCGGCCGAAGCGACCCAACCACCGTCGCCATCACGTCGGCGAGGATGTCCTGCGCGTGGTCCAGCTCCGCCCCGGCCAGGAAGCCGGTGTAGCCGGAGATGTCCGCGATCAGCAGACAGGCTGGCTCGGGGTTGCTGCCCAGCACGTCAGGCTTGCCTCAATGCATGCAGTCCGTTGCTCGGGTCTTCGCTGCCACGAGTGTGACGGATCACCGGGCAACCGAGCCGATGGCCAGCTCAACCTCATCGCCGATCTCGGCCTTGGCATTCGCGAGGGACGCCTTGCTGACGCCGACCGCGAAGCCGCCGCCCGCAACGAGCATCGTGCTGCCGCCGAACGAGGCGCCGTTCAGCGTCCCCTCGACGCGGTACTGACGACGCCCGCCGAGCTCCGCGACACGCTCGCCGGGGATGTCGACGACCGCGAGACCGCCCGGCTTCGACTCGTCCCAGCGCCGGACGCGTCCTCGAAACGTGACTCGACCGGCCATTCGCGCCTCCTCGTTGCGAAGTGCGGCTAGCATCGCACCATGCCCGCCCGCAAGGAAATCCTCGAGATCAACGGCCGCGAGGTCACGATCACGAACCCCGACAAGGTCTATTTCCCCGACGCCGGCTACACGAAGATGGACCTCGTCTCGTACTACCTCGCGGTCGCCGATGGCGCCCTGCGCGGCGCGGGCGGCCGGCCGATGGCGCTCAAGCGCTTCGTCGACGGCATCACGAAGGAAGCGTTCTTCCAGAAGCGGGCGCCGGACAACCGGCCAGACTGGCTCCGGATTGCGACGCTGACGTTCCCATCGGGCCGGACGGCCGACGAGATCGTGATCGACGATGCCGCCGGGCTCGCGTGGGTCGTCAACCTCGGCTGCATCGACCTCAACCCCCACCCCGTCCGAGCCGAGGACCTCGACCACCCCGACGAGCTGCGGGTCGACCTCGACCCCGTCCCCGGCGTGGAGTGGCCCCAGATTCGCGACGTAGCCCTCGTCACGCAGGAGTCGCTCGAAGCGGTGGGCCTGGTCGGCTGGCCGAAGACGTCAGGCTCGCGGGGCATCCACATCAACGTCCGGATCGAGCCGCGCTGGACGTACACCGAGGTCCGCCGGGCGGCGCTCGCGATCGCCCGCGACGTGGAGAATCGCGCGCCGTCGATCGCCACGAGCAAGTGGTGGAAGGAAGAACGCCACGGCGTGTTCCTCGACTACAACCAGAACGCGAAGGACAGGACCGTCGCCTCCGCTTACTCCGTCAGGCCGCTGCCCGACGCCCGCGTGTCGTTCCCGCTCCGGTGGTCGGAGGTTCCGGACGTCCAGCCGGAGGACTTCACGATCGCGACCGTCCCGAAGCTGTACGCCGAGCGCGGAGACGCCGGCGCAGGGATCGACGAGGCCGCCGGGTCCCTCGAGGCGGTGCTCGAGCTGAGTGCCCGTCACGAGGCGGAAGGCCTGGGCGACGCGCCATGGCCGCCGAACTACGCCAAGCAGGAGGGCGAGCCGCCGCGCGTCCAGCCGTCGAAGGCGCGCCGGCCAAAGGGCGAGTACGAGGAGGGTCGCGGCGTCGGTGGCGGTCCTCCGCCGGAGGTCGCCGCCGAGCGAGCCGCAGCCGTCGCGGCAGGTGATCGCAATGCCGGCCTAGAGACCGAATGGGAAGGCTCGCGCCCGACGCCGACCGGGCGGCGCAAGACGAACATTCCGGTCATCGAGATCAGCCGTGCCGCCACGAAGCAGGAGGCGCTCGAGGGCCTGGATCGCTGGAAGCAGCGCCACCCCGAGGCGGCCCCACACCTCGAGGCAGCCGACGTCCTCGTCGACGGGATGCGTGGCCGGTCATCGCTCTGGTACCGGGTTCGCGTCAACCTGATCCACGTTCCAGAGGCGGACCGCCCGCCCCAGGAACCGCTCGACCCGGACTACGACCCGTGGGCCGGCTACGAGTGGCCGGATCGGAGCGGCCAGCTGGATCGGGCACCGAAGAAGAAGTCGCCGGGCTGAGCCTGGTGGCCCGACGCCCCGACTACCCGTTTGTCCCGAAGTCGACGGCCTATCTCGAGCCCGGCCAGTTCTGGGCGATCCCGCTCACCGACGGGCGGTTCGCGTGCGGCCGCGTGCTCGCCGTTCCGCGCGAGCCGGATCCGTACATCCTCGTCAGCAACCGGGCGTTCCTCGCGGGACTGACCGACTGGGTCGGCGAGAGCCCGCCTGACGCAGAGGCGATCGCGGGCGCCCGGCTCATCGCTCAGGGCTTCGCCCACATCAAGGCGATCACGACGACCGGCGGCGAGGTGCTCGGCATCCGGCCGCTCGAGCTCGACGGGATCGTGCCGGCGCGCTGGAAGTCGCACGAGGGCGGCGGCCTCGTCTGGGTCTACGAGGGCGCCACCCGGCTGCACCCGATCACGCCCGAGGAGCGCTCCCTGCCGATCCTCTCGGTCTGGGGTTACAGCGTCATCCGCGACTACGCGGAGCGCACGTTCGTCGGCCGGCCATGGTTTCCTGATCAGCGGGGCTGAGCGGTGCGGGGTGGGACCCCACGAATCCGGGCCGAACGACGCCCGCCGGACGCCCTCCGCGTCGCGCGGGGGGTGGCAGCCCACAGATCAGGGTCGAATGAGGCCGGCCAATCAGGTTCCGGTCGGATTCGTGGGGTGCCGCCCAGCGATCCCGCCTGCCTCCGCCTATCCTCCGAAGATCTTCGCGATCTCGTAGGCCGGCGTCTCCTCGAGCTGGTCGTAGGTGCAGTCGGCTGGTGACTTGTCCGGGCGCCAGCGCTTGAACGTCGTCGCGTGCCGGAAGCGGTCGCCCTGGAGGTGGTCGTACGCGACCTCCACGACCCGCTCGGCCCGGAGCGGCTCCCACGACAGGTCCTTGCCACGATTCCAGCGAGATGTCGCCCCAGGCAGGCGCTGGCCCGAGGCATCCGCCGAGCCGAAGCCAGCCCATTCCGCCCACTCCTGCCACGGGTGGCCCTCGACCGCGTTCTCTCGGAGCGGCTCCAGCTCCTCGAGGATCGACGCCCGGCGATCCCAGGTGAAGGACGACGTGATCCCGACGTGATTCAGCCGGCCGTCCTCGCCGTGCAGCCCCAGGAGCAGCGACCCGACGTGCGTTCCCGGCCCGTTCTTGTGCCAGCGGAAACCGGCAACCACGCAATCGGCCGTCCGCTGGTGCTTGATCTTGAGCATCGCCCGCTTGTTCGGCTGATACGGGTCACTGAGGCGTTTCGCGATCACGCCGTCGAGGCCGGCGCCCTCGAAGCGGTGGAACCAATCCTCGGCGAGGTCGCGGTCGGTCGTCGCGGGCGTGAGGTGCACCGACGGTGAGCCGGGCGCTGCGGCGTAGGCCTCCTCGAGCAGCTTCCGGCGCTCGCCCTGCGGCGTCTTACGATGGTCGGCGTCGCCGAGCGCGAGGAGATCCCACGCGACGAACGACGCGGGCGACTCGGCCGCGAGCATCCGGACCCGCGATTCCGCGGGGTGAATCCGGAGCAGCAGTTCCTCGAACCGGAGCTCGCCGTCCCGGGCGATGACCACCTCGCCGTCGACGACGGCACGATCCGGGAGCGCGGCACGGAGCGGGTCGGCAAGCTCCGGGAAGTACCGATCGAGGGGCTTGAGGTCACGGGACTGCGTGTAGATCTCGTCGCCGTCGCGGAAGACGATCGCGCGGAACCCGTCCCACTTCGGCTCGTAGAGCCAGCCGTCGCCGGTCGGCAGGCCGTCGGACGGCTTGGCGAGCATCGGCGCGAGCGGCGGATCGAAGGGCAGCTTCATGGCCCGAGTGTAGCCCTCACGAGCGGCGGAACCGGGCCCCGGGCGATGACGTCCGGGCGATGCCGCGGCCGGGCGGAGGAGACCCGGTCGGCACCTCGGAGGATCACGTGATGATGTCCTCGAATCGGGGGATGGCGGGCCGGCGCCTCGTACCGGTCGTGCTCACGGCCCTCGCCCTGATCGTCGTCGCCTGCGGAGCTGCCGGCTCGGCGGCGTCCACGCCCGCGAACGGCGGTCTGGGCAACGGCGGGTTGCCGGCGTACGGCGGAAGCGACGCCGAGAACCCAGGCGGACTACCCGCCGCTTCGCTCGCACCGGCCGCGCCGGGCGGTGCCACGCAACCACCGAAGGCACAGGGCGGCGACGAGGCCGCGTTCCGGGACGGGGCGAAGATCATTCGCAACGGCTCGATGCAGCTCGAGGTCGCCGACGTCCCGAAGGCGCTTGCCTCGGCCCGGTCGTCGATCCTCGGCGTCGGCGGCTATATCGGCGCGTCGCAGCAGTACCGCGACGGTGACAACGATGTCGCGACCGTCGAGTACCGGATCCCGGTCGAGCGCTGGGAGGACGCGCTCGACGCGCTCCGCGGGCTCGGCACGGAGGTCGGCGAGCAGACCGACTCGGCGGACGTGACCAGCCAGATCGTCGATCTCGACGCGCGAATCCGGAACCTCCGGGCGAGCGAATCGGCGCTGGTCGCGTATCTCGAGAAGTCGACCCAGCTCAATGACATGCTCGAGATCGAGTCGCGCCTGACGAACGTCCGGAGCCAGATCGAGCAGCTCGTCGCCCAGAAGGAGAGCCTCGACGACCGGGTCGCGTACGCCACGCTGGCCGTGACGTTCGGCGTCGAGGTCGCGCCGATCAAGGTCGCCGCCGAGAACTGGGACCCCGGCGCGGAGGTAGGAAACGCCGGCGCGACGCTTCTCGGATTCCTCCAGGCGCTCGCGACCGTCGGGATCTGGTTCGGCATCGTCTGGCTGCCGGTCCTGCTCGTCGTCGGCGTCATCGCCGGCGTCGTGTATGCGATCGGCCGCCGGCTTGGCTGGTTCCGCCGGCCGGCCGGCCCACCGATTCCGCCACTGCCGCCGACGCCCGCCGCAGGGTAGGCACCGCAGCACGAACCTCGCTCGCCCGGCGGCGGGCGAGGTTCTTCGTGTCCGGGCGTGGCACGATTCGCGGCGTGACGGACCAGGCCGAGCGCTACGACAAGATCGCCGCGGGCTATGCGCGGTGGTGGGCGCCGGTGATCGCGCCGCGGGCGGTCGACGCCCTCGAGCTGCTGGAGCCGGTGATCGCGGCGGGCGCGAAGCGGATTCTCGACGTCGGGACGGGGACGGGGACGCTGGCGATCGGCGCGATCCAGCGATGGCCGGACGTGGAGGTCACGGGCATCGACGCGTCGCGCGAGATGGCCGAGGCTGCCGAGCGCGAGGCGGATCGTCTGCTCGCCCGCGGCGACCGCCGCCGGTTCGCGACCCGGGTCGCCTTCGCCGACGAGCTGCCGTTCGACGACGGCGAGTTCGACGCCGCGATGTCGTCGTTCGTCTTCCAGCTCGTGCCGAACCGGGCGAAGGCGCTCCGCGAGGTCCGCCGCGTGCTGCGGCCGGGCGGCACGCTCGCCTATGTGACGTGGCTCACCGACGACCGGGTCTTTCTCCCGGATATCGACCTCGACGACGCGCTCGACGAGATCGGCATCGGGCCGCGCGAGCCGGACGGGCGACCCGGCGACGTGCCGAGCGTCGACGGTGCGATCCGCCAGCTCCGGCGGGCCGGCTACGAGAACGTCACCGCGTCGCGAACGTTGCTCGAGCACCCGTTCGACATCGATGGCTATGTCGCCTTCATCACCCAATTCGACGAGGCCGACACGTACGAGTCGCTCGAGCCCCACGAGCGGGTCACGTTCGAGCGGTCGCTCCGCACCCGCTTGCAGCGGCGGTCCAGCGATGAGCTCGTGCTGCGGCTGCCGGTCGTCGCCGCGCGAGGCGTCCGAACCTGAGCGTCAGGCCCCGGCGAGCACGCCGATGAGCGCGCGTTCGCGCGCCTGCGCGAATCCGGCGAGGCCGCGCTCGATCATCTCGTCGGTCGCCGTGAGCGAGATCCGGAACCAGCCGGGAAGCTCCACGATCGTCCCCGGCAGAACGAGCACGCCCTCCTCGGCCAGCAGCTCGGCGAACGCGACGTCGTCGTCGATCGGGCTCTTCGCAAGGATGTAGAAGGTGCCTTCGGGGAACGTCGTCTCGTAGCCCAGCTCGCGGAGCGCCGGCACGAGCCGGTCGCGTCGCCGCTGGAGTGCCGGAACGTCGATCGAGAGCTTCTCGAGGTCCTCGATCGCGTGCTGCAGCAGCGCGTTCGGGAACGAGTAGCCAAGGGCGATCTGGGCGAGGAGCACGCGGTTTCGGAGCGTCTCCCGGTCGGGCATCGTCGGGGGAACGGTCAGATAGCCGATCCGCATCCCCGGCGCGAGCAACGTCTTGCCATACGAGTAGGTCGTGATCGTGTACGGGTAGACCTCTGCGGGGCTGTGGAACGTCCGGCCGTCGAAGAGGATGCGGTTGTACGGCTCGTCGCTGATCAGGTAGATCGGATGGCCGATCCGGTCCGAGGCCGTCTCCAGGACGCCCGCCAGCCGGCGGAGATCCTCGATGGGGAAGACGCGACCGCTCGGGTTGTGCGGCGTGTTGACGAGAACGGCCCGCGTCCGGGGCGTGATGGCGGCGGCGATCGCGTCGGCGTCGAGATCGAAGTCCGGCGGCGCGAGCGGCACGCGGACGGCCATCCCGCCGGGTTGCCGAATCAGGATCTCGTAGAAGAACCACGGCGGCGTCGGGAAGATCACCTCGTCGCCCGGCTCGATGATCAACCGGAACGCGACCGCGATCGCCGCGAACCCTCCGTTGGTCATCGCGACATCGGCTGGATCCCAGGGCAGACCGGTCCGGGCCGTCAGGCTGGCGGCGACGGCGGCTTGCGCGTTGGGCTCGCTCATCTTGTATGCGAACCAGTCCGGTGCCTGGGGCTCGAGATGAGCCCGGAGTGCGTCGACGTAGCCCGGGAGTGGCATGTCCTGGGGGTTGCCGACGGCGAAGTTCGCCATCCCCGGCTCCCCGAATCGGGCCCAGATCGGGCCGGCGAAGAAGCTGACGAACGGGGCGATGGTCTCGCCCAGATCGTCAAGGGTGCCGGGCCGGGCAGGCGCCGTCATCTCAGCCCCCTCGGAGATCAGCCTTCGGAGTCGCCTTCGGATCCGGTCGAGGGCTCGCCTTCGCCAGCGCCCGCCGCGGCCGGAGCGGCCTCGCCTTCCTCGCCCTCGGCGACCTCGCCCTCCTCGCCCTCGGCGGCGACCGGGACTTCCTCGACCTCGACGCGCGGCGCCTGGACCTTGGCGATGACCTCGTCGAGATCGGTCAGGAGCGTCACGTCGGCAGGGATCTCCAGATCGCGGACGTGGATCGATGCGTCGAAGTCCACGAGGCTTTCGATCGAGTACTCGATCGACTGCGGCAGGTGATCCGGCAGCGCCCTGATGCGAACGGATTCGATCTGGTGCAGGAGCGTGCCGCCGTCATCGACGACCGCCCGAGCGGTGCCGGTCGGGACGAGCGGGACGTCCACGGTGAGCTCTTCGGTCATCCTCACGACGAACAGGTCGACATGGAGCGGCCGGCGCGTCACCGGGTGGACCTGGACGCCGTGGATCAGGACCGGCTGGGGCTTTCCCCCGGAGACCTTCAGGTCGACCAGGGCGTTGGGGCCCGTGTGCCGCCGGAGCTGCTCGAAGTCGTGGGTGTCGACCGACACGCTCGTCGAATCGACGCCGTGGCCGAAGACGACCCCCGGGAGACGGCCGGCCCTGCGCAGCGAGGCGACCTTCTTGCCGAGGATGTAGCGCGGCTCTGCCGCGAGCTGGGGACGGGAGGACGTGGCGGTGGCCATGAGTGAGTTGGAACCTCAGTGTGGAGCGTCGCGAAGCAGGCGACGCCGGTAGGGCGGCGCACACTTTAGCACGCGTCCCTGCTTTTTCCGGCGAGCCAGTCTGCGATCGTCGGTAAGCGCGGAGCGGAGGGTCCCACGCAGTCCAGCATCGTTCAGGCGCGACAGCCGTTGAACGTGTATCGTCGGCCCCCCATGAGCGCCACGATCCTCATCGTCGAAGACGAGTTTGCCGTCGCGCGCGGAATCCAGTACGCGCTCCAGCAGGAGGGCTACCAGGTCGCCGTCGCCCGTTCCGGCGAGGAGGGCCTGGACTTTGCGACGAACCAGGCGCCGGACCTCGTCGTCCTCGACGTGCGCCTGCCCGGCATGGACGGCTTCGAGGTGCTCCGCCGCCTCCGGGCCGCCGGCTCGAAGGCTCCGGTCCTCGTCCTGACCGCCCGCGACGACGAGGTCGACAAGGTCATCGGTCTCGAGCTGGGCGCCGACGACTACCTGACGAAGCCATTCGGGCTGCGGGAGCTCATGAGCCGGATCAAGGCCCTGCTGCGTCGCGCATACGGCGATCTTGCGGACGCGGCCGGCGGCCGGGTGATCCGTCACGGCGACCTCGTGATCGACCTCGAACGTCGCCGCGTACAGCGCGGCCAGCGAAGGATCAGCCTGACGCCGACGGAGTTCGAGATCCTGCGCCATCTCGCCTCCCGCCCCGGTCGCGTCTACACGCGGAGCGAGCTGCTGGAGCTGCTGCGGGACTACGAGGCACTCGACCAGGACGAGAAGACGATCAACGTCCACGTCAGCCACCTGCGCGACAAGATCGAAGACGATCCCGCCGCGCCGGCGTTCGTGATGACGGTGCGCGGTGTCGGGTACGCCTTCGCCGAGCGCTGACGGGGCCGGGTCGCGGCGCCTTCCGCGGCTCCTCCGCCGCCTCGTGCCACGGACGTTCCAGGCGCGCCTGACGCTTGCGTTCGTCGGCGTCGTGGCGCTGACGCTCGGCCTCGTCTCGATCTTCGTCCTGAATCGCCTCGACGACTACTTCACCCAGCAGCAGGCAGCCCAGTTGCAGGAGCGGGCGAAGCTGGTCGCCCAGTTCGTCGACGAGACCGCCGACAGCGCCGTGAACCCGCCGGGCTCGCGTCGCAGGCCGGTCGTCGCGGGCGACCAGCTCGATCCTGCGGCCGCGCTTCGCCTCCGCGGCTCCGTTGAAGGCATTGCGAACTTCATCGCCCAGTCCGACGTCGAAATCCTCCTGGCGATCGACCCGGGCGAGGGCGGCGCACTCGTCCCGGTCGCAACCTTTACGTCGCCGATCACGATCCGTCCCTCGACGGGAACGCAGGAGCCACTCGTCGTCGGGCCGGTGTCGCAGTACTCCAGCCAGAGCGTCGACCCGTACGTCATCGCGGTCCGCCTCTCCAACCCGTACACGTTCCGCCAGACGACGCTCGCCAACGTCACGAGCCTCCTCGCGGCGGTCGGTGTCGTCGCGCTCGGGCTGGCGATGATCGTGGCGGCGGCCGTCGCCCACCGGTTCACGACGCCGCTGCGCCGCCTGACCGAGGCGTCGCGCTCGCTCGCCGAGGGCGACTTCACCCAGCGGATCAAGCCCGAGGACGTCCGCGCCGGCTCGTCGGAGCTCACCGAGCTCGCGGTCCAGTTCAACGCGATGGCCGAGAAGCTCGAACAGAGCGTTTCGATCATCCGGAGCGATCGCGACCGCAGCCGCGATTTCCTCGCGGACGTCTCGCACGAGCTGCGGACGCCGATCGCGGCACTGCTCACATTCAACGAGCTGCTCAAGGACCAGGCCGGCGACGACCCCGCGGCCCGGGCGGAGTTCCTGGAGTCGAGCCGCGTCCAGCTCGAGCGCCTCGACTGGCTCGCGCAGAACCTGCTGGAGCTTTCGAAGCTCGAGTCCGGCCTGGTGCTCCTCGACCTGCGGCCGGACGATCTCCGGGCAGCGGTCGAGTCGTCCGTCGAGCAGGCCCAGCAGGCGGCGCGCCGCCGGAAGATCGACCTCCATCTCAGCCTGCCCGAGGGGCCGCTCCGCGTCCGTCACGACCCGCAGCGGATCGGCCAGGTCGTGAACAACCTCGTAGGCAACGCGATCAAGTTCACGCCGCCCGGCGGTCGCGTCGACGTCGTCGTCGCGCCCAACGGCGATGGCGCCCGGATCGATGTCGTCGATACCGGGACCGGGATCGACCCGAGCGAGCTGCCCCGGATCTTCGACCGGTTCTACCGCGGCTCACGGGCGAACGAGGCGCGCGGCAGTGGCAGCGGGCTCGGCCTCGCAATCGTCCACTCGATCGTCGACATGCACCACGGCACGATCGCCGTCGACAGCCGCCTCGGAGCGGGCAGCCGGTTCACGGTCCTGCTGCCGAACGATCCACGCACGGCCGATACGCCGCCGCCCGCGGATCAGGCGTCGAGCGCCGGCTCGACCGGGAGCGCGACCGAGCCGACGGATGCGGCCGGGTCCGCGCCGATTCCCTCGGCGCCGGTCAGTTGAGCGTGCCGAACGTGACGGATTCTTCACCGTGCGGGTCGCCCGGCCGCAACGGGCGTGGATCAGGCTTCCACGAAACCCCCTGTCCACCGCGCGTGCCGGTTCGCACGACCGCTCACACCACTGGATTCGATGACTGACCGACGAGACGTCCCCCAGGACGACGACACCCAGCCGATCGACAGCTCATTCTTTTCGCCGGCGCCGCAGCAGCGCAACGAGTGGAGCGGCACGAGCTGGACGGCCCCACCGGCCCACTCGACGACACCCGAGCACTGGTTCGAGCCGGCCCGGCCGCTTTGGCCCGCGTCCTCGCCGCCGCAGCCGGTTCAGCCGGCCCCCGTGCGGGCGGAGCGTCCGCGGACGAGTGCCGGAGTCGGAACCGTCCTCGGCGCGTCGCTCCTCGCGGCAGTTCTGGCTTCTGGCGGCACGATCGCCGCGCTGACGGCGACAGGCGCACTGGACCGCCAAGCCGCGGCCCCGACCTCGAACGCCGACCCGACGTCGGTCAAGCAGCCGGTCTCGATCGACGAATCGTCGGCCGTCATCGACGTCGCGGCGAAGGCCGGCCCGGCCGTCGTCCGCATCGTCGCCGAGGGTGTCGACCCCAACGCCGCCGACCTGCCCGAGCAGGGCATCGGGTCGGGCGTGATCTTCAACCCGAACGGCTGGATCCTCACGAACCGCCACGTCGTCGCGGGTTCGAACTCGCTTACCGTCGAGCTGAAGGACGGGACGACGTATCCCGGTTCGATCTACGGCATCGACACGCTGACGGACCTCGCGATCGTCAAGGTCGACGCGACCGGGCTCACAGCGGCCGGGCTCGGCGACTCCGACGCGCTCCGGGTCGGCCAGCTCGTCGTCGCGATCGGCAGCCCCCTCGGAACGTTCTCGAACACCGTGACGAGCGGCATCGTCTCGGCCAAGGGCCGCAAGATCAACACCGACGGCTCGAGCCTGCGCAACCTCATCCAGACCGACGCCGCGATCAACCCCGGCAACAGCGGCGGCCCGCTGCTCGACGCGTCGAGCTCCGTCATCGGCATCAACACCGCGATCGCCCGCGACTCGACCGGCATCGGGTTCTCGATCCCGATCAATCTCGCGAAGCCGCTGATGGAGCAGGCCCTCGCGGGCCAGCAGCTCCAGCGGCCGTACATCGGGATCCGCTACGAGGACATCGACGCGCAGCTCGCGAAGGACGAGAACCTCCCGGTGAAGGTCGGCGCGCTCGTCTCGAAGGACGTCGACCAGAACGGCAATCCGCCGATCACGCCGGGCTCACCGGCCGAGGCCGCCGGCGTGCAGCCGGGCGACATCATCACGGCAATCGGCGCGACGAAGATCGACGGCGAGCACCCGCTCGACGCGGTCCTCGCCCAGTCATCGCCGGGCGACACCGTCCAGCTTCAGGTGCTGCGCGACGGCCAAGGCCGGACGATCGAGGTGACGCTGGCGGTCCGCCCGACGAACCCGTAGCCTGCGCTCGTTTCCCAACGGGAAGCCCGAAAGCCTCGTGCACACTATCACGATGCTCCTATGTCAAGCGGCAGCAGTCACGGCATCAACGACGCGGCCTCGAGTCGCTTCATCAACGGTCAGCCGCCGGAATACCTCGTCGCTGATCCGTCGCTTCAGGGCCCGGATCGCCTCCGTCTTGGTGTCGCCGGCCACGATCCGCTTGGCCACGTAGTCGCGTCCAGGCCCGGCCAGTCGAAGCTGGGTCACTGCGATCCGATGGAGGGCCAGGTTGAGCTGGCGGTTGCCGCCCCGGTTCAGGCGATGGCGGACGTTGTTGCCGGACCAAACTGGCACAGGCGCCGTGCCGTTGTGGGTAGCGAACGCGGCTCGCGACCGGAAGCGATCGATGCCGCCGGTCTCGCCGACGAGCTTCGCGGCTGTCAGATGACCGCAGCCTGGAAGGGCCATGAGGGACGGGGCAAGCGACCCGATCAGGCTCTCGATCTCGCGGCCGAGGACGCCGATCGCCGCGGTCAGGTCGCGGATCCGGCCGACGAGGTCGCGGCTGATCCGCGCACTGGCCTCGGGGCGGTCGGCAAGGGAGCGGTCGAGCCGGGCGAGGACGGTCGTCTGGGCGAGCGAGCGAGCGTGGTGGCGGCTCGTCGATCCCGAGCTCGACGAGGAACCAGCGCAGGCGTGACTGGAGGCGGGTCCGATCGGCGATAAGGCAGCCGCGATGGTCGACCAGCAAACGGATCTCGCGCTCGCTGCCGTCGAGCCGGGCGACCGGCAGGTCGCGCTCTCGAAGCGCGGCTCGAGCGACCGAGAGGGCGTCGATCGGATCGCTCTTGCCAAGCTCGCGCGCCGAGCGTCGCGCGCCGGCCATGAGCTTCGGTGGCACACGGACGACCCGCTCGCCGGCCCGGACGAGATCTCCTTCCAGACGACGGGTGAGATGACGGCAGTCCTCGAGCGCGAACGTCCGCTCCCGCCAGCGGCGAGCCCAGCGGAGGAGCTCGAGATGACCCTCGGGCGTCGTCGCCACGGTCTTTTCGGCGAGTTTGCGGCCGTTGCCGTCGACGGCCACGACGGTGTGCGTTCGCTTGTGCGAATCGGTCCCGGACGACCATGTGCTTGTCTCCTCCTCACGGGGGCGGACGACGAGGACCGGTCGGCGGACACACCTGAGTGGGGGCGGAGCCACGCTCCTATCAAGTCACGCTGGCCGGTCCGACATGTCAGGCGGCAGGCAAACGAGATCGAAGCCACGCCTCCGGCGGGCAGTGATAGTGAGAGCCAGGCCGCCCGACGTCGTCAGCGTGACACTCAGGTGATGGTGACGCCCTCCCGGCCTACTGCGCCAATAGATCGCACGATGCCGGCAATACCACGAGCCATTGCAGCGGTTCCCCGGAGCGGGGACGAACCGCGCCCGCGAGATACTCCCCGCTCGGCGACCACGAAGCGCCGATACCAGTATCGGAGACCTTGACTAACTTGCCGTCTGACGGACGCACCAGAAACGTTCCGTTGCCTTGGCCAGTGAGATTGGCGCCAAACCCAAGACATTCGCCAGACGGCGAGTAGCGAAGGCCGACGGCGTCCTGAACGCCGTCAAGGAGACCAAGAGGGTCCGATGCACCCGCTTGCTGTAACAGCAGCGAAGACGGGGCTGCCAGTCGATCAGTCCCTGAAAGGCCGATTGCCGCCGCCGACGCGAGAAATGCCAGGTTCGCGCCATCGGGCGACCACGTTGGCTGATCAGCCCGTCCGGTAGATGAGCAATCGTTACCTTTGTTGACGGGATCTCCGAGATTGAACGTCTTGCCAGCTACGGTTACGTCCTTGTCAATAGGGACGAGTCCGACCTCCGTCGCCGTCACGAGCCTCTGACAGATTCGTGAGCCAACAGAAACCGTGGCCTCGCGCATGTCCGGTCGCCAGCTGTAGGCGGAAACGTTTACGACCGAGCCCGAAGACAGGTTTGGCGTCAGTTGCTCGACGCTCTTGGTGTCCGGGTCCATCGCAATCAACCGTGTAGGCCAATCTCCACCGGAAGGTCCGTTCGGAATGCACCTTTGCACCGCGCCGATACGCCCATCGGGCAGCCGCTCGGGACGCAAGTAGTCGGTCCGCTGACAGCCATCTAACGACGGGAGGCCGATGCCACGCTGCGCTCCCGTGCGGATGTCGAGCGTAGACAGGGATACCGGGCTCGCCGGGTCCTCAGGCTTATCGACGCGACTCAGAACCAGCGTTTCGTCATCGAGCCAGGTAAGGCCGGATGTTCCGGAGATATCGATTTGGCCGATGTCGATCACCGGGCTCGGCTCAGCTGGAGCGCCATTGCAGCCGACAATAACGGCGGCACCAACCATCAGGCGGAGCAATGACCGGACATGGCACCAAGCCTCTAGCAAACGAGCCTCTCTCCACATCTTGGGTATACCTGCTCGGTCGCGATCGCCGATCCGAATCCCCAGTATCCCGCGCTGTAATCACGCTGATCCCAAAGGGGAAGGCCGATCGAGATGAGGCCTCGATAGGTATTCGCAACCGCCAATGCGTAAGACTCGCCCACGGTCGGGCGACGATCGAGCCTTCGAGCGTCAGCTTGACCTTGATCTACAGATAACTGTTCCGCTGCTGCGTGTAGTACACGGAGGTTGGCATCGGAGCCTTGATCCCGGTCGCCACTGTACAGGGCGGCGTAGAACCGCCCGAACCCCTTAGCCCCATCGGTCGATTCGCGCGGCTTGTCCCCCTTATAAACCACCATTCCTTGCTGCATGTTGAAGAGAACTCGAGCGTCGACTGAAGAGAACCAGGAGTCCTTTCCCAAGCCATGGTCGCTCGAAGCTTGAATTACTCCCTCGAACGCATTGAACCAACCACCCGTATCGAATTCGGATTGGAAGTCGCGCACGAACTCGACCCGATCGCTTACGTCCATCCCGAGGATCTGTTCATAACTGCAGTTCAGCCTTCCGCCGGCGCATGGTAGCTCGCGCCTCGAAGTAGCCGAGTTGATAACCGCAGTCTCACGCGCGTCCGCGGCAGCAGCGTTCATCCTGGCGCGGCGGTCGGCCGCGACTTGGCCATTGGTCTGGCCTCTGTGGCGTGTGGAGCGACGCTCGACGTCACTCTCTCTCGTTCGACCTGTATAACGGTTGGTGGTGTGGTACTTCTTGGCCCGGGCCGCCTCGCGGCGCATCTCTGGCTTGCGTTGGTACTGGCAGTCCTCGTTCCACCCTGCGCAGGCCATATGCCCGTCGGGGTCGATGAACGTGGTCGGGTTGGCGAGGGCATACAGGAAGCGGTTCATCGCGAACGGGTTCTGGGCACCGCCCATGACCGAGTCGAGCTGGGTGAAGGCGCCGATGCCCGGGGAGTAGAAGCGGGCGCTCATGTCGAGCAGCGGCGTGTTCCAGCCCGGATGGGCTGACGTCGAGCCGGCCCTGGAACGTCCAGGTGCCGGCGCCGACCGCGCCCGCTCCCCCACTACCGCTCAGGATGATCCGGCCGTAGGCGTCGTAGCGGATCGCGTTGACGGCCGTCGCCTCGGTCGCGTCCGATGCGACCGCGACGTTGCCGTGGAGGTCGGGGAGGAACCAGTTGACCGTCGT
>DASUFO010000070.1:0-15240 GCA_036274475.1 Candidatus Limnocylindrales bacterium
GGCCTGCCCGGTCCTCATCGAGCATGTCGACAAGATCGTCGGCCTGCGGCGGAACCTCGTCCTCGAAGAGTCGCGCTTCCCCTCGGAGCTGACGGGCGCGTTCCGGGCGATGGAGGGCCAGGGCAACCCGTGGGGCCAGCCCGCGTCCACCCGAACGGACTGGACGAAGGGCCTGCCGTTCGACGTGCCGACCGTCGCATCTCTGGCCGCGACGCCGGGTGGCCTCGACGGACTGGAGGTCCTCTACTGGGTCGGCTGCGCGGCCGCGTTCGACGAGCGCAACAAGCGGGTGGCGCGGGCGTTCGCCACGTGCCTAAGCGCGGCCGGCGTGAGCTTCGCGATCCTCGGCCAGGAGGAGTCGTGCACGGGCGACCCGGCGCGGCGCATGGGCAACGACTACGTGTTCCAGATCCTCGCGTCGGGCAACGTCGAGACGCTGAACCGCTACGGGATGGGCGAGCGGACGATCGTGACCGCGTGTCCCCACTGCTTCAACACGATCTCGAACGAGTACGGCCAGCTGGGCGGCAACTTCCGCGTCGTGCACCACAGCGTGTTCCTGCAGCGGCTGCTCGCCGACGGCCGGCTGCGGGTCGTCGATGACGGCGCCGCCGGCTCGGTGACGCTCCACGACTCGTGCTACCTGACCCGGTACAACGGCATCGTCGAGGCGCCGCGGGACATTCTCGGATCGGTGCCGGGTCTCGAGCTGCGCGAGATGGAGCGGAACTCCCGGAACACGTTCTGCTGCGGCGCCGGCGGCGGCCGGATGTGGATGGAGGAGACGCGCGGGACGCGGATCAACGCCGAGCGGACGCGTCAGGCGCTCGAGACCGGTGCCGCGACCGTCATCACCGAGTGTCCGTTCTGCATGGTGATGCTGAAAGACGGCCTGGCCGACGCCCAGAGCGACAGCGGCGGCGAAGTCAGCGCCCGCGACGTCGCGGAAGTGCTGGCCGGGTCACTTGCGCCGAACCAGCCGGGAGGGCGGCAGCTGCCCGTCCTCCAGTAGCTCCCCCCTTACCGCCGGGCGGCGACCACCTTCGTGCCGCTGCCGCGCTCGCCCGCGGACGCCGCGACGTTCGTCGCCCAGGCTGCGATCTCCGCGCGCCGCATGACGCCGAGCTTGGCGAGGATGTGCTCGATGTGGGCGCTCGCAGTCTTCGGCGCGATCGTGAGGCGCTCGGCGATCTCGGCGTTCGTCAGGCCGTCTGCAACCGCCTTCGCAACTTGGAACTCGCGCGCAGTCAGCGGCCACCACGGCTCCTCGACCGCCCCGCGCGCGCGAGTCGTTCGGGCCAGCTCGTCGGCGCGCGTCTGGAGCGGCGGGCTGCCGAGGCGATCGGCGGTCTCACGGACCTGCGCGACCAGCGAGACGGCATCCGGATGGCGGTTCATCCGGATCAGACAGTGGGCGAGGTCGAGGCGGGCCCAGGTCGACTCCCAGATCCGTCCCCGGCCATCCCAGCCGCGAACCGCTCGTTCGAGCGCCTCGCGGGCGGCTGACATCGAGCCGGTGGCGGCCTTCACCAGCCCATCGGCGTGGCTCAAGGCCGGAGCGGCGACGGGATCCCAGCCGGCGAGGTGAGCGTGCGCGCGACGGACCCAGTCGTCCGCATCCGCCGGGCGGCGCGCCGCAAGATACGCCCGGGCACCGGTGACGACGAACGGGATGAAGAGCGCCCGCTCGCCGGTCTCGGTCGCGATCCGATGGCCATCCTCGGACCGGGCGATCGCCGCATCCGCATCACCGGCAGCGAGATTCGTTTCGGCCAGGCCCCAGAGCGGCGTCAGCATGAACTCGACCTCGTTCATCCGGGCGCCACTCGCGAACGATTCGTCGAGCCACTGGCGGGCCTCGTCGAATCGGCCGCGCCCGAATGCGACGAGCCCGACGACGTCGAGTGAGCCGTTGATGCCGCGCTGGCAGCCGCGATCGACGAGCTCGTGACGCGCCCGTTCGTCGGACGCATCCCAGTTGCCGGCACCCCAGTCGAGGAGGGCCGTCGTGCAGGCCATCATCTGGCGACAATGCGATTGCTCGATCGCGTCGGCGTACTCCCAGCCCTCGGCGACGGCGAGCTGCGCAGACGTCGGATCCATGACCCGGGCTGCCATGATCCCGAGATTGCGATAGCCGGTCACACCGACCGCCTCGAAGCCGGCGTCGCGCGCACCGCGCGCCGCGGCCATGCCGTCCTTCAGCCCGGTCTCGTAGCGGCCTTCGACGATGTCGATTCGCGCCAGCAGAAGATCGCACTCGAGGACCATCTCGAGGTTGTCGGTGGCTTCGGCGATCGCCCGCGAGGCAAGCGCTTCTTCGCGCGCTGCCGCCAACTCGGAACCCCGGAGCAGGTCATCGGCCCGCGTCGCGCGGATCTCGGTGAGGGCGAGCTCCCGCTCCAGCGACGGTGGGAGCGCGATCAGCTCCGTGAACGCCTGGTCGTTGTACGCGCCGTAGGTGGCCCGTGGAGATCCCGAACGAATGTCCCGAACTGCCACGAACGTCAACATGACGGCGGCATCGACCGGCCGCTCCGCCTCGATGTACAGCTTGCGCGCCCGGACCGCGGCCTCGGAACACTCCTCGTTGTGCTCGATGGCGGCGGCGGCCGCCGCGAACATGGCGTACAGATCCGCCTGTTCGGCGATCGGGAGATCGGCCGGCATGTTGGCGAGCGCCCGGGCATAGAGCTCGTAGGCCTCGTGGCGCGCAGAGATCCGGCTCGCCTCCTGGGCGCCGGTCAGCGCGGCGCGATACGCCTGCGGCTTCAGGCCGGCCTGCTCGAAGTGGCGCGACGCGTGGACGATGCTCGAGGCCTCGAGCGTCATCACGAATTCGGCCGCCTGGGCGTGGAACTTCCTCTTCTGTGATGCCGGGACGGCGTGGTAGATCGCGTCGCGGAGCAGTTGGTGGCGGAAGTCGAAGTAGCCCTCGTCGATGTAGTCGAACGGGTAGAGGATCGACGCGTCGACGAGCTCCTGGATCGTGGGCTCGACGTCCTCGAGCGGGCGGTCGATGATCCCGGCGAGGACATCGGGACTGAAGCAGCGGCCGACGACGGCAGCGGCCCGGGCGACCATTCGGGCGTCTTCGGACAGCAACGCGAGCCGCGCCAAAACCGCGTCGCCGATCGTGTCGGGAACCTGGGCGTCGAGAATCCGGCGGCTGTCGCTCCGGGCGTCCGCGTCGAGCACGGCGAGCAGCTCCTCGATGTGGAGCGGAATCCCGTTCGTCCGAGCGTGGATCGCCGCGACGACCTCGCTCGGGGCGGGCAGGTCGCCACCGATGATCAGCGATGTCGCGATCCCGGTCTCGTCGACCGACAACCGGCGAAGCCGGATCTCCTCCGCGGATCGCTGGCTCAACAGCCGGGCGCGCCACTCGCGGTGGATCGTGCCGATCGGAAACTCGTCCGCGCGATAGTCGGCGACGATCAGCAGCGGCACCTCGGCGACGTGACGGACCAGCTCGCCGATGACCTCGAGGCTCATCTCGTCGGTCCAGTGGAGGTCCGTGAACGCGAGGAGTGTCGGTCGGTCGATCGCCTCGAGGATGCGGTCGGCGAGCGCCCGGACGATGAGGCGGCGGGCGCCGAGAGAATCGCCTTCGTGCCGGCCATCGATCGCGAGCAGGTCCTGGGACAGCGTGCCCCATGCCGTGTCGCGGCGAAGTCCCGTCGCGAACTCCCGAATCGACGCCAGCGGAACCTGAAGGTCCTGCGGTGCTACCGCGCCGCCGTCGATCCGGAGGCCCGCGGCATCGGCCTTGTTCATCGTCGCCCGGATGAGGCGCGTCTTACCGAGACCTGCCTGGCCGGACAGGAAGATGGCCTGACCCTGGCCCTTTGCGGCAGCGGCGACGGCGGCGTCCAGCCGGGCGAGCACGTCGTCGCGGCCGACGATGATCGGACAGAGCACGGTGCCGACAGTCATGACGGGGAGTCTACGGTTCGGGGCCGCCGCCGCATCGGTCGTTCGACCGATAGGCGCTGAATCAGCCCTTGAGGCGTGTCCCGCAGCTGATGCACGTGCGATCCGTCCACATGTTGCCCATCCCGCACTTCGGACAGCGTTTCTCTCCTTCGGTGGACGTCGCAAACGGACTCTCGCCGGCAGCTTCCTCGCGATCGCGACGTTGCCGGTTGAGGATGAGGACGATGGCGAGAGCGACGACGGCGACGGCGATCGCGAGCGCGAAGAGCTGGGTCTGCTGGTCCACGGTGGCCTTCCTCGGCGACTGGTGCGCGGGCCCCCGGCGCCCGATCACGCCGCACGTTCGCAGCGTGACGGATCAAGGCGGCGTTTGCAACGCGATCCTGAGGCATGGGGCGCGGTCATCGCGAAGGGCCGCGGCCGCCGTCGCTGCTACGATGACGCCCGGTGAGCGAGCCCACGTCAGCCGCACAGGACGCCTGGACCTACCGTCTGACCGAGGAGCAGCAGATGCTCCGCGACGCGGTCCGCGTCCTCGCCGACGAACAGATCGCGCCGCGGGCGGCTGACATCGACCGGACCGGCGAGTTCCCCTGGGACGTCAAGGACCTGCTCGCCTCCCACGACATCCTCGGCCTGCCGTTTCCCGAGGCGTTCGGCGGGCTCGGCGGGTCGTTGCTCACCGTCTGTCTCGCGGTCGAACAGATCAGCCGCGTCTGCGCGACGAGCGGGCTCATTCTCGCGGTCCAGGAGCTTGGCGCGCTGCCGCTGTTGCTGTCAGGGACCGAGGAGCAGAAGCAGCGCTGGTTCCCGGATCTCGCGGCCGGCAGGACATTGATCGCGTTCGCCCTGACCGAGGCCGAGGCCGGCAGCGACGCCGCGGCGACCCGCACGAGGGCGCGACGAGACGGCGACGACTGGATCATCGATGGCTCGAAGCGGTTCATCAGCCAGGGCAGCGTCGCGGATCTCATCACGGTGTTCGCGACGACGGCCGAAGCGGACGACCCCGAAACTCCCCGGCATCGCCGGCTGACGTGCTTCGTCGTCGAGAAGGGCACCACCGGGTTCGGCGTCGAGCGGATCGAGCACAAGATGGGGATTCGCGGCTCGCCGACGGCGGAGCTCTCGTTCCGCGACGTGCGAGTTCCGGATTCGAACCGCGTGGGGGATGTCGGCGAGGGCTTCTCGATCGCGATGCGGACGCTCGACCGATCAAGGCCGGGAATCGCCGCGCAGGCGGTCGGGATCGCCCAGGGCGCGCTGGACGTCGCCGCCCGATACGCGACGGAGCGCAAGCAGTTCGGCAAGCCGATCGCGGACTTCCAGATGATCCAGGCGATGCTCGCCGACATGGACGCCTCGACGGAGGCCGCCCGGCAGCTCCTGTACAAGGCCTGCACGGAGATCGACGCCGGTGCGCCGGACGCGGCTCGCTGGTCGGCCATGTGTAAACTCGTCGCCGGGGACACGGCCATGCGCGTCACGACCGACGCCGTGCAGGTCCTCGGCGGCTACGGCTACATCGACGAGTTCCCGGTCGAGCGGATGATGCGTGACGCGAAGATCACCCAGCTCTACGAGGGAACGCAGCAGATCCAGCGGCTCGTCATCGCCCGGGCGCTCACCGGCGGCCGAGGTGGCTGAGCGCGGCAGCGTGTTCGGCTGAACGCAGAGGAGCGTGCCCACCCGTGCGAATTGTCGTCCTCGTCAAGCCGGTCCCCGATCCCGCGGCGGGTTCTGAGCGCCTCGGAGCGGACTTCCGGCTCGATCGGGCCGCGTCGCCCGCGGTCGTCAACGCGAACGACGAGTACGCGCTCGAGGCGGCCCTGAAGCTCGTCGAGGAGCATGGCGGCGAGGTCACGGTCCTCTCGATGGCCGGCTCCGCGGCGCCCGAGACGATCCGCAAGGCGCTCGCGATGGGTGCGGCGGCCGGGATGCACGTCGCCGACGCGTCGCTCGCAGGGTCCGACGTCGTCTCGACGACCCGGGTGCTTGCCGCGGCGCTACGCGGCCTCGAGGCGGATCTCATCTTCGCCGGGGCCGATACATCCGACGGCGGGGCGGGCCTCGTCCCGGCCGGTGTCGCGGCACTGCTGAGGCTGCCGTACCTGAGCTACGCGGCGAAGATCGAGCCAGACCCTTCGGCCGGGCGCGTCAAGGTCCATCGGATCAGCGCGACCGGCTTCGACGTGCTCGAGGCGCCGATGCCGGCGGTCATCGCCTGTACCCAGGCGCTGGGTGCGCCGCGCTACCCCTCGTTGAAGGGGATCATGGCCGCCCGGTCGAAGTCGGTCGAGAATGCCTCGTTTGACGGCATCCGCGCAGCGGTCGGTGATGCGGCGATCGGCGGAGAGGCATCTGCCACGACGGTCGTTGCGGCCGAGCCGCCGCCGCCCCGGGCCGCGACGCGCGTCATTCGCGAAGCTCCGGACGAAGCCGCTCGCCAGGTCGTCGCGTTCCTAGCCGAACGGAGGATCATCTGATGGCCGGGGCCATCTGGGTCCACGGCGAGACGACGGCCGACGGTTCGCTCGCGCGGATCAGCACGGAGGTCGCGACGCTCGCCCGGTCGCTCGCCGATGCGTCGGGCAGTGAGCTTGTGGGGATCGTCGTGGCCGCCGACCCGGCTCAGGCCGCGGGCGAGCTCTCGAAGTTCGTGCCCCAGGTCCTCGCGGTCACCGAGCCCGCGACGGAGGATCACGCGGCGGGCACGATCGTCGGTGAGCGACTGGCTGCGCTCGTGGGTCGCGACCAGCCTGCCTACCTCTTCACGGGCGCCGGCCCCGAAGGTCGTGACGTCGCCGGCGTCGTGTCGGCGCTCACCGGCTGGGGAGTTCTCGTCAACGCGACGGGCGTCTCGTGGAACGATGGACCCGTCGTCGAGATGAGCGTGTTCGGTGGCAAGCTCACCACCACGAGTCGGTTCACCGGGGAGGAGGGGATCGTCACCGTCCGGCCGAATGTCGTCACGGCAGAGCCCGCGGCGTCGGCCGGCACGGTTGAGGCCAGCGAGGCACCCGGAGACCTCACGCTGCCGCAGGTCAAAGTCGTCGACCGCGTCGAAGAGGCCGGCGCCGCCGCCCCGATCGAGGAAGCCCGGATCGTCGTGGCCGGCGGCCGCGGCGTGGGCGGCGAGGCCGGGTTCAAGGTCGTCGAGGAGCTCGCGGAGGCGCTCGGCGGAGCGGTGGGTGCAACGCGGGCCGCGGTCGATGCCGGGTGGATCCCGTACGCCCAGCAGATCGGCCAGACCGGCAAGATCGTGAAGCCCCAGCTCTATCTCGCGCTCGGGATCAGCGGCGCGATCCAGCACAAGGTCGGCATGCAGACGGCCGAGACCATCGTGGCCGTGAACCGCGACCCGGACGCGCCCATTGCCGAATTCGCCGACCTCGTCGTCATCGGCGACCTGTTCGAGATCGCTCCCGCGCTCCTCGCCGAGCTCCGCGCCCGGCCGGGCTCCGGGTAAGCCACCGCGACGGGGCGAGGGCACGAGATGGAGCTGGCGTGGATCCTGCCGATCGCGTTGTTCCTCGTGCTCGGCGCGATGTTCCTGCTGTTCCTGCGCCGTGCCGGAAAGCTGGTCGCCGCGACACGCGACGTCGAGCGGTTCCGGCGCCAGGTCGGTGACCTGGCCACCCGCGTCGAGACGTCCCTCGGCGAGCTCTGTGCCCGGATCGACGCGGTTCGGCGCGGCCAGCTCGGCGCTACGGCGGTCGTCGACGACCTCAGCGCCTCGATCGACGCGGTCGAGAAGTACACCGACGAGGCCCGGGCGTTGAAGCCGCCACATGACGGCGTCCGGATCCGGGACGAGATCGTCGCCGAGCTCGAGCGTGCGAAGCGGGCCCTCCAGATGATCGAGCACGGAATCTCGATCCAGGTGTCCGCCCGGGCGGGGTCCCGCGAGCTCGAGGCCCAGACCGCCATCAAGCGCGGCTATCTCAACGTCCTGCACGCTCGCGAGGCCGTCGCCCGGCACGGCCAGTCCGCGGCGGCACTGGTCGCGGTCGACCCGTCGCGCCAGACCCCATCGAGCCGCTCGGCGTAACCCCGCGGGGCTCCCGCGACGGCCCCGAGGCCCGAGTGGTGCACCCCGTGCCACGATTCGTCGACTTACGCGCCGGGAGCTGCTCCTGGCAGGCCGAACGTGGCGCCCCGTGCCACGGTTCGACCGGATTCAGGGCTGGGAGCCGATCGCCGACGGCCTACGCGCCAGAATCGTGGCACCACAAACACCACTCCGACACCGCCGGTGATCGCCAGGTGAGCCGCGAGTCGTTCAATACACGACGTGACGACTCTCGGAAGACCATCGCCCCTGGCCCGGACGGATCGTCGGACAGCGATCGGTCGCGGGGCTGCGGAACTGCGGCGGCGGCTCGGCCAGGAGATCCGGCGACTTCGGATCGACGCCGGCCTCTCGGTTCGACAGCTGGCCGCGGCGGCCGGCATCGACCACGGTCACCTGGCTCGGATCGAGGCTGGTCAAGTGGAACCGGGCTTCTCCGTCCTGATCGCCATCGGTCAGGTCCTCGGCGCGGATCTGAGCGTTCGCCTCTATCCGACGACCGGCCCGCGAGTCCACGACCGAATCCAGGCGCCAACGGTCGAGGAACTGTTTCGAATCCTCCATCCTCGATGGACTCGCCTTCCCGAGGTAGGCGTGAACCGACCCGCCCGCGGCTTCATCGACGCGGTGCTCGCCCTGCCGACGGTCGGCGTCATCGTGGCGACCGAGATCGAGTCGGGCGTCCGACGGCTCGAACAACAACTGCGCTGGACGCACGACAAGGCCGATTCGCTGCCGTCATCGCCGGCGTGGCCGTTGCTCGCTCCGGCGGATGGCCCGAGGCCGCGAATCACGCGCCTGCTGATCCTTCGATCGACTCGCGCAAACCGGGAGGCTGCCATCGGATTCGACGCAACGCTGCGAGCGGCGTTTCCGGCGCGCGTCACCGATCTCTGTGCGGCCTTGACCACAGGAACTGCGCCGTGGCCGGGATCCGGAATGCTCTGGGTTGCGGTCGAGGGTGGTCGAGCACGGATCCTCGAGCGACCGCCGCGCGGCGTCGCCATCGGTCGGTAGCGACACCGTATCTTGTGGTATCGTCGGGTAACACCACAACTGCTAGTGGTGCGAGCGAGCCAGGAGGGCCGATGCGCTGCCCGCATTGCGGTGAACGAGAGACCCGGGTGGTTGACTCGCGCGACCTCGACGACGCCGCGACGATCCGCCGGCGCCGGGAGTGCGCCGCCTGCTCGACACGGTTCACGACCTACGAACGCGTCGAGGCAGCTCGACTCGTCGTCATCAAGAGTGACGGCGTCCGCCAGGAGTTCGACCGCGAGAAGCTCGCTTCGGGCCTCCGCAAGGCGCTGACGAGGCGGCCCGTCCCGGACGACGCCGCCGATCAGGCCGCCGACGCAATCGAAGCGGAGCTGCGCGCATCCGGCGCGTCCGAAGTCCCGTCGGCGCAGATCGGTGCGCTTGCGATGGAGCGGCTGCGCGAGCTCGACCAGATCGCCTACATCCGGTTCGCGAGCGTCTACCAGAGCTTCGAGGACCTCGAGGCGCTCAAGCGCGAGGTCGATCTGCTCTTCAACGACCGCGATTCGTACGCCCTCGACATGCGCGGCGGCGGCAGCCGATCGAAGGTCCGCCCGAAGTGAGCGTCCTCTCGGACCGCGACATCCGGGCCGCGCTCGAAGGCGGCGCCATCGCGATTCGGCCGTACGACGCGAACGACCTCCAGCCGAGCTCGGTCGACCTGCACCTCGACCGCTCGTTCCGCGTCTTCCGAAACAACCGATACCCGTACATCGATGTGCGGGCGCCGCAGCCCGACCTGACGGAGCTGCTCAGGGTCGAGGACGACGAGCCGTTCATCCTCCACCCGGGCGAGTTCGTGCTCGGCCAGACGCTCGAGTGGGTCGAACTCCCGGATGACCTCGTGGCCAGGCTCGAGGGGAAGAGCTCGTTGGGGAGGCTCGGACTCCTGATCCACTCGACCGCCGGCTACGTCGATCCAGGCTGGAAGGGCAACCTCACGCTCGAGCTGTCGAACGTCGCGAACCTCCCAATTGCCCTCTACTACGGGATGAAGATCGGCCAGATCTCGTTCTTCAAGATGTCGTCGGCAGTCGAGCGGCCGTATGGCTCGCCGGAGCTCGGGTCGAAGTACCAGGGCCAGTCAGAGCCGACCGCGTCTGCGTTCCACCGCGATTTCGCGAACGGCAAGGACGGCGCGGAGAAGGCCCGACGCTAGACTCCGCCGATGGACTCGCGGCCCATCGTCGTCCTGGCTCACGTGCTCGCCGCGTTCTGGTGGTTCGCCGGCTACGCGGGCACGAACATCTGCACAGAGATCGCCCGACGCTCGACGACCGACGACGACTGTCGGTCGGCGATCGTCGTGTCCGGCCGGCTCGACCGGCTGGCGAACCGAACCGGCGGCACGGCAGTTGGCCTGACCGGGCTTCTGCTGGTGATCGTCACGGGCCGCGCGTGGACGACGCCGTGGATCCTGGTCTCGATCGTGCTGTTCGCGACGGTCGTGTTCGGCGGGATCTTCCTCTGGGAGCGCTTCGGCGGCGGGGTAGAGGCAGCTGCGGCCGCCAACGACTGGCCCGGTGTGCGCCGGGCCCTGAACGCACCACGAGTCATCGCCTACGGACGGCTCGAGAACGTGGCCGTCCTGGCGATCATCGTCCTGATGGTCCTGGGGCCGGGGTGAGCGGGTGAGCATCAACGACGCGGTCGACTGGGCGCTGGACCTGGGCGGCGGCACGCAGGTGGCGCTGATCCAGGCCGGGACATTCCGCTCTGACGCCGGCGCCCTCTTCGGCCCCGTGCCGCGGATCCTCTGGAACGGCCTCGTTACCGACGAGATCGACGACGAGCACCGGCTCCTCCAGGCCCTGAACTGCCTCCTCGTCGAGACGCCGTCGGGTCGCGTCCTTGTCGAGACCGGGATCGGCGAGCGCGTCACCGACAAGGTCCGCGAGATGCGCCGCTACGAGGGTCCGCCGATCGCCCCGGCTCTGCGGGACGCTGGCTTCGACCCCGAAACCGTCGACGTCGTGGCGATGAGCCACCTCCATTTCGACCATGCCGGCGGTCTGCTGCTCGCGGACGGCTCCCGGGCGTTCCCGAGAGCGACGATCGTCGCCCAGCGCGCAGAGTGGGAGATCGCGCTGGGCGGCAACTCGCGGCTCGTCGCGAGCTACGACCAGCCCGAGATCCAGCTCGTCCGCGATTGGGGCGAGGACGGCGCCGCTGACGGCGAGCGCGAGGTCCTGCCCGGGGTCAGCGTCATCCCGACGGGCGGCCACTCCGCCGGCCACCAGGCGATCGTCGTGCGCGGTACGGGCGAGGGCGCGAAGACGCTGGCGTTCTTCGGCGACCTCTGCATGCGGCCCTGGGCGGCCAACCCGCGGTGGGTCACGGCGTTCGACGACTTCCCGCTCGACTCCGTCGAGGTCAAGGGCTCACTGTTCGCGCGGGCCGCCGACGAGGGCTGGACCGTGGTGCTGTCGCACGAGCCAGTGACACCGATTGGGCGGCTCGTTCGCGACCGGGACCGCTTCCGCTACGACGTCGCTTGACGCGGACCGCCGGCGATTTAAGCTCCTGAGCCGGATCTGACGAGCCTGTCGGGCAGCCGACACGACGGTCGCGACAGACGACGTAGTTAAAAGGTGACCATCGGCCCATGTCCGCGCACGGGACCGAACCGTACTGTTCTGCTCAACGACGGACCGCCGATCAGTCCTGAGAAGTCCGGCGGCGCGTAGACCCTCCGACGGGATGCCGGGCGGCTACGGAGCCGGCAAAGGTGATCACCACGGTGGTCCGTCGTTCGATTCCCCGAGCGTCGCCGCCGGCGCCGACCAGCCCTCGCGCCCGCGCTGCTCGGCCGCCTGGGCCTCCGACGACCCGACCGGCCGAACCTCGACCGCGTCGCCGTCCCACGCCAGGCCCGGCCACTCCCGTGCCATCTCGATCGCCTCCTCCTCCGACGCGACCTCGACGATGATGAGGCCGCCGAGGTGCTCCTTCGTTTCCGCGAACGGTCCGTCGGTCACGCCCTTCTTGCGAACCGTCTTCGCGTCGCGTGGCCAGCCAAGCTCCTCGCCACCGGTGATCCGCCCGGCCATGGCGTATTTCCGGAACCAGGCCCGCGTCTCCTCGATCTCGAGTTCCTTCTCCTCGGCTGAGCTGTTGACCCAGGCGTCGATGTGCTCCTGGCCCTGGAGCGTGAACAGGATGTAGCGCATGTGTTCGTCCTCCGAACGGGCCGCCGTGCGGCGGCGCTCACCAGGCCGACGACCAGGGCGGCGGGCACTCGACATTCGCGAGATCAGGATTCGGGCAGGATCGCCTCGACCTGCGCCGCGGCGCCGGCTTCGCTGAGTGGTGCGAGGACGACCGACCGGATGACGCCGTCGGGCCCGACGAAGAACTGGGTCGGCAGGCCCCACAGTCGATATGCCCGGAAGATCTCACCGCTCAGGTCCGCGCCGATCGTGTAGCCCAGCTGGTAGCGCTCGGCATACGCGCGGACGTCGTCGGCGTTCGTCTCCTGGACACTGATCCCGACGACCTCGAGGCCGCGGTCCCGGTACCGCTCCGCAATGTCGCGCAGAACCGGTGTCTCCGACTGGCACGGTGGACACCACGAGGCGAAGAAGTTGATCCAGACGGCCTTGCCCTCGAGGTCGGCGAGGCTGACTGGCTTGCCGTCGAGGTCCGTGAACGGCGTCTTCGTGCCATCGGCGGCGGTGAGCTGCAGCTCGGGCGGGACGTCGCCGGGTCGAAGTCCCTGCGCCGGCGCGGGGCCGAGGATGTACGGCGTCGCGCGCGGGTCCCCGGGGTTCGGCGGGTTGACCGAGCCGAGCGGCGTCGTCGCGATCACCAGCCCTACCGCCACGGCCACGACGACGATCGCTGCCAGCGCCAGCTGCCGGCCCGTGAAGGGCCCGATGAGCCCGTGCTTCTCGGGCTTGTGCGTGAACGTGGGCCGTTGGTCGGCCAGCGGCGCGTCAGACACCGGCGAAGTTGAACCAGCGCGGCAGCAGCACGAGCCAGTCCATGATCATCGCGACGCCGATCGCGACGACGAGCAGGCCACCGATGATCGACACCGCACGGCCGTGGCGGACGAGCGGCCGCAGGATCGCGGGCGCCCGGTCGTAGAGCACCGCGATCAGCAGGAATGGGATCCCGAGGCCGAGCGTGTAGGCGACGAGGAGGATCCCGCCCTGGGCGATCGTGCCCGATTGCGACGCCAGCCCGAGGATCCCGCCGAGGATGATTCCGATGCACGGCGTCCAGCCGACAGCAAAGATCGCCCCAAGGCCGAAGCTCGCGAGCCAGCCGCCGCGCGACGAGACGAGCCGGCCGCCCATGCGCTCGCCGAACGTGGGTCCGCCGCCCGCGCCGGCACCGGCTGAGGCCAGCGACATTGTCCCGGACGCCGTCGCAACGGAACTCGCGGCGCCGGCGTCGAGCGGACGCCACGACTGGGCGAGAAACGGGATCGTGATGAAACCCGCGAGATTGAGCCCGAGGATCACGAGGATCACGCCGCCGATGACGCGGAGCGTCGGCAGGTACTCCGAGAGACCGGCCGCGGCGAACGTCGCCGTGATGCCTAGCAGCGTGAAGACGCTGCCGAAGCCGAGGACGTAGGCGAGAGCGTGTCGGAGCGCGAGCCACCGGCTCGGTGTTGCACCGCCCTCACGCCCCGCGACCGCGACGGCGGTCAGCTGGCCCAGATAGGCCGGCACGAGCGGCAAGACGCACGGCGACAGGAAGCTGATCAGCCCGGCGGCTACCGCGACGAGGATCGTCAGGTTGTCGGCGCTCATGCCCGGACGGCGTCCAGATTCCGTTCGAGGAAGCGCCGGAGCCTCACCGGCGAAACCGCGAGCTCGAGACGCTCGCCGCGTAGCTCGACGACGGGGATCGTCGTGCCGAGCGCCCGCTCGAGATCGGGATCGGCCGTGATGTCGCGTTCGGTCAGGCGTGCGAGCGGCTGGCTCCGGGCGGCGCGATCCTCGAGGATCGACTGGATGGCGACGCGGGCGTCGTCGCAGAGATGGCAGCCAGGACGCGTGTAGAGGACGAGATCGGGGAGGAGAGGGGTGGCCGCCATGACGCTCGGCATTCTAGGCGAGGCGACGCATCCGGCCCGGAATCGGGTTCCGCTACGATGGAGGTCGCGCCCCCGTAGCTCAGTGGATAGAGCGGCACCGTCCTAAGGTGCGCGTCGGCGGTTCGAATCCGTCCGGGGGCGCTTCACCGGCGCAGTTCTCACCCTCCGTTTCCTGCTCAGCCCAATCGAAGAACGGCCGCGCGGGCTCGGTCGGAATGATCCGGACGACCCGCCTGTCGGCCGTCTCGACCCGTTCGATGAGCCACGGGACCAACTCCTGCAGCTTGTCGCCTGAGGCCGAGTCGACCATCTCCGCGAACGACCTCATCTCGGCCGCCCGCCGCCGATAGTCATCGAACACGACCATGCGGCTGTCAGGGCTCGGGATCGCGGCAAGTTGCGCCCGGACCTCGGCCACCTGCCGCCGGTAGTCCGCTTCGGCGAGATCGCCCCACCCGAACATGTCCGAGAGCCGGGCTAGCCGTGTCGTCAGTACCGGTGCCAGGCAACTTCCACCGCGACTTCACGTGGGCTGTCAGGAACCGCTGGCTCGGAGAGCAGGCGGGGACACCCGGTGCGTTCTACGTGACTAAGACGGGCCGCACCGCAATCGGCAACAAGTTCGACTCGGACGTCAAGGCTGGGACGAAGCTCGGACGCCGCCGTGGACGAAAGGGCGGATCTGCTGCCGCGGCGAACGGCGGCGACGATGCCGCCTGACGACCCGCTCGTCGTGGCGTTCCGTTATGCGGACGCCTCAGAATTTCCAGCACTCGCTCCGCTGTCCGACCGTGAGCGTGTGCTGTGGGTGCTCGCCGTTGGCAAGGAGAAGGCGGGGCGCGTTTGGCTAACGCCGGGCGAGATTTCCGAGATCCTCCGGGATGTCTTTGGCTTTCACCTTCCGTGGCAGCGGGTCCAGGCACTTGTCGCCGCGGAGCGAGGCACCATCTCAACAAGCCGCAAAGGTGGCCGACGGCGCCATCAAGTCATGCAGCCGGGACTCGACGAGCTGCTCGCGAAGGGTCCGGAGGTCGTCTTCATCGAACCCGACAAGGCGTTGTCAGGTCTGCGATCCGCCGAAGCTGTTCTGCAATCGCTGGAGGGTGTCCTTCGCTTTTGTGACCCATACGTGGAGTCGAGTTCA
>DASUFO010000071.1:0-19495 GCA_036274475.1 Candidatus Limnocylindrales bacterium
CTCGATCAGGTGGACGGCCCAGGCGTAGAGCTGCTCGAAGTAGTCGGACGCGTGGAAGAGGTTGTCGCCCCAATCGAACCCGAGCCAGCGGACGTCGGCCTCGATCGCGTCGATGTACTCCTGCTCCTCCTTGACGGGATTCGTGTCGTCGAACCGGAGGTTGCAGTGGCCACCGAACTCCTGGGCAATGCCGAAGTTCAGGCAGATCGACTTCGCGTGGCCGATGTGGAGGTAGCCGTTCGGCTCGGGCGGGAAGCGAGTGACGGGAGCGGTGATGCGGCCGGCGGCCAGATCCGCGGCGACGATCTCGCGGATGAAGTCCCGGCGCTCGGTGGGCGGAGCGGTGGTGTCGGTCACGGCGCCCGAGGCTAGCACAGGACGACCCGCTTACCGGGTCAACCAACGCCTCAGTCGCGCGTTGACCCGCGCGGCGGCGGAATCGTCGCAGTGACCAGCGATTTACAGGCGATCACGGCCTCAAAACGACCCCTTCCGTCGACGGTTGACCCGCCGGGCGGGCGGTTAGCCGAACAGCACCTGCTGGCCGTAGCCTGGCGCGCCCTCGAGCTCGAGCATCAGTCGCTTCGTCGCGAGGCCGCCCGGGGCTGAGAAGCCGGTCAGCTTGCCGTTCACGCCGACGACCCGGTGGCACGGGACGATGACTGGGGTGGGATTTCTGGCCAGGGCGGCCCCGACGTCGCGGGCGCCATCCCGTCGGTCCAAGCCCACCGCCCGCGCGACGTCGCCGTACGTCCATGTCGAGCCGGCAGGGATCTCGCGTGTCGCGGCATAGACGCTCCGCTGAAACTCGTCGAGGTCGTCCCGATCGATCGGGATGCCGCGGAGGTCGGCCGGCTGGCCGGCCATGACACGAGTGATGCCGTCTACTGCATCGCGAACGAACGGCGGCAGATCCGCGTCAGCGGCAATCGGCGGAGCGCTCTCGGCCGTCCGGCCCGGCAGCAGCACGCTCCGGATCCCGCGGTCGGTCCAGCGGACCGCGCAGCGGCCCAACTCGGTTTCGAAGCTGACGACACCCGTTCCGTGTTCCATGCCTTCTTCAACACGCATCGCGACTCGCAGGTTGCCACGACATGCCGACACGGGCTGGCAGGAAAGGGGACTGGCTGGCGCGCCAGGATTCGAACCTGGAACCCCCTGATCCAGAGTCAGGTGCTCTACCGTTGAGCCACGCGCCAGCGGCCGCCGCGCATTCTACCCCACGGCGTCCCCGGCCCCTCGGCCGACCCCTGCCTGAAATGCCGCCGCGATGGACGTCAACGGTCGTGAGACGGCGACTCCCCGAGACTCACGAGATCGGCGCCCCGACCCCCGCCGCCGGCCGCAGTCCGAGGAACGCCCAATGCCCGCATCGAACGTCAAGCTCGGCTACGTCCTGTCGTCCGAGGAGCATCCGCCGCTCGACCTCGTTCGCAACGCCGCGCGCGCAGAGGAGCTCGGGTTCGACTACGTCTCGATCTCCGACCACTTCCACCCCTGGATCGACGCCCAGGGCCAGAGCCCATTCGTGTGGAGCGTCATCGGCGGCGTCGCCCAGGCAACAAAGCGGATCAACCTCATCACCGGCGTCACCTGTCCGACGATCCGGATCCACCCGGCGATCATCGCCCAGGCCGCCGCGACGTCGGCCGCGCTGATGCCCGGCCGGTTCACACTCGGCGTCGGGACCGGTGAGGCGCTCAACGAGCACATCACCGGCGACAAGTGGCCCCGGTTCGAGACCCGGGCCGAGATGCTCGAGGAGGCGGTCGAGATCATCCGCGAGCTGTGGCAGGGCGAAAACGTCAACCATGAGGGCTTCTACTTCACCGTCGAGAACGCCCGGATTTATACGCTCCCGGACGAGGCCCCACCGATCGTCGTCGCCGCATCCGGACCGCAGGCCGCGGAGCTCGCCGGCCGGATCGGCGATGGGCTGATCTGCTCGTCGCTCGACGAGGAGGTCGTCCAGGGTTTCGAGCAGGCGGGCGGCGCGGACGCGAAGACCAAGCCGCGCTACCTCCAGGTCAGCGTCTGCTGGGCCGAGGACGAAGCGACGGCGCGCCAGACGGCATACAAGATCTGGCCCAATGCCGGCCTCCGGGGCGAGCTGAGCCAGATCCTGCCGACGCCGACCCACTTCGAGCAGGCGGTCCAGATGGTGTCGGAGGAGGACGTCGCGAAGAGCGTCGTCTGTGGCCCCGACCCCGAGCGGCACGTGAAGGCGATCCAGGAGGCCATCGACGCCGGCTACGACCACATCCACGTCGGCCAGATCGGGCCGGACCAGGAGGGCTTCTTCCGGTTCTACGAGCGCGAGGTCCTGCCCCGGCTCGACGTTCGCAAGGCCGCCTGACCTCGAGGGGCGGGCCGCCCTCCGATCGGCGGGTCTGCCCCGTCCGTTCGGCACTTCACGCGATGTAGTCTCGTGGCGCACACTTGTCGCCGCCCGCGGTCGCCTGATGCGCCCTCCGGGTCGTCACAACGTCATGCACCTCAGGCCGGGCACGCCCGGTGGGGGGTCGGCCGCCGGACCCTCGATCGTAGGGGCGGCGCGCCAGCAGGGGAAGCGCAGGAGGAGATCATGGCGACCGAAACCCAGGCCGACATCGAGCTCGGCCCGATCGATTACATCGTCGTCGAGTGGCCCGCGAGCAATCAGCCGAACGGCGAGGCGCTGCCGCTGCTCGTCGACCTCGTCGATCGCGGGCTGATCCGGATCCTCGACCTCGCGTTCATCCACGTCGAGGACGACGGGACCGTTACCGGCATCGACATCAACGCCGTCGGCGGCGAGCTTTCGGTGTTCGAAGGCGCATCGACCGGCCTGATCGACCAGGACGACATCGACCAGGCGGGCGGCGTGCTCGAGCGCGGTTCGTCGGCTGCGCTGCTCGTGTACGAGAACACGTGGGCGGCGCCATTCGCGACGTCCCTGCGCAAGGCAGGCGCCCAGCTCGTGTCGAGCGGCCGGATCCCGGTGAACGCGATTCTCGCCCGCCTCGACCAGCTCGAAGCCGGCCAGGCCTGACCCGACCATTTCACGACAAAGGAGCGAACTGACATGGGACTGATCCGAGGCATGGCCCGCACCGCCGTCGTCGCCGGCACCGCGACCGCCGTCTCCAACCGCGTCTCACGGCGCCAGGCCGACCGCTGGAACCAGCAGGCTGAGGCGCAGGCCTACGAGCAGCAGCAGGCCTACGCGCAGCAGCAGGCGTACGCCCAGCCGGCCCCGCAGTACGCGGCTCCGGCGCCGGCTGCCCCCGCCGCCAGCACCAGCGCTGACACGATCGAGCAGCTCACGAAGCTCGCGGAGCTGAAGGGCGCCGGCATCCTCACCGACGCCGAGTTCGAGGCCCAGAAGGCGAAGATCCTCGCCGGGGCGTGACGTCGCGCGGTCACTGACCGCAACATCGAGAGCAAGGAACGCCGGTGCAGTCGCTGCGCCGGCGTTTCGCATCGTGCGTCGGCCTGCGGGACGGCTGCCCTCGCCGAACCCCCGCGACGCGGTCCGTGCCTGTCCGGCAACAACGCGAGCGTGCAAAGGGTCTACGCCGCGACTCATACTCGGTCCGTCGCATCGATCACGCCGACTGACACGGAGCCGGCGAGCGGCCAGCGTCATGTCCCGCCGAGGAGGTCACATGTCTCTGCCGTACGTTCTGCTTTTCCTGCACATCACGTTCTTCATTGGCGCGATCACGATTTCCTACGGTCCGCTCCTTCTCGTGCGGTTGGCCTACCAGACCGACGAGGTCGCAAACCTTCGTGGGTTGGCAGTGGTGCACTCGCGCCTGGGACCGTTCACGTTCGTGATGTACATGCTCGGAGGGATCTTCGGCGGACTGACCGCGATCGCCTTCGGGTTCGATCTGCTCGCACCATGGCTGGTGATCGCCTACGTCGCTTTCGCCATCGTGCTTTTCACCGGCGTCACCGAGAATCGGACGTGGCCACTCCGGGTCGCCGAGGCAGTCAAACGAACCCCGGACGGACCGCTCACGTCCGAGATCCGGGAGCTCTTCATGAACCGCAAGACGTTGACGGTGCTGGCGATCGATATCGTTTGGGTCTTTGTGATCATCTTCGACATGGTGATCAAGCCATTCTCGTGATGGCACTGGCTGGCGAGGAAGGATTCGAACCTTCGATCTCCTGATCCAGAGTCAGGCGCCTTACCGCTTGGCCACTCGCCAGTGGTGCCCGCGAGTCTACCGCCAGCACCGCCGTAGCCCGCGGCGCCCCGGTCCGGCGCCTCGGCGCACAATGGCTCCATGGCAGCGATCATCGATTTCGACGACCTCGACCACGAGGCCCACTCGCACGAATTCGTCGGCGGGGAGCATGGCGAGATCCCGTTCTCGGTCATCCTCGTCCACTCGCGCCCCGGCGTCGGGCCGAAGCTCCACCGCCATCCATATGCCGAGGTCTTCATCGTCGAGTCCGGCCAGGCGACGTTCCGGATCGGCGACGAATCGATCGTCGTCGAGGGCGGCCACGTCGTCGTCAGCCCGCCCGGCGAGGCGCACGGGTTCACGAACACCGGCGACGGCGAGCTGCGGTTGACCGCGATCCACGGCGCGAGCCGGTTCACGACGGAGTGGCTCGCCGGCGACGACCCGGTCTGGACCTCGAAACCGAAGGCCGAAGGCTGACCATCGCAGCGTAGGCTTCGGCCATGAGCGCGATCCCCGACACCTTCATGGCCTACGTCGCGGAGCAGACCGCCGACGGACGCGTCGAACGCGGCATCCGCGACTTCGCCCCGATCGATCTCCCCGATGGTGACGTCGACGTCCGAATCGACTGGTCGAGCGTCAACTACAAGGACGCTCTCGCGACGGTCGCCGACGGCAAGGTCGCCCGCATCAGCCCGCTGATCCCGGGGATCGATCTCGCCGGCGAGGTCGTCGCGTCTTCGGATCCGTCGCTGGCACCCGGCGCCGCGGTCCTCGCGAACGGCTACGACATCGGCACCGGCCGCCACGGCGGCTTCGCGCTGTACACCCGGCTACCCGCGAACTATGTCGTCCCGCTGCCCGCCGGGCTGTCCGCCCGCGACGCGATGGCGGTGGGAACGGCCGGATTCACCGCCGCGATGTCGGTCGCGGCGCTCGAGGAGCGGGGTCTGAAGCCCGGCGACGGACCGGTGCTCGTGACGGGGGCGAGCGGCGGCGTCGGCGGGACGGCGGTCGCGATCCTCGCGGCGCGCGGTCACGAGGTCTGGGCGGCAACCGGCAAGCCCGACGAGGAGCAGCGGCTGCGGGATCTCGGAGCGGCGGGGATCGTCACGCGGGAGGAAGTCACGGCCGAGAGCTCGCGGCCGCTCGAGTCGGGCCGGTGGGTCGGCGCGGTCGACGCCGTCGGCGCGGCGACGTTGCCGTACGTGCTCCGGACGTTGCGGCCCGGCGCCGCCGTCGCCTCGTCGGGAAATGCCAGTGGCCCGCGCCTCGAGACGACGGTGCTGCCGTTCATCCTGCGCGGCTGCGCGCTGCTCGGCATGGATTCCGTGGCGATGCCCATCGAGGAACGGCGAGCGCTCTGGAGTCGGATCGCGACGGACCTCCGGCCGAACAACCTCGGCGACGCGCTGACCGAGGTCACGCTCGAGACGCTCGAGACCGCGCTCGACGGCATCCTCGCCGGCCAGGCACGCGGCCGCTGGATCGTCCGGCTCGAGGACTGACCCGACGACGGCTCAGTCAAGCTCGCCTCGCAGCTGGGCCATCGCCCGCGTCAGCGGCTCCATCGCGGCGTCGGCCGGGTAGGGCGTCCGCGTCACGGCGACGTCGATTCCCATCACGCCCGCGTCGACGAGGCGGGCGAGCTCGGCGATCTCGCGAAACTCGTGGTGCTGGCGAACCGCGAACGTTCGATCGCCCACGGAGCCATGGCCCGGTACGACGACGCCCGTCACGAGGTCGACGAGGCGGCCGGCGGTCTCGGGCCAGTCGAGCGGGAAGCCATCGCCGAAGAACGGCGTCGCGTCGGCCTCGAGGAGGTCGCCGGCGAACAGCACGTCCGCGTCGGGCGCGAGCACGACGATGTCGTTGTCTGTGTGACCCCGACCGAGGTAGCGGAGCTCGACGCTGCGCCCGCCCGGCTCGATTTCGACCGTCGCGCTCTCCGTGAAGGTCCGATCGGGCGGGTCAAAGACGACCTCGTACAGCTCGGACGCGAGCTCGGGGATCGCGGCGATCGTGGCCTGTCGAGCCCGTTCGCTCTGCGCGGCCATCATCGTTACGCAGCGCTCGTGACCCCAGATCGGCGCCGGCCGGAAGACGTGGTTGCCGAACGTGTGGTCGTTGTGACCGTGGGTGTTCACGACGACGCCGACCGGCAGCTGCGTCAATTCCCGCAGGTCGGCCAGGATCTCGTGAGCCTGGCGATGACTGACCCGCGTGTCGATGAGGAGCACCGCCTCGTCGCCCACGACGACGCCGATGTTCTGGTCATAGAACGTGTACCGCCGCACGAAGACGCGGTCGCCGATCTCGGTCCACGTGGTCATGGCCCGAAGCCTATCCGGCGCCGGACCCTACGATGCGCCCATGACGACGTCGACGACGGCAACGACGGCTGCGCGCGATGGGACGCCGATCCACCTCCGCCACTGGGCGGCCGCCATCGAGCCCTGGGCGTTTGTCCTCCTCGTCCACGGTCTCGCCGAGCATTCGGGGCGCTACGAGCACGTCGGTGGCTGGCTGGCCGATGCCGGGATCGACACGACGAGCTACGACCTGCGCGGGTTCGGGGCGTCCGGCGGCCGCCGGGCGTGGGCGGAGCGCTGGGACCACCACCACGATGACCTCGAAGAGCGGCTCCGCGACGTGCGGGTGGCGGCCGGCGGTCGGCCGGTTGCGCTCTACGGCCATTCGCTCGGGGCGCTGATCGCCGCCGGCTATGTCCTCGCCGATCCGTCCCGGCCCTTGCCCGACGCGCTGGTCGTGAGCGCTCCGGCGATCGAATCGTCGATCCCGCGCCGGCAGCGCGCGCTCGCCAGGCTGCTGGCCCGCGTCTCGCCGACGACCGAGATGGCGAATCCGTTCGACGGCGCGGCCCTGTCGCGGGACCCGTCGGTCGCCGAGCGCTATCTCGCGGACCCTCTCGATTACCACCGAACGACGGTCCGGCTGGCGACCGACGCCTTTGTCGAGCAGGAGCGGGTGACCGCGGCGCTCGGGCGACTCGCGATCCCGACGCTCGTCTACCACGGCGAGGACGACCGCCTCGTCCCGACCGAAACCAGCCGCCCGTTCGGCGACCTCCCGAACGTCACCCGCCGGACCTACCCCGGCCTTCGTCACGAGAGCCACAACGAGCCCGAGGGCGAGCAGGTCATTGCCGACGCCGTCGCCTGGCTCCGGTCGGTGCTAGAGTCGACGTAATCGAATACCGCCTCCGGGGAGCGCGCAAGCGCTGAGAGTGTGGCCCGACCACAGACCCGCAGAACCTGATCTGGTTCGTACCAGCGAAGGAAGCAGGACCTGACTCGACGCCGCCGTCCCCGTGACGGAGGCGTCGAATGCATTCAGGGAGGTATTCACCGATGCAAGAAGCTGGGACCGCCGGGACCCAGCCCGGCACAGGCACTGACACCGGCGCCTGGCGAACCCGCGACATCGTCGTCGTCGCGGTCATCGCGGTGGCGTTCGGCGTGTTCTTCTGGGCATTCGGATTCGTCTGGTCCGGCCTGGCGGTGCTCGGCCCGCTCCAGAACGTGTTCTACGGAGCGTGGCTGCTGCCCGCGATCGTCGCGCCACTGATCGTCCGGAAGCCGGGCGCGGCCCTCTTCGCCGAGGTCGTCGCGGCCGGGCTGTCGGCGCTGCTCGGCAGCCAGTGGAGCGTCGACACGCTGATCTCCGGCGTCCTCCAGGGCGGGGCGGCGGAGCTTGTGTTCCTCGCCTTCCGGTACCGCACCTTCTCGCTGCCGGTTGTGGCGCTGGCCTCGTTCGCCGCGACCGTGGCCGCGTTCGTCCACGACTGGATCGTGTACTACGCGACCTACGACGCAGCAGCCCTGGCAGCGATCGGCGTGTTCATGGCGATCTCCGGGCTCGTGCTCCTGCCGCTCGTCGCGATCGGGCTGGTGAACGCACTTCGGCGCAGCGGAGCGCTCGAGGGCTTCCCCGTCTGAGCCCGCCCGCCACTTCTCGCCCGGCCGCCGTCCAGGCCGACGGCGTCGGGTTCACGTATGCCGGCGCCGCCCGGGCGGCGCTCCGAGACGTCTCGTTCAGCCTCGAGCCCGGCGCGTGCCTGCTCGTCGTGGGGCCGTCCGGGTCGGGCAAGAGCACGTTGGCCCTCGCGCTCGCAGGGCTCGTTCCGCATGAGCTCCCCGGGGAGTGGCAGGGTCGCCTGCTGATCGACGGGTCGCCGGCTGCACGGCCGGGAGGCCCCGGAACCGGTGGTGCCGGGCTCCTGTTCCAGGACCCGGAGCGGCAACTGGTCATGGAGCGCGTCGAAGACGACGTCGCGTTCGGGCTGGAGAACCGGGCGTGGAGCCGCGGCGCCATGCACGACAGGGTGCCGGAGGCGCTGGCCGCCGTGGGGCTGAGCGGATTCGAGCGGCGCCGGGCCATCCGCCTGTCCGGCGGGGAGCGGCAGCGCCTGGCCCTTGCCGGCGTCCTCGCTCCGCGACCGGGTTTGCTGATCCTCGACGAGCCCACGGCGAACCTGGACGCCGAGGGCGCCGCCGCGCTCTTCGCGGCCGTGCGGCGCGTCCGGGACGAGCGCTCGGCGACCGTCGTCGTGATCGCCCACGACGCCGAGCCCGCGTGGTCGCTCGCCGATCGCGTCCTGGCGCTCGGCGGCGCCGGCGCCCCGATCGACGAGGGGCCGCCGGGCGACGTGCTCGCGCGGAGTACGCAGGCGCTCGTCGGCGCCGGGATCTGGCTGCCCGGTGAGGCGGGCACGCAGCTGAACGCCCGGCGAGACCTGGCCGCCGGCCCGCCACTCGTGACCGCGCGCGGCGTCACGTTCGGCTACGACCCGGATCGCCTCGTCGTCGATTCGGCCGACCTTGACGTCGCGGCCGGCGAGCGGCTGGCGCTCGTCGGCCCGAACGGCTCGGGCAAGTCCACGCTCGGCCGGCTCCTCGTGGGTCTGCTCCGGCCGCGATCTGGAACGATCCGGCTCGGCGGCGACGACCCCGTAGAGATGCCTGCCGCAGAGCTCGCGAGGCGGGCGGGGTATGTCTTCCAGGAGCCGGAGCGCCAGTTCCTCGCGTCGACGGTCGCCGAGGAGGTCAGGCTCGGCCTGCGTCCCGACGAGCTCCGTCGCCTCGACGCGCTCATGGACCGCCTCCGGCTGCCGCTCGCGGAGTTCGGGGCGCGCAGCCCGTATCTGTTGTCGGGCGGCGAGCAGCGGCGACTTTCCGTGGCAACGCAGCTCTCGCGGTCACCGTCACTGCTCGTCCTCGACGAACCGACGTTCGGTCAGGACCGCCTCGGCCACGAAGCGCTGCTCGAGATCGTCGCCGAACGGGTCGACGACGGGTCCGCGGTGGTCGCCGCGACCCATGACGAGCGGTTCGTCGGCGCGTTCGCCGATGGCGTGGTTCGGTTGTCGGGCCGGCGCGCGGAGGCGGCCGCGTGATCGCCGCGATCGAGGTCGCGGACCGCCAGCTCGAGAGCCCCCTCGGCCGAGCGAACGCGCTCACGAAGCTGGCGATCGCGGTTGCCTGGCTCATCGGGCTGGCGACGACGACCTCGCCGTGGCCGGCGTTGTTCCTTGCCGCGACGGCGATTCTCGCCGGGATCGCCCTGGGCGGGCTCAGCCCGGGATCGCTGGTCCGCGGCGCGGCCCCGCTGCTCCTGGCCGCCATCTCGGTCGGGTTCTTCAACGCGGTGTTCGCGGCCGCGAACACCGACCCGGCGGCGACGGAGATCGCCCGGATCGGGCCGCTGCGGCTGACGGCAGAGGGTGTGGCCGGCGGGATCGGCCTCGCCGCCCGGATCGTCGCGATCGCGTTCACGAGCGTCGTGTTCGCCGGAACGACCGATTCGACGCGGCTCGTCGACGCGCTCGTCCAGCAGGCGCGCCTGCCGGCGCGCTTCGGCTACGGTGCCCTGGCCGCCTACCAGGCCGTGCCCCGCCTCGGCGAGGATCTCGCGACGCTGCGCCAGGCCCGCCGGATCCGGGGCCTCCCTGGGTCGTGGCATCCACGCCTGCTGGTGAGCCTGCTGGTGCTCGCGATCCGCCACGGCGACCGGCTGGCGCTGGCGATGGACGCCCGCGGCTTCGGAAGCGGCCCGCGGACGTTCTACCGTTCATCATCGTTCGGGCCGCTCGACGCGGCGTTCGGGGCTGGAGCCGCGGCAGCCCTGATCGCGGCGCTCGCGCTCGGGCGCTGAACGCGAGGGGCTCACCTCGCGAGACGCTCGACCCGAGGCGTGAGACGGGTTTCGCGGCCCGGCGCACAATGCAACCCCACCACGCTGCGGCCCATCCGTCACCGACAGGAGATTCCGAAGTGACCGACGTCATCGACCGGGTGAAGACCTACCAGCAGTTCATCGGCGGCCAGTTCGTCGACGCGGCGTCCGGCGAGACGCTCGACGTGTTCAACCCGGCGAACGCCCAGGTCATCGCGAAGGTGCCCGCGTCGGCGAAGGAGGACGTCAACCGGGCGGTCGAGGCCGCCGACAAGGCGTTCCAGAGCTGGCGCCAGACGACGCCCCAGGACCGCAGCCTGATCCTGCTCAAGATCGCCGATGCGCTCGAGGGCGCGGCCGACGAGATCGGCCGGCTCGAGTCGCAGAACGCGGGCAAGCCCGTCGGCGCGGCGATCGACGAGATTTCCGTCTGCGTCGACCTCTTCCGGTTCTTCGCCGGCGCCGCACGCGTCCAGGATGGCCTCGCCGCGAACGAGTTCCTGGCCGGCCACACGTCGATCATCCGGCGCGACCCGATCGGGGTGGTCGCCTCGATCGCGCCCTGGAACTATCCGCTGTACATGGCCTCCTGGAAGCTGGGCCCGGCCCTCGCGACCGGCAACACGGTCGTCCTGAAGCCGTCGATCCGGACGCCGCTGAGCGCCCTTCGGTTCGCCGAGATCCTCGCCGAGCACCTGCCGGAAGGCGTCGTCAACGTCCTCTCGGGCTCCGGTTCCGACATCGGCGACGAGCTCGTCGGTCACCCCAAGGTCCGGATGGTCTCGATCACCGGCGATACCGCGACCGGCAAGCGCATCGCCCAGATTGCCGCTGGAACGGTGAAGCGGCTCCACCTCGAGCTGGGTGGCAAGGCGCCGGTCGTGATCTTCGACGACGCCGACCTCGACCTCGCCGCCGAGACGCTCAAGGCGGCCGGCTACTGGAACGCCGGCCAGGACTGCACGGCGGCGACGCGGGTCATCGCCGGCCCCGACGTCTACGATTCGTTCGTCACCAAGCTCGCCGACCAGGTTCGCTCGATCAAGTGGGGCGATCCGGCCGAGGCCGACGACCTCGACATGGGCTCGCTGATTGCACCGGCCCAGGTCGAGAAGGTGAGCGGGCTCGTCGAGCGTGCCCGGATGTACGCCGACGTCGTCGTGGGCGGCAACCAGCCGGATCGGCCGGGTTGCTACTTCGAGCCGACCGTGATCGCCGGCGCCGACCAGAAGTCCGAGATCATCCAGGAGGAGATCTTCGGCCCGGTCGTGACCGTCCAGCGCTTCTCGGACGAGGAGCAGGCGGTCGAATGGGCGAACGACACGCCCTACGGCCTCGCGTCGTCGGTGTTCACGGGCGACGTCGGCCGGGCGATGCGGGTCGCCAAGGCGCTCGACTTCGGTCACGTCTGGATCAACGAGCACTTCACGCTCGCGTCGGAGACGCCCCACGGCGGGGTGAAGCAGTCCGGCTACGGCAAGGACGGCTCGAAGTACGCGCTCGAGGACTACACGTTCGTCAAGCACGTGATGATCAACAGCGGCGCGTAGTCCGTCTCCCCGGGCGACCTGTCGCCGGGCGACGTCCGCCCAGTTCACCTTCGTGATCGTTGCGCACAAGCGCAACGATGTGGACAACCCGGGTTATCCACATGATTGCCGTTGGGCGCGACGACCGTGAAGACCGATCCTGCGAAAGGATTTCCGGCGTTGCGCTCGGCTGATCGCGCCGCCCCGGAGCTCCAGGCGGCGATCCTCGACTGGTACGACGCGCACGGCCGCCGGCTCACGTTTCGGGCCAGCACCGATCCGTACGGGGTCCTCGTCTCCGAGGTCATGGCCCAGCAGACGCAGATCAGCCGCGTCCTGGAGGCCTGGTCGTCGTTCCTTGCCGCCTTTCCGACGATTGCAGCGCTCGCGGCCGCAGAGCCCGCCGACGTCCTGCGGGCGTGGCGCGGCCTCGGCTACAACCGGCGGGCGCTGAACCTGTGGCGCGCCGCGCGGATCGTCGTCGACGAGTTCGACGGCGAGCTGCCGCGCGACCTGGGGGCCCTGGAAGGTCTCCCCGGGGTTGGGCGCTATACCGCTCGGGCGGTGGCGGCGTTCGCGTTCGCCATGCCCGTCGGGCCGGTCGATACGAACGTCCGGCGCGTTCTCGGGCGGGCGGTCGGCGGGGCGCGCGACGCGTTCGCGGGTCGAGCGCTGCAGGTCGTTGCCGACGCCTCTGTGCCGGCCGCCCGGGCCGCTGACTGGACCCACGCGTTGATGGACGTCGGGGCGACGATCTGCCGGCCGGTGCCGCGCTGCGACGAGTGCCCGGCTCGGCGCGCATGCCGGTATGCGGCAACCGGCGGCGCGGACGAGCTCCGACCAGCCGCGCGCCGGACGATGACGCCGTTCCGCGAGACGTCGCGCTGGCTCCGCGGCCGCATCCTCGACCAGCTGCGCGACGGCTCCGGCTGGGTGACGCTCGCGGAGCGAATCGGCTCGCACGACCGGGCCGCGATCGAAAACGCCCTCGCGGCCCTCGCGACGGAGGGACTCGCCGAGCGCGACGCGGACGATCCGCTGATCGCCCGCCTGCCTGTCGCGAGCGTCGGGGCGGCGGGGTAGGCTTGGGCGGCGATGTCGACCGCCCCCACGAGCCGCCGTTCGGTCCCCGCTTCCGCGTCGCTCGCGGAGCCGCCGCTCCCCGCCGACGACCCGACGCTGTTCGAGCTCGACCTGCGCGGTCTGCGCGATCGATGGGCTCCGACCGCCGCCCGCCCGCCGATGACCGCCGAGGCGATGGTCGGGGCGGACCGCCGGGCCCAGGCGCTCGGCGTCCCCGGCGAGCGGCTGATGGAGCAGGCAGGAACGGCGACGGCCGCGGCAGCCCGGGCGCTGGCCGTCGATACGGGTCGTTGGGGCCGCGGCCCGATCGTGATCCTCGCCGGTCCCGGCAACAACGGCGGCGACGGCTTCGTTGCGGCGCGCCGGCTCGCGCGACTCGGTGCCGACGTCGTCGTCGCATTCATCGCGGTCGAGGCCCGCCCGAAGGCGGGCGACGCAGCCCGCAACTGGGACCGTCTTCGGGCCGAGCCCCGGGTCCAGCTGATCTATGCCCCCGTCGCCCGCGACGTCGCGATTCTCGGCCAGGGAATCGAGAAGGCCGCGATCGTCGTGGACGCGCTGCTCGGCACCGGTGTGCGCGGCGCGCTCCGCGAGCCGATTCGGACCGCGGTCGACGTCGTGAACCGCGCCCGAGCCGCGATGGTCCCGGTTCTCGCGGTCGACACCCCGACCGCGGTCGACCTCTCGAGCGGCCAACCGTCCGATCCGGCGGTCCGGGCGGACCTCACGATCACGTTCCACCGCCCGAAGACCGGGCTCAACACGAAGATGGGCGCCGCGCTGGCAGGCCGCGTGCTCGTGGCGCCGATCGGCATCCCACCCGAGGCCGACCGTGGCTGAGCGACCGGTCGGGCTCCGCGAGGTGCTCGTTCTCGCCGGCACGTGCGTCGTCGTCGTCCTCGGCGCGGCGATCCTGACGAGCTTCCTGCCCGTCGGCGCTCAGGAGCTCGTCTTCCGGACACCACTGCTGATCGCGGTCCTGATCGGGGGAACGGCGCTCGCACTGTGGCGAATCGCGCGCCCCCGACCCCAGGCGCCGGAGCTGCCGGCCACCACGCCGGCTCGGGAAGAGACGGTGCCGGAACCGCAGGACCGACCAACCGGCGGGTGACGGGCTCGATCGCCGCCGACGCACGACGGCGGGCCTTCACGGCGCTGTCCGACAGCTCGCTCGACGTCCTCGTGATCGGCGGCGGCATCGTCGGCTGCGGCGCGTTGCTGGATGCGACGTCGCGGGGCCTGACCGCGGCGCTCGTGGAGCGCGACGATCTCGCCGTCGGGACGTCGAGCCGCTCCTCGAGGCTCATTCACGGCGGACTCCGCTACCTCGAGCAGTACCGCTTCGGCCTGGTCCGCGAGGCGCTCGCGGAACGCCACCGGATCCTGAAGCTCGCGCCGCATCTCGTCCGGATCCAGCCGTTCCTGTTCCCGCTCATTGGCCAGCGGGTGATCACGCGGTCGTTCTTCCAGGCCGGCATGACCCTGTACGACGTCCTCGGGGCGCGCCGCGACGGCGGGTGGAACCGCCACCGATCGGTGAAGGCGACGCTGAGCCACGCTCCGGCACTTCGTCGGAAGCGGTTGCGCGGTGGTCTCGTCTTCCACGACGCGGTCCACGACGACGCGCGGTACGTCCTGTCGGTCGCGCGCACCGCGGAGCTCGGCGGGGGAGTCGTCGCGACGCGCGCGATCGTCGAGCGGCTCATCGAAGAGAACGGGCGGGTGACGGGCGCCCGGGTTCGCGACACGCTGGGTGGCGGGAGCATGGTGGTTCGCGCCCGCACGGTCGTCGACGCGACGGGGGCGTGGGCCGCGGACAGCGCGTCGCCGCTGAGCGGTGGGTCGACGTCGATTCTCCCGAGCCGCGGCTCGCACCTGGTCGTGAGACGGGCGCGGATCCCGAGTGACGTGGGGCTGACGATTCGAGTCCCGGGCAAGGTCGTGTTTCTCGTGCCGTGGCCCCATCACTGGCTGATCGGCACCACGGACGCTCCGTACGAGGGCCCGATCGACCGTCCGAACGCGAGCTCCGATGAAGTCACGGAGCTGCTCGACGCGGTGAATCGGGTGATGGATGTCGATCTCCGGCGCGACGATCTCGTCGGCACGTACTCGGGCGTCCGCCCGCTCATCGCGCCATCGGGCGGGACGACGATTGCCGCGTCCCGCGAGCACCGCGTCGTCGCCGAGGCGAACGGCCTCATCCGGGTGTCGGGTGGCAAGTTCACGACCTACCGGCTCATGGCCCGCGACGCGATCGACGCGGCGGTCCGCGGCCTCGGCGAGGACCCCAGAACGCGGAAGAGCGGGACCGCGGACCTCCACCTCGTGGGCGCAGCCGAGCCGCCGGAGCTCGAGCAGATCGCGGCCGCGATCGCGTCGGACCATCGGCTTGCCCGTGACGTCGCGGACCGGCTCGTCCGGCGTCACGGCCGGCATGCAGCGGAGATCGCGGCGCTCGGCGCCAAGGAGAACCTGCTCGCCACGATCGGCCCCGGGATCGACCATCTCGAGGTCGAAGTCGCGTGGGCCGCCCGCCACGAGCACGCGCTGTCTGTCGACGACGTCCTCTCGCGCCGGATGCGGCTCGCCCAGGAGCTGCCCGACCGGGGCGCCGCGATCGCGGGCCGGGTCGCGGCGATCCTCGGCGCCGAGCTGGGCTGGGACGAAGAGCGCCGCTCGAGGTCCGCGTTCGAGTTCCTCGAGGGGGCGCGCCGGGAGTACGGCGTGCCGGCCTGACCGCCGCCGAATTTCCCATCTGTACAAGCGTGCGCGCGGCCGGTAGACTCCCGGCGCAACGTCGCGGCAGCGTCCGCGGCCATAGAACGTAGCCATCACGACGACTCGGACTCCTCTCACGGCTGACGCGAGAAACCCGGAGGGATCGCGCGGCTACCGAGAGGAGTTTTCGATTCCGTGTACAGCGACAAGAACCTGACCTGCGCCGACTGCGGCCAGGAGTTCGTGTTCACCGCGAGTGAGCAGGACTTCTACGCACAGCGCGGGTTCACCGAGCCGCGCCGGTGTCCGTCGTGCCGGGCCAGCCGCAAGGCAGCCCGCAACGCCGACTCCGGAGGCAGCTACGGCTCCTACGGCGCAGGCGGGGGATACAGCGCCGGTGGTGGCAGCTACGGCAACGGCGGCGGCGGTGGCTACCGCGACCGCGGCCCGCGCGAGATGTTCAGCGCCACCTGCAGCAACTGTGGCCGCGAGGCCCAGGTGCCGTTCCGCCCGACGAGCGGCAAGCCGGTCTATTGCTCGGACTGCTTCCGAACGATGCGGAGCAATTCCGCCTACTAGCCCATCCTCTCGGCGCGGGCCGATCCACGGCCCACCGAACCAGCCACGTGAATCCGACCCGGGTTGTCAGCCGACCCGGGTCGTTCGATTCTTAGCCGCCGCCCTTTCCGCGAAGGGCCGCGTAGTCGAAGCGGCGCTCCGTCCCGTTGAGCAAGCGATCGATGTTGTCGCGGTGGGCGAGCCAGACGATCCCCGCGCCAAGCGACGCATAGAGGAACTCGCCCCAGTCGACCGCGCCCGTCGACATGCCCGCCGCCAGGACACCGATTGGCAGCGCGGCGCAGCCGAACAGCGAGCCCAGCGACAAGTAGCCGCTCACCAGCAGTGTTGCCACGAGCACGGGTGCCGCCACCAGCAGCGCCCACGGCTGGATGACGAAGATCGTGCCCGCGAGCGTGACCACGCCCCGGCCGCCCGTCAGGCCAAGGAACAGCGACCGGCACGACCCGATGACCGCCGCGATCCCTGCCGCCGCTTCGACAAGCAGATCGTCGTTGCTGACGAGCCACGCCAGTCCGACCGGAACGAATCCCTTCAGGAAGTCCCCAACGGCGACGAGCCCCGCCCCGCGCGGCCCCATCGCCCGGAGCGAGTTCTGCGTTCCCGTCCGGCCCGACCCGACGGTCCGCGGATCCGGCCCGCCCGTCGCCCGCGCCACGAGCACGCCGACCGGCACGGAGCCGCACCCGTACCCGATTGCCCCGAACACGATCGCCAGGAGCAGCGTCGAGCCGTCCACGAACGGATCGTAACGTCCCCGAAACGCCCATCCGAGCCCGCTCCGCAGACCCCGCGAACGGACCCTCGGTGTACCATCGCCGCGTGATCCACACACCCAGCCGCGCCGCCTGACCGCATGGCCGTCGGCTCGTCCAACTCGTTCGATCTCGTCGTCCTCGGCGCGGGCACCGGTGGCTATTCCGCGGCGTTCCGGGCGGCCCAGCTCGGGCTCAAGGTCGCGCTGGTCGACGAGGACAAGATCGGCGGGACGTGCCTCCACCGCGGCTGCATCCCGACGAAGGCCCTGCTCGAGTCCGCTGCGTTCACCGAGCGCGTCCGGCATGCCAAGGACCTTGGGCTGAAGCTTCCCGGCGAGCCGGAGGTCGACTACGCCGCGATGGCGGCGCGCCGCGACCAGGTCGTGAAGCGCCTCTGGACCGGTGTCAAGACGCTCATCGACAAGAACAAGGTCACCTGGGTCCAGGGTCGCGGCAGGCTCGAAGGCCCAACGAAGATCCGCGTCTCACAACCCGGCGAGGACGGCGCGCCGGGCAAGGGCGGCGACCGGGTCCTCGAAGCGAACGACGTGATCGTCGCGACCGGGTCGCGGGTGAAATCGCTGCCGGGGCTCGAGCTGGATGGCACGCGGATCATCTCGAGCGACGACATCCTCAAGGGCGACGCGCTCCCGAAGGACATCGTGGTCGTCGGCAGCGGCGCCGTCGGTGTCGAGTTCGCCTCGATGTACCACGATCTCGGCACGAAGGTGACGATCCTCGAGTACCTGCCCTCGGTCGTGCCGCTCGAGGACAAGGACATCAGCCAGGCGCTCGAACGAAGCTTCACCCGACGCGGAATCACGGTCATGACCAACGCCCGCTTCGATCCCGCGAAGGTCGAGGTGACCAAGGACGGCATCTGCGTCGTCGCCGGGCCCGAGGGCAAGGACACCCAGGAGATCCGGGCCGAGCAGATGCTCGTCGCGGTCGGCCGCGGCGCCAACGTCGAGGAGATCGGCCTCGAGACGACGAAGGCCGAGCTCGAGAAGGGCTTCATCAAGGTCGACGGCCGGATGCGGACCCGCGATCCGCACGTCTATGCGATCGGCGATGCGGTTGGCGGCGTCATGCTCGCCCACACCGCGGGTCACGAGGGGATCATCGCCGCCCACGTGATCGCGGGCGAGAAGGACGTCCACGAGATGGACTACGTGATGCAGCCGAAGGCCACGTATTGTCGGCCGGAGATCGCGTCGATCGGGCTGACCCAGCAGCAGGCCGAGGAGAAGGGCTTCGACGTCAAGGTGGGTCGGGTGCCGTTCCAGGCGATCGCCAAGGCGATCATCGTCGGCGAATACGAGGGCTTCGCGAAGATCGTCGCAGACAAGGCGACGGACGACACGCTCGGCGTTCACATCATCGGCCCCCACGCGACGGATCTGATCGCCGAGGCGTCTGTCGCGTTCGAGCTCGACGCGACGCCGTGGGAGATCGGCGCGGCGACTCACCCTCACCCGACGTTGAGCGAGGTGCTGGGCGAAGCCGCGATGAATGTCGACGGGCGGTCGATCAACTTCTGATGGCGGTGTCATCGAAAGCCGCGGCCACCACGAAGGCTGGGAGCCATCTCGGCGACGCGGTCGGCCTGTCTGACGACGACCTGCTCGAGATGTACCGCCTCGTCGCGCTCGCGCGAGCCGTCGATGAGCGGATGTGGGTCCTGAATCGCGCCGGTCGGATTCCCTTCGTGATCTCCGGCCAGGGTCACGAGGGCGCTCAGGTCGGAATCGCCTGGGCGCTCGAGAAGGACAAGGACTGGATCGCTCCGTTCTACCGATCGATCGCGACGTGCCTGACGTTCGGGATGAGCGCCCGCGACATCATGACCGCCCAGTACGCGACGGCCACCGATCCGTCGTCCGGCGGCCGCCAGATGCCCGGCCACTACGGCTCCCACGAGCACAATCTCGTGTCGGTGTCGTCGCCGGTCGCGACCCAGCTGCTCCACGCGGTCGGGATCGCGCTGGCGGCGAAGATCCGCAAGACCGGCCAGGTCGCGATGACCGTGATGGGCGAGGGCAGCAGCAACCAGGGCGACGTCCACGAGGGCCTGAACTTCGCCGCGATTCACAAGCTGCCGTTCATCTTCGTCGTCGAAAACAACGGCTACGCGATCAGCGTCCCGATGGCCCGCCAGGTCGCCGGGACGAGCGTCTGGGAGCGGGCCTCGGGCTACGGGATTCCGGGCGTCGTCGTCGAGGGCGACGATGTCCTGGCGTGCTACAAGGCATCCCGCGACGCCGTCGAGCGGGCCCGTTCCGGCGAAGGTCCCACGCTCATCGAAGCGAAGGTGACCCGGCTCACCGCCCACAGCTCCGACGATCAGCAGACGAAGTACCGCTCGGAGGAAGAGCTGGCCCACGAGCGCGGAAGGGATCCGCTCCCGAAGTTCCGCTCGCAGCTCGTGGACGCCGGGATCCTGACGCCG
>DASUFO010000072.1:0-10584 GCA_036274475.1 Candidatus Limnocylindrales bacterium
GGAGAGCCACATCGCGTGCGGCGACCGAAGCTGCACCTACCGGATCTCGGAGGCGTAGCCCGAGCCACGTCTCCGCGCGGGTCTGTTACCGCTGGCCGAACAACCGGCGGGGGAACGCCCCGAATCGCGTGCTCGGTCGTCGCTTGGTACCGCTGGCGGAACAAGGGGCGGGGGAATGGCCCCGAATCCCGTGCTCGGTCGTCGCTTGTTACCGCTCGCGGAACAACCGGCGGGGGAACGGCCTGAATCGCGTGCTCGGTATTCGCTTGTTACCGCTCGCGGAACGACGGGCGGGGGAACGCCCCGAATCGCGTGCTCGGTCTCGCTTGTACCGCTGGCGGAACAACCGGCGGGGATACGGCCCGCGGGCTTCGATCAGGCCTCTTCCCGTTCCACCACTTCGCGCGACGCCGGCGCCAGCCGGCTCGACGCCACGTCCGAGACGTTCGGCACGAACGACGCCGCCATCGCCGTCGAGGCGGCCGCCTCCTGGTCCTCGACGCTGAGGATCCCGAGCCGCCCGAGCGTCGCCATCTCGTCGCGGATGTACGTCTTGAGCATCTCCGGGCCGTCAGTGTTGATCGTGAACCGGACCTCGTTCCGCCGGAACGTGTCGAAGATCCAGCGGAACTCGTCCCAGCCGGAAACGACCCGGGTGTTGAGGTTCGACGTCGGGCAGATCTCGAGAACGATACCGCGGTCGCGGATCATCTCCATCGCCCGCGGGTCGTAGGCCGCCTTGACGCCGTGGCCGATCCGGTCGGGCTCCAGCAGCTCGACGACGCGGGCGACCTCGTCGACCGATCCGGACTCGCCGGTGTGGACCGTCAGCCCGAGCCCGAACTGGCGGGCTCGCCGGTACAGGCGCTTGTAATCGGCCACCCGGAAGGTCGCCGATTCCGGGCCGGCGATGTCGATGCCGACGACGCCCCGGTCACGCCAGGCGATCGCCTTCTCGGCGATGATCTCGTTCAGCTCGAACGGGAACGCCCGGTCGAGGCAGAAGATCAGGCCGGGTTTGACGGGGTACTCCAGGCTCGCCCGGTCCATGCCCCGCGAGGCAGCCGCGATGATGTGGTCGAGGTCCTGCTCGCCGCCGCGGTTTCGCTTCATCGGGTTGAAGCGAAGCTCCATCGTCGTGACATTGTTCTTGCGGTACGCCCCGCCGACGACCTCGTAGACGGCCCGCTCGACCGCGATCGGCGAGCTCTGGATCAGCTCCGTCCAGTGGAACAGCTGGAGGTAGCCATCGAAGCTCCGGGCGCGTGTCGGCGACACCGTGATCGTGTCGCGGAACTCCCAGTAGTCGCGGGTCGGGAGCTTGATGCCCTGGGCGTGGGCGATGCTCCACATGATCGCCGGCGTGACGGCGCCACCGAGATGGCAGTGGAGCTCAGCGAGCTGGATCTTCCGCGAAAGCTGACGTGCCATCGCTCTCAGGATAGGGCCTGGACCCCCTCAGGCGCTCCGCGCGTGGCTGACGGGTTCGTCGGTAGCGTCATCGTCGAGCATCGGCAGCGCGAGCTGGGTCGTCGCGTCCGTTCGCGGCCGCGCCGGTAGTGGCCTGACCACCCGTCGATCCGCGATCCCGAACCGGTCGCGGAGGTCCGCGACCTCTTGCCTGATGGGCTCTGTCGTCTTGTTCGCCAGGTACGCCCGGCCCTGGTAGAGCCGCTCGTAGCCCGGGACGAGCTCCGGCCAGTCGCGGGCGAGGTGATCGAGAAAGTGCTCACGCGTCCCCGGCCGAAGGTAGAGCACGTTCGTCCAGATCGACGTTGCGCCGGCGTCACGCGCGGCGCGGACGACATCGCGGAGCAGCTCCGGGCGGTCAGAGAGCCCGGGCAGGATCGGCGCCATGCCCACGCCAGCCTCGATCCCGGCCTCGACGAGGCGCGTCAGCGCCTCGAGCCGCTTCTGTGGCGGAGGCGTATGCGGCTCGGTCGTCCGCCAGATCCGCTTGTCGAGCGTCGGCACGGAGAACGTCACGGTGACCTTGGCTCGAGCGGACGCGTCCGCGAGGACGTCGACGTCGCGGACGATCTGCGGATTCCGCGTGATGATCGCCAGCGGGTTCGATGCGTCCCGCAGCGCCTCGAGGCACGCCCGCGTCAGGCGATACCGGCCCTCGGCCGGCTGGTACGGATCCGTCGCCGCGCCGATCGCGACCAGCTCGTGCTTCCACTTCGGCCGCGCCAGCTCGCGACGAAGCACGTCGGCGACGTTCGTCTTCACCCGGATGGAGGCGCCGTACCGGTCGTCCGACGGCCTGTCCGCACGCTTCTCGAAGGCCCGGACGTAGCAGAACGTGCACTGGTGGGCACATCCCATGTACGGGTTGAGCGACCAGTTGAACATCCGCATGCCCTTGACCCGATTCAAGGCCGAGCGGCAGGGCTCCTCACGGTATTCGACGGCCATGACCGAGATTAGAACATCCGTTCGATCTGTGTCTACCGCGCTAGGCGGGCCTCGATCGTCGCGATGTGCTCGGATCGGTGGAGCGAGCGGTCGAGCAGCCGCGGCCGGCCCTCGCCGAGCACGCCCTCGACCGATGCGGCCGGCAGACTCGCGATCAGCGCGTCGACGTCTTCGGCTGCCGTCACGACGAGCGCCGCGGCGCGACGCGGATCGAGGACGCGCCAGCCCGGAATCGCCGCGGCGTTGATGAGGTCCGTCAACTCGTCGTCGAGGCCGATCGGCGTCACGGTCCCTGTCCGCTGGGCATAGCGCCAGCGCGATTCGACGAGGCGGTCCCAGAACGCTACGTGGCCGAGGAGCGCCCCTACCGTCCACGCTTCGTCGATCTCGAGCCCGAGATCGTCGGCATCGAGGCGCGATGCGAGGTCCGCGAGACGCCGCCTCGAACTCGAATTCCGCTCGTTGTGGCCGCCGTTGGCGTCAGTCATCGGTCAGCTCGCGGCGGGAACGACCCGCCCTTCGGCGTCGAGCGTCGCGCGGCGTCTGATGGCCCGGAGCTCCGCGCCCGGCACCTGGTCGCGGGCGTGGTAGCTCGAGCGGACGAGCGGCGCCGACTCGACGTGCTTGAACCCGAGGGCCAGCGCCGCTTCCTTCATCTCCGCGAACTCGTCGGGGTGGTAGTAGCGCACGAGCGGCAGGTGCTTCTCCGACGGCCGCAGGTACTGGCCGATCGTGAGAATGTCGACGTCGACCTCGCGGAGCGCCTCGAACGCCTCGGTCAGCTCGTCCCGCTCCTCGCCGAGCCCGACCATCAGCGAGCTCTTCGTGTGCGCCGCGTAGCCGATCTCGTTCGCCATCTCCTTCGCCCGCCGGAGCACGTACAGCGAGCGCTCCCAGCGGGCGCGCTTGCGGACCGGCTTCTGGAGCCGCCGAACGGTCTCGAGGTTGTGGTTGAGGATGTCGGGTCGGGCGTCCATGACGGTCTGCAGCCGAGTGTCGGCGCCGTCGAAGTCCGGGATCAGCACCTCGATGCCCATGCCGGGGCTGTGCTCGCGCATCGCCTGGATCGTCTCGGCGAAGATCCGGGCGCCGCCGTCGGGCAGGTCGTCCCGGGCGACGCTCGTGACGACGACGTGCTCTAGGCGCATCGCGGCGACCGCCTCCGCGACCCGCCGCGGTTCGTCGTCGTCGAACCACGTCGGCCGTCCGGTCTTCACGGCGCAAAACCCGCAGGCCCTCGTGCAGGTGTCGCCCAGGATCATGATCGTGGCGGTGCGCTGGTCCCAGCACTCCCCGATGTTGGGGCAGTGGGCCTCTTCGCAGACGGTGTTGAGATTGAGGCCCCGGAGCAGGCCTTTCAGGTCGTGATAGTTGTCGCCCGATGGCATCCGCGACTTGATCCAATCGGGATGGCGGCGCAGCGGCGTGACGGAGCCACCCATCGCGATCGTCTCGGGCGCCGGCGGTGCGTGGTGCGCGGCGGCGTCGCCGGTCGGTTGAAACATCGGGAGCTCTCGGGCCATCGCGGTCGAGTGTAGTCAGGCCGCGGCGAATGTGTCGCGGAGTCCGTCCTCGATCGACCGGGCGTGAAAGCCAAGCTCCCCCTCCGCTCGCCCGGCGCTCGCCCAGTACGTGACCCCGCTCGAGGCGGAGATGAGCTCCTTGACGTTCGGCTGGCCCATGAACCGACCCAGCGGGGCCATCACACGGAGCATCCCGGTCGGGACGCGGAGACGCGGCGGCTTTCGACCGCCGAGACGGGCCGCGAGGTCGATCGCACCGTCGAGCGTCGTCCTCGGGCCCGAGAGGATGTACGAACGCCCGACTACGCCGCGATCGAGCGCGGCCACGATGCCCTCGGCCAGGTCGTCGACGTGGACCATGCCGATCCCCACCTCGCCGAGCGCACGGTAGGGCAGCTTCCCGGCGTGGGCCAGCGACAGTTGCTCGCCGAACTGCGAGTGATCGCCCGGACCGTAGACCTGGCTCGGCAGGACGATCACGATCGGTGAGCCGGCCGCGAGGCGCAGCTCCGCGACCTCGTGGGCGCGGTACTTCGTCTCGTCGTACCACGACACGAAGCCCTCGGCGAGGTCGCGTCGGTACGACTCGTCGACGACGTTGTGGTGGGTGTTGCCGAAGGCGTTGACCGTCGAGACGTAGATGATCTTCGGGACGGAGGCCGCACCGGCCGCAGTCAGGACACGCGTCGTCGTCCCTACGTTCGCATCCCACATCGCGTCCCGCTCGCTCGCCGGGATGCCCACCCGGTAGCTCCCGGCGGAATGGATCAGCGCGTCGACGCCGGTGAGCGCGGCCGTCAGCGACGTGACGTCGGAAAGGTCGGTTTCGAGGACCTCGGCGCCGATCTCCGCGAGCTTCGTTGCACGGCCGGCGTCGCGAACCAGCGCGACAACGTCGTCGTCGCGCCCGCGCAGGACCCGGGCAACCGCGCCGCCCACGAAGCCGGCCCCGCCGGTGAGGACGACCCGCATGGTCGGCTCGAACTCAGTAGATCGGCGTCTCCGGGCCGACGGCCTCGAGCCAGCTCTTGATGTCCCGCAGGAGCGCTGCGCCACCGGCGCCATCGTTTGCACGGTGGTCGACGCCCAGGACCATGTTCATGATCGGGCGGATCGCGATCACGTCGCCGTCGGGCGTGCTCACGACGACCGGCCGCTTCGTGATCGCCTCCATCGTGACGATCCCGACCTCGGGAACGTTGAGGATCGGCATGACGAGGTTCGTCCCGAGGTAGCCGGTGTTGTCGACCGTGAACGTCCCGCCACCGAAGTCGTCGACCTTGAACTTCCCCTCGCGGGCGCGGTTCGCGACGTCGGCGATCGCGACGTTGAGGCCGTGGATCGAGAGCTGGTCGGCGTCCCGGATCACCGGCACGATCAGGCCCTCCTCAACCGCGACGGCCACGCCGACGTTGACGCGGCGCTTGGCCACCAGGCCCTGCTCGGTCCAGTGGGCGTTGAACGTGGGGTTCTTCTTGAGCGCCTCCGCGACTGCCTTGACGACGAACGGGACGTAGCTGAGCCCGATCCCCTCCTTCGCCTGATAGGCCCGCTTCGCCTTCTCGCGGACCGCCATGAGGCGCGTGACGTCGACCTCCATCTGGACGTAGGCGTGGGGCGCCTGGAGGGCCCGGGTCATCTGGGCCGCGATGCCCTTGCGCATCTGGGTCATGGGTACGACGACTTCGTCGGCGCCGGCGGGGAACTGGATCGTGGCCGGCGTCGGCGTTCCCGCGCGGGCGCCGGCCGGTGCGGGAGCGGCGGAGGGTGACGCAGGAGCCGGAGCGGCCGGCGCCGCGGGAGCGGCCGGCGCAGGTGCCGCAGGCGTCGCCGCCGGTTGAGCGGCAGGGGCGGGCGCCGCGGCGGGCGCCGGCCCCGCGGCCGATTGTCCGTTGACCGGCTGACCGGTCCGCTGCGACTCGACGAAGTTCGTCACGTCCTCGCGCGTGATCCGGCCACCGCCACCCGTCCCGACGATCTGGGCCGGCGAGAGGCCGTGCTCCCGGAGCAGGCGTCGGACGGCAGGGGTCATGCGGGCGTCAGCGTTGCCCGGCTGCTCAGTCGCGACCGCGGTCGGGGCGGCAGGGGCGGCCGAGGCGGCGGCGCGCTCGGGGCGCTCGTCGGAGCCGGCGGGACCATGAGCGGGCTCGGACGGGGCGGCGGGCGTGGCGGCGGGGGTAGCGGCGGCGACGGGCGCAGGCGCCGGCGGCTCGGGTGCGGATGCAGGCTCGGCTGGGGCGGGTGCAGGCGCGGCTGCGGCCGGTGCAGGCGCGGCGGCCTTGGCGGGCTCGGCGGCAGGCGCGGGCGCTGCGGCTCCGTTGCCCTCGTCGGCCGTCTCGATCACCGCGATCTCCGCGTTGTTCGGGACCGTGGCGCCTTCCTCGACGAGGATCTCCTTGAGGATGCCCGCGAACGGCGACGGCACCTCGGCGTTGACCTTGTCGGTGATGACCTCGAGCAGCGGCTCGTACTTCTCGACCGAGTCGCCGGGCTGCTTGAGCCACTTGCCGATCGTCCCCTCCGCCACGCTCTCGCCGAGCTGGGGCATCGTCACCTTGGCCACAGTCGCTGTTCCTCCGAGTCGCTGCGTACCGGGCTAGTGTCGCGCATCGCGCCAGCGTTCGTCGCCGGTGGCAGGTTCCTGCCGTTCCCTGACAGGCGGTCGGCTATCGTCGGAGCATGCCCACGGCCAGCACGTCATGGCTCCAGGTCGCCGCGCTCCGCCTTCAACGGCAGCATCTCGACCGGCGCGCCGCGCCGGAACGGCTCGTCGACGTCGCCGGCGACATGGTCGGAATGCATGCCCAGGTCGCGAGCTTTGCGGAGCTCCAGTTCGCCGCTCGTGTCGACGAAATCCGCCGCTCCGACGTCCGCGACGCGATTGCCGACCGGCGCCTGGTCAAGACGTGGGCGATGCGCGGCACGCTGCATCTCCTCACTGCGGACGACCTGTGGCAGTTCGTCGCGGCCTGGCCCACGCGTGACTCAACCCGGACGCCGGCGTTCTTGAAGTACTTCGACGTGACCCCGGCCCAACTCGACGCCATCGACGACGCGATTGCTGACGTCCTCGACGCCGAGCCTCGAACGCGCGCCGAGCTTGCGGAAGCCGTTGCCGCGCGGATCGGCGGGGACGACATCGGCGAGCGGCTCAGTTCGGGCTGGGGCCAGTTCCTCAAGCCGGCCGCGGGCAAGGGCATCCTCGCGTTCGGGCCCGACCGAGGTCGGAACGTGAGCTTCGTGAGCCCGGAGGCGTGGCTCGGCGGTCGTCCGACCGCGCAGGATGAGCCGCTCGTCGCGCTCGGCAGGCTCCTCGAGCGCTGGCTCGCCAGGTTCCCCGGCGCGACCCGTGAGGCGGCGGCACGATGGTGGGGCATCGCCAGCCGGCCGACGATGACGAGGGCGCTCGCGGCGGCCGCAGCCGACATCAGCGAGGTCGACATCGAAGGAACGAAGGGCTGGGTCCGAACGCAGGACGTCGCTGCGCTCTCACGGGCCGAACCGCCGATCGGGGTCCGCCTCCTGCCCGGCTTCGATCCGTACGTCAACGATCTGCCGCGGCGGGTCGAGGCGCTGCTGCCGGTGAAGCATCACGAGCTCGTCTACCGGACGGCGGGCTGGATCACGCCGGTCGTCCTCGTCGGCGGACGCGTGGCGGGGACCTGGGAGCTCGATGCCAAGAACGGCATCGCGATTCAGCCGTTCGCGCGGTGGCCCAAAGCGGTCGACCGCGGCATCGCCCAGGAGGCAGATCGCTTTGCCGCTTTCCTCGACCGGGCACTCAGGATCGAGGTCGCCACGCCTCTCGCCTCGGCGTAGAGTACGGACGCGATGCTTGCAAATGCGATGTTCGTGAACCCAGGAGGCCCGCCCTCTTATCTGATCCTGCTCGCCATTGCCGCGATCGGAATCACCACAGGCGTCGTCTGGATCTGGCGCATCACGCGAATCGACGAAGACATCAATCGGTCGTCGTTCCGCTCCCGTCGCGGGCGACGCCGGTAGGGTTCGTCAGCAGTCGAAGACGAACCAGCAGCGCGCGTTGCGCAGCTTCTGATCGTCGAGCACGAGCTCGCGGACCTCCGGTGGCAGCTGTGCCCGCTGCCACGCGCATTCGGCGCGACCGGCTGACTCCGGATCGTCCGGCGCCGCGGCGCGAGCTGCCTTGATCGCGTACGCCGCGGCGCCCAGGTCGTGTGCCGCGACGTGGCCCACCGCTCCCGCCTGACCCGCGGCATGGGCCGCCTCGCGCGCGGCTCCCGAAACTTCCCGTGCGGCGGCGTTGGCCGCGAACGCCGCCTGGCGGGCCTCCTGCCAGGTGACCTCGCCGCGGGTCCACGCCCGGACCATCTCGTTGGCCCGGCGTGGCCGGTCATCACCCGGTCGTGCCGTCTCGAACAGATGGAGGACGTGGTCGGCGCAGTCCGCCGCCCAGAGCGCGAGCCGATGGTGATCCTCGTCCGTGAGCGTGCCGCCGCGCCGGATCGTGACGAGCCTGGGGTCGGGGACGTCGCTGAAGATCATCGTTCTGGCCACTGCCCGCGGAAGGTCAGCGGCTCGTTCGGGCCGTGCTCGATTCCTCGCGCACCCGCTTGCCCCATCCCGGATCGCCGCCGGTTGCCTCGTAGCCGCGCGCGGTGAGCCGCTTCAGCTCGTCGAACAGGGACTCGTCGACCTGGGTGAAGTTGAAGCACGACTTGCCCTGCATCCGCTTCTTGAGCGCCGGCGAGATCTCGGCGACGAGCCCGGGATCGGCGTAGATCGACATCAGGTAGTAGCTCACGTACGCCTTGCCACGGCGCACCCCGCCGAACCACGTCGCGGGCTCGCGCTCCTTCTCCGGCGCCATGTCGAGACTGTAGAACGCCTCGGAATCGGCGGTAACGTACATCTTCGGTGCGTAGGGCTCGAGGATCGAGCGAAGCCGGCCGAAGACCGCGTCGAAGCGCTGCTCCCTGGACGCAGTCACCGGGGCCCCTCCGGCCAGTAGACATCGAAGCCGCGCTCGAGGAGCGCCGCGAGCTCGGCAACGGTCGCGTCATCGACGGACGAGAACGCAAACAAGGAGGCCCCCTTCTTGCGCTTGAGGACCGCCACCGACAGACCGTCCAGCAGTTCCGGGTGGGCATGCATCAGCAGGAACGAGAAGCGCACGACGCCATCGCCCCGGTTCACGCCCGCGAACCAGTCGTGAGCCTTCGCGCCGGGTCGCCGGAGCATCGGGACGCCGTAAATCTCGAACGCCTCGAGCCGGTCGCGATACGGGTCGAGCAGACCCTCGAGCCGCGCCTGGACGGCGTCGAGCTCCCCCTCGGTGGCCGTGGACGGCGCCATCAGTACGCCGCGAGCTTGCGGATGCCGTCGGCGATCTTTTCCGGGTTGACCATGAACCAGTCTTCGAGCGCGTGGTTGTAGGGCACGCCCGGAACGTCCGGTCCTGCGATTCGGACGACCGGGCCGTCGAGGTAGTCGAAGGCCTCCTCGGCGACGATCGCCGCGACCTCCGCACCGTAGCCGCCGAATCGGTTGTCCTCGTACACGATGAGGCACTTGCCGGTCTTGCGGACCGACTCGAGGACGGTTTCCTTGTCGAGCGGACGGAGCGTCCGCAGATCGACGACTTCGACGCTGATCCCCTCCTCCAAGACGGCGTCGGCTGCCTCGAGCGCGTAATGCGCCATGAGACCGTAAGCGATCACCGTGATCTGGGTCCCGGGATGCGTGATCTGGGCCTTGCCGAGCGGCACGGTGTACTCGCCGTCCGGGACGTCGCCGCGGACGCTGCGGTACATCTTCTTGTGCTCGAAGAACAGCACCGGGTCGTCGTCGCGGATCGACGAGCGGAGCAGGCCCTTCGCGTCGTACGGGGTCGAGGGAACGACCACCTTCAGGCCCGGAACGTGGGTGAAGAACGCCTCCACGGACTGGCTGTGGTACAGCGCGCCGTGGATTCCGCCGCCGTACGGTGCCCGGACCGTCATCGGCAGGCCGTAGCCGTTGTTCGAGCGGTAGCGCATCCGCGCCGCCTCGCTCACGAGCTGGTTGAACGCCGGGAAGATGAAGTCCGCGAACTGGATCTCCGCGATCGGCCGGATGCCGTTGATCGCGGCCCCGATGGACGTTCCCACGATCTGCGACTCGGTGAGCGGCGTGTCGATGACACGATCGTCGCCGAACTCGCCCCACAGGCCATCCGTCGCGAGGAAGACGCCGCCCTTCTTGCCGACGTCCTCGCCGAGGACGATCACGGTCTCGTCGCGAACCATCTCCTCGCGGATGCCCTCGCGGACGGCCTCGATGAACGTCTTGAGCGCCATCAGCCCGCGCCCTCGCCGCCCTTCGACGGCCCGAAGCCCCACGCCGGCGGCGTCTCGCCCGGCCAGTCCTCGGCGAAGACCCACTTCATGGCGGTCGCGGGATCGGGGTCCGGCTGCGACTCGGCGTAATCGGTTGCGTCGTCGACGTCGTGGGCGATCGAGGCGGTGATCCGCGCTTCGGCGTCCGGCGTCAGGATCCCGGCGTCCACGAGCTGCGAGCGGAACTTCGGGAGCGGATCCCTTCCGCGCTCGTGGGCCAGCTCTTCCTCCGAGCGGTACTTCGTCTGCTGATCGTCGGAGCTGTGGGCGGTGAGCCGGGTCACCTT
>DASUFO010000073.1:0-2180 GCA_036274475.1 Candidatus Limnocylindrales bacterium
TCCTGCCCCGGAATCGTCGGCCACCTCCTTTCCGGGCGATCCTGAAGCGCTGCCGGTCCTCGTCCGCAGCGCGCGCCCTCCCGGACCGCTGTCAGGCGCTCCCATCTGGGTCGTCCGGCTATCGGCGGTGAGGAGGCGGGCGGCCGAGGATGAAGACGAGCAGCGTGACGTGGGGGCTGAGTCGAGTCTTGGTGAGAAACGCGGTGACGCGCCGGCCTGTGGCGCGCTCGACGGCGGCTTTCCACGCGGGCTCGAGGGTGCGATCGAAGCCCTCGCGCTCCTCGCGCACGGCGGCGTGGCCGTCTTCGAGCAGCAGTTGCTCGGCGGGCGAGAGCACGATGTACAACTCGCAGGTCACCGAGTCGGCCTCGAATATCGTCGAGATGCGCTCGACCGCGCACTCGTACCCGGCGGCATGGATGCTCGCCACGTCGAACGAGATGGCCTGAGCAGCACTTCTGTCGGACACGGTGATCCTCCGATGGCTGATAACCGCGGAGGTCTGCGTCCGGACGGCGCCCGGAGGACGGTCCCCGTAGCTGGGGGGTCCGCCGTCGATCCAGCCTTGCGGCCGGCCTGGGAAGTCAACCTGAGCCGTGTCTCGAGCGGCGGGCCTCAGCCTACTCCCGAACGGGGCGCGGCGATAGGGCCAAAAGGCGACGGCTGCCCGACCGGCAGCCGCGCCGGCGCGCGAGCCCGGGGCCGGCAAAGGCGATAGTCCACCAGCCCGAGGGCTCGGTCGGTCGTCAACGATGTCCGCAAGACGAACAAGGGCCATGGCCTCAACGCGCAGAGCGGCGAGATCGAGGGTCTCGTGCAGGCCGGCGTGATCGACGGCGACATGCCCGACATGAGCGAGATGCGCCGTGTTGTCGACGGCCGCAAGCGCATCGACCGGAACTCGGCGCCGCTCGACGTCGAGCAGTCCCGGGCTACGACCCGCTCCTCACCGCCGCGGATCGCCGACCGTCCGCTCCCTGAGGTGCTGGACGCGCTGAGGCTGCGCGACCGGGTGTCTCGATCGGACGGCCGAGGGACGTCTCATGACGCCCGCCAGTAGGTTGTCGCTAGACCCGGTACAGGAAGGTGTACGCCGCGGATCGGCCGCTCTGGACCCAACCCGCGAGGCAGTAGCGACAGGTAGTCCCGTCGCCGGCAGGTACGTCGATGGTCTTTGGCGGGCGACCTTCGACCACCTCGGCCTCGACGCTGCTGCCCTCCAGCGGGCCGTCGGCCAGCCTCGCGGTGACCCTCGGCCCGACCCCGTCGGCGGGCGGTGTTTCGAACGGATTCTCGAATTCGGGCATCGCGCACGGATGGGAGGCAGCACGCCGAGTGCCGAAGCGTACCTGTCGCCGCGGCGCGTCCGCCATGGCGCGCGAGACCCGTCGAGGTGCTCTCCAGGCGCGCGAGGACGTCAGCGGCGGAGAGCGCCGCCGACACACGAGCGGGCAACCCGATTTGCGGGTCAAGCTGCGCGCCGAGCCGATCAGGGGGATACGCTGAAGCAGGCAATCGAGGAGATGGGATCTTGAGCGTCGCCCTTGCCACGGTCCTCGCGGTGGGTACCGGTGTCGTCGCGATCGCAGTCGTGCTCCTTGTGCTGTTCGACACGGCGTCGATGCGTGGTCGTCAGAAGCGTCGGGCATAGCGAGCGACGCGACTCGGCGAGACGTGGGTGAAGCCAACGAGCGAGCGGAGCGGGCTCGCGATATCGCCCAGGGGCAGGCCGAGCGGCGAACCGATCCTGGCCGGTATTGACTGGGGCACCGCGCCATTCGACGTCGAGCCGAACGAGTCCGCCGGCTGCTACACGCGGCTCGAGCGGATGGAGGATGAGGCGAAGGCGCGAGGTCGGGTGACCGATGGGGCTCTGACGGCGGCGCAACTCGGAGGGATGGTGAGACGGCCGGCCGGGTCATGATCGCGCCGACGAAACGCGAAGATGAGCCTCCCTCGTCCCCATGAGCTTCCGCGGACCGTCGACACCAGCGATGGCGACGGATAGCGAACCCGTCGGCCCGTCCCCGCCACGGCCCCGAACCGCTCGGTTGGCCACGCTGGTCGCCGCCGCGCGGGGTTTCGCTCGCCGCCGCCGGACGGCGATCACGGTCGGCGGGTCCGTGCTCACCGCAGCCGCTCTCGTCGTCGGGCTCGCCGGGCGCCGCCACGAGTTCGCG
>DASUFO010000074.1:0-65715 GCA_036274475.1 Candidatus Limnocylindrales bacterium
GCCTGCCTGAACCTGTGGGACTGGCAGAAGAACGGCGGCAAGGCGGCATGACGAGCGTCCTGGCGATCGACCCCGGGTCGGCGCAGTCCGCCTGGCTGCGGTTCGACGGTGACCGGCCCCACGGGTTCGGCATCACCGCCAACGACGTGCTCGTCCGGGCGCTGCGGAGTGGTGGCCTGCCCGATGTCGTCGTCATTGAGAAGGTCGAGTCATACGGGATGGCGGTCGGCGCCGAGGTGTTCGACGCCGTCCTGTGGGCGGGCCGGTTCGCCGAGGCCGCCCATCGCGTCCCGGTGGTGATGCTCCCGCGGCGGGCTGTGAAGCTCGCCTTGTGCGCGGACTCGCGGGCCAAGGACGCCAACATCCGCCAGGCGCTCATCGACCGCTTCGGCGGCTCCGGCGCGATCGGCCGGAAGGCGGCCCCGGGCCCGCTCTACGGGATCAGCCGCGACGTCTGGTCGGCGCTGGCGATCGCGGTCACCTACAGCCTCCGCCCCGAGGGCATCGAGGCGGCATGAACGAGCAGGTGCGGCGGCCGGTGGAGCGTGACCCGCTCGTCGCTGCCCTGGCTCGGTTCGTGGAGGCGCTCGACCGTCGCTATCCCGACGGCCCCGACCAGATGCGGCGGGAACGCTTGGCTGTGGCGCCAGACAGCGCGAATGTCATCGCCATGGACGCGAAGCGCGTGGATGGGGCGGCATGAGAGAACCGCGCACGCTCCGGCGCCTGCCTCGCTCGCTCGACGATGTCCGAGGTCTGAGGGTGGCCCGGTGGATCCGCGAGTCGACCGCCGGGCAGTACGACCGGTACGGCCCGGCCAGCCAGCGCGAGCAGCAGGACCGCTTCATCGACCGCCACGGGCTCGTCGACACCGGGCTCGTGTTCCAGGTTGCCCACAGCGGCACCACCGTCTGGCGCTCGGCGACGATGACCGAGATGCTCGCGGAGGCGCGGGCGGGCGCGTTCGACCTGCTGCTCGCCGGCTACTCAGACCGTTGGCAGCGGAACCTGCGCCGCACCCTCGAGCTCCTTGAAGACGGCCTGCACCCGGCAGGGGTCGCACTGGTGATGTGCGACCGGCGGATCCTCTCCTCCGACCCGCAGGACTGGGACGAGCTCATCTCGGAGGCAGCCGGCGCGGAGAAGTACAGCCGCCGCCTGTCGGAGCGCATCACCGACGGCTACGCCGCGAAGTTCGACCACCGCGACGACCCCGGCGGCCACGCTGGCCTCGGCTTCCGGCGCCTGCCCGAGCCGCCGCACACGCTTGAGATCGACCCCGAGCGGATGCCGATCGCGGTTGGCCTGTTCGAGCGGTACGCCCTCGGCAACGTGAGCGCCAAGGACCTCGCGGAGCAGACCGGGCTCGCCGAGACCCGGATCCGGATGATTCTCATGAACCCGCTGTACAACGGCTGGGTCCGGCGACACCGCCGGAGTGACCGCGAGACGCTGAAGCCGGCGCCGTGGCGGGCGAGCCCGCCCGTGTCGGACGAGCTCTGGGCACGAGTCGAGTCCGTCCGGCGGTCGAAGACGCGCGGCGGTGGTCCGCACCACCGCGGCCGCCGTGATCTCCTCGCCGGCCTGCTCGAGTGCTCGTGCGGGCGGCGGATCCGCTCCGATGGCCGCATGGGCAACACCGAGCGCGTGGCGAAGCTCCACGTCAACCCCTGCACTGCCTGGGGCCGGAGTGCTCGGATCGCCGCCGCGACCTGGGAGGTCCCGATCCTCGCGCAGCTCGGGTCGCTCCGACTCGACAGCGCCGTGCGAAGTCAGGTCGTCGCGGTCCTCTCGGCGGGGACTCGCCCGGTGACGATGGACCGCGCCCGCATCGAGCGACAGATGCGCGACCTTGCCCTGGACCACGCCGCCTCCCGCCTCGACGACGCAGGCTACCTCGCGCGGATGGCCCGACTTCGGGAGCAGCTCGAGACCGTGGAGGCGCAGCAGGCACACGACCTGCCCGCGCAACGGGCACTCGAGTGGCTCGACGCACTCGCGGAGACCTGGCAGGAAACCGACCTAGTGGAGGAACAGTCAGACGTGATTCACGCCGTCTACGAGCGCATCGTGGTCGAGGGGCCGCGGTTCGTCGGTGTCCGCCTCACACCGGCCGCCTACCAGCACGGACTGGCGCTCGCGCTGCCAGATGCGGTACTGGCGCGCCCGACAGGATTCGAACCTGCGACCTTCGGCTCCGGAGGCCGACGCTCTATCCACTGAGCTACAGGCGCGCGAGGCGCCGATGATACCCGCTGGCGCCAACACACCCTTGGGCGTGTCGCCCGACCATCTCCGCAACGGCCACCTCGCCCGACCGCGCTAGCCGGTCGGGGCGAGGGCCCGGGGCAGCTCTCGGCGCGACTCGATGTCGAGCTTTCGGTACACGCTTCCCAGGTGAACCTCAACGGTCTTGGGCGTGACGTACAGCTGCTGAGCGATGTCGCGATTGGATACGCCCTCCGCCGCCAGGTAGGCGACGCGACGTTCGCTCGCGGTCAGGGAGCCGACGCCCCGGAGCGCCGTCGTTCGCGGCCGGGCGCCGGTCGCGTACAGCTCCGCCCGGACCCGCTCGACGAGTGAGGTGGCGCCCGAGATCTCGGCCAACTCGAGCGCTTCGCGAAGTGGTGTTCGTGCCTCCGTGGGACGGCGAGCGCGCCGCAGCGCTTCCCCGAGCGCCGCGAGCGCCTTCGCCCGCTCGAGCCGTGCGGGCGCGTGCTCGAGGACCGAACACGCCTCGGCCAGGTGCGCCAGCCCCGCTTCGCGCTCGATCGTGCCGAGCACGCGCAAGGATCGCCCAACCGTGCCCGGCGAACCCCAGCCTCGGGCGCCTGCCAGCTCGTCCAGGGCCAAGGCCACGGCCTCGTCGCGGCGGCCGAGGCGATCCAGCGCCCGCGCCTTCAGCGAGCGCCACGGCACGTAGCGTGGATGCGTTCGCCAGCCGGCTTCGTCCCGGAGGCGGTCAGCGGCTGTGAGTGCCTCCTCGGCCCGGCCCTCGGCCAGGAGGACGCGCGTCTCCGCCCGCTCGACGAGCACGGACCCATCCGAGCCGCCGTGGGGCTGTCCCGCCGCGTCAAGCAGGTCACGTGCCTCTTGCACCGCTCCGCGCTCGACGAGGAGCTCGGCGAGGAGGGCGGCCGCGAGCGGCGCCTGGGACGGGACGCCCCAGAGCGATGCGCTCGCGAGGGCCGCCCGGAGCTCCGTCTCGGCATCCGCGAGCTCGCCCCGGAGGAACTGCGTGTAGCCGCCCCAGAGCTGCGCCGCGAGGTTCGTGAACACGAAGCCGCTCCGATGGGCCTCGGCGCGGACGGCCGACCAGCCCTCGACCGCATCGTCGACGTCGGCCAGCGCGAGCGGCAGCATCGCGGCGACGACGAGGTAGCCCGCGTCGGCGGCGACGAGCGTGCTGTCGTGCAGGGCCGCGCGAGCGAGCGCGACGACGGCGTCCGCCGGACCGCCAGCCTCGGCCCAGGCAAGCGCGCTGACGGCGGCGAGCATCGTTGCGCCCGGCCCGAGCGCCGGATCGATCGTCCGGTGCGACGCCGTTCGCGCGAGCCGCTCGCCGCCCGCGTTGCCGGCACCGAAGAACAGTGAGATCAGCTCGCCCGCCTCGAGCTGACGGGCCAGGTCCGCGAGTTCCGCCGGGAGCGTGGCGCTCGCCTCGTGGGCGACGTCGGCCGCCTCGTCGGGCGCGTCGAGGTAGTTCAGCGTGCATGCCAGCCAGTCGGCGGCGTGTCCGCGAACTTCGGGATCGGCGGCGCTCTCGTACGCCTCGCGCAGCGCTTCGGCCGAGTCGGGGAGCGACATCAGCGCCTGGGCCCGTCCCAGCTCGAAGGCGACCTCCGCGCGGAACTCCGGCTCCAGGGGCTCCGCGAGGGCCCGCCGCAACGACGCGATCGCGGCGTCCGGGGCACCCTTCGCGAACGCCGATCGGGCGGCGGCGAGCAGCACGTCGGCGACCCAGTCGTCGCCGTGCCGTGGCACCGCCAGAAGATGCGCCGCCACACGTTCGACCGGCGCGTGGTGGTCGAGCAGGATCCGGGCGGCGCGCTCGTGGCTGAGGTCGCGCTCTCCCGGAGCCAGGTCGCGGTACACGGCTGCCCGCGCGAGCGGGTGGACGAACCCGAGCGGCGGCTCGGCTCGGACGATCCCGGCTCCCACCAGGTCTCGAACCGCCTCGGCGACCGTCGCTCCGTCGAGGCCGGCCAGCGCCGCAACCGTGGACGTCGCCGCGCCGTCACCGAGCACCGCCATCGCCCGCGCGACGGCACCGGCGCTCGGTGGCAGGCGCCCAAGGCGCAGCAACACGGCACGCGAGACGGCCCGGGAGCCGAGTTCCACGATCACCGGCACATGTCCTGCGTCCGGCGGAACGCCTTCGGCGGCTAGCGTCTCGAGGAGCTCGCTGAGCAACAACGGGTTGCCGCCGGTCGACTCGTGGCAGGCGTCGGCGAACGCCGGATCGGTCGGTTCGCCGAGCCGAGCTCGAACGACGTCGGCAGTCGCGTCGCGACTGAGCGGTCGCGGCGCGATCCGCTCCGCGATCGGGTTGACGGTCAGCTCGGCGAGCAATGCCGCGTCGTCACCGGCTTCCGTGTCACGCAGGCCGACAGCGATCAGGATGGGCGCGTCGTCGAGGCGGCGGGCGAGATAGCCGAGGAACCGCAACGACGCCCGGTCCGACCACTGGACATCGTCGATCGCGAGCAGCAACGGACGCTCCGCGCTGAGGTTCAGCGTGAGCCAGTAGAGGCCGTGGAGCGCCGCGAACGTCGATTCTCCGGGCACTTCCGCGCTGGGGGACGCGACGTCGAAGACTGGCCGCGCCGCAGCAGCCGCGCCCCGTCCCAGGCGCTCCCACGCCGCCTCGGCTACGAGCGCCGGCTCGAACAGCTGGCGGACGACACCGAAGGGATAGTCGCGCTCGAACTCACTGCCCCGAGCGGTCAGGACGGCGAGCCCGGCAACCGCTGCGCGCAGGCGGGTCTCGGCGATGAGCCGCGATCTGCCGATCCCGGACGGACCCTCGATGACGACGACGCCGGAGCTGCCCGCCAGGGTGGCCGCAATCGCTCGATCGAGCGCGCCGAGCTCGCGCTCGCGCTCCCACAGAGATGGCTGTCCTGCGTGGGCCCCCGCTCCCTCGACCATGCCGCCCACGGTTCGGATCGTAGGGGCGCAATGAGGCGGGGTCCAGTAGCGACCTCGCGAAATCTTGGGGTTCACGTTAGGGGGTCGCCTCGATGCGCGGGGCGGGGTCGGGCTGGGAAGGTCGCGGCATGGCACACGGCGCACGTCGCGCCCCCGCCCACTGACCAAGGAGCATCGACATGAACATCGCGACCGCAGCCCTGAGAAGGCTTTCGGTCCTGGCCGTCGGAGCCGCGCTTGCGGCGGTCGTCGCAGGTGTCGCGTCAGCCGCGATCCCGTCGGCTACGGGCACGATCAACGCCTGCTACGACAAGCAGACGGGACAGGCCCGGATCGTCGATCCGGAGACCAACGTCCCGAAGAAGTGCGGGCAGAAGGAAGCCCCGGTCTCGTGGAACGTCCAGGGGCAGCCTGGTCCGGCCGGCCCCGCCGGCCCCGCAGGCCCGAGCGGCGTCAGCGGCATCGTCCTGGTTTCCGGCGACTCGCCCGTCAACTCGATCGGCGACAAGACGAAGTGGGTGTTCTGCCCCGCGGGCAAACGCGTGATCGGCGGCGGCGCCGACGTCTTCGGCCCGGAGGCAGGTGGCTATACCGAAATGCCCGAGGGTGTTGCCCTGGTCCAGAACGGTCCGATGGGCGAGTACGGCTGGTCCGCCCGAGCCACGGAGATCGTCGAGGAGCCGGGCAACTGGTACATCAAGATCTCCGCGATCTGCGCCAACGCCAACTGACACCTCCGGTCCGCGTCCCCGCCGCCGGGCGGGGGCGCTCCTCCACATAACAGAAAGGTCCTTCGACGTGAACGGCTTCCGGCGCCACATGGCGCTTCCCGCGCGGCTCATGCTCTCGCTGACACTCAGCGTCGCGCTGATCCTCCCCGTCGCCGTTGCGCCTGTCGCCGCGGCACCGCCCTCCTGCACGGTCCCGGCCGGGCAGGCCCTCATCGACTCCGGCCAGTACACGAAGGCGATCCAGGCATTCAGCTGCGTCATCAACGCCAACCCGACGGGCGCCGACGGCTATCGCGGCCGCATCGAGGCCGAGATTCTCATGGGTCGCTACTCGGACGGCGTCTCCGACTACCAGCGGGTGATGGCGTTCGTCGTGCCGGCAGATCCGAGTGCGGAGTCGAAGATCCTCGCCGGCTACGCCGCGCGCCTCGCGACGAATCCCAGCGATCTCAAGGCGCTCACCGGCCGCACATTCGCCCAGTGGTGGTTCTGGCACTACATCGATGCCGCCCAGACCGCCGACATCCTCCTTTCGGTCAAGCCCAGCGACCCCTTTGCGACCCTCTTCCGCGGCTCATCTCGGGCGCTCAAGGGCAACGCCAGGGCGAAGGCCGTGGCCGACTTCGAGAACGCGATCGCGCTCGACCCGGCGAATCCGAATGTCCGTGTGATCGTCGCCGACGGGTACACGTACGGCCCCGGCCTCAAGAATCCGCAGCGGGCGTTCGACGAGGCGTCGCTCGCGCTCGCGTGGGGGCTCGATACGCCGCGCGTGCACGCGATCCTCGCCACGTCGTACGCGGCGTTCGGTGACGTCGCGGCAGCAGCGTTCCACATCAACCGGTCGATCGAGCTGGTCACGGTCAACCTCGTGACGACGGCGCCGCTCGCGGTCGGCGGTTCGCTCTCGCTGGATCTCGTGCCCGGCCGGGTCTACGCGATCCCGGTCACCACGACCCAGGGCGAGGCAGTCTCGATCGAGACGAGCAGCCCGACGATCTGGGACTCGATCGCCGTTCTCGTCGCTCCGGACGGGACGCCGATCGTCGGCAGCGACGACACGAACGCCTACATGGCGGCGTTCGATTGGGTGGCCCCGCAGTCGACGACGTACACCTTGCTCGTAACCTCCTTCGAGGCGGTCAGCACCGGAACGCTCGTCGTGACCCGGTAGGTCCCGTCTTTGACGGCGGTGCTCGCAGGGCGGGCGCCGCCGTTCCTGCGTTGTCCGGAAACCTTGACGGCATCGCGACGCTAGTCGTCGGAAGGGAGGCCGCCATGACGACCGTTGAGGCCCGGCAGGAGGCGACGAAGCTCCAGGATTTCCCCCGGTACCCGCTCTTGTTCGGGCCGTCGCCGATCCAGCGGTTGGACAGGCTCACGCAGCATCTCGGCGGCGCATCGCTCTGGGCGAAGCGCGAGGACTGCAACTCGCCGTACGCGTTCGGCGGCAACAAGGCCCGCAAGCTGGAATACCTCGTCGCGGACGCCCTGGCAAAGGGCTGCGACACGCTCGTCTCGATCGGTGGCGTCCAGTCGAATCACACCCGCCAGGTCGCAGCGGCGGCCGCGGTCGCCGGTCTGAAATGCGTCCTCGTCCAGGAGAGCCGGGTCGACTGGCCCGACGTCACGTACGACCGCGTCGGCAACATCCTGCTCTCGCGACTGATGGGCGCCGACGTCCGGCTCGTCCAGGCGGGCTTCGGGATCGGCTTCAAGGAGAGCTGGGAGCAGGCGCTCGCCGAGATCGAGGCCAGTGGCGGCAAGCCGTACGCGATCCCGGCAGGCGCATCCGATCACCCCCTGGGTGGGCTCGGGTTCGCGTCGTGGGCTCGCGAGGTCGAAGCCCAGGAAGCGATCCTCGGGGTGTTCTTCGACACGATCATCGTGTGCTCGGTCACCGGCTCGACGCAGGCCGGGATGATCGCCGGCTTCGCCGACCGGTCACAACGTCGCCGGGTCATCGGCATCGACGCGTCCGCCAAGCCCGACGAGACGTGGGCCCAGGTCGCCCGGATCGCGCAATACACGGCGACCGCCATCGGCCTCGGGCGCGACCTGCGCGACGACGAGATCGTCCTCGACGACCGCTACCACGCCGGCACGTACGGCATCCCGGACGACTCCACGCTGTCCGCCATGCGGCTTGCCGCGAGCCTCGAGGCGATGATCACGGACCCGGTCTACGAGGGGAAGTCGATGGCCGGCATGATCGACCTGGTCTCGAGCGGCGAGATCGACCGATCGTCGAACGTGCTCTACGCGCATCTGGGCGGCCAACCCGCGCTGAACGCATACGCGGCGCTGTTCCGGTGAGGCAACGGACCGATCCAGCGTAGAAGAGTTGACTTATATAAGTCATACCTTGTATCGTCATCGGCGTGCACGCGTTCGATGTTCTCGGTGACCCGGTCCGACGACGGATCCTCGATCTGATCGCGGACGGTGAGCTGAGCTCGGGCGCGATCACTGCCGTCGTCCAGGAAGAGTTCGGGATCTCGCAGCCGGCCGTCTCGCAGCACCTCAAGGTCCTCCGCGAAACCGGCTTCGCGACGGTCCGCCCGGATGGCCCCCGCCGGCTCTACGCCGTCGATCCGGCGCCGTTCCGTGAGCTCGACGGTTGGCTCGACGGCTTCCGCAGGTTCTGGGACCAGCGGCTCGATTCCCTTGCGACGGAGCTCGCCAGAGGCAAGCGGGACCGCCGTCTCGCGTCCACCACGCCCGCCCCCGACAGCCCGAAGGAGACCACCCGATGATCGACATCGTCCGCGAGATCGAGAGCGTCAACCGCGAAGTCGGTACCGGCCGGATCGCGGCCGGCGAAGGCAAGTCCGTGATCCTGCGCCGGACGTACGACGCCCCGATCGACGACGTCTGGGACGCGCTCACGAACCCCGAGCGGATCGGCCGCTGGTTCCTGCCGATCAGCGGCGACTACCGCGTCGGCGGCACGTACCAGTTCGAAGGCAACGCCGGCGGCACGATCCTGTCCTGCGACCGGCCGAACGCGCTCCACGTGACGTGGGCCTATGGCCCGGGCGAGCCCTCGGAGGTCTGGGTCCGCCTGACACGGGACGGTGACGAGCGGACGGCGTTCGAGCTCGAGCACGTCGCGGTCGTCCCCGACGAGATGTGGGATCAGTTCGGTCCGGGCGCCGTGGGTGTCGGCTGGGAGGGCGGACTGCTGGGCCTGGCGCTCCATCTCCAGGGCGGCTCGATCGCCGATCCGGAGGCCTGGCAGGTCTCCGACGAGGGACGCGAGTTCTACACCCGGAGCAGCCAGCGCTGGGGCGCGGCGAGCCGGGCGGCCGGCGCCGACGAAGAGACCGTGGCGCGGAACATCGCGAACACGACCGTCTTCTACGCGCCGGATCCCGGCGCAACGTCCTAGCGACCCCTCGGGCCGCAATCCCCCCGAGTTCGCAAGGTGGGATTAGCGGCTCGGCACCGCCCGCGCCACCGGCTGTGATGGTCCGCGGCCGAGACTCCGGGGCGTGCGAGCCGGTGTGCTCCTGGGAGTCAGCGTTCTCTGGATTCCCCTCGCGTTCCTCTTCGACGGCATCACGGTGCTGGTCCTGCCGATCCGCCTGTCGGGCGGCGCTACGAACGTGGGTCTCGTGTCGTTCGTCGGCCTCGCCCTGGCGGCCGCCGCCCAGCCGATCGTCGGCTGGCTGAGCGACCAACTCCGCCACGTTCTCGATCGCCGCGTCGTCGCCGCCGCGGCAGCAGTTCCCGCGATCGCCGGGGTCTGGCTCCTCATCGGGACCGTAGGAATTGCCGGCGCAGTCGTGGCCTACGCCGTCGTCCAGATCGCCGCGGCGTCCATCCAGGCTGGCCAGCAGACGCTGATCCCGGAGCACGTCCGGCCCCGGCTCCGGGGGCGGGCCGCCGGCCTGAAGGCAGCGTTCGACGTCGGCGGCGCATTCGTGGCATTCCTCGTGCTCGGCGCGGTGGTCGCGGCGGGCGGACTCGTCGACGCGGCGGTCGCGACGACCGTCGTGCTGGTGGTCGCGGTGGTCGTGATGCTGCTGCTCGTTCCGCCGCGCGTGGCCCGTCCCGTCCCCCGGCCACCGATCCGGCCGCTCGAGCTGCCGGCAGGTCTCGGCTCGCTCATCGCGTCACGGTTCCTGTTCCTGCTTGCGACCTATGCGGTGGGTCGGTTCCTGCTGCTGCTCGTCGCGGAGCGTCTTGGCATCCCGCCGGAGCGGGCCGCTGACGAGGCCGGCGGGCTGCTCGCGCTGTTCACGCTCGTGACGGCGCTCGCCGCGATCGTCTTCGGCTGGCTGGCCGACCGCTTCGCGCACCAGGACCTCATGGTCGCTGGGGCGCTCGTGGCGGCCGCCGGCATCGTCGTGCTCGTACCCGCGGCGGGCGTTGCCGGGCTCATCGCGGGTGGCCTCGTGATGTCGCTCGGGACTGCCGCGTTCGTGACCGCGAACTGGGCCGCGACGACCCTCATCGTGCCGGCGGCGGACGCCGGCCGGCTGATGGGCGTTGCGAATCTCGGCACCGCGATGGCAGCGGCAGTCGCCGGACTCGTCGGACCGTTGATCGATCTCGGCGGGTTCGGGCCGGCGCTCCTCGTCGCGGCGCTCATCTCGGCGACCGCCGCCATTCCCCTCATCGCCACACCGCGCCGAACGCCTTCCGTGGAGAGTCCGACATGACGACGACCGAAACGCCCCCGCCCCAGCACGACCGGATCGGTGACCGCTCGCAGCTCAAGCCCTCGAGAGCCATCGATCTGCCGCGGTATCTCGCCTGGCTGACGAAGCCGGCGATGCCGATCGTCGAGCGGTGGGGGATGAAGGTTCCGAGACGCGGACCGCGTGGCTTCTCGCCGTCGGACGTCCTGCTGCCCGACGGCTACGTTGCGGAGGTGGTCGCGACCGGCCTGAGCGCGCCCGTGATGGCGACATTCGGACCGGACGGCACCTGCTACGTGGTGGAGTCCGGCCACAAGGTCGACGATCCACCCTGCATCCGCAGCGTCGACCTCGAGACCGGCGAGACGACGCTCGTCCACCAGTTCGGTGGGCCGTCGTGGGTACACACGGGAGCAGTGACCGGCGTCGCGATCGCGGGCGACGAGTTGCTCGTGACCAACACCGATCGGATCGTTCGAGTCGGACGCGACGGGACGGAGACGACGATCGTCGACGGCCTGCCGGGTCGCGGCGACCACCAGGTCAACCATCCACTCATCGGCCCTGACCACAAGCTCTACTTCGGCGTCGGCAGCGCCACGAATGCGGGCGTGGTCGGATCGGACAACGCCGCCTATGGCTGGCTCAAGAACAACCCGACCGTCCACGACGTGCCGGCCCACGACGTCGTCCTCGCCGGTCGCAACTACGACGATCGCGACGTGATCGGCGACCTTCGGGCGATCCGGACCGGCGCCTTCGTCCCGTTCGCGACCGAGACGACTGCGGGGCAGGTCATTCCGGGCACCGTGAAGGCGTCGGGCGCGATCCTGCGCTGCAACCTCGACGGCACGGGCCTGGAGGTCGTGGCGTGGGGACTGCGCAACCCCTACGGACTCGCCTTCGCGGCCGACGGCCGCCTCTACGCGACCGAGCACGGGATGGACAACCGGAGCAAGCGCCACATCATCGGCGACTTCGACGACCTCTACCTGATCGAGGAAGGCCGCTGGTACGGCTGGCCGGACTTCGCGTCGGGCATCCGGCTCGACGATCCGCGCTGGGGCGAGGGCGGCCAGGGTCGCGAGCCGGTGCTCGCGGAATTCCCGGATCCGGACCCGCCGAAGCCGGTCGTGTCGTTCAAGCCGCATGCCGCGGCGAACGGCATCGCGATCTCGCCGGGCGGCGCGTTCGGGTTCGATGGGCAGGCGTTCGTCGCCCTGTTCGGCGATCTCGCACCGATCACGACGCCTCGACTTGCGACCCCGGTCGGGTTCCGCGTCGCCCGCGTCGATCTCGACCGGCGGGAGATCGTGGACTTTGCCGTGAACCGGATCCAGGGTCCGGCGTCGAAGTTGCCGCACGACGGGTTCGAGCGGCCGAGCCACTGTGCCTTCGGGCCGGACGGGGCGCTGTACGTCACGGACTTCGGCGAAATCGACATCGCGCCGGAGAAGGCCGGGATCCGGGTCCAGGCGGGATCGGGTTCGCTGTGGCGGATCCGGCGGGATCAGGCCGTGCCCGCGGGAGAGCTGCCGCCGCGACCGATCACCGTGCCGTTCTATGCGGCGCAGTACGCGACCTGGGCGGCGCTGCTCGTCGGCTTCGTGGGAGCCGTGGCGGTCGGGCGGCGCTTGCTGCGTCGGTAGCCCGGCGGGGGTGGCGACGTGACGCGAGTCCTGCCGCGACCGGCGTCACGTCTGCGCTGGAGACGGCCTCGGGCTGGTGTTGTTGCAGTGCGATCAGCGGCTCGCGTCGAGAGCTTCGCGCAACTTCGCGGCGAACTCGTTGGGCTTGCCGGTCTGCATGGTCGCCGTCGTTAGGACCTCGGTCGTCGTGGCCATGGTCGTTCTCCGCTGTGTGCTTTCATGGTCGTCTGAATTCCCGACGGGGCCCGAGGCGGAACGCATCGGTTCGGACGAGAGGAAGCGAGTGAGTCGTGAGTGAGCTCGACGGGATGCGCGTCGCGGTCCTCGTGGCCGAGGGCGTCGAGGATCTCGAGTACTGGGTCACGGTCATGCGGCTCAGGGAGGCCGGGGCCACCGTGACGTCGGTCGGGGTCACGCTGGACCACATCACCGGCAAGAACGGACTGGGTGCGCGGGCCGATGCGTTGGCCGGCGACGTCGGCGCCGATGCGGTCGACGGCCTGGTGATCCCGGGCGGCTGGGCGCCGGACAAGCTCCGCCGCTACCTGGCGGTCACCGGCCTCGTCCGCGCCGTGTACGAAGCGGGCAAGCCGATCGGCATCATCTGCCACGGCGGCCTCGTCGCGATCTCGGCCGGGATCATCGGGCGGGACCGTCCGGCAACCGGCTCGCTCGGCATCCGTGACGACCTCGTCAACGCCGGCGCCCGCTGGGTCGACGAGCCGGCGTTCCGCGACGGGACGCTCGTCTGGGGCCGGGTCGTGGAGGACATCCCGGACTTCGAACGGGAGCTGGTGGCCCTGTTCGCGGAGTGTCACGCAAGGTCGACGGGGACCTAGCTCGTGGCAGGCGACACGGAGGCGTTCTTCGCCCGGCTGGCCGGCCTCGGCCACGAGCCGATGCTCGGCCGGACGACGGCGACGGTTCGCGTCGATCTCGCCAACGGGCGCGGGACGGACCACTGGGTCGTCTCGATCAAGCGCGGAAACCTCGCGGTGGCGCGGAGCGGCGGCCCGGCCGACCTGGTGATTGTGTGCGACCGGACGACGTTCGACGAGCTCGCTGCGGGCCGGCTGAACGCGATGGCGACGGCGCTCCGCGGGGCGATCCAGTTTGAGGGCGACCCGTCGCTGCTCGTCCGGTTCCAGCGCCTCTTCCCGGCGCCGACCGCGCCGCCTCTCGGCGCGTCGGCGAGCGACCGGGCCGTCGGCAAGCGGCGGAGCTGACCGGTGGCCGAGGACCTGGTCCGGATCCTCGACGGCAACACGTTCGTCGTCAGCGACAACCGCGGCGACATCGAGGCCTCCGCGACCGACCCGACCGGGTTGTTTTCGTTCGACACCCGGTTCCTCTCGACGTGGGTCCTGACGGTCAACGGCCTGCGCCTTACGCCGCTCTCGACCGACGACCTGCAGTACTTCCAGAGCCGGTTCTTCCTCGTCCCGGCGACCGGCACGGTCTACATCGACGCCAAGCTGTCGGTGATCCGGGAGCGAGCGGTGGGCACCGGGTTCCACGAGGAGCTGACGCTCATCAATCACGAGAACGAGCCCGTCGACGTGACCGTCCGAATCGACGCCGCGAGCGACTTCGCGGACCTCTTCGAGGTCAAGGACGCGCTCCTGAAGGTCGGCGAGTATGCGACGCGCGTGGACGGCGGCGGGCTGCGGCTCGGGTACACGCGCGGGACGTTCCACCGCGAGACGCTCATCACGAGCTCGGAACCGGCGACCATCGACGAGCAGGGGCTCACGTTCGAGCTCACGATCCCCGCCCACACGCCGTGGACGACGGACCTGTCCGTCGTCACGTCGTCGGCCGGGCCGGGCGGCAGCCATGATCGGCCGAAGTACCGCCGCGGCCACACGCACGCAGCACCCCGGATGGAGCACAGCCTCGAGACGTGGCTGAACGACGCACCGAAGGTCCAGAGCGACTGGGCGCCGCTGTCCGCCATCTACCGCCGCAGCCTCGTCGACCTCGCCGCGCTCCGATTTTCGCCGCCGGTCGCAGGCGGCAAGAGCCTCCCCGCGGCGGGCCTGCCGTGGTTCATGACGATGTTCGGCCGGGACAGCATCTTCACGAGCCTCCAGGCGCTGCCGTTCACGCCCGATCTCGCCGAGGCGACGCTGCGGGCGCTCGGCGACTGGCAGGGAACGCGCGTCGACGATTTTCGCGACGAGGATCCCGGCCGAATCCTCCACGAGATGCGGTACGGCGAGATGGCGGCGTTCGAAGAGCGGCCACATTCGCCGTACTACGGCTCGGTCGACGCCACGCCGCTCTACGTCGTCCTTCTCGATGAGTACGAGCGCTGGACCGGCGATCGGGGCCTCGTCCGGGACCTCGAGTACGAGGCGCGAGCCGCGCTCAACTGGATCGACGAGTACGCCGACCTGATGGGCAACGGCTACATCTGGTACCAGCGCCGGAACGAGCAGAGCGGGCTCGAGAACCAGTCCTGGAAGGACTCCTGGAACTCGATCTCGTACAGCGATGGCCGCCTGCCCGGCTTCCCCCGGGCGACGTGCGAGCTCCAGGGCTACGCCTACGACGCGAAGGTTCGCGGCGCCCGGCTCGCCCGACACGTCTGGCGCGACGACGCGTTCGCCGATCGCCTCGAGGCGGAGGCGGCCGATCTCAAGCGCCGCTTCAACCGCGACTTCTGGCTCGCCGATCGCGGCTACTACGCGCTCGCGCTCGATGCCGACGGGTCTCCGGTCGACGCGCTCTCGTCGAACATCGGTCACCTGCTTTGGAGCGGGATCGTCGATGCCGCCAAGGCGAAGAAGGTCGCCGGCCACCTGCTGGGTCCCCGGATGTGGTCCGGCTGGGGCGTCCGGACGCTGGCCGATGGCGAGGGCCGCTACAACCCGATCGGGTATCACCTCGGCACGGTCTGGCCGTTCGACAACTCGATCATCGCGTGGGGCCTGCGCCGCTACGGTTTCAAGGAAGAGGCAGCCCGGATCGCGGCGGGCATTCTCGACGCGGCGCAGATCTTCGAGGGCCGGCTCCCCGAAGCGTTCGGCGGCTACGACCGCCAGGTCACCAAGTATCCGGTCCAGTACCCGACGGCCTGCAGCCCCCAGGCCTGGTCGACGGGAGCGCCGCTGCTCCTGCTCCGGACGATGCTCGGGCTCGAACCGATCGGCGACCACCTGATCGTCGATCCGGCGCTGCCGGCGTCGATCGGCCACCTCGAGCTCCTCGACATCCCGGGCCGCTGGGGCCGGATCGACGCGTTCGGCCGGGGACGGGTCGACGTCGACGGCGCGGCGCGGCCGCGAGCGACGCCCCGAAGGCGGTAGCGGCTCAGCCCTCCGCCGGCCGGAGGTCGCAGATCACGGCCGGCGGCGGGCCCGGAACGGTGGCGGTCAGGTGTGGGCACGCGAGGCATTCGACGAGGGTCCGGGCACCCAGCGGGCAGGGGACGGTCGCTCCGTCGTCGACCGGCAGGACGCGGACGCTCGGCACGCTGCCGGCCGCAATGGCGACGGCCGGCTGGGCTTCGACCCCCGGAGGGCGTGCCGGGAAGCGTCGGTCGACCGCCGATTCGAGGACCTTCCGGATCGGCGTGAACGCCGATGCCACGAGCAGGATCGTCATCACGACCGCGAGATCCGAGGTCTCCCCGGTCAGCGCGACGAACACCCGCTGGAACAGCGCGACCGAGGCCGTGTAGAGCCCGCTGAGGATGCCCATCAGCGGCAGGTAGACGAGGGTTCGGCCGATCACCGCGTCGACGTCATAGAGGTGGTAGCGCGAGATCGCGAACGTCGCCGCGAGCGGCAGCGCGCACGATCCGACCTGGGCCAGCGCGGCTACCAGCTCGCCGGCACCGTCGTCGACCTCGATGACGTACCGGGCGAGAACGTACGGAATGGCAAGCATCCCGCTGACGGCGCCACCGACCACGATCCACCGGAGCTGGGCCCGGGTCTGGGCGTCGCCGCGCCGGTAGCGGACCAGAAGCGCGGCCACGGCCAGGGCCCCGCAGGCCATGAGCGTCGTGGCCGCCAGGATCCGGGCGACCTGGACGGCCGGCTCGAGGGCGAATGGCAGCGACACGGGGTTCGGGAGCGTGGGATACGACCACAGGCCGCGCGGGTCGAGGGCTGCGGCGAGGATGAGCATCGCTCCGCCGCCGATCGCGGCTGCCACGACGACGCCCCAGCGCGGGCCCGGAGCGTGCCCGTCCGGGAAGAGCAGCGCGCCGACGATCAGCAGCGGGACCATCGCCGGAGCGGCGAACGAGTTTCGGGCCCAGGCGACCCAGACCACGAAGTCCGGGGGCGGTCGCAATGGCTCGTGGACCGAGGCGACGACCAGGTTGACCGGCAGGATCACCCCGATCGCCACGGCGACGGCCAGGAAGATCCAACCGATCGGATTGTGCGGGACGTAGGCCGTCAACGTTCCGCCCAGCACGGCGTAGCAGATCGGCGAGAGGACCAGCCCGACGACCCCGATCGGTGATCGGCCGAACGCGACCGGCATCTGGCGGGGACCGCTCGCGAGCCACAGGACCAGCGACAGCAGCACCGCCCCGATCACGACCACCGCGATTGCCAGCCCGGCCCGGCGCAGCAGCCGATCCGGTTGGTCAGCCGCCATACGCGCTCAACCTGACGGCGTCCAGATCGGCGAGGATCGAGCCGAGGCGGGATTGGTCGGACGTGAAGTCGAGCACGGCCTTCCAGAACGCTTCGTTCATCGCACGCGGCATGAGGTCCGAACCGTCGAACCGGAAGTGGGCGGCGCCCGACAGCAGGTCAGCGGCGCGACCGACGATCGGGTTGGGGTAGTCGAGCACGCCCCGGTTCACGGAGAGGGCGCCGCTGTACGAGACCCAGAGCTGCTGCGCCTCGGCCCCGATGAGGTAGTCCATGAGCGCCGCCGCCTGTGGTCGATCGGTCAGCAGACCGATGAGGTCGCCACCCCCGACGACCGCTCCCGCGGCGTCTGGTTCGATCTCTGGAAACGGGAAGAAGTCGTAGTCGACGCCCGCCCGATGGCCGTCGGCCTCGAAGAACGCGGGCATGAAGCTGCCCTGCATCATGAGCAGACAGCCGGGCGGAGATGCAAACAGCGGATCGCCTGCCTGGGCGAAGTTCGTGCTGAGCGCTCCCTCGATTCCGCCGCGCACGGTGTCCGGCGCGACGATCTGTCCGAACGACTCGAACGCCCGCCGAACCGATCCCGACGACCACGCCAGGTCGCCCCGGACCCAGGCGTCGTACGTTTCGAGCCCGGCGTCGCGGAGCAGGAAGGATTCGATCCAGTCGGTGCCCGGCCAGCCCGACGACTCGGCCGATTCGAGGCCGACGCACCACGTCTTCATCGGTCCCTTGGTCACGACACGAGCCATCCCGACGAGCTCGTCGAACGAGTGCGGCGTGCCCGTTCGCAGCGAGGCGGGGTTGTACCAGAGGAGTCCCTTGAGGGTGCTCTTGACGAACGCCCCCACGAGGCGGCCATCCACGGTTCCGAGCTCGATGAACGTGGGCGCGACCGCCGCCTTGTAGGCCTGGACGTCGATCGCGCCCGACAGCGGCCGAAGCGCGCCAATCCGGGCCAGCTCGCGCATGTGTGCCGGGCCCTCGAGGCCGGCGATGTCCGGTGGCGATCCCCGCTCGAGCGCCTGGCCGATCACGCCGCGCAGGTCGCGGGTCGAGGAATAGACGACGTCGATGCCTGTGCGCGCCTCGAACTTCTCGGCCACCTCCAGGAAGGCGTCCCGCTCGGTGTCGGCCCACGATCCCAGGACGCGGACGGTCCCGCCGCTCGCCACGGGCGCCCTGCCGCACGCCCCGATGACCAGGAGCGACGCGATCAGCACGCCGAATCGACCCAGAGCCCCCGGGGCACAGATTCGGCGCGTCACGGCCACCCCTCACAGCGAGCGAGAACTGTCGGGCGGCAGCCTTATACCCGCCCGCCCGGGTCGCGGGCACGTGCCAAACGGCCCCAAATGTCGAGGACCGACGGCAGGCCGGTCTGGGCGACCGAATGGCCTCGACCAATCCGCCCGGCCGACGCGCGTCGTATCCCCGTTACCGGGGAATCTCGGACAGGGGAATGGAGGACGCCCATGCGCAAGCGCCTTGCCTGGCTTGTGAGCCTGTCTCTCATCATCGGTCTGGCAACGACCGGCAGCGTCGCGGCGAGCGACAACGTCGTGACGCTGACTGCCCGCCTGGCGGGGACGAATGAGATCCCGCCGGCCGACCCCGACGGCACCGCAAAGGCGACGGTCATGATCAACGTCGACGCGGGCGAGGTCTGTTTCGAGTTCAAGAACCTCAAGGACACCGGCACGCCGAACCGGGGCCACATCCACAGGGGTGACGCCGTCACGAACGGTCCGATCGTCGTCCCGTTCTTCGAGCTCCGGCCGCAGGACGCGCCCGCGACCGACGCCCGCCACGACGCCCTCGAGAGTGGACGCTTCGGCGACTGCGTCCCCGGCGACCCGGCGATCCTCGCCGAGATCGTCGCGAACCCCGGAGGGTTCTACGTGAACCTCCACAACACCCGCTTCCCGGCGGGCCAGATGCGCTGCCAGTTGGAGCCGCGCGGCGGCTGACCGCCCACGCGGCGAAGAACGAAGAGAGCCGGCGGAAGACCGCCGGCTCTCTCGTTGACGGGGCGTCGTGTGGTCAGGCCGCGGGCTTGATCGCCGCGGATCGCTCCGCCTGGAAGGCCTGGAAGCCGATCACGAGCAGGACCACTGCGGCCGCAAGGCCGGTGAGGAACTGGATCGTGTCGAACCGGAGCGGGTGCTCGATGATCCAGCCGAGCCAGTTGAGGCCGGACAGACCCGTCGCGATCGTCGCGATCGCACCGATGCCGAAGAGCGCCATCGCCTTCGTCACCGGCAGGGTCACCGCCGGCGCGAAGAACGGCTGGAGCACGAGCGCAATCGCGCCACTGCCGGCAGCCAGGCTGAGGAACATGAGCGCGCCCCACTCGTTGGTGATACTGAGCAGCGCGGTCACGACGACGACGGCACCCGCCCCGAGCGTGATGCGGTCGTTCTGCGAGAGCTTCGAGAAGTCCATGTCGTCCATCCCCTTGTTGGGCGTTTTCGTCGAGGCATCACCGATCGCCTCGTTGGCGGAACCTTCGCGCGTACTCCCTAAAGCCGTCTTAGGGTCGTGTTAGCCAGCGACTCGCGACATTCGTCGAGCGCCCCGATCCGAATCCGCCACAGACGCCGATCCTCGGTTCGCGCTACCGTCGGGGGCCGTGACCTCGCCCGCCCTCGCCGATCGGCTCCGTCTCAGCGCAGACCTCCGGATGGTTCGTCCGGCGGTCGTCTACGCCGCGATGTTCGGGGCCGTGGGGACGTTCTACCCGTACGCGTCGGTTCTCTTCGAGTCGCGCGGCATCGATCTCGCGATGATCGGGCTGCTGCTGGCGCTCCAGGGCGTCGCCAGTCTCGTGGCGGCGCCGGCGTGGGGAGCGTTCGCCGATCGCGTCGGCCGGATCCATATCGTCCTGTTCGCGTCGACACTCGTCGGCGCGCTCGGGGCCGGACTGCTCGCGTTCGCGACCGATCCCGTCACGATCGCGTTCTCGCTCGCAACGATGGCGATCGGGACCGGCGGGATGATCCCGCTCGCCGACACGCGCGCTGTCGAGATCGCGGGCGAGCGCCGCGAGCGGTTCGCCCGGGCGCGGGCGTGGGGCTCTGCGGCGTTCATCGCCGGCTCGATCATCGCCGGCTGGCTGATGTCGGGGCGGTCACCCGATTGGCTGTTCGTCCTGTACGTCCCGCTTCTCGTGGCGACGGGCGTGGCCTCGTGGCGACTCCTCGCGCGGGATCCGCGTGGAGCCTCGACGGCCCGCTCGCGACGCCGCGTCCGCGCCGGGCCACCACTCGGCGGCATCACGGCGCTGCTGTCCATCCCGGGGCTGCTCCTGCTGCTGGTCGGGGTCACCGCCATCTGGACTGCGATCGGAGCCGTGATGGCGTTCATCTCGATCCATGTCGCGAACCTCGGCGCGGACCTCGCGACGATCGGCCTGATGTGGGGCGTCGGTGCGGCCGTCGAGATCCCCATCATGCTCGCCTTCCCGACGCTCGCCCGACGCGCCGGCTCGGAGCGACTGCTGCTGCTCGGCGCCGTCGCGTTTGCCCTCCGGGCAGCGGGCTGGGGTCTCGCGACCGAGCCGCTCGCCGCGCTGCTGATCGCGCCGCTCGGGGGCGTCGGCTTCGCCCTGTTCTACGTGGGCATCGTGAGCTTCGTTGCGAATGCCGTCCCGCCAGAGGCGCAGGCGACGGCGCAGGGCCTGTACACGGGACTGACGTTCAGTCTCGGCTCGGTCGTCGGCTCCGTCGTCGCCGGCCTCGCTGCCCCGGTGATCGGGCTGTCTTGCCTGTTCCTCGCGTCTGGGGCTGCGACGGTTGCGGCGACGCTCGTCGTCGCGCGGGCGGTCTCCGTCGTCCGGCGCCCGGCCGCCGGGCGTCCGCCCGCGACCGCCTGACCCGCCTGACCGCCTGACCGCCTGACCCTGAAATCTAGCCCGCGGCCCGCCGCCCGCCGCGCGTTCGCGACCCCGTCGGCTCGTAGCGCCGGAGGGCCTGTGTCGTCCGCACGAGCGCGCGAAGCGCGTCCAGATCGCCCTCGGCGGAGCCCCGCGCCCGTGCCTGAACGAGGACGTTCCCAACCGCGGCGGCGTCGACGGGCCCGGCGCTCACCGGCAACCCGCAGGCGTCGCTGACGAGCCGGCAGAGGAGCTCGTTCGCCGCGCCCGCGCCGACGACGTGGACCGTCGACACCGAGGCGCCCGACAAGCGAGTAGCCTCGTCGATCGACCGTGCGTAGCTCGCGGCGAGGCTGTCGAGGATGCACCGGATCACGGCCGCTCGCGACGACGGCGGCCGGAGCCCCGCCCGGAGGCACGCGTCCTCGATGGTCCGTTCCATGTCACCGCGCTCCGCAAAGACCGCCTCGTCCGGATCGACGACGGGGCCGCCGGACGGGAGCGCGCCGGCCAGCTGCAGCAGGCGTCCGACATCCTCGGGCTCGCCCGCTCGCTCCCACGCCCCGAGCGTTTCGCGCACCAGGCGCAGGCCCATCCCCGCCCGCAGGTACAGGACACGTCCATCCACGCCGGCCTCGTTCGTGAATCCGGCAGCGCGGCTCGGCTCGCTGAGGACCGGAGCCTCGACGTCGACCCCGACATGGGCGACGTCGTCGCACACGACGAACGCAAAGCGCGGACCGCCCGCCGGCACCGCGGCAACGGCCGATGCGACGTGCGATCCGACGCGGACCAGGGCAGTCGACCCCGCCAGGCCGGTGTCGGCTCCGACGTCATCGCGAAGGGGGCCCGCCAGCGATCCGGGCGCGCGAACGACCGGAAACAAGTCGCGGCGGTGCCCCAGCGTTTCGATGAGGTCCCAGGCCCAGTCCCGGGCGTCAGGGTCGAAGAGGCCCGTCGTCGACGCATTCGTCCCCTCAGCCGCGACGTCGCCGGTCAACCAGAAGCCGATCAAGTCAGGCAGCAGGAGCATCCGCCGGGCGCGACTGAGGGCGTCGGTTCCATCGAGCGCCGCGAGCTGGTAGACGGTGGCGTCGGTCCGGAATGCCGTCCCCGTCCGGCGGTAGAGACTCGACGGCCGGGCACGATCGTGGACGCGGTCGCAACCCTGGGCGTGCCGTGCGTCGCGGCCGTGGAACGGGACCCCGATGAGGGAGTCGTCCTCGTCGAGGAGCCCGAAGTCACGGGGCGGCCCGTGGATGCCGACGCTCGTCGGCGGGTCGTCGCCGCGTCCCGCGACCTGGAGACCGGCGACGACCTCCCGGAGGACGTGGAGCATGTCCCAGTGGAGGCCGTCAGGCAGGCGCACGGGGTCCGCGCCGAACCGGTGAACCTCCTCGAGTCGCAGCTCGCCCTCGCCGATCCGCCCGACGACGACCCGTCCGCCCGCCGAGCCGAGCTCGACGGCGGCGACCGTGCCGCTAGGCATCCAGATCGTCCGGCCCGACTACGGCTGTCTGCACCGCCCTGAGGATAGTTGACCGAACGGAGTCCGCGCGACGGCGTCCCTGGCGCCACGAACGGCATCGCGCTCCCCGGACCGAGGACCGGACGCGTCAGCCGACCGGCGTCTCCGCGAGCGCGGGGATGACCTCACGCCCCATGATCTCGAGCGGCGTGATCCTGTCGACGCCCACGACCCAGCCGAACGCCGTCTCAACCCCCATCTTGGCGAAGCCCCGCAGCTGGTCGACCAGCTCGCCGGCCTTCTCGCCCCGCTCGCCGACGTCGAATCCGTACGGCATCGTCTTCTCGATCGCGTCGTAGTCGCGGCCCTGCTCGTCGCAGAGGCGGCGAAGGACGTCGAGCTTGCGAGGAAGCTCGGGCGAGGGCGCGATGTTGCAGGCGTCGCCGTAGCGGGCGACGAGTGGCAGTGTCCGCTTCTCGCCCTCGCCGGCGATCAGGATCGGTGGATGCGGTCGTGCGAGGCTCTGCGGCAGGTTGAGGGCGCGACCCATCCGGACGTGCCGGCCCTCGATCGGTCGCTCGCTGCCCCGATCGCCCGTCCACATCTCGAGGCACGCCTGGATCGTTTCCTCGAGGATGTCGAAGCGGTCAGCCGCCTTCGACGGGAACGGCAGGCCCAGCCCGACGGCCTCCTCCTCGAAGTCGCCGGCGCCGATTCCGAGCATCGCTCGGCCGCCGGACAGGACGTCGAGCGTGGTCACGACCTTCGCGAGAAGGCCCGCCGGACGGTAGGAGGCGGCGGTCGCGAGCGAGAGCAGCCTCGCCTTGTGGGTGTGGGCAGCCACGAACCCGAGCGTCGTGTACGCCTCGACGTGGTCCTTGAGCGGGCCGCCGACGCGTGGGTGGAGCCAGACGTGATCCGCGAGGGCGACGGCGTCGAAGCCGGCGTCCTCGGCCACCTCGACCACTCGGGCCAGCGTTGGCGCGAAGCGCTCTGCGCCACCGGCCCAATCGATCATCGGGATGTGCAGTCCAAGCTTCATCACGCAACGGTGGACCGTCTCGCGTGGCGGCGGGCACGGCGGCTGGCTGCCGCGGGTTGCATCGAGGCGGCACCCGGGCGCACGGCGCAGGACACGGATGCGCCCCGGGCGGCCGGGCCGCCCGGGGCGCGGGGCGCGGGTGCCGACGCTGGCGTCAGCGGCTGAAGAACTCCTTGAGCACCGGTCCGAGGACCTCGGGCGAGACGTCATGCTGCTGGCCCGGCAGCGTCGTCGACTCGCCGTTGGGAATTGCGTCGCCAAGCGCGGCGACCGTCTGCAGGAAGAACGGGAAGCTCGCCTCGCCGGCGATCGCGATCGTCGGCTGGGTCACGTCGGCGGCCTTGTCGCGCGGGATCGAGTAGTCCGCCATGATCCGGCCGTCGTAGGCGAGCGTGTGGGCGATCTTCTCCTGTGCCGCCCAGAACGGCTGGGTCTTCGCGAAGGCCACGAACTCCGGCGGCAGGCCGACGACCTTGGCGGTGAAGTACTCGACGGCGTCGCTCCGGCGACCTTCCGCGACGAGTCGTTCGTACGTTGCAACCGTGTCGGCCGGTGGACGGGCCGCAGGATCTTCGATGTAGGGCGGCTCCCAGAGCGCCAGCTTCGTGACCTTGTCCGGCAGCGCTCGAGCTGCTTCGAATGCCAACGCCGCCCCGGATGACGTGCCGTAGAGGAACGCGTGTCCGCCCGCGGCGTCGATCACGGCCGCGATGTCCTCGATCTCGCGCTCGACGGCGTAGGGCAGCGTGTCGCCGCTGTCGCCACGCCCGCGTCGGTCGAAGTTGTACACGGTGAAATCTGATGCGAGGACCTGGGCGAGGCCCGCGTTCGACATGCGATCGACCGAGCCGCCGCACACGAGGACGACGGAGGGCCCGGCGCCCAGCTTGTCGTAGGCGATCGTCGTGCCGTCCGCGGAGGTGACGGTCTGGAGCGTGGTTGCGGTCATCGTGAGCTCCTCTCGATGGTTGTATGACCGATCGGGTCGGCCGGATTCATCGCAAGGTCGAAGCGGGCTCGAAATTCTCGACATCGGTTGACGGCGAACGTCGAATCTGCGCCGGGCGGGCGACAATGTCGAGGCCCAACCGTCAGCTCCGACAGAGGTTCGAAGGCGCCAATTCGGCGCTGCGAAAGGAGCCCGCCGTGAAGTACATGGTCCTCATCCACTCGAACCCGCAGCTCTGGGAGTCGCTCCCCAAGGAGGAGGCGGACCGGGTCCTCAACAACCACTACAAGCTCATCGACGAGATGAAGCGAACGGGCGAGCTCATCCGGGTCGAAGGTCTCGGCTGGGACCAGACGTTCGTGCAGCTCGTCAACGGCGTGCCGGCCGTGACCGACGGGCCATACAGCGAGGTCAAGGAACACCTCGCCGGTCTCTTTCAAGTGGACGTCGAGAGCATCGACCGGGCGATCGAGGTCGCCGGACCGCTGTCCGAGTACGGCTGGGTTGAGATCCGGCCGGTCATGGAGGACGTCGGCGACGGGGACGTGACGGGGTGACAACCGAGCCGCGCGTCGACGACCTGCTGCGGGAGCTCGCTCCGCAGGTCCTCTCCGCGGTCGTTCGTCGTTACGGCCAGTTCGATGCGTCCGAGGATGCGGTCCAGGAGGCACTCCTCGCCGGGGCGACGCAATGGCCCAACGAAGGCATCCCGGACAACCCGAGAGGCTGGCTCATCGCGGTGGCGTCGCGACGCATGACGGACCACCTCCGTGCCGACCTCGCCCGGCAGCGGCGCGAGGCGACCGCCGCCGCCCTGCTCCCGCCCGACGCCTTCAACGCACCCGGCCCGGACGACCTGGCGCCCGAAGAGGACGACACGCTCACGCTGCTGTTCCTGTGCTGCCATCCCTCGCTCTCGCCGTCGTCGCAACTGGCGCTGACGCTCCGCGCGGTCGGCGGCCTCACGACGGCCGAGATCGCCCGGGCGTTCTTCGTCCCCGAGTCGACGATGGCCCAGCGAATCAGCCGGGCGAAGGCGACGATCCGGGACTCCGGTGCGCCGTTCTCGCTCCCGCCGGCTTCGGAGCGCGCGGAGCGCCTCGCCGTCGTGCTTCATGTCCTGTACCTGGTCTTCAACGAGGGCTACACGGCGTCGTCCGGCGACGAGCTCGCCCGAACGGACCTGACCACCGAGGCAATCCGGCTGGCCCGCGACCTCCATCGACTCTTGCCCGCCGATGGCGAAGCCACGGGACTGCTGGCGCTGATGCTGCTGATCGACGCCCGCCGGCCGGCGCGGACGCTCGCCGACGGCTCGCTCGTCCCGCTCTCGGAACAGGACCGATCGCGCTGGAATCGCGCCCAGATCGACGAGGGCGTGGCGCTCATCAGCCGATCGCTCGCGGAGACGTCCGCGTTGGGCGCCTACCAGCTCCAGGCCGCGATCGCCGCGGTCCACGACGAAGCGTCGACGGCGGACGCGACCGACTGGCCTGAGATCGTCGAGCTGTACGGACTGCTTGCCGCCGTCGCCCCGAACCCGATGGTCTCGTTGAACCAGGCGGTCGCGGTCGCAATGGTTGACGGACCGGCGGCCGGCCTCGCGCGCCTCGACGATCTCACGAGCGACGACCGGATCGCCGGCAGCCACCGCTTCGAGGCCGTCCGCGGGCACCTCCTCGAGATGGCCGGCGACGCCGCCGCCGCCCGCCGCTCGTACCTCGCCGCCGCGCGCAAGACGACGAGCCTGCCGGAGCGCCGCTACCTGGAGTCGCGGGCGGCACGACTCGGGGAATCTGCGGCCCGCTAGACTGCGACCCGTGGAGGGGCCCGCCACGGAACCCATCCTGCGACTCGCGCGGCTCGACGAGGCCGAGGCGATCGACGCGCTCATGAAGCTCGCGACGCGCGACATCTTTCCGCTCGTCTACAACGCCGAGCAGACCGCCTCCGCGACCCGCTACGTTGCGGTCGTCGACCGCCAGCTGATCGAGGATTGGACGTACTACGTCTTCGAAGCCGCCGGCCAACTCATCGCGTGCGGCGGTTGGAGCAAGCGGGCGAAGTTGTACACGGGCTCGGGCGACGCCGAGGGCGACGACCGCCTCATCGACCCAGCGACGGAGGCCGCTCACGTCCGGGCGATGTACACCCGGCCGGACTGGACGCGGCGCGGACTCGGTCGCCGGATCCTGGAGGCGTGCGAGGCGGCGGCGAAGGCCGACGGGTTCCGGATGCTGACGCTCGGTGCGACGCTGCCGGGCGTGGCCCTCTACTCGGCGTTCGGCTTCCGGGAGACCGGTCGGGAGGACGTCCGTATGCCGGACGGGGTCGCGCTCGAGTGCGTCTGGATGGACAAGCCGATCGCCTGAACCGTGGGTGCCGTTCGCGGCGTCACCGCCGATTCGGCGGCCCGCGAGACGTCATCTGACGTAGGCCGAGGGGGCCCCATCGACGTACCGAATCGGGATCAGATGGCAGTGCCGTGCCGCCGTGGTCGAGACCAGGATTGGACCACAGAGCTAATCCAACTCGACACGGACGACACGAACGATGATTGCCCACTCCACTCGCCGCCTCTCGCGGTTGGCCTTCGTCGGCACCGCTGCCCTCCTGTTCGGAGCGGCGGCCATCGCACCGGCCGCAGCGGCCGAACCGCGCCCGGTTCCGGAGGTCGGATCGGTTCCGCCGGTCACGCTCAACGTCTTCAGGCCCGACGCGTTCCGGTTCCAGGACCCGAACTACGCCGCCTGCACCGCGACGTCGGCGCTCGTCATGCTCAACACGATCGCGCTGAACGGCAACGGCGGCGCGGCGTTCAGGTGGACCCCGCGGTATGCGATCTCCACGGTCGACGCGATCCTCCAGTGGGAGCGGACCCACGACACGCTCGAAGGCGGCAAGGGTTCGGACCCGCACGGCTGGCGTAACGCGCTGAACTACTACGGCTGGGGCACGACCGCGCTGTATGCCGGAACGCGCGTCTACGACGACTTCGCCTACGGCAGCTACGCTCGGGCGATCAAGGCCGGCATTCGCCAGCTGATCGCGACGCGCAAGCCGTTCGGGATCCTCGCCTGGGGCGGTCGCCACGCCCAGTTCATCACCGGCTACGCGGGCCTCAAAGGCAATCCCTTCGCGAAGGACGCGTCGGGCAACTACACGAACGCGTTCACGGTCGAGTCGCTCTACTTGAGCGACCCGCTCAAGGCCGACGGATTCGTCAACGCGAAGATCGGTTACGACACGCTCGCGTCAACGTCGAACGCGAAGCTCCGCTTCGTCCCCTACGCCGAGACCGACAGCCCCTTCGACGACCCGTACACGGCCGGTACGAAGCCCGCTCGCGACGAGTGGCTGAACAAGTGGGTGATCGTCGCCCCGATCCGCTAGAACGGACCGCGTCGAGCGCGGCCCGGAATCCAAGAAGCGGCCCCGTGGGGGGCCGCTTCTTTGCTGTCCCGGTGAAGGTATCCGCCGAAACGGACGCTTCTGCCGCGCGTCAAGGGCATCTATCACGTCGGCTGCACCGACTACCCTGACCCTACCTACCCATGACCTTGTCGCTGGGGCAGCCTGGCCGCTCATCGCAGCGCATACAGAACGATAACCGTTGCTTCTCGGGAATCCAAGAGTTTTGATGCAGAGCCCGATGTAAATTCCTTAACGTTTACTGCACGCCTCGGCGAACGCGTCCACGAGCGCCGTCAGTCCTCGTGAATCGTCACTTTCGTCATCGCCACCGGATCGGACGGGTTCTCGCGGTCCGCGGCAGCCGCGATCGCGTCGACCACGTCGAGTCCCTTCGTCACCTGCCCGAACAGCGTGTAGTTCTTCGGCAGCCGGCCGGTCAGGTCGGCGTGGCAGATGAAGAACTGCGACCCGTTCGTGTTCGGCCCGGCGTTCGCCATTGCGAGCGCGCCTCGCACGTAGTCGCCCTTCACCGGCTCGTCCTCGAACTTGTAGCCGGGCCCGCCGGTACCGACGCGGCCGCGATTGAGCGATGACTTCTTGCCGAACTCGCCGTCGCCGGCCTGGATGACGAAGCCGCTGATCACGCGGTGGAAGACGACGTCGTCATAGAAGCCCTTCTTCGCCAGGTCGACGAAGTTCTGGCTGGCCTTCGGGGCATCGTTCGTGAAGAGATCGACCTCGATGTCGCCCTTCTCGGTCGCGATCGTGGCGCTGGTCATGGCTGCTCCTCCTTGGGCAGGGTCAGGGCTGCTGGACCGACACGCGGTCCATCTTGATCGGGTTCGTGGGGTTCTCGGCATCGGCCGCCGCGGCGATCGCGTCGACCGCCTCCATCCCCTTTGTGACGCGGCCGAAGACCGAATAGTCCGGCGGCAGATTGGCTTCGGGTACGTCCTGGAGGACGATGAAGAACTGGCTCCCGTTCGTGTCGCGGCCGGCATTCGCCATCGCAACGACCCCACGGTCGTACGGAACGCTGACCGGGTCGTTCTTGAACTCGTAGCCCGGTCCGCCTGAGCCGCTCCCGGTCGGGTCGCCGCCCTGGATGACGAAGCCGGGCACGACGCGGTGGAAGACGATTCCGTCGTAGAAGCCGCAGGCGGCGAGATCGACGAAGTTCTCGGCCGCGAGGGGTCCCAGGTCCGCCTCGACGGTGATCTCGATCGGGCCCTTCTCGGTATCGATCGTGACCACCCGCTTCTCGCCACCGGCCATCGGCTGGGGCCCTTCGGTCGGGCAGTCGGTCGCGGCCTGGGATCCGCCGGGTGCGCCGGACGCCGGCGCAGACGTGACCGGAGCCGATGCGCTCGGGGTCGCGCCGGGACCGCACGCCACGGCCAGCGCCGCGGCGACGAGCAATGCCAGGATCAAGCGGGGGATGCGGATCATGCGGCTGCCTCCAGGGCTTGCGAGAAATCGACGGCCCCGGACAGGAGCGCTTGGCCGAGAATGATGCCCGCGACGCCGGCATCGCGCAGCCGGCGGACGCCGTCGAGGTCGGAAGCGCCGCCGGCGACGAGGAAATCGGCGTCGGCCGAGCGAGCGAGTCGGGCGAGCAGCCCGACGTCCGGCTCGGTCCCGCCGTGCGACAGGACGAACCGCCGGACGCCCCGCCCGACGAGCTCGTCGACGAGCGCTTCGATCGACGCCGGCGGCGACGACCGCCGCCAGGGGAATGCCGACAGCCGCTCCGGTCGCGGATCCAGGCCGACCGCGAGCCAGTCGCCCGCCACGGCGACGCACCCCGCGAGCACCTCGGGGTCGTCGGCGACGCTCATCGCCAGGACGACGCGCGTGGCCCCGGCCCCAAACGCAAGCCGAATGTTGTCCGCCCCTTCCAGCCCGCCCGCCACCTGGATCGGAACCGCGACCCGCGACGCGATCGCGCCGATCACCTCCAGGTTTGCGGGCTGGCCGGTACGCGCTCCGTCGAAGTCGACGACGTGGATCACCCGCGCGCCCAGCTCGACGAATCGCTCCGCGATCCGATCCGGACGGTCCGTGGGGGCGCCGATGCCGGCGGCAGCCCCGGGCCAGAACACCACCCGGGAGCGGCCGTTCGCGACGTCGATCGAGGGGATGACCTGCACTAGCCGAAGCGCGCGGCCCGCGACGACGTCCCGCCGGACCCGTCGGCGGCAGCGATCGTCTCGCGGAGCAGCCGGCGGTGGAAGCTGATCGGCAGCGAGCCGTTGTTGAGCAGCGTGTCGTGGAATGCCTTGAGCTCGAACCGCGGCCCGAGCCGGCGCTGCTCGTCCGCCCGGAGCTGGAGCAAGAGCACCTTGCCGAGCAGGTACGAGAGCTGGTACGTCGGGGTGTAGGTGTAGCGGTTGACCTCGGCCCGGGCGTTCGCGCCCTCGAAGCTCGTGTTCGAGACGAGGTAGTCGGTCGCCTCGTCGACGCCCAGCTCGCCACGGTGCATCCGGACGTCGAGGACGATCCGGCAGGCCCGCCAGATCGCGTCGGTGTACATCGCGAGCCGGAAGTTCGGGGCGTCGTCGAAGCCCTGCTCGCGCATCATCTGCTCCGAGTACATGCCCCAGCCCTCGACGAACTCGGGCGCGTCGGTGGCGATCCGGGTCAGGCTCGGGTGGGCGTTCGCGACGGCGAGCTGGAGGTGGTGACCGGGATACGCCTCGTGGATGCTCGTGTTGCTGATCGAGCTGTAGTTGTGCTCGCGCATCGCGTTCGGGTCGTCGCCGACCGATGGGGTGACGATGTAGATCCCCTTCGGGTTGGGATCGAACTTCGGTGGCGAGAAGTACGCCGCGAACGGGACGACGTTGCGGAGGTACTCGGGCGTCGGGATGACGTCGATCCGCTCGTCGTCGGGGACCGTGACGATGCCCTGATCGATGAGGTGCTGGCGACCGCGGACCATGACATCGCGATAGGCCTCGAGGGCCTCCTCGAACGACGCCGGATGATCGCGCTTGATCCGATCGACTACCGTCGCCTCGTCGACGCTCGGGTCGATCCCGCGGGCAGCCTCGACGCGGGCGTCGCGGTTCAGCCGAAGCTGTTCCTCGCCGATCTCCAGGATCGCATCGGCGTCGAGGCCATCGAACGCCCGCAGCGCGACAAGCTCGTCGTAGCGCTCGCGGCCGAGCGCCCAGTCGTCGGTCCCGTCGGCGAGCGTGCTCTCGAGCCAGGTCGCGTAGGACGAGAGCGCCCGCCGGGCGGCGTCGGCCGCAGTCGTGAGGCGGCGCCGCTCGATATCCGGAAGCAACGCGCCCGCGGCCACGATCTCGTCAAGGAACGACGGGACGTCCGCTGCCGATTCGATCTCGAGCCGCTGCCAGAGCCGGACCTGCGGGCCGACCGCTCGCGACTTCGATTGCTCGAGGTACGCGGGAACCTCCTCGAGGCGGCCGGCGATCGAGTTCAGCCGCTCGTCGAGCGGGGCGAAGTCCTGGGCGAAGATCAGGAACAGCGCATCGCCAATCGCGTCGAGCGCGGTCGAGCGGCGTTCCCAGGTCCGGACGGTCTCGGTGTCGAAGATCGTCCGGCGGAGGTTGTGGATCTCGAGGTCGCGCTCCACGCGACCGAGCGGCGACAGGCCCGCGGGCTCGATCGCCTCGACGGCAGCGAGATGGGCCTTCTCATCCGCGAGCTCCCCGAGCACCGCGTCACGACCGCCGTCGCCAAGCCGGCTGTCCTCGGTGTGGATGCCGACATACGTGCCGAGGACCGGGTTGTCGCGAATCAGGCGCCGGAACCGCGCCTCGACGAGGTCGAAGAGGCGTTCGTCGAGCGGCCCCGGGCGGGCCGCCTTCGGGCGGCTGAGGACGACGTCCTCGAGTCGGTCGGTCATGGTTCCTCCTTGCCGGACGGCCGTCGCCGGCTGGCCGCCCGTCCCCGATGCGCTCCGCGTCGTGTGCCCTAGACGCCCTGGAGCTGTTCCTCCCCGATGTCGGCCTTCGTCGCGTTGCCGCTCGTCTCCTCGAGCGCTCCGCGAACCGCGGCAACGATCGTGTCGATGTCGGTCGCGGCGACGTCGTTGTGGGTTGCCGCCCGGACCTGTCCGTGGGCATATTCGTCCATGAGGACGTTTCGTGCCCGGAGCGCATCGATGAAGGCGCGCCGGTCGCGATCGACCTTGAACAGGACGAAGTTCGTGACCACGCGCTCCGGGTCGAGGCGTCCGGGCTTCGGTTGGGCAACGCCACCGGCACTCTCGATGCCGGGCATCTCCGCCAGCTGTTCGGCGAGGCGGCGGGCGTTGGCATGGTCTTCGGCGAGGCGGTCGATCATGCCCTGCTCGCCGTCCGCGAGCGCTACGAGGCCGGCGGCCGCGAGGATGCCCGCCTGGCGCATCCCGCCGCCGAGGAGCTTCCGGGCGCGATGGGCCCGCTGGATGAACGCGTTCGAACCGACGACGACCGAGCCGGCCGGGCAACCGAGGCCCTTCGACAGGCAGAACGTGACCGAATCCGCGGGCGCCGCGAGGTCCTTCGGGTCGATCTCGAGCGCGACGGCCGCGTTGAAGAGCCGTGCCCCGTCGATGTGGAACGGAACGCCGTGTTCACGGGCGATCGATGCGACGTCCCACAGGTAGTCCGGCGCGAGCGGCCGGTTCATCGAGTGGCTGTGGGCATTCTCGATCGTGATCAGGCTCGTCGGCGGCTGGTGCGGATCGGTGAGGTCGCGGAACGCGTCGCGGATATCGTCGAGCGCCAGCGTCCCGTCCGGCCGGTCCTGGAGCTGGCGGGTCGCGGCGCCCGCCACGACTGCGTAGTTCGCGGCCTCGTCGTTGACCGTGTGGGACTCAACCCCGGCGATGATCTCGCCGCCGCGCGGGACGTGGGCCATGAGCGAGACGAGGTTGCCCATCGTCCCGGAGCTGACGAAGAGGCCGGCCTCCTTGTTAAGCAGCTCCGCGGCGCGTTCCTCGAGCGCGATCACGGTGGGGTCCTCGCCGAAGACGTCGTCGCCGACCTCCGCAGCGGCCATCGCGCGGCGCATGGCGTCGGTGGGCTTCGTGACGGTGTCCGAGCGAAGGTCGAGGACGGGCATGGTCGGGGGAGTATAGGAGCCGGCCGCGCCGCGAGCCGTTCTTGAACGATTCCCTGGCGACAGGCGCCCTATAGAGTGATGACGATGTCGGACCGTCACCCGGATCTCGAGATTGTCGAGGTCGCCACGACCCGGATCGGTCCAGCCCAGCGGCGCCCGGGCGATGGCGGGTTCCGCCGCTATCGGGCCGTGATCGTCGTGCTGGTCGTCGCCCTGATCGTCCCGGTCATCGCATTCGTCGGACCGCACGCCGAGCAGCGGCTCGACTTTTCGTATCTGGTCCCGACACCCGTTCCGACGCCGGACCCGTCCGCGTCGCCGTCGAGGACGCCGCGACCGACTCCCACGCCTCCGCCACCCACGCCCAGCCCGCCGCCGCTTCTGACCCTGGGCGACGGGCCAATCCCGCCGGCTATCCCCGTCGACGTCGGCGGAATCCGGCTCGTCGATCCAGGGACCGGCGACCTGGGACCGGCCAGTTCGATCCGGCGGACCGAGGATGCGGTCTTCCGCGGGCCGAACGGCGGTTGGTCGTGCATCTGTTTCCTCCGCACGGGCGACGAACACAGCGAACGGCTCGAGATCGTGGTCCGATACATCGATTCGCGCGCCGTCGAGCGGTCGGCTGCATCGATCACGACGATCGAATCCGGCGCCGACCCGCCGGTGCAGGATTTCGGCACGCACTTCGACGTCGCAATCAGCCCGGACGGCAACGTTGGGTTCGTCGCGGTCGCCGCTCGCCGCGGCGACAGCTGGGCGATGAGCGTCGAGACGATTGACGTCCACCACGGGACGTCGATCGGCCACGTGGATGTCGCGTCAGTCGATGTGCCGCCATCGACGGAGCAGGAGATCAACGACGGCTACGGGACGTACCTGTCGGGACCGTTCCTCCGCGTCTCGCCGGGCGGTGACCGGCTGCTGATGTACTACTGGCTCGACAGGAACACGCCGACGATCTCGGAGCGGCTGTCGACCTCCGTCTCGCTGATCGATCTGGCCGCAGCACGTCGCGGCGGCAAGGCGGTTGGCGCCGGAACTGCGCTCGGCGGCGCGATCATCGCGACGATTCCGATGTGCGGCTACCTGCAGTGGCTGACCGAGGAATCGATCGTCGGGATGTGCTGGCGCGAGCAACCGGGCGCGGGCGAGTCGCCCGTCGAGGTCACGTCGTTTGGCCTCGATGGATCGCGAGTCGATGGGTTCGACTACACGCCGGATCCGGTCAACTGGTTCGCCGACCCGGTGCTCGATGCCGCAAATCATCGGCTGTTTGTCTGGAGCCCCATCGGCCACCAGCTCGACGTCCTCGATCTCGACGGCGGCCACGTCCGAAGCATTGCGGTCAAGCCTGATGGCAGCACCGACGTGTCGGGCGAGTACGTCCCGAACGTGGCCCAGTGGCCCAGCTGGGCCGCGATGTTCTCCGACTACACGCCGTGGTCCACGCCGGCACTCCTCGGCGATCCCAGCGGAACGCGGCTGTTCGCCGTCGGGATGAAGGAGGGGCCGATCGCCTATAACCGCGACCAGTATCTCGGCAGCACGGGGATCTGGACGTTCGACACTACGACCCTCGAGCTCGCGGATCACTGGCCGGCGGCCGGGCCGTACGTCGGGCTGGGGGTGTCGCGCGACAACCGCTGGATCTATGCGCTGGGCAACGGAGGTTCCAACGCGGATGGCGTCGCTTCGGGCTGGCCGCCGACGATCTCCGTCCACGACGCGACGGACGGCCGGCTCGCGCTTCAACTCGCCGGCTTCAGTCGCGACGAGTCGCTGCTGCTCGTTCCGTGAGCCGCGGTCCTTGCGATCCGCTTCGTGTTCGGAACGAGCCGACCGTGGCCGCTGGGGAGCTGCCGAAGCCGTTCAGCGACCGCCCGGGTCGCCATCAGAACGAGGACCGCCGAGCGCCGTTCCGAGCAGGCGACAAGGGCCGGAGCAGGTGCTATCCTCCGCACTCGCCGCAACGGACCCGTGGTGTAGCGGCCCAACATGCCAGCCTGTCACGCTGGAGATCGCCGGTTCGAATCCGGTCGGGTCCGCCATCAACGCACACACCTACGCCCCGTCCGCCCGCCCGGACGGGGCGTTCTTTGTCCGCTCCGCGCTCACGGGCCATTGAGCCGCTGCTTTTCGGTGCTCGGTCCCGCCTTCTCAGCGCCGCCCATCTGCGACAAAACGCAGTCGCGCTTCGCGCGTACGGACTGACCCGCAAGGTTCCTGATACCGCTCACAACCTTGGAATGAGTGGTCGAACCTGGCGAAGACGATCCCCCGAGCGTGAGCAACATTCCTTTCAAGGCGGCTGGCGGTATTGGGCAACTTCACGGCTCGACGGGCGACTTACCACGTTCCTCAGCCTTATCAGGCAACCTGCTTGCGGCGGCTCGGGTGCTCACGCAGCGCCGTCGCGGATCGACTGGCACAATCCGCACCCGTGAAACGACTCCCCCTCGTGACGGTTGTCGCGCTCCTTGCCGTCACGGTCGCGGTTACGGTTGGGCTCGCCTCGGGGCAGCCCACCGCCTCCCCGGCGCCGAGCGCTTCCGAGGTGGCGCGCGTCACATCGCCACCGACCGGCGGCACGATCCAGCCCCCGCCGCCAAGGGCCGCCCCTCCTACCGAGACCGCGCCGCCAACCCCCACGCCTCAGACCATCGCCGCGGTCGCGATCGTGCCCGTGACCCAGTTCCGGACGACCGCCGAACGGACGAACCGCGACGAGGTGAGGGCTGTCCTCGCGGGCACGAGCAAGGGCTACGACACGCTCGAGTTCGTCGAATCGGAGGCGGACGCGGTCTTCCAGGCGATCGGCGTCGACCGGCCTCCCGATGATGCGCACGTCCTGCTCCTCCCCGACGCCGCGGCGCTGTCCAGCAGCCTCGCCAGCAATCGCAAGCACCTCGCGTTCCTCCGGGCGAGCGACGTCGGGCCGGGCGTCCGCGCGCTCGGCTGGGGCGACAGGCAGCTGTTCGGCGGCGGCCGGTCGACGACCCTCGAAGACTGGAGTCTGACGGCCCAACTCCCCCAGGAATCATCGGCGGCTTTCGACCCGGCGAGGCTCTGGACGCTCGTCGCGGGCGGCGACATCCTGCTCGATCGGGGCGTCGCGCAGACCGTGAAGGTCAACGGCAAAGGCGTCGACTTCCCGTTCGACGGCGGCACCGCCGAGATCACCGGCCACACGTGCTGCTCCGGTTTCGGATGGGAGGTCCCGAAGACGCAGCGAACCAGCAAGGGCGGCGCGATGCGCGATCTCCTCGAGGGGGCCGACCTCGCGATCGCGAACTTCGAGAACCCGGCCCCGGATCGGTTCCGCTATCACACGTCCGGGACGGTGTTCTCGGCCGACCCGAAGCTCATCGAGGGCCTCGCGAATGCCGGTATCGACTGGGTCTCGCTCGCGAACAATCACATCGGCGACGCCGGCCGAAACGGGATCCTCCAGACGATCGACAACCTCGCCGATTACGGCATCAAGTCGGGCGGCGCCGGCAAGGACGCGCGATCAGCCCGCCGACCGACGATCCTCGAGACGCCCGCCGGAGTGAAGGTCGGGATCATCGGCTACGACTCGATCGCACCCGGCTATCGCGCCGGGCAGGACTCGCCGGGAAGTGCCTCGTTCACCGAGAAGAACGTGATCTCGGACGTCCAGAAGGCGCGTGATTCCGGCGCGGACGTCGTGATCGTCTTCCCGCACTGGGGCACGGAATACGACCCAACCCCATTCGCCGGCCAGCAGGCGCTCGCCCACGCCGCGATCGAGGCCGGCGCCGACATGGTCATCGGCAACCACGCCCATTGGGCGGGCGCCGTCGAGGTCTACGAGGGCAAGCCGATCTGGTACGCGCTCGGCAACTTCGTCTTCGACCAGACCTGGTCAGAACCGACGATGGAGGGGATGACGCTCGAGCTGACGTTCGACGGCGCCCACCTCGTCCAGGCGCGGATGCGGCCGCACATCATCCTCGACAAGGCCCAGCCGAACTTCCTCGACCCGGCGGGCGACGGCCGGGTGGTGATCGGCCAGGTCTTTGACGCTTCGAAGGGTCTCCTGCCGTGGTGAGACTGCTGGCGGTCGTGAGCCTGCTGATCGCAACGCTGTGGGTGGCCTGCGCGCCGCGAGCGTCCGGACTCCTCCATGTCGAAAACCGCGGCGGCCCGGATCTCGTGTTCATGATCAACGGAGCGTTCCCGGTCGGCGTGCCCTGTGACGGCGGGGCAGAGATCACGACGAACCAGGCGGGCATTCCACTGCTCCCGTGGCACCTGGAGGTTCGGCGGGCACGAGATGCCGCGATCGTCCTGACCGAGGACGTCTCGGAATTGCCGCGGTGGTTCGTTCAGATCGGCGACGAGACGCTCGGGTTGAGCGCTTCCCCGATCGAGGGACCACCGGGGCCGCCGTGCCGCTGATCGGCGCCGCTGGGTCTCCAGCCACGAATTCAAGGTCGAACGACTGACCCGTGGCTGATTCGGCGCTTTGTCTTGGCCATGAGCCCAGCGGGGATCACGAAGAAGCCGCCATCAGCGGGTTCGAGCCGTACTTCCTGGTTGGCGGCCCAGACAGGCGCCGCAATCGACCGATCAGCTGAGGCCGGCGAAGACGTCGCTTTCGGGGATCGCCGTTTCAACCCTGGATTCGCGGAGCTTGTACGTCTCGCGCCCCCAGAACTCGCGCCAGCCGTCGATCCCGAGCTTCATGAACGGGAAGTCCATGTTGATCTGGGTCACGTGCTTCTGGATCGCGGCCCACTTCGTCTCGAGCACGTCGCCGATGTCGACCCACGTCGTGACCTGGTCGTCGGGGGTGAGCATCTTCTTCATTCGGTCTTCGTACTCGGCGATCTGCTCCGGGGTGGCGTCCTTCGGTGGCAGCCAGGCCGTGTCAGCGCCGAGCTCCTTGAGTCGCTCGTTCATCGCCCGGCGGACCGACTCGGGCGTCGCCTGCTCGTAGAACTTCTTCACGGTCCACGGCTCGAGGCCGGCCTCCAGCTGCTCGGGATACGCCGCAGCGTCGGCGGCCCGGGGCACCGCGCGGACCGCGACGTCATGGACGCGGATATGGTCGGGATGACCGTAGCCGCCGAAGGCGTTGTACGTCGTGACGACATCCGGCTGGTAGCGGCGAATCAGCCACGCCAGGCGCCCGGCGGCCTCGTCGACATTGGCCTGCCAGAAGCAGCGCGGGTCGTTGTTCCCCTCGCGGCCCATCATGTCCGAGTCGCGGTAGCCGAGGTTGTCCCACTCGGTCACGCCTAGCTCGTTCATCGCCGCCTCGAGCTCGGCCGCCCGGATCTCGCCGAGCCGCCGATGATTGTCGGGCGTGTCCATCTCCTTCACGACGATCTCGCCCAGCTCGCCGCGGGTGCAGGTGATGACGATGACCCGATGGCCGGCGCGGACGGCTTTCGCCATCGTGCCGCCGGTGCCGATCGTCTCGTCGTCGGGGTGGGCATGGATCGTCATCAAGGTCGCCATGGTCGGATCGTAGCCCGGTCGGGCGATCGAGGCGGAGGACGTGCGCCGCACGCGGGTTATCCACACCGTTGCGCTTGAGCGCAACGATCTCGATTCGGCGTTTGGGCGACCTGGACCCCGGCCGGCCCGAACCTATCGCGGCTCGAGGATGATGACCGGGATCTTTCGGGCGACCTGCGTCCGGTACACCCCAAAATCCGGGTAGCCGCGCTCGAGGTCCGGCCACAGTCGAGCGGCCTCCTCTGCCGTCGCCTGTCGCGCCCGGACCGGCTGATGACCCCGGCCGATCTCAACGATGGCGTCGGGGTTCGCCTGGAGGTTCTTCCACCACTGCGGATCGACGTTCTCGCCGGCGTTGGAGGCGACGACCACGAGGTTCTCGCCATCGACGATGTAGAAGAGCCCATTTCGGCGCTGCTTGCCGCTGCGGCGACCGGTCGACACGAGGAAGAGCGTCCCGACCTTGCCGTCCGTCGGGGCCTGCGTGCTGAATCGATGGCCGGTCAGCCGGTGGAAGCCGCGATGGACGGCCCACTCGACGACGTAGACCAGGCGTCGTGGTGTCACGGGCTGACGATAGGGCCTCGCGGCCGCGGCTACCATCGATCGATGCCCGACCAGCCGTCCGGACCGCTCGCCGGCGCCCGCGTCGTCGACTGCTCGACGGTCCTCGCCGGGCCGTACGCGACGATGCTGCTCGCCGATCTGGGGGCGGACGTCGTCAAGGTCGAGCCGCCCGAAGGCGACGCTACACGCTTCTGGGGTCCGCCCTGGGTCGGAAGCGATGCGGATGGGACCCGGACGGCCGCGTATTACCTGGCGGTCAACCGCAACAAGCGGAGTCTCCGGCTCGATTTGAAGCAGGCGGCGGGCGCCGACGTGCTCCGCCGGCTCCTCGCGGACGCCGACGTGTTCGTCGAGAACCTTCGGCCGGATTCGTTGGCGCGACTCGGATTTGACGACGACGCCCTGAGCGCCATCAATGCGCGGCTGATCCACCTCGCGATCAGCGGTTACGGCCCGACCGGTCCATTGGTTGGGCGGCCTGGTTACGACTTCCTGCTCCAGGCCGAGGCCGGGCTGATGTCGATCACGGGCGCGGCCGATGCCGACGGCGGTCGCCCGACGAAGGTCGGCGTCGCGATCTCGGACGTCGCAACCGGGATGCACGCCGCGATCGGCATTCTCGCCGCGCTCGCGGGTCGATCGCGGGAAGGGTCGCCGGCGTACGGCGTCGGCCAGCGGATCGACGTCTCGATCTTCGAGTCGACGCTCGCGGTCCTCGTCAACCAGGCCCAGAACGCGTTCGTCGAGGGCGTGCCGCCCGGTCGGCTCGGCAATGCCCACCCGAACATCGTCCCGTACGAGACGTTCGAGACCGCCGACGGCGAGATCGCGGTCGCGGTCGGGAGCCCGCGGCAGTGGCCTCGGTTCTGCCTCGCGATCGGGCTGCCGGCTCTGGCCGACGACCCCCGGTTCGCGACGAACGGGGCCCGCGTCGACAACCGGGCGGAGCTGATCGCGACGCTGCGCGACCGGCTCGCGGAGCAGACCTCCGGCGAGTGGCTGGCGGCACTCGAGGCCGCCGACATCCCAGCGGGGCCGATCAACGACATCCCCACCGCATTTGCCTCGGAGCAGGCTCGCGCCCGGGCGATGGCGGTAGCGGTTGAGCACCCACGGCTGGGCCGGACGACACAGGTCGGGCTGCCGTTCGAGCTGTCCGTGACGCCGGCGTCGATCCGGACGGCGCCGCCGACGCTCGGCGAGCATTCGGACGAGATCCTTGCCGAAGTGGGCTATGAGGCGGATGAGATCGCTGCCCTCCGCGCCAACGGCGTGATCTGAGGGTCCAACCGGACTGAGAATCCAGACTCTGAGCGCAGCGAGCCATCGCAGTTCGTCCGGAGCCGCGTCCGGACTCTCGATCCACGAACCGTGCCGACGCCGAGGAAAGTCGCTGCGTCCGGGTCGTATCTGGACTAAGCGTCGGGCTCAAAGCTCCTGGCGGCGGAACGACAGCCACGAGAGCCCGAGCGCCGCGGCGATCAGGCCGACGTTCGCGAGCAGCGGCCCCGCGATGTCGCCGGCGGGCTGTCCCAGGGCCAGCGCCCGCGCCGGCGCCCCAAGCCCGACCGGCAGGTACGGCGCGACCGACGGGAACGCGCTGAGGATCCCGACAACGATCAGCGCGACGACGCCGATGCCGGCGGCCGCCAGCGCCGAGCGGGTCAGCGTGCTGCCGAGGAACGTGATCGCCGCAAAGACGACGAGACCAAGCCACTGGAGGACGGCCGACGCCGCGAACCCGGCGACGGGGAGTGCCTCGAACAGCACGACTGTGTAGAACCACGCGGCGGCCGCGGCAAGGACCGTCGCGATCAGGAGCGTCCCTGCGATCGCGACCAGCTTCGAAACGAGGAACGCGCCGCGTCCCGCCGGCTTCGTCAGGATCAGCGCCGCCGTCCCGCGCTCCTTCTCGGTCGCGACAGATCCCATTGCGAGCAGCACCGCGACGAGGATCCCGAACTGGCTGACGTTCTTGATCAGCTGATCGACCGCGTCGGGCGTGGTCGGCGGCGGGATCACGATCTGGATCTGGCCGCCGCCGAGCGACTTCACGAGCTCGGGCGTGAACCGGGCAAGGAGCGGCGAACCGAGGCCGATCAGGAAGAACACGGCGCCGATCACCGGCAACCGCAGCGTCCGCCACTGCTCGAGGAACTCCTTGCGGAGCAGCGTCGCGAAGCCCGTCATCGGTCGCCCGCCTCACGCGGTCGCAGGAAGCCACGGCCGTCGATCTCGTCGGCCGCAGCAGGGCCGACCAGCTCCAGGAAGACGTCCTCGAGGGTCGGGCGAGCCTGCTCGAACGAGACGAGAACGACGCCGCTCGAGACGACGAGTGGGAGGATCTCGCGAGCGGCCGCGGCGGCGTCCGTGACGGTCACCCGGATCGTGCCCGCGGCGACGTCAACGCCCTTCTCCCACTCTGCGCCGCGCAGCCGCTCGACGAGCGCGGCCGCAGCAGCGTCCTGGCCCGGCGCCGGGACCAGCTCGAACATCGGTCGAGCGTGGGCGGCCAGCAGATCCGCGAGGGGCCCCTCGGTCACGAGCCGGCCGCGGTCGAGGATCGCGACGCGGTCGCAGATCCGTTCGACGTCGGCGAGGACGTGGGTCGAGACGACGACCGTCGCGCTGCCTCGGAGGCCCTCGATCAGTGCGAGGAGGTCACGCCGGCCCTCCGGGTCGAGCGAGCTGACCGGCTCGTCCAGGATGAGCAGCTCCGGTTCGTGGAGCACGGCCTGGGCGATGCCCAGCCGCTGGCGCATCCCGCCCGAGTACGTCCCGATCCGGCGTTCGCCGGCGTCGCCGAGCCCGGTGCGTCGCAGCGACGCCGCGACCCGGCCCCGGAGCGCCTCGCCGCGCAGGCCCGCGAGCCGCCCGACGAGCTCGAGCAGCTCGCGGCCCTTCATCCAGCCGTAGAAGCGAGGATCCTGGTCCAGGTAGCCCATCCGGCGCCGAACCTCCGGGCGGTCGTCGGCCACGTCCACGCCCGCGACCTGCGCCGAGCCGGCGGTGGCCCGCGCCAGGCCGGTCAGGATCCGGATCGTCGTCGTCTTGCCCGCCCCGTTCGGGCCGAGGAGGCCGAAGATCGAGCCCTTCGGGACGTCGAGATCGAGCGCGTCGAGCGCGATCACCGAACCGAATCGCTTCGTCAGGCCGCGCGTCGTGATCGCCGGTTCGGTGGCCGGCGCGGGCGCGGCGCCAAACGCGACGACCGTCACGCTTCCTCCCGGCCGATGGTGAAGTAGAGGATCGGGCCGATGATGTTGATGAACACGATGATCAACGCCCACATGACCTTGCTGTCGCCGCGGACGCGCCGCTCATCCCTGTTCAGGTCGATGAGCGCCACGATCATCAGCCCCAGCTGGATGAGCACGATCGGAGCGAGCAGGAGCAGGATCTGCTCCGTGGTCAGCGGGTTCACGCCCGCAGCGTAACGGCTCACCGCAGCGTGGTCGCGGGCCGGACGGCCCCAACGCGTGCGCCGATGCACCCAACGCGCCGGTAGCGACCGAACCCGCTGCTAGACTCGGGACCCGACCCCACACGACCCCCGAATCAGCCCGGAGTGACTCCATGACCGACGACCGCGAGCGCTGGGCGCTCATCCTCGGCGGCTCGAGCGGAATGGGCGAAGCCACGGCGCTCGCCCTCGCCGCAAACGGCTACCGGATCATCGGGATCCACCTCGACTTCCGGGCGGCGCTCGCCCACGTCGACGAGGTGAAGGAGGGGATCGAGGCGGCCGGCAGCGAGGCGCTCTACATCAACATGAACGCGGCCGATGACGAGAAGCGGGCGGCCGCCATCGAGTCGATCCGGGAGCGGTTCGAGCTCATCCGGAAGTCGGGCCGGCATCCGTACATCCGCGTCCTCATGCATTCGCTCGCGTTCGGGTCGCTGGTCCCGTTCATCGCCGACGACCCGAAGGAGGCGGTCGATCGGAAGAAGATGGAGATGACCCAGGACGTCATGGCGAACAGCCTCGTCTACTGGGTCCAGGACCTGTACCGGGCCGGATTCCTCGAGCAGGGCTCGAAGATCTACGCGATGACGTCCGAAGGGACGAGCCGGGTCATCCCGTCGTACGGCGTCGTGTCGGGCGCGAAGGCCGCGATGGAGTCGCACGTCCGGCAGCTCGCGATGGAGTTCGCGCGGCGGGGCGCGGGGATTGCCGTGAACTCGATCCGGGCCGGCGTCACCGATACGCCGGCGCTGCGGAAGATCCCCGAGAACCAGCGGATGATCGACGTCACGCTGGCCCGCAACGCGCATGGTCGGCTGACGACGACGCAGGACGTGGCGGAGGCGATCGTCCGGCTCTCCGAATCCGATTCGGACTGGATCAGCGGCAACGTCATCGGCGTAGATGGCGGCGAGTTCATCACCGGGTAACCCGGGTCACGCTGTGTCGCCTCAGACGCGACGGTTCCGGACCGAACCGCTATGAGTGGGTCTTCTCGGCGCGAATCGTCGCCCCGGAGCACCGAATCGGCGCGTTGCGACGCAGGGCACGCGCTTCGAGGCCGAATTGTCGCCTGAGAGGCGACACCAGTCGTCGCGCGAGGCCCAGGAGCCCGCGATGAGTGGCCGCGTCATCGTCGTCGGGTCGGTCAACGTCGATCTCGTTGCCCACGCTGAACATCTGCCCGCGCCCGGCGAGACGATCACCGGCGCGACGTTCTCCGAGCACGACGGCGGCAAGGGCGCGAACCAGGCGGTGGCGGCCGTTCGCCTGGGCGCCGTTACCGCGTTCGTCGGCGCGGTCGGGCGAGACGCATACGGGCTACGAGCCCGCGCCGCGCTGACCCACGAGGGGATCGACCTGACCGGGCTCCGAACGGTCGACGGCCCGACAGGCGTGGCGCTGATCCTCGTCGACGCCCGCGGCGAGAACATGATCTCCGTGGCGTCCGGGGCGAACGCCGCGCTGACGGCCGCGAACGTCACCGAGGGCATCCAAGCGCTGGCGCCCACCACCGCCGACGTCGTGCTCGTCGGCCACGAGATCCCGACGCTCGCGGCAAAACACGCCCTGCGACTGGGACGCTCAGCCGGCTCAACGACCGTGTTCAATCCGGCGCCCGCGGCGGGCGTCGATCGGTCGGTGTTCGGGCTTGCCGACGTATTGACCGTGAACCGGCTCGAGCTCGGGACGATCGTCGCGGCCGACGGTGCGCGGACCGGCCGGCCGGGCGCGGCCGAGACTCGGCCCGTCGAAGCCGCACGGACGCTGCTGCAGCCGAACGCCGACGGCGACGGCGTGGCGACCGCGGTCGTCGTGACGTTGGGCGCCGGGGGCGCGATCGTGGTGACCCGCGACGGGGACCCGATCGACCTGCCTGCGCGTGAGGTCGGCGCGATCGATGCCGTTGGCGCGGGCGATACCTTTGCCGGCGCGCTGGCGGCCGGTCTTGCCGCCGGTCAGGACGTTGCCGGAGCCGCACGCCGGGCCGTGGCAGCGGCCTCCATCTCGACCCGCCGGGCGGGCGCCCGGGAGGGAATGCCGACGGTCGAGGAGCTGGCCACGTTCCTCGACGTCTGATCAGCGCCGGCGATCGAATCTCGGGTCGAAGCTACCCGACGCTCGCTTCAGCCGCCAGGCGATCGAGCAGGCTCAGCCCGCCAGCAGATCGCTCAGGCGGGCACCGCGGCTGACGACCGCCGCCTCGCGAGCAGCCCGCTACGCGGCCCCAGCACGAGCGCGACCAGGAACAGCGCCGTCTGGACCAGCACGATCGTCGCCCCGGACGCGACGTCGAGCCAGTACGACACGTACAGCCCCACGGCGCTCGATCCGATCCCGATCGCGACGGCGAGCACCACCAGCGTCCCGAATCTGACCGTAAGCAGCTGGCCCGTCGCGGCGGGCGTCACGAGCATCGCCACGACGAGGATGATCCCGACCGCCTGGAGGCTGACGACGATCGTCAGCGCCACGAGCGCGAGGAACGTGTATTCGAGCGCCTCGACCCGGACGCCGGACGCGGCCGCACCTTGCGGGTCGAACGTCGCGAACAGCAGCTCCTTCCAGCACCAGACGATCGCGCCGAGCACGATCGCACCGAGGATTGCCAGCGCCGCCAAGTCGTCGACGCCGGTCAGAAGCAACGACCCGAACAGGAACCCGAACAGGTCGCCGACGTAGCCCTGGATCGTGCTGAACATGAACACGCCGAGCGCGAACGCTCCGGCGAACAGCACGCCGATCGCCGTGTCGCCGCGGATCCCCGCCCGGCGCGTCACGAACCCGATCGCGAGCGCGGTCAGCACCGCGGCGATCCCCGCTCCGACGAGGATCGGCCCCTGGACGATGTACGCGGCGACGACGCCGGGGAACGCCGCGTGCGAGACCGCATCGCCGATGAACGCGAGGCCCTTCAGGACGACGAACGTCCCGACGACCGCGCAGACCGTCCCGACGAGGGCTGCAGCGATCAACGCCCGGACGAAGAACGCGTGGGTCAACGGTTCGGCGAGAACCTCCATCACGGCTCGGGCCGCTCGCGGCGCGCCGCCCCACCACCGCCGCCCTCGTGGAAGTGGCGCTCGCCGGCGGGGGCATCGTCGTGGTGATGGGCATCGTCGAGCACGACCGTCTGGCCGCCCAGCACGAGGAGATGCCCGCCGTATGTCGCGGCGAGGACGTCGGGATCGAGAATGAGTGACGACGGGCCATGGGCGAGAATCGTGCGGTTGACCGTCGCGACCTGCTGGAAGCGCTGCGCCGCGCAGGCCAGATCATGGGTCGTCGCGACGACCGTCTTGCCGCTCCGCGCCTCGGCCTCGAGGATATCCATCAGGTCTTCCTGCGTCGTCGGGTCGACCCCAGTCACGGGCTCGTCGAGCAGGAAGAGATCCGGTCCCGCCGCCAATGCCCGGGCGAGGAACACCCGTCGCCGCTGCCCGCCGGACAGGGACCCGATCTGGGTCGATGCGTGCCCGCCCATGCCGACCTGTTCGAGCGCGGCGGCGACGGCTCGGCGATCGTCGGCTCCCGGACGCTGGAACCGGCCCATCGCCGGGTAGCGGCCCATCATCACGACGTCGTTGACCGTCACGGGGAAGCCCCAGTCGACGAGCTCGGCCTGTGGGACGTATGCGACGCGACGCGCCTGCTGGCCGGCCGGATGCCCGAGGATCTCGACTCGGCCGTGCCAGGGCGTGATCAGCCCGGCCATCAGCTTCAGCAGCGTGCTCTTGCCGGCGCCGTTCGGGCCGACGACCGCGAGGAGCGACCCCGCCTCGACGGCGAGATTCACGTTCTCGAGCGCGACCCGATCGCCGTAGCCCGCGGTGACATCGCTGAGCCAGACGTCCGAGTGGGCCCGGGCGTGGCCGCTGTCGAGACCGGCGTCAACCGTGGGCAGCCGTCGCTCGACGGGGTGCGCGTGGGGGTGGGAGTGGGGATCGAACGTCACGGCCGCGATCCTAGCCCTGCCCGCCGAGAGCTTCCACGATGCGCTGCGTGTCCCACCGGATCAGTCCTTCGTAGGTGTCGACCGGCGGGTCACCGAGCGAGTCGTTGTACAGGTCGCTCTCGACGGCGACCCCGGCCTCGCTCGCGATCGACTCGGCGAGGCCCGGGTTGAAGCCGGCCTCGGTGAAGACGGCCTTCGCGCCGGACTCGCGGATCGAATCGACGAGCGCCGCAACCTCGCCGGCCGCGGGCTCCTGGCCGGGCACCCCGAGGACCGAACCCACGATCTCGAGGCCATAGGCCTGGGCGAAGTACGGGAAGGCCTCGTGGAAGCTCACGAGCTTGCGGTTTCCGGAGGGCACCGAATCGACCCGCTCGCGGACCCATCCATCAAGTTCCCGAAGTCGAGCCACGTACGCATCGCCACCGGTCCGGTAGGCGTCGCTGTTCGCGGGGTCCGCCGTCACGAGCGCGTCGCGGATCCGCTCCGCGTACCGGACGCCGTTGGACACGTCGAGCCACAGGTGCGGGTTCGTACCGCCGTCTTCGCCGATGTACGCGGCGCCCGGCAGGTCCTCGCCGAGCCGGACGACCGGCACGTCGGGGGCAGCCGCGTCGACGACGCGCTCGAGCCAGTTGTCCAGGCCCAGGCCGTTCATCACGACGAGGTCCGCCTCGCTGATCGAGGCGATGTCGCGGGGCGAGGGGTCGAACGTCTCGACCACGCCGCCCTTCGGGACGATGCTCGTCACCGCGACATCGTCGCGGCCGACGTGCTTGACCAGATCGGCGAGCACCGTCGTCGTAGCGACGACGCGGAGAACGTCCGACGGCGGGGTTGCGGGTCCGCCCGAGCATGCGGCGAGGACGGCGGCCAGAAGTGCGAGCGCGAGCAACAGGCGAGGCATCGGTCGGTCAAGCCTTCGCACAGGCCGGGCATCTGCCGAACAGCTCGAGCCGATGGCTGTCGACGCGGTAGCCCGTCCGCCGCTCGATCGAGCGGACGATGTCCCGAATCCCCGCGTCGTCGATCTCGGTTGTGCGCCCGCACGCCTCGCAGACGACGTGATGGTGGTGGGCCGGCTCGCAGCCGACGTAGGCGTGCTCGCCGCTCGGTAGATCGATGCGCTCGACGACGCCCAGCTCGCTGAACGTGTCGAGCGACCGGAACACCGTCGCCCGCCCGACGCCGAGCCCGCGGGCGCGCGCGTCCGCCAGGAGATCTGCGGCGGTGAAGGGGCCGTCGCGGTCCGAGATGAGCTCCGCCACCGAACGACGAGCGCCGGTCAGCCGAAGACCGGCCGCATCGAGCGCGGAAACGAAGGACGTCGAGTCTGCCATGGACCCGTAACGATACTGGGTCTCAACTTCTTTGTCGAGACTCAGTCTCAAGCGGGCAGCGAACGTACTGCCGTCGTGGGACCTTCGGACGGCGGCGCCCGACGCAGCGAATCGAGAGACTCCGCCTGCGGCTGCTCGACGCAGCGTGCATCCTGCCGCCGCCTTGCCCGGGGATGCGAGCCATGACAGTCGATCTAGCGCGACGAAGGACGCGGAAGACGAACGTCGCCGCGCCGCCCGCGCCGCCGATCGGCGCGGCCGAGAAGATTGCCATCGGCGAGATCGAGCAGACCGTCTTCTCCTGCCCGAACTGCCAGCGGCCGCTCGCAATCGGCGTCCATGGCTGTCCGGGGTGCGGAACCCATCTGATCAACCGCGTCCCGCTTGGCAAGGCGTCGCTCTTCATCGCGCTCGGGCTGGTCGTCGGTCTCGCGATCGGCGGCGCTGGCGCTGCTTCGGCCGTCGCTGCCGCGAACGCAAGCCGCGATGCCGAGATCAAGGCGGCCATCGCGGCCGCGATCGCCGAGCTTCCGGCGCCGGTCGCCACGTCGGCGCCGATCGCCACGAGCCGGCCGCTCGCGTCGGCGAAGCCGCCCGGACCGGCCGGGATCCCGCCGCTGACGGCGGGCGCCATGAAGCAGGCAGCCACGGTCAACGCCGAGCTCCTCGCGACCGTGCCGGTCCTGCAATCGGCGCTGACGGCCCGGGACCTCGACACGTACACGGTCTTCCAGGTCCTGCGTTCGATCTCGACGAACGCCACGACCGGCCGCCAGCTCGCGGCGCACATCGGAGGCTGGTCGGGCGGCCGCGCCCTCGCCGCCGAGCTGACGACGTTCTACGGCTTGGTCGGCGATGCCGCGGACGAGGGGCTCGACGCGTCGATCCGGAACAAGGAGGCGTATCGCGCAGCGGCGAAGAGCATGGTCACGCTGCTTGCAGGCGTCGACGCGGTCGACGCGCTCCTTCGCTCGGTTGCCGGCGGCGCCGGTGTCACGATCGGGCCACCGACCACCCCGTAGCCGGCCGCCGAACTACTCGCCCCTGCTCGCCCCTACTCGCGGGACGCTCCCGAGGGCCCGTAGCCGGTGAGCTCGACATAGGCCTGGCCGCCCAGCGGCTGCCCGTATCGCGTCGCCTCGACGACCTGGGAGCCCTCCCAGTACACGACACCGGTCGAGGCGCGCGTGTCGAGCTCCTGGTCCGCGACCGTCGGTTTGAGATCGACTTCGAGGCCTTCGCCCGGGATCGTGATGTGCCAGCCGGCAGGGTAGTCAGCGCCCGTCCTGGGACTCGTCCAGCGGTTCGTGACCGCGACGTCGAAGGCTTCGCGCGGCAGGTGCGATGTCCGCCCGTCTGCTCGAGCGATCGTCCCGTAGACGAGCGGGTACGAGCCGTCGGCGTCGCGGACGAGGGAGAGGGTGATGTCGGTGCCGTCCTCGAGGTTCACCGCGAACCAGTCCCAGCCGCCACCGCCCACGGCGATGAAGTCGCCCCACTGGTGATCGAACCACGCATTCCCGGTCACCCGGATCTGACGTCCGTCGAGCGTCAGCAAGCCGTCCGCGTTCATCGCCGGCCGCGAGTAGTAGTACGAGCCGCCCGCGGGCCCGAAGTCGATCCAACCGTCGACGTCGTGGTACATGACGGTGCTCGAGAGCCCCAGGCGCAACGCGACGCCGAAGTCGCCGTTGGCGGGGCTGGCCGGATCCGCGGTGGCGATCGCGCTGAGGTTGTCGTTGCCATCCCCGCCGACCATGGCCCAGCTCGACGACGGCTGCGCGAGCGGACCCGGGGCGCGCCCGAGACGAAGATCGAAGCCCTCCTGCTTCGATGCATCGACCTGCGGCCCGATCTCCGTGCGCTGGGCGAAGCGGAACGTCCCGTTCGTCTCGTCGGTGATCGCCAGGTGTGAAGCCCAGGTCACGGGGAGGCCGCCGCGCTCGGCACGGAAGATGACGAATTCGAAGCCGTAGCGCCCGCCTTCCTCGTCCTGGAGATGGCCCGTGTAGTACCACCACTCGGTGAGGCGGTCGTGCGGCGCATCGTCGGCCGGCAGATGGACTGGCTGCGGGTCTGGCGCCCGGGCGGACGACCCGACTGACGGCGGGGTCGTGGGGTGGGCGGCCGGCGGTGCTGCGAGGATCGGGCCGGAACAGGCGACCAGGACGATGGACAGGGCAACCGCAAGCGAGGCCGTCCCCACTGCCGGCACACGTCGAGCCCAGCTCGGCACCCACCAGTTCCACTTCCCGAGAAGGCGCATCGTCGCTGGCACGAGCAGCGCCCGGACGACGGTCGCGTCAAGCGCTACCGCCAGAGCCATCCCGAGCCCGAGCGCCTTGATCAGCACGATGTCGGCGAACGCGAACGACGCCGCGACGACGACGACGATCAGCGCCGCCGACGTCACGATCCGGCCGCTCCGCTCGATGCCCCGCGCGACGGCCTCCTCGTTGTCGCCGGTCCGGTCCCAGACCTCCTTCATCCGCGACAGCAGGAAGACCTCGTAGTCCATCGACAGCCCGAACAGGACGCAGAAGAGGATCACCGGCTGGGTGGTTTCGACGAAGCCGAGCGGCTGGAACCCGAGGGGCCCCGACAGGTTGCCGTCCTGGAAGATCCAGACGAGCGCCCCGAAGGACGCCACGATCGAGAGCGTGTTCATCACGAGTGCCTTGAGCGGCAGCACGGCCGACCGCAGCAGCACGAACAGCACGAGGTAGGTCGAGACGACGATGAACAGCGCCGTCCGGGGGAAGTCGGCGGCGACCCGGTTCACGACGTCCGTCACATCCGCAGCACCCCCACCCACCAGCACGAACACGCCATCCGGGGGTGCGAGCGGCCCGGACGTCGCCCGCAGGTCCGCGACCAGCTCCTTCCCCTCCGCCCGGTTCGGCCCGAACGGGGTAAAGACCGTGAACGCGGTCAGGTCGTCCTTCGTCGTCGCCGCGAGCGCCATCGCGATGAACCGGTCGCGCGGCCCGTTCGGGTCCGCGTACAGGAGCTGGTACTGGTCGAGCCCGAGCCTCGGATCCACGTCGACGAGACCCTCGACCCGGCTGATCCGGGGGTCCGCCGCGAGCCTCCGTGAGTAGTCGTACAGCGCAGCGACGTTCTCGGGCGATGTCGCCGGTCCGTTCGTCCGGACCGCCAGCGTGAGGGGCGCGAACTCGCCCTCGCCAAACGTCTCGGCGAGTCGATCGAACGCCGCGCGCGATGGAACCGACGCCGGCAGGATCGTCGAGTCGGGCGCGTTGAACCGGATGTGGAGGAACGGCGAGCCGAGCAGCAGGAGGAATGCAAGCGTCGGGATCAACACCGCGACCGGGCGGCGCATCACCCACCGCGCGAGGCGGGCCCACGGGCCGTCGGAATCGTCGCGCGGCGTCGTCCTGCGGACGGCGAGCGCATCGACCCGCGTCCCGACGATCCCGAGCAGCGCAGGCAAGAGCGTCACGGCCGACACGACCGCGAGGAAGACCACGATCGCACCGGCGATCCCGACCGACCGCAGGATCATGAACTCGAACAGGACGAGGCCGGCGAGGCCGAGGAGCACCGTCAGACCGGAGAAGAACACCGCCCGCCCGGCGGTCGCCACGGTCGCCTCCACGGCCGCCGCGACACGATCCGGCGCGGCGGGATCGCGGGCCGCGAGCTCCTCGCGGAACCGGCTTGTCAAGAGCAGCGAGTAGTCGACGCCGAGCCCCAGCCCGAGCAGCGTCGCGAGGTTCAGCACGAAGATGCTCATCGGCGTGGCCGACGCCACGCCGAACACGCCTGCCAGCGCAACGACGACCGCAGCGCCGCCGACCGCGAGCGGCAGCGCCGCCGCGACCGCGGACCCGAACACCACGAGGAGCGCGAGCGCCGCGAGGGGCAGCGAGATCAGCTCGCTCCGCCGGAGGTCCGACTCGGACACGGTCTGGACGTCGCCATAGAACGCCGGGCCACCGGCGAGCGCAACCTCGAGCCCCTCGGGATGGCCGAGCGCGGCTTCGATCCCCGGCAGCGCCGCCGGCGAGTCGTCCGGGGCGATCGTCAGCAGGACCACGTCGTAGGCGGTATGGCCGTCCGCCGAGACCTGGCGGGTCGCGAGCGAGTGCGGCACGACGCGTGCGACGTACGGCGCGTCGTCGACCCCGGCGATCGCTTCGGCTGCCGCCGCCTCGAACCCCGGTGAGCCAGCGACGAGCGAGTCGCTGTGGAGCACGACGACGACCGCGGACGGCGGCGCCCCGAGCTCCTCCTGGAGAACGGCCTTGGCCCGGGCCGACTCGAGGTTGTCGAGGATGAAGCCGCCTGCCCGGAGCTGTCCCGGCACTTGGGGCGCGAACGGCAGGGCAGCCAGAAGAACAATGGCCCACGCCACGACGATCCACCAGCGTCGTCGGTATGCAAACCGGCCGAGCGCCGCGAACGGGCCGTCGGGGCGAGCGCCGGGCTCTGACTCGAGAAGGGACGCCATCGCGTCTTATGCTACCTGCAGGTAGCACTTTTTGCAGGCGGGCGAGCTGGCGTCCGGGCGCCGAAGGAGCGGCGCCCTCTGGTACGATCCAAGCGACGGCTCGACGCTGACGAGGGCCCCACGTGCAGCTGTTCACGATCTTCTTCTCGCGCCCGGTCGAGTTCGGGCTGGCGACCGCCCTGACCGTCGTCATGCTGCTGATCCTGATCCGCGCGATGTTCTCCGCGCAGGGACCGACGGGCCTCAGCCGCTTCGTGACCCGGCCGTCGAGCAAGTTCCTCTTCACCGCCCTGTTCATCGTGTGGGCGGTGGTGTCCGCCGTGGCCCTCGCGATCGTGCCCCACGAAGGTGCAAACTCGCCGTATGGCGGCATCGGGCTGATTTCGATGTTCGCCGGCCTGTTCATCATGATGGGCCTGATCTGGGCCGTGATCGGGGAGTAACCCGACCGAGAAACTCCGCCGCAACGCCGACACACCGCGCCTCACCGTTCAGCAGCTGGCCCTACCGCGAACGAAGGAGAGTGCCGTGCCCCGCCGACTCCTCGTCCCTGCCCTGTCGCTCGTGCTCGCTCTCTCGGTCGGACCGGCGGCGCCGGTCGCGCACGTCGACGCCGCACCGGGCTGCGACTCGTTCGAGACCCCTGCCCTCCGCGATCCGGCGACGCCGACGTTCCCCTTCGGCGAGCACCAGATGACTGTCGAGGAGATCGACGCCTACCTGACCGCGGTCGACACGGCGAGCGATCGCGTGATGACGGCTGAGGCAGCGAAGTCCGTCAAAGGCACGTCACTCCGGTACGCCGTCGTCGGGACGCCGGAGCATCTCGCGGACCTCGCCGGGATCAAGAGCCGGCTGGCGCTCCTTCAGGATCCGCTCGCGGACGAGGCGGAGGTCGCGGCCGCAGCCGAGGACACGCCCGCGATCCTGTGGGTCGCAGCCAACGTCCACGGCGGCGAAGAGAGCGGCGCCGACGCATCGCTTCACGCGCTCTACGAGCTGGCTTCGCGCTCCGACTGCGTCGTCGACCAGATCCTCGCCAACGCACTCGTCGTGATCCTGCCGACGCAGAACCCCGACGGCCGTGAGATCGGTCAGCGGCGAAACCTGAACGGGTTCGACATGAACCGAGACTGGTTCGCCCGGACGCAGCCCGAGACCGACGGCAAGCTCGACGTCGTCCGCGAGTACCCGCCGACGCTGTTCATCGACGCTCACGAATTCGGCCTCGCCGATTACTTCTTCCCACCGAACGCCGACCCCGAATACCACGAGATCCCCGACCAGGCGCACGAGTGGATCAACGAGAAGTACAGCCCGGCGATCGTTTCGCAGTTCACCAAGGAAGGAATCAAGTTCTTCCACGGCGCGCCCTACGACTTCTTTGCGGTCGTCTTCGGCGACACCGTTCCCGCGACGGCCTACGGCGCGGCGGGCATGACCTTCGAGAAGCAGAGCAGCGACCCGATCTCGGAGCGCGAGCACGAGCACTTCACGTCGATCTGGGCGTCGCTGGCGGCCGGAGCAGCGGAGGGTCCCCAGATGCTCCTCGACTGGCACCAATCGTGGGTCGACGCCTACGAGGAGGGCGTCGAGGGCAAGCTCGAGGGCAACGCGGTGTTCGAGCCGAAGCACAAGCTGTTCCAGAACGTGCCTGATCTGACGGTCCGCGGCTACTTCATCGCGAACGACGCGGACCGGGCATACGAGACGCAGCTCCTCATCCGACGCCTCCAGCGCATGGGCGTCGAGGTCCGGCAGCTGACGGCGTCACTCGCGCTCGCGGACTTCCATCCCTACGGCGACGACGGCCGCTCCGCCGTGATGCCCGCCGGGACGTACTGGATCTCGATGGCCCAGGCGAAGAAGCACTGGATCCAGGCGATGCTCAACGAGGAGGTCTGGATTCCGTTCGACGTCACGTACGACGTCACGGCGTGGAGCAACCCGCTGCTGATGAACCTGCGCGGCGGCTGGAGCGGTGATGTCGTCACGTCCACGAACTGGGCGACCGTCGGCGAACAGGCGCAGCCGCACTGGACCGAGACCGCTGAAGCCGAGCCCGGGGTCCTCCTGCTGGAGAACGACCGAAGCACGCGGGGCTACGAATCGGCTGGGCAGACCGACTATCTGTTCGACCTGTGGGGCCTGCCGTTCGACCACGAGTTTGTCAGCGAGTTCCCGGTCACGGCGACGAGCCTCGCCCCGTATGACGTCGTCGTCCTGCCCGACGGCTTCGCGAACTACGCGCTGCAGGATCTCGGCTCGAAGGGCAAGAAGGCGCTGCGCGACTGGGTCAACTCGGGTGGCCGGATCGTCGCCTGGCAGGGCGGCGCGCTCGTTGCGTCGCGGGCCGGCATCTCGACGGCCCAGTTCTCTACCTCGAACACGAACGCGCCGGGTGCGCTGGTCCGGGTCTCGCTCGACCCTTCGAGCCCGCTCGCCGACGGCGTCGGCGCCACGGACTGGGTCATGTACCAGGACGACGACGTCATGAAGCCGGGACTCGGCCGCGCGTTCGCGACGTTCCCATCATCGAGCTCCGATGATTTCGCGACGTCCGGTCTGACGCTCGGCATCAACGCCCTGGCTGGCACGGCGGCGGTTGCCGACGAGGCAGTGGGTCAAGGTCGGGTCGTCTCGTTCTCGTTCGACCCGAACTTCCGGGCATGGACGCAGGGTACGCAGCGGCTGTTGTGGAACGCGATCGTCGGGTCTGACCCGGCCTTCGTCGGGACTGCGCCGCTCGCGGGCTCGAAGGAGCGTGCGGCAGCCGAGAAGGCGGCCCTCGACTCCGCGGCGAAGGTCGTCGACTTCGGATCCGCCATCCGGGTCCGGGTCAAGGCGGCCGATGCCGCGGCGACGGCGAAGATCCTCGCCCGGCATGGTGCCGAAGTGGCTCGGGTCGATCTCGGCGGCGAGGTCCTGTTCCTCGTCGCGAATCGCAAGGACCTGTCCGCGGAGGAGAGCACGCTCTTCGCGCCGATCATCCGCAACCTCGAGAAGGCCGGGATCGACGTTCTGGCAGCGAGCGTCCCTTAAGGCCCTATCTGGTCGTATCGATCACGCAGAAGCGGTTGCCCTCCGGGTCCGCGAGGATGACGTAGTCGGCATCGGCCGGCTTCTTGTCCCAGTGGACCTCGCTGGCGCCCAGGCCGATCAGCCGCTGGACCTCGCCCGCCTGGTCCTCGGTGTAGAGGTCGAGGTGGATCCGGGGCGGGATGTGGACCTCGGACCGGACGCGGTCGAGTGACACGTTCGGGCCGGTGCCGTCTTTCGGCTTGAGCAGGACGAAGTCGTCGGCGCCCGTCTCGCGGGCCGCGTAGTCCAGGGCCGCCGTCCAGAACGCTTTCTGCTTCTCGAGGTCGTCGACGCGAATCACGATCGAACCGATGGTGAGCATGAGGCCACCCTACACGGGCCGAAACAATCCCGGTTGATGTTCGTCCCACCGCCATGCCCCAGCGCGCGCCGTTGATTTGGTCGACGCGGACACAGGCAAGCTCGTCGGCTGGGTGGAGCGGGTCTGGGATTACGACACCGACGGGTTCCCCTAGGCGCAGGCAGGCTGGCCGGTCGATTGGCTGGCTCGTCGTGGCGTCGCTGGCGGCCGTGGGTTGCGCATCGGAGCTGCGGGAGATCGATCCGCATGTCGACCTCGCTCCGGGTTCGGCCGCGGTCGAGCGCGACGGCGTTCGCGTGACGCTGACGATCGACCGCGTGCCACTCGCGATCGGCCGGCCGAGCGAGGCTCTCGTCACGATCGAGAATCTCGGCGCTGACGACGCTATCTATGTGGCGAACGACTGTGGCCTCGCGGTCGAGGCGTCGTATCGGCCGCCGGGCGATTGGAACCGCGTCGGGGTCCCCCAAGTTGCCTTTGCGGCGGCGTTCAAGGAGCTGGCGCTGCGCGGCGACCAGGCCGCCGGCAACGGCCCGCGATCACACCTGACGCCGGAGCTGTTCGTCGGCGTCGAGAGCTGGGGCTGCCGTGACGTTCGGCTCGTTCGTCATCTCGAGCCGGGCGCGACGCTCGTCGAGCGGTTCGAGTGGGATGCCTGGCCTGGCACGCCGACCGGTCCCGCGGACGTCGCCGCGACGTTCGGGTTCATTGGACGAGAGGAGGCGGAGCTCCCGGCCGGCCGGGCCATCGAAGCGGTATTACCGACGACGATCGTGGGCGGTGGCGGTGGGCGTCTCGGGCCGGTCGCGGCCGTCGACGCCGCGCTGATCGATGGTCCGTTCTCCGCGTTCCTCGCCGCATCACCGCCGAATGCGTGGTCGACGACGATTCTGGCGCCAGATCAGAACGGCCGCGTCTGGCGCGTCGGGCTGTCGGTCGCGAACGGGCCGGTTGCGCCACGGGCCTACGGCGAAGTCACGGTCGACGCCCGGACCGGCCGCATCGTCGCTCGCCGGTTCGATCCGCCGTTCGAGTAGGCTTCAGCCGGCGGGCCAGCGCTCCTGGAAGATTGACGCCTCGCGGGGGACGCGGGCCTCGCCGGGCGCCGCCTTCGGCTCCAGCGCCGCCTCCGACGGATGGCCGAGCGAAACGATCGTTCGAACGTAACGGCCCGTCGGCAGGCCCAGGATCTCGCCGATCGGCTCGCGTACGTCCGACCGGACCCAGGCGATTCCGGCGCCGAGATCGAGCATTCCGGCGGCGATCAGGATCCGTTCGGCCGCCCGCCCATCGTCGTACGCGATGCCGATCTCGTGCCGCTCGTCCTCGGCCACCGGCAGGACGATCGCGATCGCCGCGGTCGCGGTCTTGAGCGAGCGCGTCTGCGGCAGGCCGAGGTCGTGCATCCGCCGCAGCGCGTCGCGGTCAGTGACGACGATGAACCGCCATGGCTGCGTGTTCCGGCTGGAGCCCGTCCAGCGGGCCACGTTCGCGAGCGCGTCGAGGTCTTCGCGGGCGACGGGCTCGTCGGTGAATTCGCGCACCTGGCGAGTCTTTCGGAGGGCCCGCACACGATCTGCCGCGGTTTCGGTCATCCCCGCGATGCTACTCCGGGTCAACCGATTGGTTGATTCGGCCGACAACCGGGTTGCCCGACCGATGCGGGCGCCTGGCCGATGACCTGCGCAGATCGGCGTGTCAGCGATTGTCCGGGCCGTCGCCGACGCTCGGCTCAGAGGGCGCCGAAGGTGGTATGCCAGGCATGATCATCCCGCGCCATGTCGTCACTCCGCCATTTGCCGGCGCGGATTCAGCGCGTGCGTTCAGGATCGCGTATAGGCCCTCGTACGCGCCGCGGCCGATGAGGACGTCCTGGCCGTCGATGCTTCCATCGGGATACGCCAACCCGGTCGACGTGCCGGTCCACGACCCGGCCTCGTCCACGAGGAGATGCGTGCCCCTGAACACGGCGGCGGCGCCCGCGGGAGTCGCACCGAAGCGGACGAAGTCGAAGACGGTGATCTTCACGGCCGGCAGGCGACGATCGCTCCATTCGACGAGTTGGCGCTCCCTCAGGCCGCGCCCGTGGACCACACCATCGATCGCAGTATCGACCACGCCCGGAGTCAGTTCCTGTTCGAGCAATTTCCCGGTCACGATGATCGGTCCACGTTCGCCGCGGGCTTCCAACTCCGACCTCCTCACCGTTCTGAGTCAGCGCCGCCAGGACGAGTGTGATCCTTGCATGTCGACGGTCTGGCCCGCGGCGCCGGGGACACCGGTACGACCGGCGGATGGACCGCGTCGCGGCGCCTCCGCTATGATCCCGCAACCTTGCAGAGTGCATACTCTTTATGCAATCGACGAGGGTCGTCGACGCTCGCTCGCATCCGGAGGCACGCTCGGTTGGACGCCCAGGAGATCAAGCTCGCGGTTGCCCACCAGGACGCGGCCAAAGCCGCGGCCGAGGAGCCCTTCGTCAACCGCCGCGACCCGGCCAAGGTGCTCGGGCCCGACGGCCGTCCCGCGGTCAGCCGTCGCGCCCCGATCTACGAGGACGTTCCCGACGAGAAGTGGAACGACTGGCGCTGGCAGCTCTCCAACCGAGTCAACGATCTCGAGGAGATCGAGGGGATCCTCAACCTGACCGACGAGGAACGGGCCGGTCTCAGCGCCGACGACAAGTTCCGGGTCGACATCACGCCCTACTTCATCTCGCTGATCGACCCGGAAGACCCCGACGACCCGATCCGCCGCCAGGTCATTCCCCTCGGCCGGGAGCAGCAGGCCTTCACCGCGATGATGGAGGACTCGCTCGCCGAGGACCGCCACTCGCCGGTGCCCGGCCTCGTGCATCGCTACCCCGACCGGGTGCTGATGCTGGTCACGACCCAGTGCGCCAGCTACTGCCGTTACTGCACGCGGTCGCGGATCGTGGGTGACCCGACCCAGAACTTCAACCGCCGTGAGCACGAGGCCCAGCTCGAGTACCTCCGGCGCACGCCGCAGGTTCGCGACGTGCTGATCAGCGGTGGCGACGGTCTCACGCTCGCGCCGAAGCTCTTCGAGTCGATCCTGCGCGGCCTCCGCGAGATCCCCCACATCGAGATCATCCGGATCGGCTCACGGGTGCCGGTGTTCCTGCCCCAGCGCATCGACGACGAGCTGTGCGCGATGCTCGAGCAGTACCACCCGCTCTGGATCAACCTCCACTTCAACCATCCCAACGAGATCACGCCCGAGGTCTCGCGCGCGGTCGACAAGCTCACCAAGGCGGGCCTGCCTGTCGGCAACCAGAGCGTGCTGCTCGCGGGCGTCAACGACTGCGTCCACATCCAGCGGGCCCTCGTCCACAAGCTGGTCGAGAACCGGATCCGGCCGTACTACCTCTACCAGTGCGACCTCGTGGAGGGCTCCGGCCACTTCCGGACGCCGGTCGGCAAGGGCCTCGAGATCATGGAAGGGCTCCGCGGCCACACCTCCGGCTACGCGGTGCCGACCTACGTGATCGATGCGCCCGGCGGCGGCGGCAAGATCCCGGTCATGCCCAACTACCTGATCAGCTACTCGGATCACAAGGTCGTGCTCCGGAACTACGAGGGCTACATCACGACCTACGAGGAGCCGCCAACGTACAACCGCCACGACGAGGCGTCGTGCGCGTACTGCCAGCATCAGCGCTCGGAGCCCGGCCAGTCCGGAGTCCTCGGGCTGCTCGAGGGCGAGCGGATGTGGATCGAGCCGTCGGGGTTCGCCGACACGCACGCTCGCGGCAACACCGAGGCGCATCGCCTGCAGGATCCCTCGAAGTGGGTGCCGTTCGGCGTCGGCGCGATCGAGGGCCAGGCCGGGCCGCAGCTCCGCGTCCTCGAATCCGGCGCGACGCCCGCCGCCCCGGCGCCGGACTATGGCCCCGGCGAGGAGCCGCGGCCACGCGACGGCGAGCCGACGGGCTCCGCCCACGGGGAACTGCTCTAAGCCGCTGGCTCGTTACCCCGGCGCTTCGGCGTCGTCAAGAATCGCCAGGATCAAGTCCGCAATCTGATCGCCGGCGGATCGGACAAGACCATCGTGGTCGGCCTGGATCCGCGTTTGCTTGATCTGAGGAAACGCCGCGGGCCAGTCCGCAGCCTGCTTGTCTGCGATGGCTGCCGCGAGCGTGGCGCAGTCCGGGGCGACAACAGTCGTTCCGGCGATGTTCGCGGAGAGCGTTGCGGACGGTGAGTCGAAGCATTCCGGGTACGTCATGGCCGTGACCAACACGGCCGGGACGTCGAGCGGTTTCACCGCCTGGGCGATCTCGGTCTCCATGAACTTGGCGTCGATGTCGTCATCGAACTCGGCCTGGCAATCGTCCTGCGAGCGACCGTCGGCAAGACAGGCACGCACGAAGTCAGCGGGAAAATCCGTGTCGAGGATCGCGACGCCCACTGTCTGATCGGGTCGAGACAGCGCTTCCGCAAGCGCCACCGATCCGCCGAGCGACCAGCCCACCCAGATGTATGGCCCTTCGACACCGGCCTTCGTCTTGGCCAGTTCCAGGACCTCAACGGCATCGGAGGTCACGCTGTCCATGGTTGGTGGGCGCACTGCCGGCGCTGAGCTGCCCGTGCCACCGGCTCGGCTGTAGAGGCAGGTCGTCGTTCGCGCGGCCAGTCGATCGACGAAGTCGCGCGGCCAGTCGTTCATGTCATTGCTGCCGCCGGTCTCAAGCAGGACAGTCGGGGTGCCGGAACCGAGGCACCGGGCGGCGATCTTCCGACCGTCCCCAAGCGTGAGCGCCTCGTTCAGCCGCACCCCCGGCCCAGTGACGCTTGGGCGGGTCGTGCCGGTCGCAGGCGCAACTGAGGGGACGACGGCGTTCCCGCCCGATCCACAGCCGCAAATCACCAGGACACCGAACAGCGCGAGGATGAACGCGCGAGACACGGGCCACCTCCCCGTGCGGATGCGCCGAGACTACCACCGGAATTCGCGATCCGTACCGCGTAACGCAGCCGCCATCGACGCGTCATCATCCGGTCTACACCGGCACGGGAGGACGCCCAATGTCCGACGAGGTGCTCCAGCGCATTGCCGGCTGGCAGGCTGCCGGCCTCATCGACGCGGCGACCGCTGAACGCCTCCGATCCGCAGAGCTGACGACCCCGGCCGAGCCGCCGGGCCCCGATTCGGAGACGGCCCGCCCGGGAGTGCTCGCCTCATTCTTCGGGCCGTCCGTTTCGATCGTCGAGGCGTTCTCCTACGTCGGCGGCGCGTTTCTGCTCGGCTCATGGTCCGCGCTGATCGTCCGGCTCAGCGGCGAAGCTGCATCCGAGTCGTCCCGCGAGTGGATCATCGTCGCCGGCATCGCGATCGCGGCGGCGGCATTCTTCGTCCTGGGCTGGATCCTCGACGGTCGATCGCCGCGTATGAGTCGGGCGGCCGGCGTCATGTTCTTGCTATCGGCACTGTCGATCTGGGGCGGCGCCTACGCCAATGCCGAGATCTTCCTGGACGGTTCGATCGTGGCCGTCGTGGGCGCCGGCGCCGGCCTGGTCGCGGCCCTCGCGTTCCGCAAGCTGCATCCGTCGCTGCTGACGCAACTTGCCATGTTGGCGACGCTCACCGGCCTCGTCAGCGCGTTACTCGGACTGCTCGACGAGCTCCTCTATCCGGAAGCGAGTCTGCCGCTTGGAACATACGTCGAGCGCGGGCTGCCCAGCGCCCTCGTTGCCGCCGCTGCCTGGATTGGCTGCGCGGTCGTCATCGGCGTGATCGCCGTGGCCGAGTCGCGCTCGGACGATCCGGCCGCCGCCCGCCGCGCCGCGCTGACTCGGTTCTGGGCGGGCGTCACGGCTGTCTCCGGCGTCGCGTACTCGCTGATGCAGACGAATTTCGATGAGACGGGCGCTCACCGCGTCATCGAGCCGTGGATCGCGGATCTGGCAGTCCTGATCGTCGCCGCGGTGTTGCTGGAGCGAGCGTTCCGTCGAGAGGCCGCGTCCTATGTTCTTGCGGCAGCCCTCGGCGTCATCATCGCGCTGACCGACTTCAACGCCACGTACTTCGCGCCGTCGAGCGGCGCCGAGGTGGCGTTGCTCGTCGAAGGATTGCTGCTGATCGCGATCGCCTTTGCGGCGGAACGGATCAGCCGCCGCGTGACGGGGCGTCGGCCGCCCGCGTTCCCACCGCCGACCGAGCCGACTGAGCCGACCGAGCCGATCGTCGACCCGGAGGCGTTGTCGGCCTGACCCCGGCTAGCTCTCGGTGCCGGTGATGAGCTGGAGCGCCCTCGCGAGCTGAGGATCCGCGATCGACTTCGCCTGCGCCGCCGACATCGAGCCCAGGTCGTCTGGGACGATCGGATCGGTCTCGGCTGGGCGGGCGACGGCGATGTCGGGCTCGATGCCCTCGTGCCAGATCACGCGGCCCTTCGGCGTCAGCCACTCGACGGTGCCGATCCTCAGCGCGGATCCATCCGCGAGCTCGAATTCGCCGAGAACCGTGCCCGTTCCGAATGTCTTCGCCCCGACGAGCTGCGCTCGACCGGCGTCCTGGATCGCGCCAGACACGATCTCGGCTGCGCTGGCGGTGCCCTCGTCGACGAGCACGACCATCGGGATCTCCGTGGCGATGCCGCCCGGCTTGACCTCAGTGGCCTTCGTCTCGCCCTCGGCGTTGCGTTCCTGGTAGACCGTCCCCGAAGGCAGGAACTCGCTCGCGATCGCGACAGCTTCGTTGACGTAGCCGCCGGGGTTGCCGCGGAGATCGAAGACGAGCCGCTCCGCGCCCGCCTTGTTGATCTGCTCGAGGGCGTCGTGCAGGTCCTTCGACGCTCCGGAGGAGAACTGCTCGAGTCGGAGCATCGCGGTCTGCGTGCCCGGGATCATCGCCCAGGACACCGGCTCGATGTGAACGTCGTCGCGGACGACCTTCACGGTCCGAACGGGACCGTCGGCCCCGTTTCGGACGGTGAGGACGACGGTCGTCCCGCGCTCGCCCCGGACCCAGCTCACGGTCGTGTCGAGCGTCTCGCCGACGGTCGTGCGGCCGTCGACGGTGAGGACGACGTCGCCGGCGTGAAGGCCGGCCTTCTCGGCCGGGCTGCCCCGGAAGACGCCGACGATCATCGGCAGGCCGTCGGGCGCAGTGTCCACCTCGGCGCCGATGCCGACGTAGCTGCCCTGGAGCGCGTCGTTTCGGGCCTTGCGCTCCTCGGGCGTCATGAACTCCGTGTGGCCGGTATCGCCGATGGCCTCGGTCATACCATCGATCGCGCCGTAGGCGAGGTCGCGATCGTTCAGCTCGTCGGCGGCGACGTATTTCTCGTGGAGCGTGTCCCAGGCCTGTTCGATCAGCGCCAGCTCGTCTCCCGGCTTGAAGCTGGCCTGCGGTGACCCGGCATCGCTCTGGGGCATCTCGACGCGTCCGATCCCGACGCCGATCCCGAACGTGACGATGAACGCAGTGGCGAGGATCGCCGGGCGGCCGAGACCGCGGCCGTCGTTGCGGGAGGGAGTCGCGGCGCGGGCGGCGACGGCGCTGGCGGACAGGATCTGGTCGGGCTGGCCCGGCCACGCGGGCGTGGGGTGGGGGTCGAAATGGCTGGTCATGGCTCCTGGCTCGAGGCAGGTTGAGGCGCGATGGGCTGTGGGCAGGATGCCGCAGGCGCGTTCAGAGCGGGTAGAGCACCCGGTGAAGGTTCAGTCACGTAGGTCGACAGAGGTGACCCTCGGGCGGCGTTTGGCCGGCGGCGTCGGACGCGCGAGCCGGCCGGCGGACGGAAAGCTCACTGCGTGGCAACGGTGCTCGGGGAGGATGTGCGCCGAACGCGTGCGCTAGGCTCCCGTCATGCCCGAAGCGTTCCCCGCCCGCGTCGCCGTCCGCGGCGTCGGCCGAGTCGTCCGTCCGCCGGATGTGGCTGACCTCACGCTCGTGTTCGAGGCCACGCGGCCGACTGCCACGGAGGCCCGCGATATCGGCGCCACCACCGCTGCGCGGGTGATCGCCGCCGTGAAGGGCGCCGGGGTGGGTAATGCGGATATCCGCACCGCAGGCATCGACCTTCAGCCGGCGTGGGAGCACGACGACCGCGGTCGTGCCAGCCGGATTGGCTTCACGATCACCCACCGAATCGCGGCGCGTGTCCGCGACCTGGACGCGGTCGGCCGGATCCTCGATGCGGGCCTGGACGCCGGCGCGACGGGCGTGGACGCCGTCACGCTGGGCATCGCCGACGCCACCGCCGCCGAGACCGATGCGCGTGCCCTGGCGGTGGCCGATGCCCGCCAGCGCGCCGAGACGATTGCCCGCGCGGCAGGGACGTCGCTCGGACGCCTGATCTCGCTGTCCGAGGGCGTGACGCTGCCGCCGCCCAACCCGCGCGGCTTCAAGGAGATGCGCTTCGCGATGGCGGCGGACGCCTCCACTCCTGTCGAGGCCGGGACGCTGGAGGTGAGCGTCGCCATCGAGGCGACCTGGGAGCTCGCCGGGGGCTGACCCGGCGGCGCCGCGGGAATGGGTCGGAGGCGGGCTCAGCTACGCCTCGGAGCCTGGTGGATCGGGTCGGGCTCGGGGCGGTTGCAGCCTGGCTCGTCGCACAGCGATTCGCGGAGGTAATGGCCGGTCACGACGGCCCCCGGCACGGCTCCCGTTGGCGCGGCCGTTCCCGCCGAACCCGCCGCGAACGCCGCCAGGCCGGGATCGTGGCGAGGCTTGAATGGGTGCGGCGCGAGCCCGGGGCGCGACGAGTCGGTGGCTTCCGTCGGGTCCATCTAGTTTCTCCGGCCCGCGAAGATGCCCATCACCTGGCGCACGTCGGCGGCATCGTGGCCGTCCGGGCGCTCGTCGAGGTAGCGGTTGAGGGCGGTGATCGCCTCGCCGAACCGACCCATCCGGCCGAGCAGCAGCCCGCGGTCCCGGCCGTGGTCCGGGTCCATCGGCTCCACGACACCCAGCAGCTCGACCGTCCCGAGCGCGGCCGGCCAGTCGCGTGCGGCGAGGTGCGCCGACCGGAGGTTGCGCAGCACGCGCGTGAGGATGTCGCGCTTCGAGGCCGGCCGGAGCATGCCCGTGTGGAACAGCACGCCTTCACCGACGGCCCGGCGGATGAGGGCCTGGCAGTCGTCCGGACGGAGTCGGACGCCGCCGCCGGCCGGGTCGAACAGCGCGCCATCCCGAGAGCCCACGATGAAGTGCCCCGGCAGGCCGATTCCGCGCATCGCGACGCCCAGCCGCCACGCGACCTCCAGCTCGACGATCGCCAGGCTGATCGGCAGCCCGATGCGCCGCCACGCGACGAGATCCAGCAGGGAGTTGCGTGGATCGTGGAACTCGGCGGCGGTCGGCCCGCGGAACCCGGTCTCCCGGTACAGAACGTCGTGCAGCCGATCGATGACGACGTCCGGCGGGTCGCCGGCGTCAAGCCGAACCCGGACGCGTTCGGCGAGCGACTCGAGGATCGCGATCGTGGGCTCTGGATCCACGTCGGGCCGACCGTCGGTCGCGATCGTCAGCGCGCCGAGCGCGAGGTCGAGGTCGGCCTCGGGCGTTGCCACAATCCGGGCGAACCTCGCCAGTGTGGACGCCCGGGTCGCCTCGTCGTACGGCACGACCGCATCGTACTGCCGGGCCGGTAACGGAGCGGCCAAAACGGACCGTGGTATGCTGCCTAATCCCTACTGGCCTAGTCGGATATCCCGTCGAAGGAGGGTCGATCGACGTGACCGCCGCGCAATCGGCGCCCGGCACGCTCGCGCTTCGCGATGCCCCGCCCGGCCTCCGCGAGCCGTATCTCCAGCCGCCAACGATCGCCGAATCGGGCGACCCGTTTGCGGCGGCCCGAATCGGAGCGCTCGTCGCGCGAATCGAACGTGGCCGGCCAGTTCGGATCGCGGACATCGTGGATCGGCTGAACGCGACATACCTCGACTGGCTGTTCACGGACCGCGTCGTCGTCGACGCGATTCTCCAGCTCCAGACCAACTGGATGGCGGACTACCGGAACGCGTCCGGGATCATCCTGGCCGACGGCGACTATGGCGCGACGGTCGAGATCGAAGACTCGTCGCGCGTCGACCCCTGGATCGTCCGCCAGGTGGACCGCGAGCTCGCGGCTTGCCACGAACGGCTCGATGCGTTCAGCCGGCTCGACCGGACCGGTGGCGGAGGCTGAGGCCATGAAGATCTGTCTCCGGCGGGTCCGATCGCCCTGATCGGCGACCCGCATGCAAGCGTCGAACGTGCTCCGCCCGGAGCTGCCCACAACCGACAACCATCAGGAGACCACCACCATGACCGTCCCCGGCTACGCCACCGACGTCCTCGTCGACGCCGACTGGGCCAGGAGCCATCTCGACGACCCGGCCGTCCGGTTCGTCGAGGTCGACGTCGACACGACCGCCTACGAGCAGAGCCACC
>DASUFO010000075.1:0-164250 GCA_036274475.1 Candidatus Limnocylindrales bacterium
TGGCCGCGAGACGGACCCCACGGCCCGCTGGATCGACGACAAGTTCAGCAAGCGGCCGGTCATCGCCGAGGCGAACAAGCGGGCACTCAAGGCCGGCTACGCGTTCGGCGAGACGACCGAGATGTTCCACACCCACTACCGGGTAGCGCCGGCGAAGCTGCCGCCGGGCACCTACCGGAACATCACCGGCAACGAGGCGACCGCGCTCGGGTTCCTGACCGCGTCGAGGCTCGCCGGCCGGCCGCTGTTCTACGGCTCGTACCCGATCACGCCCGCGTCCGACATCCTCCACCAGCTGTCGGGCTACAAGAACTTCGGGGTGAAGACCTTCCAGGCCGAGGACGAGATCGCCGCGATCGGGGCCGCGATCGGCGCGAGCTACGGCGGCGCGATGGGGCTGACCGCGAGCAGCGGGCCGGGCATCGCCCTCAAGTCCGAGGCGCTCGGTCTTGCCGTCATGGTCGAGCTGCCGCTCGTCGTCGTCGACGTCCAGCGGGCCGGCCCCTCGACGGGGATGCCGACGAAGAACGAGCAGGCAGATCTCCTCCAGGTGCTCTACGGCCGGAACAGTGACTCACCCGTTCCGGTCGTCGCGCCGGCGACGCCCGGCGAATGCTTCGACATGGCGATCGAGGCGTGGCGGATCGCCCTGAAGTACGTGACGCCAGTCGTTTACCTGAGCGATGCATTCCTCGCGACCGGGGCCGAGCCGTGGCAGATCCCCGCCGTCGAGGACCTGCCGGACATCTCCGTCGCGAACTGGACCGAGCAGGAGACGTTCCACCCGTACGACCGGGACCCCAAGACACTCGCCCGGAAGTGGGCGGTCCCGGGCACGCCCGGCCTCGAGCACCGGATCGGCGGCCTCGAGAAGGCCGACATCACCGGCAACGTCAGCTACGACCCCGACAACCACCACCGGATGCAGCTGCTCCGCCAGGCGAAGGTCGCCCGGATCGCCGACGACATCACGCCGCTCGAGGTCTACGGGCCGGACCGCGGCGACCTGCTGATCCTCGGCTGGGGCTCCACGTACGGTGCGATCCGAAGCGCGGTCGAACGGCTCCATGGGCAGGGCCGGAGCGTCGCCCACGCTCAGCTTCGCCACCTCAACCCGTTCCCGACAAACACCGAGAACGTCCTCCGGAGCTACCGCCAAGTGCTGATCCCGGAGGTCAACCTCGGCCAGCTGTCGCTGTTGATCCGCGGCCAGTTCCTCATCGACGCGATCGGCTACAACCGCGTCCGGGGCAAGCCGTTCCGGATCGCCGAGATCGTCGAACAAGCCGAGAAGCTCCTTGGTGTGACCGAATGACCGAACCAACCGTTACTCGTGCGGGCTCCACCACCCCGGCCCACGTGCCGGGCGAAGGGACGCCGGCAGCGCCGCTCACCCCGCTCTCCAGGGAGAACGAGGAAGTCATCCAGCTCACGCGGAAGGACTTCGTGTCCGACCAGGAGGTCCGCTGGTGCCCGGGCTGCGGCGACTACTCGATCCTCGCCCAGACCCAGAAGCAGATGCCGGACTTCGGCGTGCCGAAGGAGAACATCGTCTTCATCTCCGGGATCGGCTGTTCGGGCCGTCTGCCGTACTACATGAACACCTACGGCTTCCACACGATCCACGGCCGCGCGCCGACGCTCGCGACAGGCCTCAAGGCCGCCCGGCCCGACCTCATGGTCTGGGTGATCACCGGCGACGGCGATGCGCTCTCGATCGGCGGCAACCACGTGATCCACTCGATGCGGCGCAACGTCGACATCACGCTCGTGATGTTCAACAACCGGATCTACGGCCTCACGAAGGGCCAGGCGAGCCCGACCTCGGAGTTCGGCAAGCGGACCAAGTCGACCCCGGCCGGGACCGTGGACACGCCGATCCAGCCACTGACGATCGCGCTCGCCGCCGAAGCGTCGTTCGTCGCCCGCAGCGTCGACACCCACACGGAGCATCTCCAGGGGACGCTCCAACGGGCCGGCCTCCATCGCGGCTCGACGTTCGTCGAGGTCCTGCAGAACTGCAACATCTTCAACGACGGCGCCTGGCGCGACTTCACCGATCGCGAGGTCCGCGAAGACCGGATGCTCGTCCTGGAGCACGGCAAGCCGATGATCTTCGGCAAGGACCGCGACAAGGGCATTCGGCTGCGGGGCCTGCATCCCGAGGTCGTGACGATCGGGGAGAACGGCGTCAGCGAATCCGATCTTCTCGTCCACGACGAGCAGGCCGAGGAGCCGTATCTCGCGCTGATGTTGTCCCGGATGTTCTGGCCCGAGTACCCGGTTCCGGTCGGCGTGCTGCGAGCGGTCGCCCGGCCCACCCACGACCAGCTGGTCGACGGTCAGATCCTGGCCGCGGTGGGGGCGCAGGGCGAGGGCGATCTCGCGGCCGCCCTTCGGAGCGGCGAAACCTGGACGGTGAGCTGAGAGGGGAACACGATGCGCTGCCCGGCCTGCGGCTTCGACAATCTCATCGGATCGGACGTCTGCGACAATTGCGGGGCGGACCTTGCCGGGCGCGACGTCCCCGAACAGGCGACGTCGTACCGCGGCCCGCTCCTCGGCGAGCATCTCGACGAGCTGCTCCACGAGTTGAACGTCGGCGAACCGGACATCCTCGAGGCCACCGCGGACGTCAACGACGCCGTCCAGGTCATGCACACGAAGGGCTCCGACTGCGTGCTCGTGGTCGACGCCGGCCGACTGGTCGGGATCTTCACCGACCGTGACGCGGTGCTCAAGGTCGCCGGCAAGCCGGCGCAGTCCCAGTCGCTCGCGGAGCTCATGACGCGTGACCCGGTCGTCCTCCGTCACGACGACACGATCGCGGTCGCGATCAACAAGATGGCCGTGGGCGGATTCCGCCACATCCCGATCGTCGAGGACGGGGTGCCGACCGGCGTCGTCACGGCGAGGGACGTCTTCCGGCACCTCGCGGCGACGCTCGGCTGAGCGGGGGTCGGATCGCCGCGATGACGCGTGTTCTCGTTCTTGCCGACGACCTCATCTGGTCGACGCGTCTGATCGAACAGGTCCGGGCCGCGGGCGCGGATGGGGCGCCGATCAGAACGCTGGCCGCCCTGAACCAGGCTCTCCCCGCGGCCGACGCCGTCGTCGTGGACCTGACGGCCCGCGCCTACGACGGCATCGTCGCCGTCCGCCGGGCAGCCGATGCGGGGCGAAAAGTCCTCGCGGTCGGCCAGCACGACGACGTCCCGCTCCGGAAGCGGGCGCTCGATGCCGGCGCGGACAAGGTGCTCGCGTATCAGAAGCTCTTCAACGACGGTCCCGCGACGATCGCCGCCTGGCTGGGCCTGCCTGCACCCGCGGTCACGCCGTCATGACGCTGACCGCCCGCCCGACCGTACCCGCCGAGCGATTCGCAGCACGAATCGCAGGCGCGGGCCGGGCAGCCGCCGAGGCCGGGCTCGACGCGCTGCTCATCGGCGTCGGGGCGGATCTGCGCTATCTGACCGGCTACGACGCCCACGAGACGGAGCGGTTGACGATGCTCGTCGTGCCGGCCGTCGGCGATCCGACGATCGTCGTCCCGTTCCTCGAGAAGCCCGCCGCCGAAGCGGGCAGCGAGGTGGCTCTTCGGATCGAGACGTGGGGCGAAACCGACGACCCGGCCGCGATCGTCGCCCGGCTCGTTCGCGCAGCTGCCGGGACGCCGTCCCGGGTCGGCGTCTCGGATCGCCTCTGGGCGCTTCAGCTCCTGCGCCTCCAGCGATCGCTGCCCGGCGTCGGGTTCGAGTCCGCGACGCCGGTGCTGCGGACGCTGCGGATGGTCAAGGATCCCGATGAGGTCGCGCTCCTTCGGCTCGCGGCGGAGGCCGCCGACCGGGTCGTCGACCAGATCGCGGCTGGAACGCTCGTCGGCCGGACCGAAGCCGACGTCGCCCGCGAGGTTCGCGACCGGCTCGTCGCGGAGGGCCACGATTCCGCGGAGTTCGCGATCGTCGCCTCGGGACCGAATTCGGCTTCGCCCCACCACGCGGCGTCCGACCGCGTGATCCGCGCAGGCGAGCCGATCGTCCTCGACATCGGCGGGATGCTCGGCGGCTATGCGAGCGATACGACCCGGACGCTCTGGGTCACGGGCGGCGACCCGGCGAACGGCCCCGACGAGGCCTATCGCCACCTGTTCTCGGTCCTTCGTTCGGCCCAGGAGATCGGGACGCGTGCCGTCCGCCCGGGCGTTTCGTGCGAGGCCATCGACAGCGCGGCTCGCGATGTCATCGCCGGCGAGGGCTACGGGGAGGCGTTCATCCATCGGACCGGTCACGGGATCGGTCTCGAGGGCCACGAGGAGCCATATCTCGTGTCCGGCAACGACGAGCCGCTGGTCGAAGGCATGGCGTTCAGCGTGGAGCCCGGGATCTACCTCGAGGGCCGTTATGGCGCCCGAATCGAGGACATCGTCGTGTGCGGAGCGGACGGCCCCATCCCGCTCAACACCTCGGATCGGGACCTTCGGATCGTCGCCGGCTGAGCCGGGCCGCGAATCGCTGGGGTATCATTCCGGGATACGGTGCGCCGGAAGGCCCACCAACGGACACCGGACCAACATGACTTCGATTTGTACGCGGTGGCTCCCCACCGCACGGCCCTCGCGGGTCGTCACACCCGCGCGGCACGGCCGATGAGCCGTCGCCACCACGGCGGCCGGCCGCGCCGCGGAAACGGACACGCCCACGGTCAGGCACCGCTCGCGTCGACGCAGGCGGCGCCTGGTTCAGGTGGCCCGCGCCCCGCACCGGGACCCCACCAACCGCCCCGTGAGCAGCCCGCCGCCCAACCTGCCGAAGCCAAGAGCGAGCAGGAACGCGTCGTGCCCGTGCGCGAACAGCACTTGCCGCCCGGCCCTGGCGGCCCCGGCCTCGGCCCGAACGGTCACGAACGCAGCGCGTCTCCCATTCCCGGGCCGGATGGATCGCAGGCGTCACGTGAGAACGGCGCGCAGGTGAACGGGTCCGCCGGCTGCACGGCGCCCCAGCTTCGACGGTTCATCAAGAGCCGGCCGTATGTCCCGATGCACGAGCTCCGGCGCCGCTTCGGGATCAATGGCGCCGAGGACGACGTAACCGTCGTCGAGATCGACGGGAGCCACGTCTTCGTGGGACTCCCCGCGCGCGAGGGCGGTCTCCTCGGGGAGCTCTTGCGCGGCGGCGAGGTCGGCTACGAGCTCTCGCTCGACCCCCGCTCGCCAGTCGTCGTGGGCCTGTATCCTATGCGGCCTGTCCCCCGGACCTGAGTTCAATCGGTGTCACGGCGCACCACCAAGATGTGCCGCGGTTGACACTCGGGACGTGCCGTGGGAGGTTTGCATCAATCGTCCCATTGCGCAGCATGACCCCAGTACTACATGGGAACGTGGGTTCATGGACAATGGGAAGCGGCGACGAGGGGATCGCGCTCGCCATCCAGGGCTCCGTCTCAGGTCGAAAGTGAGGGCTACATCGTGAATCGAGCGCGCGTACGGCGGCTCGTGGCTACCGTCACCGTTGGGTCGCTGCTCGCGATCCAGGCACTGGCAGGTCCCGCCTCAGCCGCACCACCCAACTGGGCGATGACCGTCACGCCGCTACCCGCAGCGGTGAGCCCCGGCCAGGCCGCCGGATTCGAAGTGACCGTGACGAACAACGGCCCAAGCAACATCGCGGCGCTGTATCTCAACGACAGCCTGATGAACGTCACGCCCGTCTACCTCCTCTCGGCGGATCGACCGGGCGCCTGCGGCGAGACAGGCACCGTGGCGTCTGGCCCCCTGTTCTGCAGCTTCGGCGCGTTGACCGACCACCAGTCCGTCACGATCGTCGTTGCATACGACACGACCGGGTCGAACGCGTCATTCCCGATCACGTTCCAGGCAAACACCACCGGGGCGACGTTCAGCGACGGCCCCAAGCGCAAGAGCCACGGCGACACGTTGACCAAGGCGGTCAGCACCGCGCTCAGCACGAACAAGAACTTCGCCGGCCTCTTCAGCACGACGACTGGCACCGGGGTTACGAACGACACGAACCTCTCCGGCAACAACAAGCAGGCCACCGGCGTGCAGGGGCTGCCGCCCGGAATGCAGGCGACCGTCGAGGATGGCCCGGGGACGACCGGCACATGCACGAGCGGCGGCCCGGTTCCGTGCAACGCCCTCTTCGGCGAGTGGTCGGTGGTCAACGTCAACGACGGCGATGACGTCGCGGGCGGGTTCATCGTCACCATCAAGTTCAAGAACGGCACGCCGACTGGCTTCCTTCACTCGTACGGTGATCCCGTCGTGCAGGAACTCATCAGCCCGTGCGCAGGAAACCTCCCGCCGGCAACGCTGGCCGCGTATCCCTGCTTCACGTGGAATGCCGCGACCGCGACCGCCTCGATCTACACGCTCCACAACGGCTCGTTCAAGGGCCGCTGAACCTCAGGCGACCGCGGCTCTTTCGAGGATCCGCTCGGTCTGACGCAGGGCCGCAGTAGCGCCCTTTCGCTCGAAGAGATCCAGGGCCTCCCGCAAGGGGGGCCCTGCTTCTTGTTCCCGGCCGAGCGCAATCAGGGTGCTTCCCAGGTCTCGCAACGCTTCGGCCTGCATGGTGATGTCGACCGTCTGGCGGGCCAGGCGAACGGCTTCCTCTGCGTGCTCGACGGCCGTATCGGCGTCGCCGGCCGCGGCGTAGATCCTGCCTTCGGCCGAACGCCACAGGATCTGGGCTTCCAGGTCATCAGGGTCGGCCAGCTCGCGAGCCGTCTCGGCCGACGCGAGGGCTCGGTCGAGCTCGCCGAGCGCGATCAGGGCATGGGCATGGAGGCCGGCGACTGTCGACCGGAAGTAGTGCTCGCCGATCGACTCGAGATCGTGGAGGTCGCGCGCGAGCGCAGCCTCTGCGGCGGTCGGGTCGCCGGCGAGGAGCTCGACCCGAGCGGCCTCGGTGGACGTGGTCATCGCGATCACGCTCGGGCCCAGCTCGACCAGCATCGCCCGGCCGCTGGCTGACAGCTCGCGTCCGTGATCGAAGTCGCCGGTCATCGCAAACAGCAACCCTCGGAAGCCGAGAATCACCGCCTCGGATCGACGGTCACCGGCGACGTCGTTGCCGAGCCGCTCGGACTCGCGCATCGCCTCCGAAACAGGGGTGGGTCCGTGGAGTGATGACTGGGCGTAGCCGATGGCACCCCGCGCGGCCACGCGCCGATCGCCGAGCTGCTGGGCCGTCGCAATGACGCGCAGGCTCGCGGCCGCTGTCTCGGCGTACCGTCCGGCCGTTCCGTGGATCGCCATGACGAGACGCCACGCCAGGCACTGACCGGCCACATCGCCAACCGTGTCGAACCACTCGATCGCGGCCATGGTGTCGACCAGCATTGCTGTCGAATCTGCCACCTCTTCGGTTCCGTACAGGGCGTGGGTGTTGCGTGCCACGCTCGCATACAGCGCCAGACGGCGGTCGTCGATTCGTTCGGCGGACGCGGCAGCCGTGTTGATCAGCTCGAGGGCTTCGTCGAACTTGCCGTCGTCGAGCAGCACGTCGGCGAGGTCGAGGTCGAGCTCGATCCGGGGCGTCGTGTCCGGTTCGACAAGCGCCGCCGCGCGGCGCAGCAGATTCGCCGCCGCGGGCAGGTCGCCGCGGGCGAACGCCCGTCGCCCCGCCGACCCGAGCTTCGTCGCGGCCCGGCTCGCGATCTCGCGACCCGCCGCATCCAGCGGCCCGAGCTCCGCCCGGTAGCGGACCGCCTGCTCGAGGTGGTAGCCCAGGATCTCCTCGAACTCGGTCTCACGCCCGCGTTCGCGGTTCACCGGCTCGGCCCAGGCCACGAACCGCTCGTGGAGCGTGGCCCGCGCTCGCTTCAGCAGGCTCTGGTACGCCGCATCGCGGACGAGGATGTGGTGAAACCGGAACGCCGGATCCTCGCCGCCGGGCAACGGGTGAACGAACTGCTTCCGGTCGAGATCGGACAGGTGGCTCGGCACGGTCGGCATCAGGGGTGAGGGGACCATGGCTTCGACGGCCGCCTCGGCGAACACGAGACCGATGACGGATGCCGGTTCGACGACCGCCCGCTCCTCACGGGTCAGGTTGTCGAGTCGGGCGGCGAGCAGGGCGTTGATCGTGGGCGGAACCGCAATCTCGCCGCCGCCGTGCTCCTTCACCATCGAGACCATCTGCTCGACGTAGAGCGGGTTGCCCTCGGCCGCGAGGACGACGCGGTCGAGGGTCTCGCGCGGCAGCGTGACGTCGCCCAGGAGACGGTCGATCAGCGCTTCGACGTCGTCGCTGCCCAGCGGCCGCAGCTCGATCTTCTCCATCGACGCCTGGTCGGTCCAATCGGCGTGGTCGACGAGCAGCTCCGGCCGGGCCGAGCAGAGGATGAGGATCGACCGCCCCTTGACGGTATCGACGAGGTGCTCGAGGAATTCGAGGAACGTCGTCTCGGCGGAATGGATGTCGTCGATGACCACGCACAGCGGCCGCTCCGCCGCGAGCGACTCGAGGAACTTGCGGGCGCCCCAGAAGATCTCGCTGACCGGGAACGACGCGCTCGAGAGGCCGATCGCAGATGCGACTCGCTCGACGATCGCGTCGCGATCGGGGTTGTCGCCGAGGAGCGCCGCCATCTTCGCGGTGGCGGACTCGGTCGAATCGTCCTCGACGATCTTCGCCGCCGCCCTCGTGACCTCCGTCAGCGGCCAGAACGTGATCCCGTCGCCGTAGGCGAGGCAGCGCCCGCGGACGACGGTCGCCTGCTTGGACGCGCGACCGACGAAGTCCGCGATGAGCGTGGTCTTGCCAACGCCGGCGTCGCCGATCACGGTGACGAGTCGAGCGGTCTTCGCCTCGTTGACCTGGGCGAACGCTCCGCCGAGCAGGTCGAGTTCGAACTCCCGACCGACGATCGGTGCATCGCGCTGAACGGGCAAGGCCGCGGTTGGCTCCTTGACCGCGACGAGCCGATACGCCGGGACCGGTTCGGCCTTGCCCTTGAGCGTCAGCTCGACGCGCTCGGCCTCGACGTTGTCCTTCACGAGGGCATACGTGATCTCGCCGATCAGGACCTCGTTGGCCGGTGCGTTCTGCTCCAGCCGGGCGGCCACGTTGACGGCGTCGCCGGTCGCGAGGTTCATCGTCGCGTTCTCGTCCGTGTTCGCGACGACTTCGCCGGTGTTCACGCCTGTTCGCACGGTCAGCCGGACGCCGTAGTACCGCTCGAACTCCTCGTTGAGACCGTGAAGCGTCGCGACCATGCTCGCGGCCGCCTGGACGCCGCGGAGCGCATCGTCCTCGCGGGCCCGGACGCGACCGAACACCGCCATGATCGCGTCGCCGATGTTCTTCTCGACCTTGCCGCCGTACCGCTCGATGTCGGCCGCCATCGCCGCGAAGTAGCGGGCCTTGATCTCGTTCATCGCCTCGGCATCGATCGAGGCCGTCAGCGCGGTCGAGTCCTTGAGGTCGGTGAAAACGAGCGTGACGAGCTTGCGGACCTCGGTCGGCGGCAGCGCCGGTGCCGGGGTCGGGGCGATCGCGATCGGCTCACCGAGCGGCGCGCCGGCCGGTGGCGGGGCTGCCGCGGGCGCGGGCGCAGCCGGCGCCCCGGCGGCGATCGGCGCCGCGCCCGCCTGGAGCGCCGTCCCGCAGAACCCGCAGAGGCGGAACTTCGAGGGATTCTCCTCGCCGCATGCCGGGCAGTTGACCGTGTCCGGGACCGGTGCGAGTGCAGTACCGCAGAAGCCGCACAGCTTGAACCGTGACGGATTCTCCTCGCCACATGACGGGCAGGCGACGGTCTCCACGAGCGGAGTCTACGAGAGCCGGCCTCAGGGGCGCGGTCGACCGCGCTAGGATGAGCCCGCGAACACAGCGCGGGAGGTGGCTTGACAGTGTTCGGCGGTTCGGTGGCGGTCGATGCACTGCGGTCGTGCGGGCTGTTCGGCCACGCCGACGAGGGCACGATCGAAACGCTGGCGTCGGCGCTCCGCGTTCGCCGGTTCCGCAAGGCCGAGACAGTCTTCCACCAGGGCGATCCGGGCGACGCACTGTTCATCGTCGCGAGCGGCTCGGTCAAGGTCGTGTTGCCGTCCGACGAAGGCGCCGAGCCCGCGATCGTCGCGGTCCTTGGCCCGGGCGAGTTCTTCGGCGAGCTCGCGCTCCTCGACGGGGCGCCCCATTCGGCGACGATCGTCGCGGTCGAGGCGACCGAGACGCTCGTGCTCCAACGCGACGCGTTCCTGTCGCTTATCGACGAGCAACCGGGGCTGCGTCGGGCGCTGCTCTCCTCGCTTGCGACCGAGATCCGGCGACTGACGGGCCACGTCGAGGACCTTCACTTCCTCGATCTCCCGGGCCGCCTTTCGTCGCGGATCCTGCGGCTCTCGATCGATTGCGAGCCTGACCCCGACGGCGCGATCCGAATTCCGTGGCCGTACACGCAGTCCGAGCTCGCGGGAATGATCGGCGGGTCGCGCCAGTCCGTGAACCGGCTGCTCGCTGACCTCGACGAGGAGGGCCTCGTCCGGATCGAGCGTGATGTCCTCGTCGTCACCGATCGGGAGCGGCTGGCGCGCACGGTCGACCGGTGACCGGTCCCACCAACCCCGACGGAGACCCACCCGCAACCTCAGACCGCCCCATCGACGCCGAACAGGCGCTCGCGGCCATCCGCGCCGTGGCACTCCGCCTGGAGGCGGGCCGGCGTCTCGTGCCGCCGACGACGCAGCTCCTCTTGCGTTCGATCGTCGAGGCGACGGTCGCGCTGTTCGACGCCGAGGCGTCCTCGATCGCGCTCTACGACGCGACGACCGGGCAGCTCGTGTTCCAGGTCGCGGCCGGCTCACAGGGCGAGGGCGTCGTCGGGGTGGCGATCCCGCCGGACCAGGGCATCGCCGGCTACGCGTACACGACCGGGCAGCCGCTCGCGCTCTCGGACGTCGCTCGTGACGCCCGGTTCGGCCGCGCGGCCGCCGAGCAGACGGGCTACGTGCCGCGATCGGTCGTGGCCGTGCCGCTGCTCGACGACGAGGGCTCGATCGGTGTGCTCGAGGTCCTCGACAAGCGCTCAGAGGCTGCGTTCGACCTCCGCGACATCGAGCTCGCGTCGGTGTTTGCCCGCCAGGCGACGGTCGCGATTCGTGCCTCGCGTCTCGAGCGCGATGCTGCCGCACTGCTCGCGTCGGCGCTGACCGCGATCGCGTCCGGCGACGCCGACTCTGTCGATGCCGTCGTGGCCGATGCGGTGGCGTCGCTGGCGGGCGAGGAGGACGGCGCGCTCTGGGCCGTGGCCGATGAGATCGCCCGTCTCCGCGCGGCCGATCCCGCTGAGCTGGATCTTGTCAGGGAGCTGCTCGCGGTCCTCGTCCAGCGGGCGGAGCGGGCGAGTGAGGCTCGGGCAAGGCGCCGGACGGCCCGATGAACGGCCCTGAGGCGGCGCTTCCGGCGTGGGGTGCGCCGTTCGCCGAGGGCCACCGCGAGGATCTCCGACGAATCGCCCCGTTTGGCCACGTCGATCGCGAGTGGGCGTTCGGCGACGGCCAGGGGTCGGGCGTCACGGTCGCGATCGTCGATTCCGGCGTCGAGGGCGGCCATCCCGCAGTCGGTGACGCGCTCCGTCGCAGCGTCCGCGTGGAGCTCGACGGCGAGGACCCGGCCGTCGTTGATGACGACGCAATCGACGTCGTCGGCCACGGAACGGCCTGCGCCGGAATCATCCACGCGCTGGCGCCGGCCGCGGAGCTCCTGTCGGTCCGGGTGCTCGGGCCCGACAACCGGGGCAAGGGCACAGCCTTCGCGGCCGGCCTCGACTGGGCGATCACGGAAGGCGCCGGCGTGATCAACCTGAGCCTCTCGTCGCGAAGCGACGCGCTGTTCGGGGTTTTCCACGACCTCGCGGATCGGGCCTACTTCGCCGGCGTCCTGCTCGTCTGCGCCGCGAACAACGTGGCGGTCGCGAGCTACCCGTCGCTCTTCGCGGCGGTCGTCTCCGTGGCCGCGCACGACACGCGTGACCCGGCGGTCTGGTTCTACAACCCGCGGCCGCCGGTGGAGTTCGGTGGGTACGGACTCGATGTCGACGTCGCCTGGAAGGGCGGCGACCGGACCGTCGCCACGGGCAACAGCTTCGCAGCGCCCCACATCGCCGGCTATGCCGCGCGGATCCGGGCGGCCCACCCCGCCGCGAGCCCGTTCGAGATCAAGACGATCCTCGCCGCGACCGCCAATGAGGCCTGACCGCCGCCGGACGAGACGAAACGCCCCGCTGGCTGGTCCAGCGGGGCGTTTCTGCGCGGGAAATGGTCAGGGTCTGGGTTCAGTGACCCTCGACGTCGTTCTCGTCGATGAATTCGCCGCCCGTGGACGGGTGGCGCGGCGTGAAGTCGCCGCCGGTGCCCGGACTGACCGTGAGGCCATCGGGTGAGCCCATCTGGACGTGGCCCTCGGTGTCCTCGGACCGGTCGTCGACCTTCAGGCCTTCGAGCCCGTCGTCTGTGTTCTTGACGCCCTCGTGAGGGATTCGTCGCTTGACGTCCATCTCGGACCTCCATTCCCGCTCTGCAATCCGATCCTGTGGTTGTAGTTCAGGTTCGTCTTGTGACCTGAAGACTAGGTGCCATCGCCCCTGCAGTCCGATGCCACCTGCGACGACCCCATTGTCAACTGGCAGACAGGGTCCGCGCTCGCTTCGGCCACGTCAGTACGTCTTGGGCAGCGCCTCGACGCTCGGCTTCGGCGTCCGCAGGTCGCGGAGCGCCTCCTGGTCGTTGCTCGCGAGCCGCGGCCGGTCAGCGTTCTGGGTCCGGGTCAGCCGCTCCGTGAGCGTCGAGAGGAAGAGCGAGCTGAGCGCCGGGATGTCCATCACCGAGCGCAGCGTCGACGCCGGCACTTCCAGCAGCATCGTCGGCTTGTCCGCGACGACGTTCGCGGTCCGGCGGCTCCCCGTCAATGCCGCGATCTCGCCGAAGAAGTCGCCCTCGACCATCGTCGAGAGCGAGCGGTACGAGCCGTCCTCGTTCGGCGTCCCCGCAACGAGGGCGCCTTCGAGAATGAAGTACGCCGCGTCCCCCGCGTCGCCCTGACGGACGACCGCCGCCCCCGGGTCGACCTCGCGCACCTTCGCCGAGGACACGAAGTCATTGCGCCTCTTGCCTTCGAGCAGGGCCAGCGCGGGCACGCGCATCGCGAGCCTGTCGAAGTCGAGCAGCGTGGCCGGCCGGACCTTGACGGCGGCGCCCGTTGCCGTCGGAGCCGTTCGCAGCAGCTGGATCGCGCGGCGCCACTCCGCTGCCGGCCGGCCGAGGCCGGGCATCAGCTGGGTGAGGATCGCCGAACCGATCAGGATCAGCGAGGCGAAGACGATCAGCAGCCGGATGTTGATGACGTCGGCGAGTCCGGCGGTCGCCATCCCGACGAGGAACAGGACGTCGCGCGAGACGAAGAACGCCGAGAACACCCGGCCACGGAACTCGCGCGGCGTGTTCCGCTGGAGGATCAGCGAGCGCGAGATGGACGAAGGCGGCTGGGCAAAGCCGGAGATCGTCACGAGCACGATCGCGACGTAGATGTTCGAGGCGAGGCCATACAGCACGCCGACGATGCCCATCACCATGAAGCTGATCACGATCCAGGTGCCCTCGGGCAGCCGGTCGATGTATTTCGCCATCAGGAGGCTCCCGAACACGAACCCGAGCGACGTCAGGCCCTCCTGGAGCCCGTACTGGAACTCGCTGCCGCCCAGCGTCTCAACGGCGAACGGCAGCAGCAGGACGTTCCACAGGCCGAACGCGAACAGGACCGGAGCGAAGACCGTCAGCGTCGACCGCAGGATCGGCGTCTGGAACAGCACCCCGAGGCCGGACTTCAGGTTCTGGGCGACCGCCTTGACGCTCGTCTTCTCGTCGACGACGAGCGGCGCGACACGCACGGCGGCGATGCACAGGGCAGACCCGATGAACGTGATCGCGTCGACGTAGAACGCGATCGCGATCTCGCCGGTCGAGGCGAGGAAGCCTGCCGCGGCAAAACCGATCGCCGTCGAGCCGAACGAGCTGATCGAGAGGAACGCGTTCGCCGCCGAGAGCTCTTCCTCGGTCGCCACGTCCGGCAGGACGCTCTGCTCTGCGGGATCGAAGAACTGCTTCACCGAGCTCGCCAGGATCACGACGACGTACAGCAGCACGATGTCGATCTGGATGACGAACGGGATGCTGAAGACGAGCGCCGACCGGATCAGGTCGGACGCGATCATGATCTTCTTGCGGCTGAACCGGTCGACGAAGACGCCCGCGACGAGGCCGACGACGAGGCTCGGGATCGCGGTCGCCATCAACATCAGCCCGACTGCGAGCGCCGACTGCGTCCGCTGGAAGACGAGGATGCCGGCGGCGAGGTCGGTCAGCGACGACCCGATCGTCGAGATGAGCTGGCCGGTCCAGAGGTACCGGAAGTCGCGATTGCGGAAGACCGAAAACATCGAGGGCGGGGGCCCGGTGGGAGCGGCGGCTTCCTGCTGGTCGTCAGTCATCGGCTCGCCGCCATCGAACGCGCTCCTCGCGCCATGCACGCCCTCCTGGATTCCCCTCCCGGCCGGGCGGAGTGTACCGGCCGCGGGCCGCGTCGCGCGGGTCGTTCGCGCCGGTCCCCTCAGCGCGGCGGCGGCAGCGCGATGTCGATGCCCTCGCGCAGGAGGAGCTCGCGCTTGAGCCGAAGGCCATCGAGGTGCGAGCCGAGCGGGTCGCCGCCGTACCCGCCAAGCCCGCCATTCGCAGCCACGATCCGGTGGCACGGCACGATGATCCCGATCGGGCTGCGGGCGACGGCGCCGCCTACCGCCCGCGCTGCCCCGGGCCGATCGACCGCCCGGGCGATCTGGCCGTACGTCGCGACCGTCCCGAACGGGACCTCGCAGACCGCGGCGAGCACGGCCTGGTCCCACGCCGGCCGGTCCGAGAGATCGATCGGGATGTCGAACGCCCGGCGACGGTCGGCGAGGAAGTCCTCGAGCTGGGCGGCCGCATCGTCGAGCACGGGCAGCGAGCCGACGACGACCTCGCGCCCGAAGCGGCACTCGAGGCGGTCGACGAACCACTCGAGCGGCGTCATCGACTCACACGCGACGAGGCCGCGGTCCCAGGCCGCGAGATGAACGGCGCCCCACGGGGCATCGACGGCGGCGACGTGGACCTTTGGCACGGTCGAAGTGTGCCCTCCGGACCGGGTCTGCGCTCCTTCGGCTGGTATACTCCCCTGGAGTATGAGCGACACGCCCGGAACGCAACCCGAGTCGATGACCCTCCCGATCGAGGGAATGACCTGCGCGAGCTGTGTCAACCGGATCGAGCGGTTCCTCCACAAGACTCCCGGCGTGACCGATGCGACCGTCAACCTCGCGACCGAGACCGCCACGATCCACTACCTGCCCGAAGCAGCCGGACGGGCCGACTTCGTGGCGGCGATCGAAGCCGCCGGCTACGACCTGAAGCCGGCCCGGTCGGGTGAGGAGACCGCCGCCGCGAGATCGCTCCGCGAGGCTGCCGAGACCGACGCCGCCGAGCGCGCCCGGTACGCATCGCGGCTGCTGCTCGAGGCCATCGTCTCACTCGCGGTCGCCGTCGTGATCATGGCGGTGATGTTCTGGCCCCAGACCGCGGTCGCCATGGAGGACATCAACCGGCTCATTCTGATCCCGGCGACGATCATCCAGTTCTGGGCTGGCCGGCGGTTCTATGCCGCGGCGTGGAAGGCGGCACGGCACGGCAGCCTGACGATGGACTCGCTTGTCGTCATCGGCACGAGCGCCGCCTGGGCGTACAGCGTGTTCGTAACGCTGTTCCCGGACGTCATCCACGAGGCCGGGCTCCATCCCGAGACCTATTTCGACAGCTCGACGATCATCCTCGGGCTCGTTCTGCTGGGCCGATGGCTCGAGGCCCGGGCGAAGGGTCAGGCGGTCGGGGCAATCCGGCGCCTGGTCGGCCTCCAGGCGGAGACGGCGAGGCTCGTTCGCGGCGACGACGAGGTCGCGGTGGCGGTCGAGGAGGTCCAGCCCGGCGACCTGTTGCGCGTCCGGCCGGGCGACCGCGTGCCGGTCGATGGGATCGTCGTCGAAGGCGAATCCGCGATCGACGAATCGATGCTGACCGGCGAGGCATGGCCGGTGACCAAATCGCCGGGCGACGAAGTCGTTGGCGCGACGGTCAACACGACGGGAGCCTTCCTGTTCCGGGCGACGCGCGTCGGCTCCGATACCGCGCTGGCGAGGATCGTCGCGCTCGTCCAGCAGGCGCAGGGCTCGAAGCCGCCGATCCAGCGGCTCGCCGACCGGATCAGCGAGGCGTTCGTCCCGGCGGTCGTCATGCTCGCGGCCGTCGCGTTCGCCGCGTGGTGGTTGTTCGGCCCGGAGCCGCGCCTCACGCTGGCGCTGACGGCGTTCATCGGGGTCGTCATCGTCGCCTGCCCCTGCGCGATGGGCCTGGCCACGCCGACCGCCGTGATGGTCGGAACCGGGCGGGCCGCGGAGGCCGGGATCCTGTTCCGAGGCGGAGAGGCGCTCGAGGCCGCCGGCAAGGTGTCGGTCGTCGCGTTCGACAAGACCGGGACGCTGACCGTCGGACGGCCGGAGGTCGTGGCGGTCCACGCGGCGACGGGGTTCGCCGCGACCGACGTGATCGATGTCGCGGCCTCGCTCGAGCGCACCAGCGAGCATCCGCTTGGCGCCGCGATCGTCATCCACGGCAAGCGCGACGAGCTGGGCTTCCGACCGGTCGCAGGCTTCGAGAGCGTCCCCGGCATGGGCGTCGCGGGCGAGGTCGAGGGTCGGGCCGTCCTCGTCGGCAGCGAGCGATTCCTCGCCGATCGCGGCATCGAAACGTCGGCGCTTGCCGAGGCCGCCGAGCGTGCGTCCGGCATCGGGCGGACCGTCGCCTGGGTCGCCGTCGAGGGGCTCGCCGCCGGCGTGATCGCGATCGCCGACCGGGTGAAGCCGGAGGCCGCCGAGGCCGTCGCCCGGCTCGCGGAGTCAGGCGTCGAAAGCTGGCTGATCACCGGCGACGGGGCTCCGACCGCCCGCGCGGTCGCGGCCGAGGTCGGGATCCCGAGCGAACGCGTCCTCGCGGGCGTCCTGCCCGCCGACAAGGCCGGCGCCGTCGAGCGGTTGCGCGGCGATGGCCGGATCGTCGCGATGGTCGGCGATGGCGTCAACGATGCCCCGGCTCTCGCGACCGCCGATGTCGGCATCGCGATCGGCACGGGCGCCGACGTCGCGATCGAGGCGGCCGGGGTCACGCTCGTCGGCGGCGACCCGCGCGGCGTCGCGACTGCGATCGACCTGTCGCGCGCGACGATGAGCGTCGTCCGCGAGAACCTCGTGTGGGCGTTCGCCTACAACGTCCTCCTGATCCCGGTCGCGATGGGCGTGCTCGCGCCGTTCGGGGTGCTGGTCGGTCCGGCGCTTGCCGCGGGCGCGATGGCCCTGTCTTCGGTCGCGGTCGTGACGAACTCGCTCCGGTTGCGGGCGATCGACATTCGATCGACTAGCCGGCATCAGCCGGTCCGGGGCGGGGTGGTCGGCGCGGTCTGGCGGGCGCGCTACCTCATCGGCGTGGCGGCCGCCTCGTTGTTCGTCGCGGGCACCGTGATGGCCGCCGATCGCGCGATCGACGCCGCCGCGACGCCGGTCGCGGTCGTCGCGAAGGACGCCCGGTTCGATCCACCTGATGTCCGCGTCGAGGCCGGCCGTTTCGCGGTGCTGACGTTCACGAACGCCGACCCCGTGTTCCATGACTGGTCGGTTGAGGGCGTCGAGAACGTCGACGTTCCGGCACGGCCCGGGCAGACCGCGAAGCTCCGGTTCATGATCGACGAGCCCGGGACGTACGAGATCGTCTGCACTGTGCCCGGCCACGCCTCGGCCGGGATGACGGGAACGCTGATCGTCGACCCTTGACCCGTGCCCTCAGCTGAGGCGCCGGAAGATCGTCACGGCGTTCTGGCCGCCGAACCCGAAACCGTTGACGGCGACCGTCTCGACGCTCGCCTTGCGCGCCGCGAGCGGCACGTAATCGAGGTCGCATTCGGGGTCCGGGGTCCGGAGGTTCGCCGTCGGCGGGATCACCTGGTCGCGGATCGCGCCGAGTCCCGCGAGCGCCGAAGCGATGCCCGCGGCGCCGACGAGGTGCCCGATCATCGACTTCGGTGAGCTGATCGCGACCTTCTTCGCGAAGTCGCCGTAGGCGGCCTTGATCGCGCGGGTCTCGGTGACGTCGTTCAATGGCGTGGCCGTGCCGTGGGCGACGATGTAGTCGATCTCGTTCGGGGCGACGTCGGCGTTCTTCAGGGCGAGCGTCATCGCTCGCGCCTGGCCCCGACCGGTCGGCTCGGGGGCACTGATGTGGAACGCATCGGCGGTCAGGGCACCGCCGATGATCTCGGCGATTGGCGTCGCGCCGCGCTCCTGGGCGTGGGCGAGCGACTCGACGACGACGATGCCACCACCCTCGCCGAGGACGAACCCGTCCCGCGTGCCGTCGAACGGCCGCGACGCGGTCTCGGGCTCGTCGTTGCGCTTCGAGAGCGCGGTCATGTTGCCGAGGGCCGCGATGCCCATCGGCACGATCGGGGCCTCGGAGCCGCCGGTCAGCACGACGTCGCACTCGCCGGCCCGGATGAGGCGCAGCGCGTCGTGGAAGGCGATGACGGACGTAGCACAGGCGGCGACCTGGGTCATGACCGGCCCGGTCAGGCCGTATTCCATCGAGAGCATGCACGCGCCCATCGAGCCGCTCAGTGCCGGGATCGCGAAGGCCGACACGAATCGGGGCCCTTTCGTGTCGTGGACGTGGGTCCCGTCGATGATCTGCTCGATCCCGCCGCCGCCGGTGTTGACGACGACACCGACCCGATCGCGCTGGTCCTGGTCCATCGCCTCGAAATCGATGCCCGCGTCGGCGACGGCCTCCTTGCCGGCGGCCATCGCGAAGTGGACGAAGCGGCTCATCCGGCGGGCCATCTTGGGCTCCATCGCGACCGTCGGGTCGAAATCCAGGACCTCCGCCGCGATCTGGACCTCGAAGTTCTCGGGGTCGAATGACTGGATCCGGCGCGTCCCCGTCACGCCGGCGACAAGGTTCGACCAGTACGTGGGGAAATCGTTGCCAATCGGCATGACGGCGCCAAGGCCGGTCACGACGGCTCTCCGGGCAGGATCAGTTTCGGGCAAGGGACACGAACCTCAGGGCAGGGTAGGCGGGATTGTAGAGATTCCAGCTGGAACCCGACGAACCGCGCTCAGTCCCCGTCGTAGCGCTTGAAGATGATCGCGCCGTTGTGGCCGCCGAGGCCGATGTTGTTGCTGAGCGCGTACCGGATCGGGTGGGCCATCGCCTCGTTCACGACCCAGAGGTCGCAGTCGGGGTCGAAGTCGCGGTAGTTCAGCGTCGGCGGGATGCACTGCTCCGACACGCTCTTCACCGTCGCGACCGCTTCGAACGCGCCCGCCGCCCCCATCATGTGGCCGGTCATCGACTTCGTGCCACTGATCGCGAGCGACGTCGCCTTCGCCGCGGAGCGCTCGCCGAACACCTTCCAGATCGCCTCGGCCTCGCGCTTGTCGCCGAGCGGCGTGGAAGTCCCGTGGGGGTTGATCAGATCGACCTCGTCGGCCGGAACACCGCGCCGGTCGAGGGCCATCTTCATCGCCCGGGCGGACCCGATCCCGGCCTCGATCGGCTGGATCATGTCCCAGCCGTCCGCCGCCGAGCCGTAGCCCACGACCTCTGCGTAGATCGTGGCGCCGCGCTCCTTGGCGAGCTCGAGATCCTCGACGAGCAGCCCGCCGGCCCCCTCACCGAGGACGAAGCCGTTCCGCGTCAGATCGAACGGCCGGCAGACGGTCTGGGCCGGCTCGCCCGGCCGGGGTGAGCCCATTCCGCGCATGTTCGTGAAGCCGGCGTGGCCGGCCTCCAGCAGCGGCGCCTCCGTCGAGCCGGCGATGACCGCGATGCAGTCGCCCCGACGGATCGCCTCGGCCGCCTCGCCCACGCTATGGGTCCCGGTCGCGCACGCGGAGACGACCGCGAGGTTGTGGCCGATCGCCCCGGTCTCGATCGCGATCAGGCCGGACGTCGAGTCGACGAGCGCGTTCGCGATGAACGTCGGCGGAACGGCGCGCGGGCCCTTCTCCTGGAGCGCAATCCAGCTGTCGGTCATCAGGCTCTGGCCGCCGGCCCCGGAGCTGAAGATGACGCCGATCTCCTCGCGGTTCTCGTCGGTCACCTCGAGGCCCGAGTCCTGGAGCGCCTGCTTCGCCGCGGCGACGCCGAAGTGAACGCTGAGCTCCGTCCGTCGGGCGTGCTTCGAATCCATCCAGTCGGTGGCGGTGAAGTCCTTGACCTCGCCGCCCCACTTGTGCTCGTAGCGGCTGACGTCGAACCGGGTCAGCTCGGCGAGCCCGGATACGCCGTGGGTCAGGTTGTGCCACACGGTCTGCATGTCGTTGCCGATCGGGCTGACGACACCCAGGCCGGTGATGGCGACGCGGCGGTCGTAGTCGGGTCTGCGCACGCTCGGTGGATCCTTTCGAGGTGAAGCGGCCGTTCAGGCCGGCGACGGAGAGCGGAAGGGTACGTTGAGTTCGCCGGAGGTGTCGCCGCTGTCGAGGGCGATCGCCTCCGCGTCGGGTGCGATTCGCTTGATGAGCCCGGTGAGAACCCGACCGGGGCCGACCTCGACGAACGTCGTGACGCCCGCCGCGGTCATGTGCTCGATCGCGCCGATCCAGTCGACGCCCTTCGTCAGGTGCTCGACGAGCTCAGTGCGAGCACCGTCGGCGGTCGTGATCTCGTGCCCGTCGGCGTTCGCGATGAGCGGCACGATCGGGTCGTTGAACTGGATGCCGTCGAGGACATGGCGCATGCCGTCGGCCGCTTCTGCCATCAGCGGCGAGTGGGCCGCGACCGACACCGGCAGCACGATCACCTTGCGGGCACCAAGCTCCTTGCCGATCTCCGCCGACGCTTCGATGGCGGGGCGCTCGCCGCTGACCACGACCTGGCCCGGCGCGTTGCGGTTCGCGACGCCGAAGATGCCGTGCGCGCCTGCCCGCTTGACGAGCTCCGGGATCCGGGCGTCATCGAGCCCGATCACGGCGGCCATCGCGCCGTCCCGGCCCTGGCCCGAGGCCTGCATGAGACGGCCGCGTTCGCGGACGAGGCGCATCCCGTCGGCGAGCGAGACCACCTGGGCAGCGACCAATGCGGAGTACTGGCCCATCGAGTGGCCGGCGGCGAATGCCGGCGGCTCCACGCCCGCCTCCAGCCAGGCGTCGCGCAGGGCGAGCAGATAGGCGATCGACGTTGCGAGCAACGTGGGCTGGGCATTCTCGGTCCGGTCGAGCTCTTCGGCGGGGCCGTCCCAGGCGAGCGGACTGATCGGCGCGTCCAGCGCGGCGTCGGCCTCGGCGAAGACGTTGGCGGCGGCGGGCGAGGCGTTGGCGAGGGCGCGGCCCATGCCGACCGACTGTGACCCCTGGCCGGGGAACACGAGGGCAAACGAAGACATCAGGTGCGAGCGTACTCGTGATCGGACCCCTCACGCGGATCGGCCTGTGCGCGATTGCACGGAAGTCGCCCCGAGCGGCTATCCTCCGGCGCATGGCCGAGCCGCGCTCCGGGTCCCGCCGTGTCACACCGCCGCCCCGCCGGGCGATCGCGCGACGGTTCGAGGCGGACCTCTCCGCGCCGGTGCTCGCCGCCGGGACGCGCATCCAGAACGTCCGTCAGATCTCGGAGCGCGTCGCCATGGGCCGTGCGCTCTGGCGCGAGCTCGTCATCGGGTTCGCATCGCAGCTCGGCGAGATGCGGCTCGGGTTCACGCAGCTCGCGGCGCTCTACGTGCTTGCGGATTCCGGGACGATGACCGTCGGCGACCTCGCCGAGGTGATCAACCGCTCGCCGTCGGCGACGAGCCGGCTGGTCGATGGCCTCGTCCGCCGTCGCCTGGTCGAGCGACGGATCGAGGCCGAGGACCGCCGGCAGCGGTCGCTGATGCTCACCCAACGCGGCAAGGCGCTGCTCCGGGTCGTCGATCGCGCCCGGGCCGATCAGTTCCTGTCCGCCGTCCGGCCGATGCCGACCGCCGAGCGGGCACTGATCGCGATGGGCGTGGCGGCGCTCGCGACCCACGCGATCTCCCGTCGAGGGCGGCTCATCCGGGCACCGCGCGACGGAGGCTGAGGAGGCACGGTGGACCGACTCGTCGAATACCAGTTCGAGCTGGAGCACCAGCACAACGACGGCACGTGGAGCGCTCTGGACGAAGACGCCAGCCACCACGGCGCGGCGGCCCTTGACCCCGAGCGGGGCTGGGTCCAACGCATCTTTCGGTGCACCTCGTGCGGCGAGATCGTCCGGCTATCGACGGGCGAACGCCCGCGCCCGCCCGCCGCCGAGTAGACGGATCGGCGACGGGCTGCGCGGGACGCCGGACCCCCCAGTGGCACCGGCGGCGGTCAATTCGCGTGGTCGTTGTGTTCGACTGTCGTGATCAACGGTGAAGCCGGCTGGTTCAGCAGCCGCGTGGCCCGTTCGAGCATCGCCTCGAGCGAGATCACGACGCGCGTGTCGTCGGGGCCCAGCTCGCGGTAGGTCTCGCGGAGCGCATACAGGCGGTCGAAGTGCTGCCGCCGTGCGTACTTGTCCATCGTTCTCTCCCTTGTCCTCCGGCAGCCAGCCCAGGTGCCGCCGATGACAGGGATGCTCGGTTCTCGGGGGCGCGCCGCCATCGGGCCGCAGCCTTAGACGTTCGCGAGGCTTCGCCGTATTTGCGCCGAGGCGATAAGGACCGGTGCCTTATCGACCGCTCAGCCGCAGAACCGGCGCACGACGTCGTACAGGACCGGGAGGCCCCAGCGGAGCGCATCGACACGGACCCGCTCGTCGACCCCGTGCCAGAGCTCGAGGAACGGCTCGCCCGGTTGGAGGCGAAGCGGGGAGAAGCCGTAGGCCGGCGTCTCGAGCGCCGCGATGTGCTTGGCGTCGGTCGCGTACGGCACGATGATCGGGACGGGGATGCTGCCCGGGTCGTGCGCTCGAACGGTATCGACCATCGTCTCGTAGAGATCGCCCGACGCCGGCGCGTCGACAGCCGGCGCGTAGATGACGAGCTCCACGTCGCAGACCCTGGCGAGCTCCGGACCTATTCGCTCGACGAGTGTGGCTCGCATGCCCTCCTCGGTCGTGCCCGGCAGGATCCGGCAGTCGACGTCGACGGTGGCCTCGCCCGGGATGATGTTGTACTTCACCCCGGCGTGGACCATGTTCGGGCTGACGGTGTCCCGGAGAAGGGCTCGCAGCAGCCGGGCCGAGAAGGGATCGCAGGTCGCCTGGAGCGCCACCTCGGCCGGCCGGGGATCCGGCCCGACCAGCGCCTCTGCGAGTCGCCGCTGGTCCGCGTTGAGGCTGCCGCGCACCTCGGCGAGAAAGCCTTCCATCGGGGGCGTGATCCGCGGTGGCCCCGGCGCGGCGAGCCGCTGCACGACGGCGGCCGCCAGAACGGCCGCATTGTCGTCGCGCGGCATCGAGCCGTGGCCCGACGTCCCGTGGACCGTGATCCGGTAGACCGCGTAGCCCTTCTCGGCGATGCCGATCGGGTAGAAACGGCCGTCACCGATCGTCGTCGTCACGGCGCCCGATTCGTTGACTGCGCCCGCGGCTCGGAGGAGCTCGGGCCGGTCGAGGACGATCGGCAGGATGCCGTTCAGCCCGCCGGCCTCTTCGTCCGCCGTCGAGGCGAACAGCACGTCACGGGTGAGCCCGGGAATCGGATCGCTCGCGGGGTCGCGGCCGGCGGCGCGTGCTTCGGCCGCGAGCATCCGCATGACGGTGAGCTCCATCGCGACGAGATGCTTCATGTCGACCGCGCCGCGACCATAGATGTAGCCGTCGGCGATGTCCGCGCCGAAGGGATCGTGGGTCCAGCCCTCCACCGGGGCCGGGACGACGTCGAGGTGCGAGAGGAGCAGCAGCGGCTCGCCGCCGGTGCCGTCGCCGCGGACGCGGGCCGTCACCGAGCCTCGGCCGGGAACCGATTCGTGGACTTCCGAGGGGACCCCGGCGTCGCCGAGCGACTGGGCGATTCGCGTCGCCGCACGCAGCTCGCCGTCCGGGCTGTGATCGGGCGGCGGATTGATCGACGGGATGCGAATCAGATCGCGGACCGCCTCGATGAGCTCGTCGCCGGCCCGCTCGCGGGCAACCGCCGAAAGCCCGGCCGAGGGCAGCTGAACGCTCATCGTCCGGTGCCCGTGACGAGGTTGGCGATGATCCCGAGCACGAAGCCCGCGGCGATGATCGCCCCGACCATGAACAGCAGCAGCTTCGTGTAGTAGCGGTCCTCGTGGAGTCCGGGCGCTGGGTCGGGGTCGCGACCGCCGGGGATGTACGGCGCGGCAAGGCCGCGGGCGCGGGCGGCCCGGGCCCGCTCCGAGTCGTATTCCGCGGGATCGGGTCTGGGGGACGGCGGCGGCGCGGCCGGGTCCGGGGCCGAGGAAGCGTCGGTCATGGACCGATTTTCGCCGACGCGACCGGACCGCGAAACGTGATGTCGTCCGGCTGCGCCGTGTAGCCGAGCGAATCGTTGAGCGCCCGCATTCTCGCGTTGCGGTCCTCGTTGCCCGTCTCGAGCTCGACGAGCCCGTTCCGGATCGACCAGGCGATCGTGGCCTGCTTCAGGGCCCGACCGACACGCCGGCCGCGCCATGCCCTGCGGACTGCCGTCATGTCGTGGAAGCCACGCGTCGTCGAGCCGGGCAGGAACATGACGCTGGCGTAGCCGACGACGTCGCCTGTCGCCGCCTCGACGGCGATCATGAAGGCCTCGTGCGGGATCTCGGCGCGGTCCACGTCGCGTTTCCGGAACTCGTCGAGCGTGCCTGCGCTGATCGGCTCGCCACCGGTCGGGATGTCGCCGAACGACTCGACCGCGACGGCATGCACGCCGTCGATGAGGTCCGGCCGGTCTGCGAGCGTCGTCACGACGATCCCGGGCGGCAGCTCGACCGCGGGCGGCTCGAGACCGGTCAGGTCGAGCGCGAGGACCTTCCAGCGGTCGTACTCGACGAAGCCGCGGGGCTCCAGGAACGCGATCGAATCCGGCCGGGCGGTCGACGCCGGCACGTGAAGATGCGTCTTCCCGGCGCCGCGGGCGTCGTCGGAGATCGCGCCGAAGAGCGCCGATCCGACGCCCCGTCGACGAGCGCCCTCGAGGACGTGGATATCGCCCCAGTACGCGTCGAAGTCCGGCTGGAACATGAAGATCCGGCCGGTCGTCGCCGCCCCGACGGGCGTTCCGTCGAGTTCGGCGAGGAAGCGGGCGCCGCCTGGATACGTCGCGTCGGACCACTCCATGTTCTCGACGGAGTTCGGAGCCTCGGGCGTCACGGCGTTGATGATCCGGGCGAGCGTGGCGTAGTCCTCCGGCGCGGCGCGCCGGATCGCGATCGTCACGCGATCGCTTCGCGGAGCGGAAGGAGGCATTCGGCGACGAGTGCGTCCAATCCCGCGGGGCCGAGGCTGGGCGGCATCCCGAACACGATGTGGCTCGCGCCGGCGGCGACGAGTCCGCGGGCGGCCGTGAGGGCTTCGCGGCGGGTCGACGCATCGGGCCCGGTCATGACCTGGCCGACGACGTCGAAGTCGGCGGGGTCGCGACCCGCGGATTCGAGCGCCGCGACGAGCGCATCGCGTTTTTCCGCGAAGTACGGGATGTTTCCCGCGTGGGTGCCGGGAAGGATCCAGCCGCGGGCGGCCCGGGCCGCGAGCGCGATGCCGCGCCGCTTCTGGCCACCGAGGTAGATCGGCGGGCCGCCGGGTGTCAGGGGCGGTGGGGCGTTGATCGCGCCGTGCAGCGGATAGAAGGGATCATCGCGGGTCACGCCCGGCGGCCCCGCCGCCTCGTCCGAGAACAGCGCCCGGATCGTGTCGACCGCCGAGACGAGACGGTCGATCCGCGGCCCGATCGGGGGCAGATCGATCCCGAACGGCCCGTGCTCACCCTCGAACCAGCCTGCGCCGAGGCCAAGGATGAAGCCGCCGCCCGTCGCGTGATCGAGCACCGTCGCCGCCTTCGCGACGAGGACTGGGTGGCGGAACGTATTCGAGAGGACCGCATGGCCCACGGCCATCCCCGGGACGTGATGGACGAGCGTCGCGAGCAGCGTCAGCGACTCGAGCGACGAGCCCGGGTCGTCGTCGCTCATGTCGATGAGGTGGTCGTTCAGCCAGCCGCTGTCGAACCTCGTCTTCGCGTCCTCGGCGAGCTCGCCGGCGTGCCGCCACGTCGCGTCAACGGTCGCCCAGTCGACGTTCTGGGGCGACGTCTTGAACCCGATTCGGACGGCGGCTCGGGTCAACGTCCGGCGAGCCCTGCCGTCATCCGCCGCCCGGTCGTGACCGCGCCTTCGGATGCCGTGCCGACGAGCGCCGCGTACTTCGCCATCACGCCACCCGTATAGCGCGGTGGGGGCGGCGCCCAGGCCGACGCTCTGGCGGCGAGGATGCCCTCGGCAACATCCAGGTCCAACGCCTTGCGGTCGACGTCGATGACGATCCCGTCGCCTTCCTCGACCAGGCCGATCGGCCCGCCGAGCGCGGCTTCCGGGGCAACGTGGCCGATCATGAGCCCGTGGGTCCCGCCGGAGAAGCGGCCGTCGGTGATCAGCGCGACCGAATCGCCCAGGCCCTCGCCGACGAGCGCCGCAGTGACGCTCAGCATCTCCTGCATGCCGGGTCCGCCGACCGGCCCCTCGTAGCGGATGACCACCACGTCGCCCGGATTGATCTTCTGCGCCCGGACGGCGTCGTAGCAGTCGCCTTCCGAATCGAACACCCGGGCCGGACCCCGGTGCAGCCGTCGCTCGTGGCCCGCCAGCTTCACGACGCAGCCGTCCGGGGCGAGCGAGCCCCGCAGGATCGTGAGGCCGCCGGTGGGCTTGATCGGCGTTTCGATTGGGACGACGACCGTCTGGCCCTCGGTCTCGACGGCGTCGTCGGCGATCTGGGCGATCGTCCGGCCGTCCACCGTCCGGGCCGCGCCGTCCAGGAGGTCCCGCTTCAGCAGCTCGCGCATGACCAGCTCGACACCGCCGGCGTCGTACAGCTCCGACGCGGCGTAGCGGCCGCCCGGCTTCATGTCAGCGACGATCGGCGTTCGGTCGGCGATCGCCCCGAAGTCGTCGATATCCAGCTCGAGCCCGAACTCGTGGGCGATCGCGAGGATGTGGAGCACACCGTTCGTCGAGCCGCCGGTCGCGGCCACGGACGCGATCGCATTCTCGAGCGAGGACTTCGTGATGATCGAGGATGGGCGGGTGTCGTCGCGAACGAGCTGCATCACGAGCTCGCCGCAGCGGCGTGCTGCCTCGTCCTTCTTCGGATCCTCGGCCGGGATCCCGTTCAGACCACCCGGCGACAGGCCGAGGAACTCGAGGACCATGCTCATCGTGTTCGCGGTGTACTGGCCGCCGCACGCGCCGGCACCGGGGCAGGCCACGTTCTCGAGCTCGGTCAGCTCCTCGAGCGTGATCTTGCCCGCTCGATACGCCCCGATCGCCTCGTAGACGCTCACGATGTCGACGTTCCGGCCCTTGTAGACGCCGGGGTAGATCGTGCCGTTGTAGAGGGCGAGGGCCGGAACGTCGAGCCGGCCGATCGCCATCGCCGCGCCGGGCATCGTCTTGTCGCACCCGGTGAGGCAGACCAGGCCGTCGAGGAGGTGGCCCCGGACGACGAGCTCGATCGAGTCGGCGACGACCTCGCGCGAGATCAGGGAGGCCTTCATGCCCTCCGTGCCCATCGTGACGCCGTCACTGACCGACACCGTGTTGAACTCCATCGGCGTCCCGCCGGAGGCGCGGATGCCCTCCTTCACGAACTCCGCCAGCCGGCGCTGGTTGTAGTTGCAGGGCATCGTCTCGATCCACGTCGTCGCGACCCCGACGAGCGGCTTGGCGAGATCGTCGTCGGTGAAGCCGATCGCCTTGAGCATCGCCCGGGCGCCGGCGCGATCGGGGCCGTCGGTCAGGGCGGCCGAATGGCGCTTCGCGGGATCGGAGGTCGGGGCCGGGCTGTCGGACATCGGGCGGCGTCCTCGTCGGTGTTCGGGCGGACCGTAGGAACGTGGGCGGAGCGTGGCGGACGCCAAGTGTAGGCGCGGCGCGGCCGGGTATGCCGCCGCCGGGAGACGGGTATGCTGCGCGTCTGTTCACCGAGAAGCCACCGCGATGAGGGATGTGATGGCCCAGACCGATCAGAAGCTCGAGCTCCTCAAGCGCGTGCCGCTGTTCGAGGGCCTGTCTCGCCACGACCTCGAGCAGGTCGAACAGATGACCGAGGAAATCGACGTGCCAGCCGGGCAGGTGCTGACGCGCCAGGGCAGTCCGGGCTCGGAGTTCTTCATCGTCGTCGACGGCGATGTCCGCATCGAGCACGACGGCCACGAAATCCGGACGATCGGCGCCGGCGACTTCCTCGGCGAGATCGCGCTCATCGACGACAGTCCGCGGACGGCGACCGCGACGACGACCACACCCGCCAAGCTGCTGGTGCTCGGCCGGCGCGAGTTCCGTTCGCTGATGGAAGGCCACCCGTCGATCGAGGCCTGCGTCCTGCGCTGCCTGGTCGACCGGATCCGGGCCCACGACCCGTCGTTCGCGTACTGAGGTCGTCGCGTACTGAGGCGGCCGCGGCCTACTGCGCGCTCGCCGCGGAGCGCTCCAACCGCTCGTTCGCGACGAGCGTCGCCGCGGCCATGCTCGTAGGCCCGGCGATCGCCGCGAGGAAGTCCGGCGCGCACAGCTCGTAGCCGTCGGTCGCCGTCAGGGCGGTCACCGTCGCCGTACGCGGAACGGAGTTGAGCAGGGCGATCTCGCCGATCCCTTCGCCAGCCCCGAGGCGATTGATCTCCCGATCGCCATGCATCACCTCGACCTCGCCGGTAGCGATGATGTAGTAGCGATCGCCCTGGTCGCCCTCGCGGAAGATCGTCTCACCGGCCGCGTGGGCCGTCGGCGTGAGCGCCCCGGCGATCCGTTCCAGTGCGGTCATCGGGAGCGGCGCGAAGAGCGGGATCCCGCGCATCAGCCGGAGCTCGTCGTCCGGGATCATCGCCTCGTCGTCGACGCGTTTGATCAGCGGCCAGGTCACGAGGGCGAGGACAGGCAGCAGCGCGCCCGTGATCGCCAGCGCTTCTCGGTTGCCGAACGTCCCAACCAGGATCGGCGCCAGGACTCCCCCGATGGCACCCGACAGGCCGAGCGTCGCCTCGAGGAACCCGAGCACGGGAACGCGCGCCGCCGTCGGCACGCTCCGCTGGAGGAGCGTGAAGCCCGCGACGTCCAGGATCCCGTTCGCTGCGCCCGAGACCAGGAACGCGGTGACGGCAACGATGACGACCGGGAATCCGCCCATGACGGCATAGGGCAGGCCCCACAGCGAGAGCGCCACGGCGAACCATGGCCCGAGCTTGCTCCGTCCCGCGAGGCCCGTTCCGCCGAGCGCCCCGAGGAGGCTGCCGAGCCCGAAGGCTGCCCCAAGCAGGCCGACGCCCGCCTCGCCCAGGCTGAGCAGCTCGAACGACGCGACGACGGCGAGCGTCGTCATGATCGATCGGACCATGAACTGAGCGTTGAATCCCGCGGTCACGGCCGCGGCGCCCGGCGCGCGCCGGAGCGCCGCGGGCCCAGCGACCACGGCGGCGCGGAACGTCGCGGCGAAGCTCGCCGGTCTGGCGGACCCCGCCGATCGCTCCTGCGCGGCGACTTCGGCGGCGACGTCACCGCCCACCCGCAGCGTGAGCACCGCGATCGCGCCAACGGCGAGTGTCGCCGTCGCGATCGCGGCAGCCGCCGTCGGGCCGCTGACCGCGACCGCCACGCCGGCGACGAGCGGGCCGAGGAACGAGCCGATGCCCTCGCCGGTGCTCATCACCACGTTCCCGGCAACCAGCTCGCCGGGATCCCGGGCGAACGACGGCAGCGCCGCGAGCGTCAGCGGCCGGGCGAGCGACCCGACGAGACCGGCGATGACCACGAGGACCAGCAGCCCCGCGAACGGCCCGCCGATCGCGATCCAGATCGTGAGCGCAACGGCCGTCAGCGTCCGGCCCGCATGGACGACGCGCAGGAGTCGCGCCGGGTGCGAACGCGACGCGAACAGCCCCGCGACCGGTGCGACGAACACCGCCGGCAGCGATCGGGCGACGGCAAGCAGGCCGGCCGCCACGGCGCCGCCGGACTCGAAGGAGACCAGCAGGAGGGCTACGAGAAAGGCGAGATCGCCCGCGCACAGCGTCGCCCAGGCCAGCTCGATCCGGAGAATGCCGCCGTTGCGGAGCACGGCTCGAACGGAGCCAGACGGGCGCGTCACAGCGGTCGGCTCGCCGCTCACCGCATCAGCCGGCCGCGGAGCCGTCCCGAGAGGTTTCGATCCACCGGCCGATCAGGCCGCGCAACGTCTCCAGTCCGACCGCGCCCTCCCCGAGGACGGCGTCATGGAAGCGACGGATGTCGAACCGGCCGCCGAGCGCCGCCTCCGCCTCACCGCGGAGCCGCAGAAGCTCGAGCTGGCCCAGCTTGTACGCGAGTGCCTGGCCGGGGATCGCGATGTAGCGGTCGACCTCGTTGACGATGTTGTTCTCGGCCAGGGCGGTGTGCTCGAGCATGAAGTCGATCGCCTCTCGCCGCGTCCAGCCCAGCGCGTGCATCCCCGTGTCGACGACGAGTCGGCAGACCCGCCATGCGTCGTAGGAGAGGATGCCGAACTCGTCCATCGGCCCGGAGTAGAGGCCCATCTCCGCCGACAGCCGCTCCGTATACAGGCCCCAACCCTCGACGAACGCGGTGACGATGCCGAACCGGCGGAAGTCCGGCAGGTGGGTGAGTTCCTGGGCGATCGCGACCTGGAGGTGATGGCCCGGGACGGACTCGTGGAAGGCGAGCGTTTCCGCCTCGTAGCGCGGCCGGGTCTCGGGCAGCGTGGTGTTGATGTAGTACTGGCCGGGTCGCGATCGATCGGCCGCTGGCTCGCGGTAGTACGCGATCGTCGAGTGCTTTGATTCGTGCTCACCCATGACGACGACGTCACAGCCAGCCTGCGGCAGCCGCCCGAACCAGTTCGGGATCGCCTCGGTCGCCCGACGGAGCGCTCGTTCGGCGGTCTCGCGGACCTGGTCCGACGTCGAGAAGCGGAGGGCTGGATCGCTCCGAAGCCGGTCGATCGTTTCGGCCGGCGACGTCGTTCGAAGGACCGACGCACCGAGGTCCGCGAAGGCCGCATCGATCCGGGCGGTCTCTTCGAGGCCAATCGCGTGAATCGCCTCGGGCGACAGCTCGAGCGTGGTGTGGGCGCGGACGAGGCGGAGGTACGCGGAGTCACCGCCCGGAACATGGCACAGGCCCGGGCGCTCGTCGGGCCGGGCGATCGGCCGGAGTTCGTCGGCGAGGAAGTTCCGCTGCCGCGCGAACGCGGGCCGGATGCCGTCACGAATTGCAGTGGCGACCCCATCGCGGAACCGGCTGAGAGCGGCGGCGCTCCAACCGGCCCGGTCCGCACTGGCGGGGGAGAACAAGGGCCAGGTCTCATCGGGGCGGTCGAGCAGGTCATCGAGCTCGTCGAGGACGCTTTCGACGAGCGCTCGTGGTGCAACGAGCCCGTCGGCAATGGCCGCTCGCATCCCGACCGTCTGGCGATCGATCCACGGCCCCATCGCCCGCCACCGTTCGACGGCCGACGCGCCCTCTGCCTCCGTGGTCAATGGCTGGTAGGACGCGACGTTCAGGAACTGGACCTGCGCGCCGTCGAGCGGGTCGACCATCCAGCGATTGAGGCCGCTTTCGATGAGGCCGAGACGCTGCGCGAGCTCGTCGACCAGCGCGGACCGGGTCACGCGGTCGGGCTCCGACAGGTCGTCCGGCGAGATCGCTTCGACTCGCTCCAGGAGACGGCGGTGGCCCTCGGCGAGGCGGTCGCTGGCGCCCGCTTCGTTGGGCGGCAGCGTCTCGAGGTAGCGGCGATCGCCGAGCGCGGTCGCGTACAGCGGCCACGCCGCCATCGTCGCGGTCCAGGCTTCGTCGCCGAGGGCGACCAGGTCGGCGGCCGCGTCGGTCGGGTGCGTTGTGGTCATCGTCGGACTCTAGCGGCGACCAGCCCGTCGCGCGGCGCCCCTTCGCTCAGTGGATGCAGTGCCCCACGGGGACGAGACCGGTCCGCCCCAGCGCCGGCGCGATCGCATCCCGAACCGATGACGGCGTCAGCGCATAGCCGACACCAGGATCCGTTCGCGCCTCGGCGAACACGACGCCACCCACGGTCCCGTCCGAGAGGATCAGCGGACCGCCGCTGTCGCCCTGGTCGATCTGGGCTCGAAGCTCCAGGATCGCGCGGGTCACTCGTTGATCGCCGTAGATGTCGAGGCCGCGGGCTGGGTAGCTGCTCGCCACGGCCGCGGGCACGGCGGCCAGCGCGCCGCCACCGGGAAACCCGAGCGTTGCGCCGATCGCGCCGCGGGTCGGGTCCGTCTGGGCCAGCGAGAGAGCCGGCGCCGGCAGGCCCGGCGCGTAGAGCAGCGCGATGTCGAGATCGGGATCGAAGTGGACGGGTGCCGCGTCGTAGGCGTCGCCGTCGAGCCCGACACGGACGGTGTCCGCGCCCGCGACGACGTGGGCGTTCGTGACGACGTAGCCCGGTTCGACGACGAAGCCCGTGCCGGAGGAGATGGTCTGGCACGTCGCCGCCGACACCTTGACCGTGCTCGGCACCGCGAGCGCGGCGAGGTCCCGGACGAGCGGGTCGTCGGGCAGCGAGACCGGCGGGGCCGGCAGTGGCTCGAGGCCCACGAACAGATCCGGCAGGCCGGTCTCGCCGAGCAGCCGCGAGAGCGCGGTCGCGATCTCGGTCGGCGCAGGAAGGTACGCGTTCATCGCCCGGACGAAGGTCGACGTCTGGGCCTGCGTCGCGAGGGTGGGACTCGGTCCGGCCGCGAGGAGGCCGCTCGCCAACCAGAAGACGAGCACCGCCTGGGCGCCGCCGACGACGGCGCCGAGAACGCGATCGACCGCGCCGAACAGGCCTTCCCCGAGCCGCGACGCGGCGGTCCGCCCGATCGCCGATCCGATGGCCTCGCCGATCCCGACGGCGAACAACACAAGGCCTAGCACGAGGAACGCCCGCAGCTGGGCGTCGACCGATTCGAGCGGTTGCTCGAGGTATGGCACCGCGAGGATCGACAGGACGCCGCCGAGCACGGCGCCGGCCAGGCCGCAGAGCTGCGGGAGCGCCCCGGAGCGGAACCCGATGACGACGGCGACGACGACGAGCGCGACGACGACGGCGTCGAACCAGTTCACGGGTCGAGTATGGACGAGGCGCCAGGGGCGGGCCGGCCGAGCCGACCCCCATCGATCAGCTGACCGTGATCGTGACCGGCGGGATGTCGCTGTTCGTCGCGCTGATCGTGTAGTCGCCGGGCTGCAGCTCCCCGAGATCGACGATCGTCGACTTCTGCTTGGCGATCTCGACGCACATGACGTCCGCTTGGCCAGAGCCCTCGAGGACCGTCAGGGCGACGTCGTTACCGTCCGGCGAGACGATCACCGAATCGAGCTGGTAGCAGGGCTCGACGCCGCTCGTCCACGTCAGCTTGACCGTGACGTGGCGGCCATCGATCGCGGGCTCGATCTTCTCGACAGAAACCGGGTGGGGGTTGATCGTGCCCGGCCGCGGGACGACGAGCGTTCCGTCGCCGATGCCGCCACCGCCACCCGGCGCCGGGTCGCTGGGGCTGACGACGCTCCCATCCGGATCGCTGGGTAGCGGCTGCTCCGACGCTGGTTGTGACGGCGCGGCCGAGGCTGATGGGGGTGGGGCACTGGCGCCGGCACTGGAGCACGCGGCGAGCGTCAGCGTGAGGGCCACGACGAGGGAGAGGGCAAAGCCGAGTCGGGCGGCGGGTGCGGCGGCGGTCTCGTTCATGGGCGGGCAGACGACGCGCGTCGGTGACGGGTTCCGACAACCCCTTCCGACGAGGGCCTCAGCGCGCGGCGACCGTGTCGACGCGCGGAGGCCGGGCCGCTTCCCACGCGTCGATCTGGGGGAGCTTGCCGAGCAGGTAGCCCAGCTCGTCGGTCCCGGCGAGGAGCATCATCCGGGCGAACGGGTCGACATCGAACGGCAGGTCCTCGTCGCCCGGCAGGTGGACGACCTGCGATGCCAGATCAACCGTCAGCTCCGTGTCCGGGTTCGCTGCGACGAGCTCGAACAGGTGGCGATGCTCGTCCTCCTCCACGACGATCGGGAGCAGACCGTTCTTCAGCGAGTTGTTCCGGAAGATGTCGGCGAACGACGTCGAGAGGATCGCCCGGATGCCCCACGAGGTCAGCGCCCACGGAGCGTGCTCGCGCGACGAGCCTGGCCCGAAGTTCGCGCCCGCGAGCAGGATTCGCCGGCCGGCCATCTCCGGCCGATCGATGACGAAGCGCGGCTCCTTCAGCGAGCCGTCCTCCTCGAAGCGCCAGTCGCGGAAGAGGGCATCCGCGAGGCCGTTCTTGTCGGTGACCTTGAGGTAGCGGGCCGGGACGATCTGGTCGGTGTCGACGTTCTCCGCCGGGAGCGGAATCACCTTGCTCGTGAATGTCTCGAACGGTTGAGCCATCGACGTGCCCTCGCCTAGCGCCCGCCGACGGGCGCGATGGTCTCGATCCCGGCGAGGCGCCGGGGGTCGGCGACGACGCCGGCGATCGCGGACGCGGCGGCGGTCAGCGGCGACGCGAGGAACGTCCGCCCGCCCTTGCCCTGGCGGCCTTCGAAGTTGCGGTTCGACGTCGAGATCGCGTACTGGCCCGGCTGGAGCTGGTCGCCGTTCATCGCGATGCACATCGAGCAGCCGGCCTCACGCCACTCGGCGCCGGCGGCCCGGAACACCTCGTGGAGGCCTTCGCGCTCCGCCTCGCGCTTCACCTCGTCCGAACCGGGCACGATCATGACCCGAACGCCATCCGCGACGTGGCGGTCCTTCAGGACTGAGGCCGCGAGCCGAAGATCGCTGATCCGGCCGTTCGTGCACGAGCCGACGAAGACGACGTCGACCTTCTGGCCCAGGATCGCCTGGCCCGGCTGCAGGTCCATGTACTCCAGCGCCCGCTCGAGCGCGCGCTTCGACGACGGATCCGGTTGAGCGTCGGGCGAAGGCACGAGCGATGTGATCGGGATGCCCATGCCCGGGTTCGTGCCGTACGTGACCATCGGCTCGAGCGCGCTCGCATCGATCACGACCGACCGGTCGTAGCGGGCGCCGTCGTCGGTCGGGAGCGTCCGCCAGCTGGCGACGGCGGCGTCCCAATCGGCACCCTTCGGTGCGCCCGGCCGGCCCTCCACGTATTCGAACGTGGTGTCGTCCGGGGCGATCAGACCGGCCCGCGCACCGCCCTCGATCGACATGTTGCAGATCGTCATCCGCTGCTCCATCGTCAGCGCCCGGATCGCCTCGCCCCTGTACTCGAACACGTGGCCGGTCCCGCCGCCGATGCCGATCCGGGCGATCAGCGCGAGGATGATGTCCTTGGCGCTGACGCCGGGCGCGAGGCGGCCGTCGACGCGGACCTCGTAGGTCTTCGGCTGGCGCTGGAGCAGCGTCTGGGTCGCGAGGACCATCTCGACCTCGCTCGTCCCGATCCCGAACGCGAGCGCGCCGAACGCGCCGTGCGTCGCTGTGTGCGAGTCGCCGCAGACGATCGTCATGCCCGGCTGGGTGAGCCCCAGCTGAGGGCCGATGACGTGGACGATTCCCTGGCTCGGCGAGCCGAGGCCGTGGAGCGGGATTCCGAACTCCTCGCAGTTCCTCGTGAGCTGGTCGACCTGGGCCGCGGCCATCGGATCTGCGATCGGCAGGGAACGCGGGTGGGTGGGGGTGGAGTGGTCGGCCGTGGCGACGGTTCGCTCCGGATGACGGACGCGGAGCCCGCGGGCGCGAAGACCGGAGAACGCCTGGGGCGAGGTCACCTCGTGGACGAGGTGAAGGTCGACGGCGAGGATCGCCGGCGCGCCTTCGTCCTGGGTGATGACGTGGTCGTCCCAGATCTTCTCGACGATCGTTCGTGGCTGCGTCATGACGGTGCGGAACTCCCCTTCGGCTCGGCCTTGAGCGTAGCAGAGGATCGCGGTTCGACCGGACGCCTCCATCGTCGCCGAGGCAACGACTCCAGCCACCGGCGGTAGGCCTTTCGTCCCGGCCCCTTGGTACTTTCGGTGCGGATCGGTGCGGTCTGGGGTGGCGTACAACAGGGCTCTCACGTTCGTCCGGAGAGGCGCCCGAGACGATGGCCCAACCCAGATCAGGCATGCGTCAGCCCGGCGCTCGGGGAGCCGGCGGCATCCTCGACGTAGCCGGCGGGATCCCTGGCCGGCTTCGACATGCCTACGCCCGGTCGGAGGCGCGGCGTGTCTGGCTGTTCACCGGCCTGCTCGGCCTCGCCGCGGTCATCGGCTACTGGACGATCGTCCGGGGCCTCGAACCGCTAGTCGCACCGTTCCACCTGCCGTGGCCGCTGCTGGCCCTCGGCTTCATGGCCGCCGAGGCGAAGGTCATCGTCGTCCATTTCCGGCGTGAGTCGCACTCGTTCTCGCTGAGCGAGATCCCGGCCGTCGCCGGCCTGTTCTTCTTCACGCCGAACGAGTACATCGTCTCGGTCCTCACCGGATCGGCGATCGCGATGCTGCTCACGTCGCGGGTGTCGGCGGTGAAGCTGGGGTTCAACCTCGCGAACTTCGCGGTGATCGCCGTCGTCGACCTCGCGATCTTCCATGCTCTCGCCGTTCCCGGCGCGGGCGTTCCCGGGCTGCGCGACTGGCTCGCCGCGTTCGCGGCGACGCTCTCCGCGAGCGTCGTTTGCGTCTTCGCGATCGCGACGGCCATCACGCTGTCCGGGGGCGCCCCGCAGTTCCAGAAGCTGCCGGAAATGGTCCGGTTCGGGGCGATGGTCGCGATGGCCAACACCAGCCTCGCGCTGCTGGCAGTGACCGTCATGTGGAATGACGCGACCGCGGTCTGGCTTCTCGTCATCCCGCTCGTGACGGTGTACCTCGCATACGGTGCCTACGTCTCGGAGCGCGAGAAGCACGAACGCCTGGAGCTGCTCTACCAGTCGAGCCGGATCCTCCAGCACTCACCCGAGCTGGACTCGGCCCTGGTCGCGCTCCTCGATCACGCCCGCAACATGTTCCGCGCCGAGGTCGCCGAGATCCTGCTCCAGACCCGTGGCGGGCCCGGCGCGCTCCGGACCACCTCGTTCCAGGGCGCGGAGCCCGAGGTGATGGTTCCGGCCAGCTGGGACGAGGACGACCCGGTCACGCGCCAGCTCGAGAGTCAGCGACGGGCGTTCTTCCGTGGACCATCCGAAGGCGACGTCGACGGCCGATCCATCCGCCAGGCAATGGTGACGCCGCTGATGGGCGAGTCCGGGATGATCGGCTCGATGACCGTCGCGAACCGTCTGACCGAGGGCACAGCCTTCGACGATGACGACCTGCGGCTCCTCGAGACGCTCGCGAACCAGGCGGCCGTCGCGCTGGAGAACGGTCAGCTGGAGCAGTCGCTCGCGGAGCTCTCGCGCCTCAAGGAGCAGCTCCGGTACCAGGCGTACCACGATCCGCTGACGGGTCTTGCGAATCGGGCGATGTTCGCCGAGCAGGTCGAGCGCCAGCTCGCGGAGCTGTCCGGCGGCGACGTGGTCGCCGTGCTCTTCCTCGACCTCGACGACTTCAAGGTCGTCAACGACACGTTGGGCCATGCCGCCGGCGACCGCCTGCTCACGGCCGTCGCCGAGCGGATCAAGAGCTGCATCCGGAGCGAGGACCTTGCCGCGCGGCTCGGCGGCGACGAATTCGCGCTGCTCCTGGTCGACGAGGACGGCCTCAACCGGGCCAACGCGGTCGCTCACCGGATCATCGAGGCGCTCCAGGTGTCGTTCGCGATCGCCGGCCAGGACCTCGTGGTCGGGGGCTCGATCGGGATCGCGGTCGGGCGTGACTCCAACCAGCACACCGACGAGCTGCTCCGCAACGCCGACGTCGCGATGTACACGGCAAAGGCCGGTGGCAAGCGCCGTGTCGCCGTCTTCGATCCGACGATGCACGCCGCGATCGTCGCCCGGCACGCGCTGTCGGCGGAGCTGGCGAGGAGCATTGGCCAGGGCGAGCTGGTCGTGCACTACCAGCCGATCGTCGAGCTCGCCACGGGCCGGACCACGGCAGTCGAGGCGCTCGTCCGCTGGCGCCACCCGACCCGAGGGTTGATCGGGCCCGACGCCTTCATCGGCGTCGCCGAGGAGAGCGGCGTGATCCTCGCGCTTGGCCGATGGGTCCTCGCCGAGGCCGCTCGCCAGGTCGCGGTCTGGGACGCCGAGGGCGATCTCGATCCGGACTTCTTCGTCAGCGTCAATCTCTCGCCGCTCCAGGTGCAACAGGTCGAGTTCATCGACGAGATCGAAAGCGCCCTCGAGGTCATCGGCCTGGCGCCCCACCGGCTCGTCCTGGAGCTGACCGAGACGTCGATGTTCCAGGACACGCAGGCCACCATCGCGAAGCTCCACGCGCTGCGCGACCGCGGCGTCCGAATCGCGGTCGACGACTTCGGGACCGGCTACTCGTCACTCGGGTACCTGCGGCAGTTCCCCGTCGACATCCTGAAGATCGCCCGGGAGTTCGTCGTTCCGGCGGACCGAGATGTCGAGGAGTGGGCGTTCGCCCACGCGATCGTCGCGCTCGGCCAGACGCTTGGCCTCGAGATCGTCGCCGAAGGCATCGAGGCGGGTGCCCAGGTCGAGCGCCTCCGGGAGCTCGGATGCGAGCTCGGGCAGGGGTACCATTTCTCTCGCCCGATGAGTGCCCGCGAGCTCGCCACGAACCTCGGATTCCCACCGCGCAGCGCGACGTCCGACGCCGACGCTGCCGGACGCCTCCTTGACGCGGCCGCGGCCGATGGTGCCGGCGCTGCCGGTGACGGTCGAGGTCGTCACGTCGGCGCGCTCGAGGCGGGTACCTGATGTTCCTGCTGTACGCGATCGTCATCGGGGTCGTCGTCGGGTTCCTCGTGGGCGGACGGCTGTCGGGCCTGGCAACCCTCGACTTTCGCTGGGCGCCGTTGGCGCTTCTCGGGCTCGCGATCCAGGTCTTGCTGTTCTCGGGGCCGATCAGCGACCGGGTGGGCGACATCGGGCCGGTGATCTACATCGGCTCGACGGCCCTGGTCCTGGTCGTCGTCGTCCGGAACATCCGGATCGCCGGCATGCCCCTCGTCGCATTCGGCGCGGCGTCGAACCTTCTCGCGATCGTCGCGAACGGGGGCTACATGCCAACGACCGCCGCTGCGGCCGCTGCGGCCGGTCACGTCGAAGCGGCGACCTACTCGAACAGCGCCATCGTCGAGGGCGCCGTCCTCACGCCGCTCACCGACATCTTCGCGCTGCCGGCGTGGCTGCCGTTCTCGAACGTGTTCAGCATCGGCGACGTGCTGATCGGCGTCGGCGTCGCAACGGCGATCGTCGTCGCGATGCGACGCGCGAGGGGCGCGGCACCGGGCGGTGCATCGCGGAACCTCCCCCAACCGAGAACGCCCGCGTAGGACCATCGTCGGATGGTCCCGGGTCGGGCTGGCCCCTACGTTCCGGTGTAAGGACGACGAACGTCCCCCACTCGAAGAACTGCCCAGGGCAAACCCGTCGTGAGGCGGGGACGCAAAGCCAGGGATCTCGGTTCGGATCTTCGCCCGAGACCGCCCGGCTGCCGGTTCCAGAGCGAAGAACCGAATACGAGGGAATGTGTAGTGAAGGCGAACCTGGGGCGCTTCACCACGGCGCTGGCGTTGCTGGCGACGATGGCCCTGAGCCTCGGCGCTGGGGCGCGGTGGTTCTAGCCATGACGACGTTCATGGCCACCCCGTTCTCCACCGAGGACTCTCACGATCCGCGCATGGACCCCTCCGCGGGACATCGCTGGACCTGAGCTCATTGGGCCACGTCAATGGCCCTCAAGCACCGAGAACGACCGCCGACCAGCGGTCGTTTTCGTTTCTTCGACCCGCGCCCGTCTCCCCGGCTGACTCAGAGTCAGCTTTCGCTCGGTTCCAGGGGCGCCAACCGCCCTCTCATCGACGAAAACCTGACTCTCGGTCACGCTTCCTCGGTGGACACAGACAGGCGTGACACGTTGCCGAGAAAATCCTGACTCAGAAGTCAGGCGTCGGAGCGAAGGCCTCGAGGCGTCCCACGAATCACGGACGTTTCGTGACCGTCGACTCGCAGCCAGATCACCCCGTTTCCCGGCCACGGCCGCGACGGATCGACCGGCGCCCCAAGCAGTTTGGCCGGATCGGCGGGATAAGCGGCCGCGAGTGACGCAGCGAACGTACGACGGAGATCCCTGGTCTTTGCAGTCGAGCGCAGCAGCAAGATGCGTTGCGTGACGATGTGCCCGCGATCGGAGAGGTCGGGCCATAAGGCGGATGACGGAAGAGCGTCGGTCTTCTGCGCAGCCCATCGGAGCTGCTGTTCGAGTCGCCGAGGTCGGAGTGCGCTTCGATGCTGACGACCCGCGCTGTTGGCCGATGCGCGATTACGAGATCGCTGACCCCGCGGACCGGCACGGCTGACAGCAACTTCGAGATGGCGATCCCAGTCCGGCGGCAGGACTTTCAGGAACGCCTCCGATCGCCCGCACCGCTGCGTCGGCGGCCCGATCTGCGGTGACCTGCAGCCGGGTTCGCATGCCCCGAGTCAAGCACGCGGCGCTCACCTGCGGCTTGCGCGTGCGGCCACGGTGTCGTGCGGTGGGGTCCGTGAGGTTGCGCGATCGTGCGGCGGCCCGTAGACTGCGCGGCACGCGACCGGGAAACCGGCCGTGAGGCGTTGTGGGAGACAGTTTGGGCATGTTCAACGGCCGGGATCGTCGCCATGTAGCCGTCGTCGTCACGAGCGACGGTCGCCGCGTCACCATGCCGCTGGGCTCAGGCCTCGACGACGTATCGCTCATCGGGATTCTTCGCTCGCTCCTCGGGCTGGACGGCCTTCTCGGGCTTATTACCGGCTCCCGGCGGGAGAACGGAGGAACTCGGAGGGACGGACGCTAGGCGCCACCACCGAAGACCGAAGGGACCCTCGCCGGGAGGCGAGGGTTTTTTGTTGCCACGAACAGGGACGGGAGCGGGAGACGGCCATGACGATGACCAAGGGAACCTCGGCGAAACCGCCGAGTCCGACCGCGCCGAGCCCGGCCGCGCGTCGCAGCCATGTCCCGGCGGATGGGACCTCCGGCGCAGCCGCCGTCGAGGCGGCCCGCAAGGAGATGCTCCACGAGGCGCGGCCGCGCAACAGGACCCGGATCGGTGCGGACGTCGTCTGCGAGGCGCTTCTCCGTCAGGGCGCCGACGTCTTCTTCAGCTATCCCGGCGGCGTCATCCTTCCGCTCTACGACGTCCTGGGCGACTACCCCGAGCTCCGCCACATCCTCGTCCGCCACGAGCAGGGCGGCGCGCATGCTGCCGACGGCTACGCCCGCGTCACGGGTCGCGTCGGTGTCTGCATGGGCACGTCGGGTCCCGGCGCGACGAACCTCGTGACTGGTATCGGCACCGCGCTCCTCGACTCCGTCCCGATCGTCGCCATCACCGGCAACGTCCCGAGTGCCCTCATCGGCAAGGACGCCTTCCAGGAGATCGACATCAACGGCATCACGCTGCCGATGACGAAGCACAACTACCTGGTCCGCGACGCCGACGACCTGCCCCGGGTCATCGCCGAGGCCTTCCACATCGCCCGGACCGGCCGGCCGGGTCCCGTCCACATCGACATCACGAAGGACGCCCTCCAGCAGGAGACGACCGCCGAGCACCCGACCGACGAGGAGGTCGTCGCGGGCCTGCCGGGCTTCCGGCCGAACCTCGACGCGAACGGCCGCCAGCTGAAGCTCGCGGCCCAGGAGCTCAAGAACGCGAAGCGGCCGATGATCCTCGCCGGCCATGGCGTTCTTCACGCCGAGGCCTGGGACGACCTCGTCGCGTTCGCCGAGAAGACCCAGATCCCCGTCGCTCACACGCTCCTTGGGGTCGGCGTGATCGACGAGACGCACCCGCTCAGCTACGGCTACATGGGGATGCACGGCTGGAAGCACGTCAACCGGGCCATCCAGTCGGCAGATCTCCTCTTCGCGATCGGGATGCGGTTCGACGACCGCGTCACCGGCAACGTCCGGACGTACGCGCCGTACGCCCGGATCGTCCACGTCGACATCGACCCGGCCGAGATCGGCAAGAACGTCGCCGTCGAGGTCCCGATCGTCGGCGACGCGGGCCGGGTCCTCCGGGCGCTCACCCCGATGGTCGATGCGGTCGACCCCGAAACTCGCGCGGAGTACTTCAACGAGCTCGCGGCGTGGCGCAAGGAGTCCGAGGGCGGGTCGTGGCACGGCTCCGGCGCCTGGCGGGAAGGCGTCCTGTCTGCGGACTACGTGGTGAGCCGGATCGGCGAGCTGACCGATCACAAGGCCACCTACGTCGCGGACGTCGGCCAGAACCAGATGTGGCTTGCCCGCTACACCGGCTTCCGCGATCCGAACTCCCACGTCAGCTCGGGCGGCCTCGGCACGATGGGCTTCAGCGTCCCGGCGGCGATGGGCGCGGCCCTTGGCCGACCGGACCGTGAGACCTGGGCGATCACCGGCGACGGCGGCTTCCAGATGACCTTCCAGGAGCTGATGACGCTCGTCCAGGATCGAATCCCGGTGAAGATCGCGCTCTTCGACAACAAGAAGCTGGGGATGATCCGGCAATGGCAGGAGATCATCTATGCCGGGAACTACCACTCGGCCCATCTGCTCGGGCCGGACTACCTGAAGCTCGCGGAGGCATTCGGGATCCCGGCGTTCAAGGCGACGAAGCCCGACGAGGTCGATGACGCGATCCGGGCAGCCCAGGCGGTCGATGGACCGACGCTGATCTGGTTCGAGATTGCCGAAGAGCAGAACGTGTTCCCGATGATGCCCGCCGGCAAGGGCCTGTCCGACCTGATCGAGAAGTGGGACGGGGCCGACGAGTGAGCGGCGATCCGAATTCGAACGGCAGGGTGCCGGGGGGCACCGGGACGGGCGCCTCTCCCAGCGCTCAATCCGGTGCCGCCCCCGGCATCATTCCCCAGCACGCTACGCACGCCGCCCCGCCGCCGCGGGCGCTTCCCGGTGGTGGTGAGCTTCGCCGACACACGTTGATCGCGATCGTCCTCGACAAGCCGGGCGTCCTGAACCGCGTCTCGTCGTTGATGCGGGCCCGCAACTTCAACATCGACTCGCTCGCGGTGTCGCGGACCGATCAGCCGGATGTGAGCCGGATGACGATCACGCTCCACGGCGACGACGTCGCGGTCGAGCAGGCGGCGAAGCAGCTCTACCGGCTGATCGACGTCCTCAAGGTCCAGGACGTCACCTCGGAGTCGACGATCGGCCAGGAGCTGGCGCTCGTGAAGATCCGGGCGACCGAGGCGACGCGCGGCGAGGTGCTGAAGCTCGTCGAGCTCTCGAAGGGTCGCGTCCTCGACGTTGCCGACGAGTCGATCGTCGCAGAGGTCACCGGACCCGAGTCCGACGTCGACAACTTCGTCGCGCTCGTGCGCGGCTACGGGATCAAGGAGCTGGTCAGGACCGGAGCGGTCGTGATGGCGCGCGGCTCTGCATCCATCGAGGAGGCCGTAAAGCGATGAAGTCCTCGGGGCGATGGCGTCGCGGAGCTCCGCCTCGCGCCTCGGAGAGCGAGCGTCAACCCACCGCTGAGGGTGCCAGTTCAGGAGAGGCAGGGGAACGATGACCGCGAAGATGTACTACGACAACGATGCCGATCCTGCTGCTCTGGCGGGTCAGAAGGTCGCAATCATCGGCTACGGGTCGCAGGGTCATGCCCACGCGCTGAATCTCCACGAGTCGGGCGTCGACGTCGTCGTCGGGCTGGCGCCCGGATCGAAGAGCCGGCCGCTCGCCGAGGAGGCCGGGCTGCGCGTCGCCGACGTGCCCGAGGCCGTCCGCGAGGCCGACGTGATCATGATCCTCGTCCCGGACACCGCCCAGAAGGCGGTCTACGACGGCGACATCCGGCCGAACCTTCGGCCCGGCCAGCTGCTGATGTTCGCCCATGGCTTCAACATCCATTTCGGGCGGATCGATCCGCCGGCAGGAGTCGATGTCGGCATGGTCGCGCCGAAGGGCCCGGGCCACCTCCTTCGGAGCGTCTACCAGGCCGGCGGCGGCGTGCCGTCGCTGTTCGCGGTCCACCGCGACGAGTCCGGCACCGCCCGCCCGCGCGTCCTCGCCTATGCCCGCGCCCTCGGCAGCACCCGCGCGGGCGTCCTCGAGACGACGTTCGCGGAAGAGACCGAGACCGACCTGTTTGGCGAACAATCCGTGCTCTGCGGCGGCACCGCCGCGCTCGTGAAGATGGCGTTCGAGACGCTCGTCGAGGCCGGCTACCAGCCCGAGCTGGCCTATTTCGAGACGATGCACGAGCTGAAGCTGATCGTCGATCTGCTCTATCGCGGCGGTCTCAACTTCATGCGCTTCAGCGTCAGCGACACTGCCGAGTACGGCGACTACGTGTCCGGTCCCCGAATCATCGACGAGCGCGTCCGGGAGACGATGCGGGCGGTCCTCGGCGACATCCAGGATGGTTCGTTCGCGAACCGCTGGATCGAAGAGAACGATTCCGGCCGCCAGGAGTTCGAGCGGCTCCGGGCCGCCGACCGCGATCACCAGATCGAGAAGGTCGGCGCGGAGCTCCGGGCCCAGATGGCGTTCCTCAACCCCGTCGTCGTCGTGGCCGGTCAGGCACAGGCCGCGGCAGGCAAGGCCGGTGCGGGGTCACGGTCATGAGCAGCGCGGTGGCACCCGGCTCCGTACGGATCTTCGACACGACGCTCCGCGATGGCGAGCAGGCGCCGGGCGCCGGTCTGACGGCCGCGGAGAAGCTCGAGGTTGCGCGCCAGCTCGCCCGCCTCCGGGTCGACGTGATCGAGGCAGGATTCCCGGCCGCGTCGCCGGGCGACTTCGAGGCCGTCCGGCGGATCGCCCAGGAGACGAAGGGCGGCATCGCGGTCGCGGCGCTCGCCCGGTGCCGGGACGGCGATCCGCAGCGTGCCGTCGAGGCGATCGAGGTCGCGGAGCGGCCGCATCTCCACGTCTTCATTGCGACGAGCGACATCCACCTCAAGCACAAGCTCCGGCTCTCGCGCGACGAGGCTCTCGCAGAGGCGGTCCGCTGGGTCCGCTACGGCCGCGAGGCGCTCGGGAAGGACGCGGAGATCGAGTTTTCCGCGGAGGACGCGTCGCGGACCGACGTCGACTTCCTCATGAAGGTCTACGAGGCGGTCGTCGACGCGGGCGCGACGACCGTCAACATCCCCGACACGGTCGGCTACGCGATCCCGTCGGAGTTCGGCGCGCTGGTCGGCCGGGTCGTCGATCTCGTCGGCGCGGAGGCGACGGTCAGCGTCCACTGCCATAACGACCTGGGGCTCGCGACCGCGAACACGCTCGCGGCCGTGCAGGCCGGCGCTCGCCAGGTCGAGGTCACGATCAACGGCCTCGGCGAGCGGGCCGGCAACGCGTCGCTCGAGGAGGTCGTGATGGCCCTCCGGACGCGGCCGACGCAGTTCCCGGAACTCAGCTCAAGCGTCCAGACCGAGCAGATCACCGCGGCCTCGCGGCTCGTGAGCTACCTCACCGGCTTCGCGATCCAGCCGAACAAGGCGATCGTCGGCGGCAACGCGTTCGCCCACGAGTCCGGGATCCATCAGGACGGGGTGATCAAGAACCCGCTGACCTACGAGATCATGACGCCGCAGTCGGTCGGGCTCGCCGGCAGCCAGCTGACGATCGGCAAGCTGTCGGGCCGAAAGGGGCTCCAGGGAAAACTGCGTGAGCTCGGACATGACCTCGACGGCGAGGCGCTGGACGTGATCTACCGCCAGGCGATCTCGCTGGCCGATTCGAAGAAGGAAGTCACCGACCAGGACCTGCTCGCGCTCGTGGAGCAGCGGGCAGCGGAGGTTCCCGCCTCGGTGGAGCTTCTCGGGTGGAACGTGACGTCGTCGCACGGCGGCAACGCGACGGGCAGCGTGTCGCTGACCGTCAATGGCGAGGATCGGGCGGCGGCAGCGGTCGGGAATGGACCGGTCGACGCCCTCTACTCGGCGGTCGACCTCGCGCTGCAGCCGGTGTTCGGCTGGCACCCCGTGTTGACCGAGTACGAGATCAAGGCGGTGTCCGCGGGCGAGGACGCCCAGGGCCAGGTGCTCGTCCGCTGCCGCCGCTCGTCGGACGAAGGACCGGGCGCGCTCGTGGTCTCCGGCCACGGGCTATCGACGAACATCATCGAGGCGTCGCTCGAGGGCTACCTCGTCGCGGTCAACAAGCTCCATGGCGCCGAGATCAACGGCGTCGCGGTCGCGTTCGTCGCGCCCCGGGTGGTGGAAGACCCGTCGTGATCACGTATCGGATCGCGGCCATCCCGGGGGACGGCGTCGGGCCCGAGGTCGTCGCCGCTGGGCGGGCGGTGCTGGACGCGGCCGGCCAGGCGTTCGGCTTTGGGGTCGAGTGGTCGGAGGTAGCGGCCGGCGGCAACGCGATCGATTCGTACGGAGTCGCGATTCGGCCCGACGACGTCTCCCGGGCGGGAGAGGGCGACGCGATCCTGCTTGGCGCGGTCGGCGGGCCGAAATGGGATGACCCCACGGCGAGCGTCCGCCCGGAGCAGTGCCTGTTCGCGCTCCGCGGCGAGCTGAAGCTCTACGCGAACCTCCGGCCGGTGTCGATCCATCCCAGGCTCGTGGCCTCGTCGCCGCTCAAGCCGGAGCTGCTCGCCGGCGTCGATCTGCTGATCGTCCGGGAGCTCACCGGCGGCATCTATTTCGGGGAGCGGCAGGAGACGACGGGCGAGCCCGGGAGCCGCGTCGCCCGCGACACGCTGCCCTACACCGAGTCCGAGATCCGACGGGTGGTCCGGCTGGCGTTCGAGCTGGCGCGGGCCCGCCGCGGCCGCCTCACGAGCGTCGACAAGGCGAACGTGATCGCAACGTCGCGACTGTGGCGCCAGGTCGTCGACGAGGAGAAGGCCAACTTCCCCGACATCGAGGTCAACCACCAGCTCGTCGACTCATGCGCGATGCTGCTCGTCAAGAGCCCCGCCTGGTTCGACGTCATCGTCACCGAGAACCTCTTCGGCGACATCCTCAGCGACGAAGCGTCGGTGCTGGCGGGGAGCCTCGGAATGCTGCCGTCCGCGTCGCTCGGCGAGCGCGAGACGGAGCACGGCACGTTCGGCCTGTACGAGCCGATCCACGGCTCCGCGCCCGACATCGCCGGTCGGGGCATCGCGAATCCCGCCGGCACGATCCTGTCGGTCGCGATGCTTGCCCGCTGGTCGCTCGGGCGAGACGACGTCGCGGGCGCGATCGAGGGAGCCGTCGCCGCGGTGCTCGACGCGGGCGTGCTGACCGCGGATCTGGCCTCGCCAGGGATGGATTCGGCGTCGACGACGGAGATGACGGGCGCCATCGTCGAGCGCCTGGCCGCCGCACCGGCAGGGGTCTCGTCGTGAGCGACCAGCCGGTCGTCCTCTACGACACGACGCTCCGCGACGGGACGCAGGGCGAGAACATCACGCTCAGCCTCGCGGACAAGCTCCGAATCGCGCGGATGCTCGACGAATTCGGCATGCCCTACATCGAGGGCGGCTGGCCCGGCTCGAATCCCAAGGACGTGGAGTTCTTCAAGGCCGCCCGCGGGATGACGTGGCAACGAGCCAGGCTCGCCGCCTTCGGGTCAACCCGCCACCGCGCGAACAGGCCTGAGGACGACGCCAACCTCCGCGAGCTCGTCGCCGCCGAGACGCCGGTCGTGACGATCTTCGGCAAGAGCTGGCTGCTCCACGTCACCGAGGTTCTCGGCGCGACGCCCCAGGAGAACCTCGACATGATCGCGGACAGCGTCCGGTTCGTCGTCGACCGCGGCCGCGAGAGCGTCTACGATGCGGAGCACTTCTTCGACGGCTACAAGGCCGATCGCGACTACGCGCTCGCGACGCTCCGGGCGGCACGCGAGGCGGGCAGCCGGACGCTCGTCCTGTGCGACACCAACGGCGGGACGCTCACCGACGAGCTGCTCCGGATCGTCGACGATGTGCGCGGCTCGCTCGAGGCGGACCCCCGCGCGCCAGCGGTGACGTGGGGCATCCACACCCACAACGACGCCGAGATGGCCGTCGCCAACTCGATGGCCGCGGTCGCCGCCGGCATCCGCCACGTCCAGGCGACGATCAACGGCTACGGCGAGCGGGCCGGCAACGCGAACATGGTCTCGATCCTCGCGAACCTCGCACTCAAGACGCCCCACGAGCTCGTGCCGGCGGGCGGTGGCCGCCTCGACGGCCTCACCGACCTCAGCCGGTCCGTCGCCGAGATCGCGAACGTCAGCCCCAACGACTACCAGCCGTACGTCGGCCGGTCCGCGTTCGCCCACAAGGGAGGCGTCCACGGCGCGGCCGTCGCGAAGGTCGAGCGGAGCTACCAGCACGTCGACCCGGCGCTCATCGGCAACCAGGGCCGGCTCGTCGTCAGCGAGCTCGGTGGCAAGGCGAACACGCGAATCCGCGCGGAGCAGCTGGGCCACCAGCTCGACGGCGTCGTCGACCCGAAAGTCCTCAGCCAGCTCATCAAGGAGCTCGAGAACGAGGGCCTCGCGTTCGAGGGCGCCGAGGCGAGCTTCGAGCTCCTCATCCGCCGCCACCAGGCCGACTACGAGGCGCCGTTCCGGATCCTCGACTACACGTGCCTCGTCGAGCAGCGCGAGGGCCGCGAGCTCCTCGCGGAGGCGACGGTCAAGGTCCAGGTCGACGGCGAGGTCCTGCACACCGCAGCCGACGGCAACGGGCCGGTGAACGCACTGGACGCTGCGCTCCGGAAGGCGCTCCGGGCGTTCTACCCCCAGCTCGACTCGGTCCACCTGTACGACTACAAGGTCCGGATTCTCGACGGCGACGCGGCAACCGCCGCCCGAACCCGCGTGATCATCGATTCGGCCGATGGCGACCGCGAATGGTCGACGATGGGCTCCGACACGAACATCATCGCGGCATCGGCGAAGGCCCTCGCGGATTCGCTCGAGTACGCGATCTGGAAGGCCGGAGCGGAGCTCCGACGCCGCGACGAACGCCACTTCACGACGTCCCCGCAACCGGCCGCGACGGCGGCCGTTGCCCCGAATCCCACCCCAGCGACCTGACCGGAGGCAACCGATGACGACGCCGACCGCCGACGACACGACCGAGCAGACGCCGACGCTCCATCTCGCCCGCTGGACGGTGACGTCGGGCTCGAACGTCAACAGCCGCGGTGCCGTCGTCATCGCATCCGGGGATCACCAGTGGGAGGCTTCGGCGGAAGGCAACGGCGCGATCGACTCGCTGTTCCGGGCGGTCGACGCGGCGCTCCGCGGCGTCCTGACCGGCCATCCGCGCCTGCTCGGCTACGAGGTGAAGGCGCTCGGTGAGGCGCCGGACGCCGAGGGTCGCGTGACCGTCACGATCGAACCGCCACCGGACGCCGGCGGGGCCCGCGCGAGCGGCCGCTACACCGGGGAGAGCGTCAGCACGAACATCATCGCCGCTTCGATCGACGCCTACATCTCCGCGATCAACCTGCTGCTCGCCGAGGAGCACTGGCAGGGCGCCGCGGACCAAGCGGGCAACTCGAAGCGAGCCCGCGTTGCTGCCACCGACGCCCGCGCCCGGCGGGCGCAGCTCGACGAGGACGCCGGCAAGATCGACACGACCGAGTGGTTCAACCAGTAGGGATCCAGTAGGGATCCGCTGACCGGCCCGCGCCCGCCGCGATCCGTGCGTCCGCCCGCTTCCTGACCGCACCGGGCACGGCTACGCTGCATGGCGACGGCGCCCCGCCCGGGCGCTTGGAGGGATGCCGTGCGCCGCTTCATCGTCCAGGCGGTCATCGACGCGCTGACCGCGTTCGCGGTCGTGTTCGTCCTCAGTCGAATCGAGATCAACCAGCCGTTCCCGTTCGGGGCGGACTCCGCGCCGATCATGCAGCCTGCCGGAAACGGCATCCTCGCCTATCTGGTCTGGGGCGCGATCTTCGTCATCGTCAACCGGGTCGTCCGGCCGATCCTCGTCGCGCTGTTCGGCCGGCTGCTGTTCGCGACGCTCGGCCTGTTCGTCGTCGTCCTGACGGCGCTCGCGATCGGCATCGCGTCCTGGCTCGCGCCCGGCGACGTCGGGAACCTCGCCGACCCGCAGCCGCTCTGGCTGTTGCTGACCGCGGCGTTGTTCACGCTTGCCGAGCTCGTCCTTGATGTGGTTCTCGGCCTCAGCCGCCCGCATGTCGGAGCGCCTGCCGGCGGAGCGATCTGGACAGCCCTCGAGTCGCTGCCCACGCCCCGCCGGAATGCACTGATCGAGAACCTCCGCCTCCAGCAGGTCTACGAGGCGCTCTACCAGACGAGCATCGACATCGCGTTCGAGGACACGCCGATCGGCGCCAGCCGGCGCTGGTTCGAACGGGTGGTTCTCGGCGAGAAGCGTCTCGTCGAGGACGAGAACGCGCCGCAGCGCGTCGCGGCGCTCCTGCAGCAGCTCGGACCGACCTACGTGAAGATCGGCCAGATGATGGCCGCCCGGACGGACATCCTCCCGCCCGAGTGGACCGACGAATTCGTCAGGCTCCAGGCCGATGCGGCGCCGTTTCCGTGGGAGGATGCCCGAGAGGTCATCATCGCGGAGCTGAAGGGGCCGCCGGAGGAGCTCTTCGGATCGTTCGAGCAGGAGCCGTTCGCGGCGGCCTCGACCGCCCAGGTCCACCGCGCGACGCTACTCGACGGAACTCCGGTTGCCGTCAAGGTCCAACGGCCCAAGATCGTGGCCAAGACCAAGGCCGATCTCGGCGTCATGCAGGAGCTGGCGAAGACCGCCGAGAAGCGCTTCTCGCTCGCCCGGCGTATCGCGATCCGGGGCATGGTCGGGGAGTTCGCGAAAGGCGTCCTCGAGGAGCTGGATTACCGCAACGAGGCGTACCACGCCCGGCGGCTGACCGACAGCATGTCGCGGTTCGAGCGCGTCCACATCCCGATCGTGTACAGCGACCTCTCGTCGAGCCGCATCCTCACGATGGAGTTCGTCCGCGGCATCAAGATCACCGACACCGAGCGCCTGCGCGAGGCCGGCATCGACGAGAGCGAGCTCGGCGCCACGTTCATGCGGGCCATCATCAAGCAGGTCCTGATCGACGGCTTCTTCCACGGCGACCCGCACCCGGGCAACATTCTCGTCGACCCCGAGAACGGCCAGATCATCTTTCTCGACCTCGGTCTTGTCGGGCAGCTCAGCGCGGAGCAACGGATCGACCTGCTCGGTCTCGTCTATGCCCTCAAGGAGGTCGATCTGTCGGGCATCGCCGACAGCCTCATCGCGCTCGGCAAGCCGACGCCCGCCTACGACGAGGCGGCCCTTCGGTCGGCCGTCGATCGCCTCGGCCGGCAGTACCTCGTGTACGGCGAGGCGGATTCGATCGGCGGCGCGCTGTCGGGGTTCCTGGGCGCGGTGTTCGAGCATGGCCTCCAGCTCGACAGCCAGCTGACGCTCGCGGTCAAGGCGATCGTCCAGGCCGAGGACACAGCCACGCGACTCGCCTACGACCTCGACATGGGCCAGGCCGCCGTCGAAGAGGCGCAGGCGGCCCTGCTGGCCTCGCTCGAACCGGATGTCGTGATGAAGCAGGTCCAGGGCCACGCGATCAAGATCGGCAAGGAGCTCGCGCGGCGCGCGCCTTCGCTGGAGGACTCGGTTCTCCGCTGGCTGGACCTGCTCAACCGCGGAAAGATCGTCGTCGAGGTCGACACCTCGGAGCTGAACCGGTCGGTCGGCAAGGTCGGCGACGTCGGACGGCAGGCGACGGTCGGGCTGATCGTCGTCGGCCAGCTGATCGGCACGGCGATCGTGATGGCGATCATGCTCCAGCCGAGCCTCGTCGAATACCAGGGCGTCGCGTACGCGGCAATGATCGCCTTCGGCGTGACGTTGGTCGTCAGCTTCATCGTGCTGTTCCGGATGTTCCTGAACCGGGGTGGTGATGACTGAGGCGCCCCGCGTCGTCTTCCAGGGCGAGCCGGGCGCGTTCAGCGAAGAAGCGGTGCTCGCGTACTTCGGCGAGGACGCCCCCCGACGGGCGGTGCCGACGTGGCGCGCGGTGTTCGAGGCCGTCGCGTCCGGGACGGATGATGCGGGCGTCGTCGCGATCGAGAGCTCGCTGGCCGGGTCGATCCGGGAGACCTACGACCTGCTGAACGAGTTCTACGATGCCGGCGTCCGGATCGTCGGCGAGGTCAGCGTTCCGGTCCGGCTGGCACTCGTGGCACTGCCCGGGCAGTCGGTCGAGGCGATCCAGCGCGTTTACAGCCATGCCCAGGCACTCGCCCAGGCCGACACGTTCCTGCGCAGCCGCGACTGGCAGGTCATGACGACGTACAACACGGCCGGCGCGGCGCGGATGATCGCCGACGGGCGTGAGACGGGCTCAGCGGCGATCGCGTCGCCGCGTGCCGCCGCGATCTACGGCCTCGAGATCCTCGCCGACAACATCCAGTCCGGCGACGAGAACCGGACGCGGTTCGCTGTCCTTGCGCTCGCCGGCGCGGGCGGACGCGCCGGCAGCGGCCGCGACGACGGGCGCGACGACGGGCCTGGCAAGACGACGCTCGTGTTCGCCGTTCATAACGTGCCCGGATCGCTGAATCGCTGCCTGGCGGCGTTCGCGAGCCGCGGCGTCAACCTTTCGCGGCTCGAGTCCCGGCCGGCCCGGACGGCACGCTGGGAGTACGTGTTCTGGGTCGATGTCGACGCGGACGCCGAGGACCCGACGTGCGCGGCGGCGATCGACGCGCTCCGCTCGGAGGCCCAGATGGTCCGGATCCTGGGCAGCTACCCGCGGGCCGAGGATTGAGCCGCGGCGAGCGCGCGTTCCTAGATCTCGCTCGTGCACGCCTTGCACTTGGAGGCGTCGACCGCGTTCGCCTCCTTGCAGTACGGGCAGACCTTGACCTCCTCGGCCGGCGGATCCTTGATCAGGGAGCGCGCGATGAGGAACACGACAAAGGCGATGATCACGAACGTGATCACGTTGTTGATGAACGCGCCGTAGCGGATCTGGGCGCCGCCACCAAGCTCGATCACGAGCTGCGAGAAGTCGACCCCGCCGAGGAGCTTCCCGATCGGCGGCATGATGATGTCGTTGACGAGCGAGGCCACCACGGTGCCCAGCGCGGCGCCCAGGATCACGCCGATCGCCAGCGCGAGCGCGTTCGACTTGAGCAGGAACGCGCGGAACTCTGCGTACACGCCAGTCCTCCCGTCTCGTGAGCGGCGGTGCCCCGCCGCAGCTGCGATAGCCTAGTGGCTGACGACGGCGCCGAGCGACTTCGCCTCGGCGATCCAGCCGGCGACGGTTTCCTCGCCCGGGATCCGCCGGATCCAGTTCGGCCGGGCGGCATCGAGCTCGAGGAAGGTCTGGGCGAGATTCGCCGCGTTGCGCTGAGCGAGCTCGGCGCACGAATCGACGCCGGCGGCTTCCAGCAGGTCGGCGTACTCGGAGCCAACGCCGTCGAGCCGCATCAGGTCGGCGTGGTTGACCCACTCGAGCAGTTGATGGGCCGTGATTCCCGTTGCGTCGGCCAGCCGGTCACGACCCTCACGCGTGCCCGCCTGCGTCAGCAGATCGCCGGTGGTCTCGACCCCCGCCCCGCTGAGCTTCTCCGCGAACACCGGGCCAATGCCCTCGACGTCCACGATCCGCATCGTCCCACCTCCATCGGTTCGAGATCGCGATGCTACGCTGCTGCGACACCCCGGCGCGCAGCTCATGCGCATGACGGTCAGCGGGGCAGGGGAGCGGATGAACGACAAGTTCCGGGAGGACATGGCGACCGGCTACGCCCTCGAGGAGCCGGCCCTCATCATCGGCAGCCCGATGCTCGATGGGGAAGTCGATAACGGCTCGCGCGTGCAGGTCGCGCGATCGATGCTCAACCGCCACGGCCTCATCGCCGGCGCCACGGGAACCGGCAAGACCAAGACGCTTCAGCTGCTCGCGGGCCAGCTTTCCCAGGCCGGCGTGCCGGTCTTCATCAGCGACATCAAGGGCGACGTCTCGGGGATCGCGGCTCCGGGCGATGGCGCAAACCCCAAGGTCCAGGAACGTGCGGCGTCGCTGAACTGGACCTTCGAGCCGTCCGGCCACCCGGTCGAGTTCCTGTCGCTCTCGGGGGCGCTTGGCGCCCAGGTCCGGGCGACGGTCCATTCCTTCGGTCCGTTGCTGCTCGGCAAGGTCCTCGACCTCAACGAGACGCAGACCTCGATCCTCGCCCTGATCTTCAAGTACTGCGACGACAACAGCCTGCCGCTGCTCGATCTCGACGACCTCGTGACGACGCTGAAGTTCCTCTCGTCGGACGAGGGCAAGCCGATCCTCGAGGACTACGGCGGGATGTCGAGCGCGTCGGTTGGCGTGCTCCTCCGGTCGATCATCGTTCTCCAGCAGGCCGGCGTCGACGCCTTCTTCGGCGAGCCCGAGTTCGACGTCATCGATCTCCTCCGGACGACGCAGGACTCGCGCGGCATCGTGTCGATCCTCGAGCTGTCTGATGTCATGGACCAGCCGCGCCTGTTCTCGACGTTCATGCTCTGGATGCTCGCCCAGCTCTACGAGCGGCTGCCCGAGGTCGGCGATCTGCCGCAGCCGAAGTTGGTCTTCTTCTTCGACGAGGCACACCTGCTGTTCGACGATGCGTCCGAGGCGTTGATGGACCAGATCGAGCGAACGGCGCGGCTGATCCGCTCGAAAGGCGTCGGCGTGTACTTCGTGACCCAGTCGCCGACGGACGTGCCGTCGTCGGTTCTCGCCCAGCTCGGCAACCGGATCCAGCACGCGCTGCGGGCGTTCACGCCCGACGACGCCGACGCGCTGCGCAAGACCGCCCGGACGTTCCCGACGACCGACCACTACGACGTCGAGAAGACGATCACCTCGCTCGGGACCGGGGAGGCGCTGGTCACGGTGCTCTCGCCACGAGGCATCCCGACGCCGCTCGCGGCGACGCGCCTGCTGCCGCCGGACTCGCTGATGGCCGCGTTGCCGGCAGCCGACCTCCAGGCGAAGGTGGCCGCGAGCCTCCTGAACACGAAGTACGCGACGGCTGTCGACCGCGAAAGCGCCCACGAGATCATCACCGCCCGAATCGCCGCGGCCCGCGCCGCCACCGCCCAGGCCGCGGCCGACACCGCCATGCGCGAGGGCGTGTCGCCGACGACGGCGGGTGGGCTCAACACGATGACTCCGGCGCAGCAGCAACGCGAGATCCAGCGCCAGGCCCGCGAGATCGCGGCCGCCCAGAAGGCCGCGGACCGGGAGCGCAGGGAAGCCGCGCGACGTCAGGCTGCCGCCGAGCGCGAAGCCCAGCGCCAGCGGCGGGCCCAGGAGCGCCAGCTCGAGCAGGCGATCCGGACCGGGGGCAAGGTGGTCACCTCGAAGGCCGGCCAGGACATCATCAGGGGCATCTTCGGGACGCTGTTCAGCGGCAGGTAGGGGCGCCTCGACCGTCGCGTCTCGAGCCTCGCGCTCACTGCCCCGTGCGGCGTGCTGACCGTGGGTCAACGATCCAGGCGCGAAAAGGTCAGACAGGCGTTGCTCGGCGCCAACCGTGGACCGTGAGTCCCCGATCTGGTCTCAACGGGGCTCGGATCGGCCCTTCGACTGCCAAACGTGGACCGTGAGTCCACGGCCACTACTCGAGAAACTGCTCGAGCAGCCGCGACACGTCGCCGAGGCGCTCGTCCCGGACGATGAACGTGTGATATGCGGAATCGTGAACCTGGACCGCGATGAGGTCGGCGGAGCGCAGGATCCGGAGGTGGTGGAGGAGGGTCGTCCGGGGGATCCCCATCCGCTCCGCGAGGCCTTCTGCCGTCGCCGCCTCCGTGGCCAGCTCGCGAAGAATCCGCAGTCGCGTCTCGTCACCGATCGCCTTGCCCAACGCCACGAGCCGACCCGGCGGCGCGCCCCCGCCGCGCGTCGCCGCGGGATACGCGAACACGTTCGCCGCGCGGTGGTCGGTTACGGCCCACAGCGGCTTGAGCGCCCACGACGGCACGAGCACCACGTGCGTCTGACCGACCTCGGGCACGAACGTCACGCCCGGCACCGCGCGCTCGACGATCGTTTCGACCCGCCCCCCGTCGCTCGACGCCCGCAGCGCGGCCGCGTCTGCTTCGGTCAAGGCGAGCAGGTCCGCCTCGCGAGCGGCGTAGACCGCCTCGAGCCAGAGCTGGACGAGGTCGGCGAACTCGTCGCGGATGTCCTCGGCCGGCGCACTGAGCATGTGGCGCAGCGTGTCGCGCCACGCCACGGGCTCCGGAAATGACGTCCGCCGGAACTCCCGTCGAGCATCTCGGTCGCCGGCGATCGCCGCATCCATGACATCGGCCGGCGTCTCGCGACGGAACACTCGCCGGTAGTAACCGACGAGGTAGCGCAGAACGTCCTCGGCCGGGAGCGAACGGAGCGTCGCGAGGAAGCCGGATGCCGTTCGCGCCTCCGGGTGGTCGAACGGCAGGCCAAGGAGATTGATGTAGATCTCCTTGGTGTAGCGGTCGATCCGCTTGAGGAAGTCGTCCGGCAGCGGCGCGGCCAGGTCGCGCCACGTGGAGCCCGCGTCGAGACGGCTGTGAGCGCTCTTCTCGACGATCGCCAGCATGCTCATGAGCAGGTCGGCTGCCGGCCAGGCCTCGATGGACAGGCTGACGTGCGGCGTGGTGCCGGTATGCAACGCAGGTCTCCGCATCGACCCTGTCGAAACTTATCGACAGCGTTGACAGTATTCGTCTGACGCGGGCATCATCGACGCCCAACACCGCGGAACCATACCGCACCGCCGACCGCTCGCCGCCTCGTCCGGGGCACTCCGGAAACCCTCCCGGTGCCCGCCGGCGGCACTCCGGCGCCGCGACTGCCGGCCTCTCCCGGGCCGACGGTCGGGTGGCGGCGGTCGAAGCGGTCGTCCGCGGGCGATACCTGGCGGCGCGGGGCGGGAGGTCCGGCGCCGGATCGGAGGAGACTGCTCGTGCATCGTGCCCGCATCGCGCTCAGCCTCACGTCGAGCCTGGCATTGCTGTTCGCACTGGCCGCCGCGCCCGCCGCCGCGGGCGACCCATTCGCCCGAGCGACGTCGACGAAGGACGGCCACTTCACGTGGAATACGGATCAGATCGATCTCGAGGGTGTGAGCCAGACGGGTGCCGGTGTGTACGTCGCCGTCCTCGACAGCGGCCTCGCCCCGAACTGGAACGACTACCTCCCCGATGCCCGGGTCGCGCAGGAGCTCGGCATCGGGTTTGTCCAGTCCGTTTCCCTCAAGGCACAGGGCGACGAATGCGGGATCGGCGTGGAGGTCGGCGGGATGCGCCGGACGACGTATGTAGGGTCCCGCTCGACTGAACACGGGACGCACGTCACGAGCATCATCACCGGCTTCACGTATCGCTCGAACTCCGACATCCTCGAGGGCGTCAACCTGCCGCTCCTCCAGGTGCGCGGCGTGGCCCCGGAGGTCACGATCATCCCGGTCAAGGTCCTGGCCGACTACCAGCAGCCCGCGTTGCCGAACTGCGACGATCCGGGCCCCGTGCCCGCGCAGACCGTCAACTTCGGGACGAGCGAGATGGTCGCGGCCGGCATCGACTACGCGACGGACCTTGCGATCTCGGGCTACCGGCCAATGGTCATCAACATGAGCCTCGGCGGCGACGGGCTCGACGAGGTCGAGAAGAACGCCATCGACCGGGCGATCGCGAACGGCGTCATCGTCGTCGCGGCTGCCGGCAACGAGGGTGAGGCCGGTGTCCACTTCCCCGGCGGCTACGCGCCGGTGATCTCGGTCGGCTCGACCGGCTGGACCGCTGAATGGCTCGACTCGCCCGCCGATGACGCGACGAACACGCCGCCGTCCAGTGGCTTCCGCTATCGGACGTTCTGGCTGAAGGACAAGGCCGACGGCGCCCTGACCGGACCCGGCATGCTCCACCCCGACTCCGGCAACGTTCCCGACCCGCAGACCGCCGACGACGTCTACATCACGGACTTCAGCGGCCGCGACATCAGCGACGACACGGAGCTTGACGTCCTCGCGCCCGGGTCGTGGGTCCGCGGGCCGTTCGCGGGCAACCCGGGCTACGCGCACCTCCCGGCGTGGTCGAACGGCATTGGTGACATCACGGGCAACAACCCCGGCAACCACTTCTACGTCGGCGGCACGTCGCAGTCGACGCCGCATGTGACCGGCCTCGTGGCGCTGATGCTCCAGAAGGATCCGACGCTCAGCCAGTCCGATGTGGAGTCGATCCTGAAGTCGTCGGCCCTGCCGATCCCGGCGGGTAGTGCCGAGGTCTGGGATCCGTTCAACGCGAACGGCCCGCAGTTCGTGACCTTCAGCTGGGAGGACAACGCGACCGGCTCGGGCCTGATCCAGGCGGACGCGGCGCTGTCGCTGATCCCGTAACGCTCAGTCCCAACTCGCGGGCGGGTGCCCGGCCCCACCGGCGCCCGCCCCACGCATCGAGCGGCGGCGCTGTCCGATGGAACGCCCGGCGTTCCGCTCGCCGGTGGGCTACGTGACGACGACGCCCGTCAGGTCCTCTTCGGGCTTCGGGTAGCGCGGGTTCAGCTCGTCGAGGGTGTCGCCGAGGATGTCCGCGACCGCCAGGTTCCGGAACCACTTCCGGTTCGACGGGATCACGTACCACGGCGCCGCCTCCGTCGAGCACCGCGAGAGCGCGTCCTCGTAGGCGGCGATGTAGTCGTCCCAGCGCTTGCGCTCCTCGAGGTCGCCGAGGCGGAACTTCCAGTTCTTCGTCGGGTCGTCGAGGCGAGCCTGGAATCGCTCGCGCTGCTCGTCGCGATCGATGTACAGGAAGAACTTGAGGATCGTCGTGCCTTCCTCGGCGAGGAGCTGCTCGAAGGCGTTGATCTGGTCGTAGCGCCGCTGCCACCGCTCGCGCGGGACGAGGTCGTGGACCCGAACGACGAGGACGTCCTCGTAGTGCGACCGGTTGAAGATGCCGATCTCGCCGTTGCCCGGGACCTGCCGATGGACGCGCCAGAGGTAGTCGTGGGCGAGCTCGTCTTCTGATGGCACCTTGAACGACGTCACGCGACAACCCTGGGGGTTGAACGCGCCCATGACGTGCCGAATCGTGCCGTCCTTGCCGGCGGCATCGATGCCCTGGAGGACCACGAGGACCCGGTGCTTGTCTTCGGCCCAGACCCGGTCCTGGAGGTCGGCGAGCCGCTCGAGCCCCGCCGCGAGCTCGGCTTCCGCCGCTTCCTTCTCATGGCCGTGGGTCTCGGACGGGTCGATCTCCGAAAGATCGACGCGTTTGCCGGGACGAACGCGGAGCGCCTCGCGCAGGTCAGTGGATGTTCGGGCCATGAGCGGTAGGATGACACGAGGCCATCCCCAGGAGTTCGACAGCATGACGACGACCGCCGGCACCAAACCACATCCCATCTTCCTCGCCGGCCGCTGGGTCGAATCCGACGACCCCCTCGAGGTCAGCAACCCGGCCAATCGCGACGAGCCGGCCGGCGCGACGTTCCACGCTACCCCCGAGCAGTACGAGGAGGCCGTTCAGGCCGCGGTCGCGGCCTTCGAGACGACGCGCACGCTGCCCGCGTATGAGCGCGGCGCAATCCTTCGAAACATCAGCGCCGGCATCAAGGGCCGCCGCGAGGAGCTGGGCCGAATTCTCTCGCTCGAGGCGGGCAAGCCGATTCGCGATGCGCTGATCGAGGTCGACCGGGCCGCGCTCACGTTCCGCCTCGGGGCGGAGGAGGCGGAGCGGATCGTCGGCGAGACGATCCCGCTCGATCTCATGCCTTCCTCGAAGGGCCGCGTCGGCATCACGCGTCGCTTCCCGATCGGGCCGATCGCGGGCATCAGCCCGTTCAACTTCCCGCTGAACCTCGCGGCTCACAAGGTCGCGCCGGCCATCGCCTCAGGCAACCCGATCGTGCTCAAGCCGCCGTCGAAGGATCCGCTCACGATGTTGACGGTGGCCGAGATCATCGAGGAGGCCGGTGCGCCGGCGGGTTCGGTCAGCATCCTGCCGATGAGCCGCGAGCTCGGGGATCGGATGGTCAGCGACGAGCGCTTCAAGCTGCTCACGTTCACCGGCAGCCCGTCGGTCGGCTGGCGGATGAAGGAGCGGGCCGGCAAGAAGAAGGTGGTGCTCGAGCTCGGCGGCAATGCCGGCGTGATCATCGACAAGACCGCCGATCTCGACTGGGCCGTCAAGCGGACGCTCGTCGGGGCATTCACGTACGCCGGCCAGGTCTGCATCAGCGTCCAGCGGATCTTCGTCCACGAGGATGTCTGGGACGAGTTCATGCGGCGGTTCAAGGCAGGTGCCGAGACGCTGAAGATGGGCGACCCGCTGGATCCCCAGACGGACCTCGGCCCGATGGTCGACGACAAGGCCGCGTCGCGCACCCAGCGCTGGGTGGATGAGGCGGTGGCGATGGGCGGCAAGTTGCTGCTTGGCGGCAAGGCCGAGGGTGCGTTCTTTCCGCCGACGATCCTGACCGATACGCCAGTTGAGGCGCAGGTCTGCTCGAATGAGGCATTCGCGCCGCTCGCCGTCGCGTTCAAGTTCCGCGACTTCGGCGACGCCGTCCGGCAGGTGAACGACTCGATGTTCGGACTCCAGACCGGCGTCTTCACGAACGACCTAACGAACGCTTGGTTGGCGTTCGGGGAGCTCGAAGTCGGCGGCGTGATCGTGAACGATGTCCCGACGTACCGGATCGACCACATGCCGTATGGCGGCGTAAAGGACAGCGGGCTCGGACGTGAGGGTCTGCGCTGGGCGATCGAGGACATGACCGAGCTGCGAATCATGGTGCTCGCCCAGCCGCAGTAGGACTACCGCGCCGAGCCACGAGGGTCCCCGATTCGCGGCCGAGGCTCGAGCGACGACCGCCTCGAGCGCCCGGAGGCTCGAGCGACGACCGCCTCGAGCGCCCGGAGGCTCGCGCGACGACCGCCTCGAGCGCCCGGTGTCGACCGAGGGTCCACGATTCGCGGCCGAAGCGCGCGCGACGGCCGCCTCGAGCGCCGGGTGTTGACCGAGGGTCCACGAATCGCGGCCGAAGCTCGCGCGACGACCGCCTCGAGCGCCCGGTGTTGACCGAGGGTCCACGATTCGCGGCCGAAGCGCGCGCGACGGTCGCCTCGAGCGCCGGGTGTTGACCGAGGGTCCACGATTCGCGGCCGAGTCCCGCGCGACGGCCGCCTCGACCACCGAACGTTGACCGAGGGTCCGCGATCTGCTTGGACGACTCGCTTCGGTGCCGGTTCGATGCGGCATCGCTGACTCTCGGTCCCACACGCCGCCGCGTCGGGGCGAGTCGTCGCCACGGGGCATCGCCCGGATCAAGACTGCTGATTCGCGGGCTCCTCGCCTGATGCAACTCACCCGTCGCGCGTCCCGCGCGACGGGCCACACTGCCGGGCGTGGACCTCACCCTGAGCAAGGCGCAGCTCGACCTGCAGGCTCGCGCCCGCGCGTTCGTGCGCGAGGTCCTGCTACCGCTCGAGGAGGACTTCGAAAGGAGAAGCGGGCGGCTCTCGCGCAAGGAGGGCGCGGACCTGCGGCGAGCGGCCATCGAGGCCCGGCTCAACGGCGGGACGTTCCCCACGAGCGTCGGTGGCCAGGGCTGGGGCGTCCTCGATGGCGTCATCGTCCACGAGCAGCTGGGCCAGGTGACCGGCGGTCTCTGGTCGTACATTCCGGGCGCGTACAACGCGCTAGTCCACGCGTCGCCGGAGCAGCGTGAGCGATACCTCGACCCCTCGCTCCGCGGCGAGCGCTCCGGAAGCTACGCGATCACCGAACCCAACGCCGGTTCCGATGCCCGGACGCTGGAGGCCACGGCGACGCGCGACCCCGCGACCGGCGACTACGTCCTCAACGGCGAGAAGTGGTTCGTCACCGGCCCCGACGACACGGACTTCATGATCTTCCACTGCGTCGTCGTCGAGCCTGACGGCGAGCGCCGCCCGACCCTCTTCCTCGTCGACTACGACACGCCCGGCGTGACGCTCAAGTACGACCCCGACTACACCCACACGTTCGCCGACCGCCATCCGCAGTTCGTCCTCGAGGACGTGCGCGTCGAGGCCGACGCGATCCTCGGCGAGATCGGCCAGGCCGACGCGCTGACCAACGAGTGGTTCGTCGAGGAGCGGATCCACATCGGGGCGCGCTGCACCGGGGCCATGGAGCGGCTGCTGACGATGGCCGTCGAGTGGGCGACCGGCCGCGTCCAGTTCGGCGAACGGATCTTCGACTTCCAGGGGGTCTCGTTTCCGCTGGCGGACTCGGCCGCCGACGCATCCGCGGCGAGGCTGCTCACGCGCGAAGCCGCCGCGCTCGCCGACGCCGGCGCCGACCCGAAGGTCGTCCACGCCAAGGCTTCGCTCGCCAAGCTGTTCGCGAGCGAAGCTGCGTTCCGCTGCGCCGACCGCGTGGTCCAGGTCTTCGGTGGCCGCGGCTATATGCGCGACAACGCCGCGGAGCGCTTCTTCCGCGAGCTGCGCGTCGACCGGATCTGGGAGGGCACATCCGAGATCCAGCGGCTGATCATCGCCCGCGCCCTGGAGCGCCGGGGCGTCGACAAGGTGGTCGGGTGAGCGTCGAGGCGAAGGTGGGCATTCCGGACTCGGAACCGTCGCTCCCGCCGATCGACCTTCGACCGCTGTTCGCGCCGCGCTCGATCGCCGTCGTCGGTGCGTCGGCCCGCGGGGGAATCGCCGAGACCGTCGCGAACAACCTCCAGGTCATGGGCAGCGCGACGCGTTGCTACTTCGTCAACCCGCGCTACCAGGAGCTCTACGGACAGCCGTGCCACCCATCGCTTGACGAGCTGCCCGAAGTCCCGGACACCGTGATGGTCGCGGTCAATCCTCTCCGCGCAACGGCGATCGTCGAGGACGCGGCCCGCGTCGGCGTTCCCAGCGTGATCATTCCCGGCGGTGGCGTCGTCGAGGGCGGCGAGGCCGCGGCGCAGATGCAGCGCGAGGTCGCCGAGATCGCCAGGCGCCACGGCATCGCGCTGCTCGGCCCCAACTGCATGGGCATGATCGACCTGACCACGAACGCCGCGACGTACATCGGCGACATCAACCCGTGGCAGCCACGCGGCGGTGTCGCGGGGATCGCCCAGTCCGGATCGGTGACCGACGCCTTCATCCATGCCGGGGACCGGGTGGGGTTCTCGCGGATCATCGGCTGCGGCAGCGAGGTCGTCCTCGACGCCTGCGACTTTCTCGCCTACTGCCTCGACGACCCCGAGACTCACGCGGTCATTCTGTTCCTCGAGGGCTTCAAGCGGCCCGAGCGCTTCCTCTCGCTTGCCGACCGGGCGCTCGAGCTCGGCAAGCCGATCATCGTCGTCAAGGTCGGGCGGAGCTCCCAGGCGCAGGCGGCCGCGGTCGCCCACTCCGGTTCGCTTGCGGGCGAGGATCGGGCCACGGATGCGGCGCTGCGCGCGGCCGGGGTCATTCGCTGCGACGACCTCGACGAGCTGCTCGAGACCGCGGAGCTGGTCGAAGGCGCGCGACGGCTCGGCCGGCGCGTGGGGCGCGGGCGGGCCGGCGTCGTCACCGTTTCGACCGGCGAAGCCTCGCTCATCGCGGACCTCGCGCCGCGGACCGGCGTCGAGCTGCCGCCGGTGCCTGACACTGCCCGCGCCGCGCTGCTCGAACGGTTGCCGACGCTCGGCTACATCGGCAACCCGCTCGATCCGTGGGGCGCAACCGACCCGCCCACCGCCTACGCGGCCGCGTTCGGTACCTTTGCGGAGTCCGGCGCGTACGACGTGATCGCGCTCGTCCACGACTTCCCGTACCGCTCGCTGCCGTCGGAGGTCGAGACCGCCCGCGAGGTGACGGCCGAGCTGATCCGCGCTACCGCTGATCGGCCCGATCTACTCCCGGTGTTCGTCTCGCTCACGTCCGGCGAGCCGACGCCCGAGATCAAGCAGCAGCTCGACGACGCCGGCGGCATCCCGCTGCTTCGCGGCACGGTCGAGGCGTTCCGGGCGATCGCATCCCACGCCGTGTGGGAGCGGGCTCGCGAGAGACGGCGTGCCGACGGCCCCCGACGGCGGGAGTGGCCGGCGCTTGCTGCCGATCGGACGCCGTGGGGTCACGACCTGACAAGCGCCTCCGGCGCAGCGGGGACGAGGACGTCGTTGTCGGAGCTCGAGAGCCTGGCGCTGCTTGGCGCGGCCGGTGTGCCGGTCGTCTCCGCCCGCCAGGCGGCGGACGCGGATGCTGCTGTTGCCGCCGCCGCCGCGATCAATGGCCCGGTCGCGCTCAAGCTCGATGCCGTCGGGCTTGCCCACAAGTCGGACGTCGGCGGAGTTCGTGTCGGTCTCAAGCAGGCGGACGAGGTGCGGCGAGCGGCAACGGACCTGCTCGCGATCGACGGCGTCACCGTCCGCGGCCTGCTCGTCGAGCCGTCGGTCGAACCCGGCGTGGAGCTGATGGTCGGTCTCACGCGCGATTCCGGGTTCGGGCCGATCGTCCTCGTCGGCCTCGGTGGAATCCTCGCCGAGGTCCTCGACGACGTGGTGCTTGCGCTCGCGCCGGTCCGCCGCGAGGAGGCGCTCGCGATGCTGGACAGTCTCCGTGGACGGCGGCTGCTTGACGGCGTCCGCGGCGCCACGGCCGTCGATCGCGGCGCGGTCGCCGACATCGTCGTCGCCGTTGCGCGACTCGGCGTCGAGCGCCCCGACATCGTCGAGGTTGATCTCAACCCGGTGATCGCGTCGGCCGGCGGCGCCGTCGCGGTCGATGCGCTGGTGGTCACCGCGTGACGATCAACGACCTCGTGCTTCGCGAGCCGGCGTCGTGGGGCGTCCGGTTGACGCTCAATCGGCCGGCGAAGTTGAACGCCCTCAGTGCCGAGCTCCGCGACTCCCTCTCCGCCGCGGTCGCCGAGGCTGCCGACGACGACGCGATCCGGGTCATCGTGATTCAGGGCGCCGGCCGGGCGTTCTGCTCCGGCTATGACTTGTCTGAGGAGCAGCCTGACAGCGCGTGGGGCTGGCGAGAGATCCTCGCCAAGGACGTCGCTGCGACGCTCGCGATCTTGCATTGCCCAAAGCCCGTCATCGCCCAGGTGCACGGCTACGCCGTTGCCGGCGGCCTCGAGCTTGCGATGGCCTGCGACCTGATCGTCGCCGCAAACGATGCGAAGCTCGGCGAGCCGGAGATCCGGTTCGGATCGGCCCCGGTCACGCTGCTCATGCCGTTCGTGATCGGCCAGAAGAAGACGCGCGAGCTGCTCCTGACCGGCGACCTGATCGACGGCGCCGAGGCGGCCCGGATCGGTCTCGTGAACCGCGCGGTGCCGCCGGACGAACTGGCCGCGGAGGTCGATCGGCTCGCGGACCGGCTGGCCCGCGTGGAGCCGGACGTCATGGCGCCGACGAAGCTGATGCTGAACCGGGCGATGGATGCCGCCGGGTTCGCCGCGGCCGTCGAGATGGGCCTCGATCTCCAATCGTTCGTGAACATGTCCGAGGCGTCGCGCGAGTTCGACGCGATCGTCAGGCGCGACGGCCTCAAGGCCGCGCTCGCGTGGCGAGACGCGCGATACGACGAACGGCTCGCCGACGCCGGGCAGAAAGCGGCACAAGGCGGCGACCCACCAGCAGGCTGACGGTCGGACTACACCGCTCCACCCCGCACCGAACCTGTCGGGACCAACGTACCTCCGCTGGTGGTCCGCTAGTCCGGTATCTCCCTCCCCCAAATAGACCTTTCATGCCCACGAACGGCGTCACCCGTTTCGGGCAACCGCGAGTCCCCGCCCGCGCCAACGACGCCCTGCCCACGCGTCTCGGGGTCCCGGCGATGTGCCGCCCCGACCAGTCGATGAAGGGAAGTTGCCCGGATGGATCACCTGATCATCGAACACCAGATCGAGCGCCGTCGGAAGCGGCGTCGCGGGATCATCGCGCTGCTTGCGGCGCTCGCCGCGCTCACGCTCGGCGCCGGTTCGTTCTCGCTCGCCCAGTTCACCGACAGTGACACGTCGACCTGGTCGTTCACGGCCGGTTCGATCGACATCGTGACCGACGCTCAGGTCGGCGCGAACGTCGTTGGCATCATGCCCGGCGATGTCCTTACCGAAGACCTCACCGTCACGAACAACGGCGTCGAGGACTTCCGCTACGCCATGACCGGCAGCGCAACGACCGCGCTCGGCCAGGAGCTGCGGCTCGAGATCCGGGCCGAGGACGCCGACGGCGGCTGCGACGACTTCGACGGCGCTCCGGCACGGACCGTCGCGCCGGCCGTCCAGGTCATGGATGACGCGTCGTTCGGCGACCCGACGCAGGGTCCGGACACCGACGACCGCTTCCTTGCCGGTGGCGACAGCGAGGTCCTGTGCTTCCGGGCTTCGCTGCCGCTCGGCGCGGACACGGCCGTTCAGGGCCTGACGTCGGCGGTGCTGTTCACCTTCGACGCCGAGCAGACCGTCAACAACCCGTAACCCGCACACGTCGGCTGCACCCCGGCCCGCCGCCCATCCGGGCGGCGGGCCGGGACACTTCGCCGGCACCGCGGAGGAGCAGCGCCATGAGGACACTCGCGAGGGCAACCGCGACGACGCGGCGGCTTCTCGACGCCGTCCTCATCGTCGTGATCCTCGTCGTCGTCTTCGGCGTCGTCCTCGCGAAGGTCGTCCCGCTGACGGGTCGCCAGACGATCATCGTCGGCGGCCGTTCGATGGAACCCGCGATCGCGATCGGCGCGGCGATCGTCGTGACGCCCGTCGCCGCGTCGGAGCTGCGGGTCGGCGACGTGATCTCGCTCCGCGCCGGCGAGGACAAGGCACTCTTCACCCACCGGATCATCGAAATCGACCAGCGAACGGGCGGGCTCTGGATTCACACCAAGGGTGACGCAAACCCGTCGCCCGACCCGGCGCCCGTCCCGGCCGCAGACGTCGAGGGCCGCGTCGACCTCGCGATCCCGCTCGCGGGGTACCTCATCGCGCTGTTGTCGATTCCGACCGGAGTTCTGTTCCTCATCGGGCTTGCGGCGACACTCCTCGCCGCAGTCTGGCTGCTCGAATCGCTCGAGCTCGACCAGGTCGACCGGATCCGGGTCGAGCTCTCTCCGGACAGCGCGCCGCGCCTCGGCGAGCCGATCTCGACGCGGACGCTCGCCGGCGATTCGGGGTTCGGGAGTGGCCGTCTCACCGTCGACCTGCCCCGGGACTAGCCGCGTGCCCGTGCCCCGCCGCTCGGTCGCCATCGTGCTCGCCGTCGCCCTCGTAGCGGCCGGCGGCGTCGTGGCACCGACGACGCTGGCCCAATTCGTCGACCAAGGAGCCTCGTCGATCTCGCTTTCGACCGACACGCTGGCACCGCCGACGAGCCTCGCGGCGAGTGGCACCACCTCGGCGTCCCTGACCTGGATCCCGAGCAGCGACGCTTACGCGGCGGGCTACCAGGTCCTCCGGAGCACGACGAGCGGCGGCGGCTACAGCCTCGTCGGCTCCGTGACGCCCGGCGCCGCGAACGCCACGACCGACGCACCCGGACCCGGCACGTTCTACTACGTCCTGCGCTCGTACTTCCAGAACTGGCAGAGCGTCAACAGCAACGAGGCGTCGATCACGGTCAGCTCGTCGATCACGACGCCGCTCAAGGGCTGCACGGCGGCATCGAATGCGCCCGATACCGGTGGCGACAACAACGGCTACGAGACGACGCCGGGCAACGCCTGCGGTGACGACGCGCTGTCGGCGACCGACGCGAACACCGGCACGAACTTCACCACGTCGTGCGCGAACGCCGGCAAGGACCGGCATCGGTTCTGGGACTTCAACCTCGGGGTCCCGGCGGCAGTCACCTCGGTCGACGGGATCACGGTCCGGGTCGACTCCGGGATGAACAACAACGGCGGCACGAACAACCTGTGCGTCGAGCTCTCGTGGAACGGTGGCGCGACCTGGACGGCCGCACAGGTCTACGACATGGCGACGTCAGCGATCACGACGTACACGCTCGGTGGTCCGACCGACACGTGGGGCCGGGCCTGGACCGGGGTCGACTTCTCCAACGCCGCCTTCCGGGTGCGGGTCACCGACGCCTCGAGTCAGCCGAACAAGAACTACCTGCTCGAGTACCTCGCGGTCCAGGTGACGTACAGGCCCTGACGGCTCAGCTGTCGGGCCTTCCGCCCGCCCCGGCCGCCTCGAAGGCTTCGAGTGCCGCCCGGTAATCGGCCGGGATCGGCGTCGGCCGCCGGGCTGCGGTGTCGATGAAGACCAGCGTCTGGGTGGCCGTGCACATCAGGACGTCGTCGTCGACACGGTAGGCCGCGCACTCGAACGTGATGCTCGTCCGCCCGATCCGGGTCATCCGCACGAAGACCTCGAGGAGATCGTCGAACACCGCCGGCGCCTCGTACTCGACGCTCGATGCCCGCATGACGAACTCGCGCGGCCCGGCTCCCATCGCCGTGAGCCCGAGATGACGGTGGTACTCGAGGCGGGCGTAGTCGAAATACGGGAGATAGCGGCCGTAGTAGACGACGCCCTGGGCGTCGGTGTCGGAGAACCAGACGCGGGCGTGGGCGGAGAAGCGGAACGGCGGCCGGCGCTCGGTGGGGCCGGCATCGTAGAGATCGGGCGCCATTTCTCGCGATGCTAGCGCGCTGCCGGTGCCGCGGTGCACCGCGTTCGATGTTTGCCATTGCAATCGCAAGCTCGGGGCGCCATTCTGCCGCCACGATGACTCGCAACCAGTTCCGAGCGCTTGCCGCCATCGCAGCGCTGGTCGCGGTTGCCCTGGTCGCGATGCCGGCTCTCGGCGTCGACCCGACTCGCTCCCCCTCCACCGGCACGGTGCCCTCGGCCGCGCCGCCTTCCTCGGAGCCATCGGCCCAGCCCAAGGCAGCCGGTTCGGTCGAGCCGTCAGGCGGCGACGAGGATGGGAACCACGGCAACGGCCAGGGCCAGGGCAACGGCAACGGCAACGGCAAGCCCGACAAGGCGGGCAAGCCCGACAAGGATCACGCGCCCGAGCATCCCGTCACGTTGACGGGCGTCGTGAAGGCCGCGTCCGGCGACGAAGGCGGTTACACGCTGACCGTCGGCTCCACCGTCTACGAGCTCTCGGCCGGCCCGAAGTGGTGGTGGGGCGACAACAACCCGCTCGCGAAGCACGTTGGCAAGACCGTGAAGATCGACGGCGAAAAGGCGGAAGGCTCGACGGAGATCGACGTCCTCGCGATCGACGGGACCGCGATCCGCGCTGCGGGCAAGCCGCCGTGGGCCGGTGGCTGGAAGGTCGTCGGGCCGAAGCACCCGGGCTGGGCCCAGTGGAAGATCGACAAGGTCCACGGCCAGGGCCTCGGCAAGGAGGGCGCGCCGGGCCAGCTCAAGAAGGACGACGCGGGGACCGACACCCCGTAGCCCGCTCGCGCGCGGGCGCGCGCGAACCACAACCCCTTACGTCGAGTGGCCGTCCAATCCCGTCGTCGTCTTCCAGTCGGTGAACGTCAGCGGCCCGCCAAGCCCGAACGTCTTCGTCCCGAACGCGTTGTAGTCGCTGCTGTACCGGTCGAGGTTGCAGTTCGACGTGACGAGGATCGCGTACAGCGACGCGCTGATCGTGTTGTCCTTCACGGTGACGGACGCGCCGTCGTCGGCGAAGACGACCCCGCGAACGCTGCCGCTGATCGCGTTGTTCCTTACCTGACCGCTACCGGACGCCTTGATCCCGGAAGCCGCGTTGTCGCGGATCGTGTTGTCCCGAATGTCGTAGCCACTCGCGATCGTCGCGGCGTAAATCCCGTGTTCGTACATGTCGTTGTCGCCGTTGCGAAGGATCGTGTTGCCGCTGACGAGCGCCCACGACCCCTGGAGCAGGATGCCGTCGCCGTTGTACGGCTGGCCGTCATGTCCGTTGTCGGTGATGACGTTACCGATGTAGGCGCCGCCCGTGGTGCCGTCGAGCTCCCGGATCCCGCCAAGCCCGTTCGACGAGATGGTCGAGTTCGTGACGCTCACGTGGCGCGACCGAATGACCTGGATGCCGTGTCCGGCGTTCCGGTCGACGGTCAGCGCATCGAGCAGCACGCCGTCCGCGCCGTCGACCCAGACCGCCTGGTTCGATGAACCGGTGACGCGCAGGCCGCGGACCGTGGTGTTGGAGGCGGTGATCGTGATGCCCGTTGCGCCCCCACCGATCACCGGCACGGCGCCGGCGTCCGCCGCGACCACGAGTCCGTCACGACTGACAGCGAACGGCGCATACGTCCCGGCTCGGACGAGGATCGTGGCTCCCGCGGGCGCGACGGAGACGGCGTTGGCGATCGTTCGCCACGGTGCGGACGACGTTCCGGGACCCGTGTCCGAGCCCGTCGTCGCGACGTAATAGGTGTTTGCGGGGGCGGGCGTGGGTGTCGGCGGCGCGGGAGCGGTGGGCGTCGGCGTCGGCGTTGATGTCGGCGCCGGGGCGGTGGGAGCTGGAGTTGCGGTCGGACCCGCTGGCTGCGTCGCGGCCGGCGGCGTCGGCGTCGGGGCGGGTGCTATGGTGGGGGCTGAAGTCGGGGTCGGAGCGGCGGCCACGGCGACCGTCAAGGCAGCGACGACCAGGACCTCGCCCGTTGCTTTGCGACCCTTCTCGACCAGCCGAAGTCCGACCTGGTGCGCGCCGCTCGCGACGTTGGGCACGACGAAGGACACGCGGACCTTGCCCTGTCGGTCGGCAGTGGCCGAGGGCAGCCCGTTCGACGATTCGTCGACGATCACCTGGACGCGCGCTCGACTCGGCAGTCCCGCTCCCATCGCGGTCACAGTCTGACCGACGGCGGCAGCCGTCGGCGTGACGGTGAGCGTTCGCGTTGCAGCGCGTGACGAGGAGAACGGAAAGACGAGCAACGACAGGACGACGATCAGGACGCCCGTCGCGAGCCAGTCCGTCAGCCTCGATTGGCGCGGGGCGATGGCTGGCTGGTGCTCCGGGACCCAGGCGTCGCCGTTCCAGAAGGACATCTGCGCGGCTCCATTCGGCAACCCGGCTGACTGCGTGAGTCCCGTGGCTTTGCGGCCCCGCCTCGCGGCGGGTGTGCTCGTTCGTGGGGCAGACGGCGATCATTCCGCGACCGTTCGGCGGGGGCAAGATGACGATCGGCGCGGCCCCGCTACGGGCGCGACGGTCCGGCGGTGCGGTCGCGTTTGCTGCTGTGACGTTGGCCCGGGTAGGTGGGCTAGTACTCTCGCCGCCCGGTTCGTCCAGAGCGGTGCGCGGCGGCACCGCGATTTCCGGGAGTTATCCACATCCGGGTGCAATCCCACCTTCTTGGGACTCCACCGAACCACTACGATCCGCACCTGACCTCATCCGGTCAGCCGTCATCATCCGGGGGCTAGCGCGCGCGTGCGCAGGAGGGTTCCTATGGCCAAGGTGGCCCGTGCTTTGCTTGCGAGCGGCCTGCTCGTCTTCATGTTCGCGGGGGCCGTGTCAGCGAATTCGCTGAACCCCGACCACGTCGGTGCCACCGACGCGACGTTCAAGTCGGACTGCACCGACGGGACGCCGGACGACGGATTCACGACGTGGCACTTCATCCATACCGGCACGGGTGCCGGCGACCTGCCGTCCGAGCTGACCGCCGAGTTCGACAATGCCGGCGTCCAGAAGGCTGACGGCTTCGTCAACGGCAGCTCGATCGTGATGTACAACATCACGATCCCGTCCGGCGACACGCTGCTCAGCGCGAGCGACGACATCAGCAACGACGGGCTTCTGAACCTGTCGCACGTCTGCGTCGGCTCGCCGCCGCCGGAAATTCCGGAGGCCCCGCTCGCCCTGCTCCTCCCGACGGCGCTCCTCGCGACGATCGGTGGGTACTTCCTGATCCAGCGCCGGCGCTCGTCCACGGTCGCCTGACCGTCTTCGAGTACCGTCCGGCCACATGATGGCCATCGCGCAGCTCGGCCCGGCCCGCCACCAGCTTCCCTGGTGGTCGGGTCGAGCCGCGCTGTTCGCGCTCGCCGTCGTCGCAGCCTACTGGCTGTCGCTTGGCACTCTCTGGAGTGACCTCGGGGGCCAGACTCCGCTCGCCTTCGTCGGACTCGCGCCGTTCCTTGCCTTCGGCCTGCTGCTCGCGGGGCTTCGCCGCCGCGAGACCCTGCCGTTCCCCGGTCGGGTCGACCTGATTCTCGGACTCATCCTCATCGGTCTTGCCGGCGCGATCGTTCTCGCCGGCCCGACGCTCGCTTCGATCTACTTCTGGACGGCCCGGCTCGACGTCGCGTCGCTGCCGCTGTTTGCTGCGGGAGCGCTGATCCTGCTGTTCGGCTGGCGCGTCCTGTTCGTCGCCCGCGGGGCGATCCTGCTGCTGCTCATGGCGTGGCCACTGCCGTACCTCGTGCTCCTCGAGAACACGAGCGAGGCGATGACGACCGTCACCGCCGCGGCGCTCAGCGTCGTCACGGCGATCGTCCCGATCGCGGCACCGATCGCCGGCGGCAACGCGATGTTCACGGTCAACCACGCTGCGGACCCCTTTACCGTCCAGGTGGCGTCGGCCTGTGCCGGACTGAACAGCACGGTCGCCTTCGGGCTCGTCGGTGGCGCGTTCGTCCTCGCGCTGCGCGGGGCGTGGCCGCGGAAGCTCGCGTGGTTCCTCACCGGCCTGGCGCTCGTGTTCCTGCTCAACGTCGTCCGGGTCGTGCTGCTCGTCGCCGTCGGTGCCATGTTCGGCCAGGCGGCCGCGCTCGAGCTGTTCCACCCGGTCGCCGGCATCGTCGCGCTGATCGTCGGGCTCATCGCGATGCTCGTGCTGCTGCCACGGTTCGGACTGACGACGCCTGACCTGCGGCCGGGCCCGCCGTCGGCCTCGCCGCTACCGACGCGGCCCGCGTTGACGCCCACCCGTCGCGAGATGCTCGCCCGCGTCGGGGCGCTCTCGCTGGCGGCCCTGATGTTCGGTGCCGTCAACGCGACGTTCGCGGCGTACGGCGGCAGCGCCCCGACGATCGACCCCGTCCGGCCCTTGACCGGGACGCTCGACGAGATCGCAGGCCGGCCAGTGCAGAGCCAGGACGAGATCGCAATTGGCAAGCCGTACTACGGGGCCGACTCGACCTGGATGCGCTACCGCGTCACGCCTGGCCCCGACGCCCCACCGGAGCTCGGCTACATGCTCACCGTCGACAGCGTCACGGCCTCCGATCGGGGCGGGTTCGTCGACTTCGGTGTCGAGAAGTGCTACCGCTTCCACGGCCATTCGATCGACGCGGCGGAGACGCTCGCCCTGGGTCACGGCGTCGTCGGCAACGCGATCGCGGTGACGCGGACGAATGGCATGACGTGGGTCGTGCTCTGGTGGGAGTGGCCCGTCGAGCAGGCCGGCGTCACGCGGCACGAGCGGATCACGCTCCTCGCTACTGGCCACGTGCCCGGCTCTGCCGTCAAGGCCGGCTCCGATGTGGGTTCTCCGATCGTCTTCGACCTCGGGACGCCCATTCCGGAAGCCCTCAAGCCGCTCGCCGCTGACATGACGTCGGTCGCCCGCCAGATCGTGAGCGACCAGACCGTGAGGACGGCGTCCCGATGACGTCCCTGTTCGTCGAGCTCGCCCGGTCGACGCTCGGCGTGCTGCTCGTCGCGTACACGATCGTGGCGATCGGTCATTTCGTGCTGCAGCTGCGGTACGCCCACAAGACCTACCGGCGCCAGTCGCCGCCGCAGTTCGCGGCCAACTACCCGGGGGTCGATGTCGCCGTCGACATCCTCGTCCCGGTCTACAACGAGGTCCCGGAGCTGCTCGATGCCTGCCTCGCGTCGGCGATCGGTCAGGATCACGACGGTCCGATCCAGCTGATCGTCGTCGACGATGGCTCGCCGAACCGGGCGGACCTCGACGCGATCTACGACCGCTACGAGGAGCTGGGGGCCCGAGTCGTGCGCTCGCCGCGCAACGTCGGCAAGCGACGCGCGCAGGCGCTCGGGCTGCGACTCGCGACCGGCGAGATCCTCGTCACGCTCGACTCTGACAGCGTCCTCAAGTCCGACGCCGTGCGGATGCTGACCCGCCAGTTCTCCCATCCGGAGATCGGTGCCGCGACCGGGTTCGTCGATGTCGCCAACCGGCGGGCCAACCTGCTGACCCGGATCCAGCGCGTCCGGTACTGGATGGCGTTCAACCAGGAACGGGCAGCCCAGACCTGGTTCCGGACGGTCATGTGCTGCTCGGGGCCGCTGGCGGCCTATCGGCGGTCGATCGTCGAGTCGGTCAAAGAGGCGTATCTGGCGCAGATGTACGGCGGCGTCGAGTGCACCTACGGCGACGACCGACACCTGACGAACCTCGTGCTCGCCCAGGGCTACGACACCGTCTACGACTCGGGCGCGATCGCCTGGACGAACGTCCCGACATCGCTCAACGGCTTCATCCGCCAGCAGCTCCGCTGGAACAAGAGCTTCTACCGCGAGCTGATCTGGACCTCGACGTACATCGCGAACCGGCCGTGGTACTCCCGCTTCGACGTCGCCTGTCAGGTCGCGATGCCGGTGATGCTGACCGTCACCGCAGGGTCCGCGCTGATCCTCGGCGTGCTGTCGAGCCCGCTCTATCTCCTGCGTTATGTGGCGTTCATTGCGTTGGCCGCGGCGCTTCGCTCGACGTATGCCGTCCTTCGCGAGCGCGACCTCCGCTTCTATCTCTTCGTGGTCTACGGCTACATCAGCGCGTTCCTCCTGGTGTCGGTCCGGCTGCGGGCGCTCGCGACGCTGACCGACGCCCGGTGGGGGACGCGCGGTGGGGCAGTCGTCTCTCGGGCCGGGGCCGCGATGGCCGGGCTGATGGCGTCGCTGGAACCGCTGCGGGTCGCCCCTCAGGCGACGACCTGGACGGAGCCGCCTCGGGCACGCGCCTGGCGCGGTGGGAGTGCCCGGCTCGACGGTGCGTGGCGAGCGGGGCTTCGGACTCGAATGATGGCCCATCCACCCGACGGCCCAGAGGGGGCCGCGCCGATCATCCGTGCGAACCTGGTGTCGGGCGCGGCCGACGTGGCGTTCGAAATGGCGCCGGGCTGGGAGATCAGTCCGCCCGATCCGACTGCCAAGCCGGCGCTCGCCGCCGCCGCCGTGGGGCGGACTCGGACTCCTCGGTATGTCTCGCCACTGCCGCCCGGCCACAACCTGTTCCCGCTGGGTGAGTGGCGGATCGGCCCGCAGTGCCGGCACGCCGTCGCGATGGCAGGTTCTCAGTTCTGCGGCGCGTGCGGCGCGACGGCGGGTCCCGTGTTCGACGCAGCCCCGAAGCCGGTCCGGGCGCTCCACGAGCGGTTGGCGGCCCGTGCCCAGCGGCATTCGGTTCAATGGCGGACAGCGGCTGAACTCGTCGCTGCCAAACCGGAACCGCCGGCAACGACGGCCCGATCGAAGTCGCGGCCCAACCCTGCGGCGACGAAGCCCAAGCAGGCTGCCACGAAGCCGAGAGCGAATTCCCGTGCGACCTCCGCGTCGCGGCCACGGAGGCCCGAGAAGCCAGCGAAGACGAAGACGAAGACCACGACGGCGGCAACTCCAACGCGTTCTCTGTCGAAGGAGAAGGCGGCCGCTACCACACCGCCGCGGCGTTCCCCGACAGAGGCATCGCCAGCGGTCAAGGCGTCCAAGACGACCGCGAAGCCGCCCAAGGCAACCGCGAAGCCGCCCAAGGCGACCGCAAAGCCATCCAAGCCGACCGCAAAGCCATCCAAGCCGACCGCGGAGATCTCCAGGACGACGTCGTCGCCGAAGAAGCTGACTACGCCCCGGAACCGGGCGGTCGACGCCCCTGCGGGACCTTCCAGGAAGCAGCCGTCGAAGATGGCAGCGCGCCACACAAAGAAGAACGCGGCGGAATCGCGGAAGCCTCCGGTCAAACGACGCAGCGAGCCACCTGCGGGCCATCGCGACGCCGACCGCTTACGAACCTAGCGCCGGGTCGAACAATTCCGGCTGTGGTCGGACCACCCCCTTGACCTGGGACCTTCTCGAGGAGTACTACAGGACCCTGCCGGTGATCGCTGCGTCGGGGGGCGCGCTCATCGGAGATCGTCAGGGGGTACTGACGAAGGTGCCGGGGGCCGGTCGGGGTACCCCGCGCCAGTGAGGCCGAGCGCGCCGCCTCGATGAGGAGCCGGGTCCGTTACCCCGGTTCGGGCGACGTCGCAGGCCTCGATCGACCGGTCGGTGAACCGTCACCGGGGGGATTCTGCCGACCCAGGTTCAACCTGCAGGGAGGTGCACCACGCCCAACGCTCCCGATGACCTGACCGGGGGGCCGGGTCGATCAGACCTTCGGCAGCAGATCGATCTCGCAAACGGCAGGAGAGGAGCATCGTGAGTAAGACGGAATCCAGGCGCGCGATCCCGCGGAAGTTCGGGGTCGCACTCGCCGTCGTGGCATTGCTCATCGGCGCGGTCGGCAGCGCCTACGCAATGCACGCCGACGGTGTCTTCCAGCTGGATGGGAACACAGATCCGGCAATCCACCCGGCGAATGTCACGGGCGACGACTGGGATCAGCTCGACGACGGCGCGGGCGATCCGAACAACGACGACGGCGCGCTCGTGTCGTCGTTCATCACCGATCCGTTGAGCCAGACGGTCGACCAGATCTACACCGGAGGCTCGACGAAGGACGACCTCGACACGACCGGCTGGCGCCACACCGCCGGCAGCGTGCCCGACAAGGACAACATCGAGCACGCGTTCGCGGCGATGTACAACACGTGCGACGACGGGGCGGACACCGGGACCGATCCCGACACGTGTCTGTACTTCGGCCTCGACCGCTTCGCCCGGAACGGCGACGCGCAGGTCGGCTTCTGGTTCTTCAAGAACTCGATGACGCCGCTCGCAAACGGCACGTTCGCGAGCCCTCACTCCATCGGCGACATCCTCGTCCTGTCGAACTTCACGAACGGCGGCGTCGTCGGCACGATCCAGGTCTACAAGTGGGTCGGAACCGGTGGCGACACCAACGGCACGCTGGACCTGCTAGCCGCCGAAGGCGAGTGCGCCACGACGAATGAGGATCCGCTGCTCCACGACTCGTGCGGCGAGTCGAACATCGCCCAGATCCAATCCGCCTGGACGTACGACGCGAAGTCCATCAGCGGTACGAACAATCCGATGCCGCAGGGCTCGTTCTACGAGGGCGGCATCAACCTGAATACGCTGGGCCTGGCCGGGACGTGCATCGCGAGCTTCATCGCCGAGACGCGCTCCTCGCAGTCGGTCGACGCGGTCCTGAAGGACTTCGCCTACGGCGAGTTCAACGTCTGCAGCGCCAACATCCAGGTCGGCCTCGACGGCACGAACCGCGTCGGCACGCCGCACACGGTCACCGGCCACGTCAACGTCGTCCAGGCTGGCGTGTCGACGAACGCGCCCGACGGCACGACGATCAACTTCACGAAGGTCAGCGGGCCCGGCAACCTGTCGGCGTCCAGCTGCGTGACGAGCGGCGGCACCGGGTCCTGCACGGTGACGTTGACCTCGAGCGTGACGGGCGTCACGGTCATCCACGCGTCCAGTGACGTCAGCGTCGGCAACACGACCTTCCACGTCGAGACGAACGGATCGTCACCGAACAGCGACGACCTGCAGAAGACGTGGGTTGACGCGAAGATCGGCATCGCTGGAACGGACACGGACGGCATCGGTGAAACCCACACCTTCACCGTCACGGTCGAGAAGGACACCGGGACCGGAAGCTTCGTTGCGGCGAGCGGAGTCGACGTCGACGTCACGCTCGACAACGCGAGCGGCGCGGACTACGACATCCTCGCCGGCACGACCTGCGATGTGGTCGGCAGCGGCGACACGTTCGACCACGCCGGCACCGACACGAACGCGAGCGGCCAGTGTGTCGTGAACTTCACGTCGGCCAGCGCCGGGACGGTCACGGGTTCGGCGACGGCATCGGTGTCGATCACCGGTCTCGCGAACCCGATCGTCGTCACCACCGACGACACCGGCAGCACCGGTGACGCCGTCAAGACGTTCCTCGACGGCACGCTCGTCTGGCACAAGGTCGACCAGGACGGTGCCCCGCTCGGCGGCGCGACGTTCGAGGTCTGCCGGACCCAGAACCTGAACACGTCGACCAACCCCGACAGCTACGACAACATCACGCCGGTCTGCGTCAGCGTGACCGACAACAGCGCGCCCGACGCCAACCCGGCAGACGGCGAGTTCCTGCTCGAGGATCTGATCCTCGGTACCTACACCGTCCGGGAAACCGCGGCGCCGGCGGGTTATCACATCGACAACCCGAATGCGGTGTCGGCGGGCAGCCACACGGTCCTCGACACATCGCTCGAGATCGTCACACCGTTCGTGAACTCGCGGCTCTTCCGTCTGATCGTTCTTACCTGCGACGACGTCAGCGATGAGCTCGTCGTTAGCGCAGTCACCCTCGACGGTTCGGGCCTCGACACGATCGGCGCTGTCCCGGCGGGTCTTGTCGCCAAGGGCGTCACGGAGGCTGACCTGTGCGGCCTCGGCGGCGCCAGCTACGGCGACCTGCCGGCCGACACGTACGACCCCTCGGTCCAGATTCCGAAGTAGCCGTTGCGCGACGGCACCGCCGTCGCGTGCTCGAGCACGAGGGCCGGTCCATCGGACCGGCCCTTTCGTTGTCCTGCGCGGCATTTCCCGCATGTCAACTCTTCGACATGCAATGTCCTACCGCGATACAGGTATTGACGGAGTACCTGCGGGGTAGTACTAAAGGCGCCTCGGAGCGATCGCAGCGCGGGGGTGCGCGCTCCTCCGAGACAACCGTCATCCGATCGGGGCGTAGGGGACGTTGGGGACGTCGCGTCGATCCGATCCAAGCCGCCCGACCCAGACACCGGGCACAGGGGTTCAGGGGTAGTCCTTTCTTCCGCAAGCCGGGGGAAGAGAGGGGTCCGTCACGTCGTCGATCCGGGCGTCCGTTTATGGCTGCCCGCGCAAAGAAGCGCGGGGTCGATTGGTGCGCCTCGAACGACGACCCTCAGCAAGGAGGTGCGGTGAAGGAGATCTCGTTGGCTGCGCGTAGCCGGAGGCCTTCCGGAGTCCAATCGGAGGTTCAGAGGGACGAGATGACTCACACCTGGTGTTTCGGAGGGGAGAGATCGTGAGTACACGGGAACTCAAGCGGGTGATCCCGCGCAAGTACGGCGTCGTCGCGGCGTTCGTGATCTTCATGATGGCGGTCGGCACGGCGTTCGCCGTCCACGACGACGGCATCTTCCAGCTCGACGGCAACGCCTTCGCCAACGACCCCGGCAACCCGGCCCGCACCGGCGATGACTGGGACGAGATCGACGACGGTCCGACCGACCCGAACAACGACGACGGCGCCACGGTCTCGGCGTTCATCGTCGACCCGCTCGACCAGGTCAACGACCAGATCTACACCGGTGGCTCGACGAAGGACGACCTCGATACGACCGGCTGGCGCCACACCGCCGGCAGCGTGCCCGACAAGGACAACATCGAGCACGCGTTCGCGGCGATGTACAACAACTGCGACGACGGTGAGGACGCCAATTCGGATCCCGACCAGTGCCTGTTCTTCGGCCTCGACCGCTTCGCCCGCAACGGCGACGCCCAGGTCGGCTTCTGGTTCTTCAAGAACGACATGACACCGAACGCCAACGGCACATTCGGATCGCCCCACGCGGTCGGTGACATCCTCGTCCTGTCGAACTTCACCAACGGCGGCGTCGTCGGCACGATCAAGGTCTACAAGTGGGTCGGATCGGGTGGCGACACGAACGGCACACTCCAACTTCTGGCGGCCGAGGGCGAGTGCGCGACGACGGTCGGGAACCCGCTCCTCCACGACTCGTGCGGCGAGTCGAACACCACCGGCAAGCCTTCGCCGTGGTTCTACGACGCCAAGAGCGGCCCGGACAACACGTTCCCCCAGGGTTCGTTCTACGAAGGCGGCATCAACCTGAGCAGCCTCGGCCTGGCCGGAACGTGCATCTCGAGCTTCATCGCCGAGACCCGCTCGTCGCAGTCGGTCGACGCGGTTCTCAAGGACTATGCCTTCGGCAAGTTCTCGGTCTGCGACGCGAACATCCAGATCGGCAGTGACGGCGCGAACCGGGTCGGCGACACGCATACCGTGACCGGCCATGTCAACCAGGTCATCGGCGGGGTCTCGCAGAACGCTCCCGCGGGCACGACGATCACCTTCAGCATCGTCAGCGGCCCGGGGACGCTCACGCCGAGCAGCTGCACCACGATCGGCACAACCGGCTCGTGTTCGGTCTCCCTGGACTCAAACGATCCTGGGACGACGGTCGTCAGCGCCTCCAGCACGTTGAGCGTGGCCGGGACGTCGTTCACCGTAACGACCGACGGTCAGGGCCTCAACACCGGCAACCTGACGAAGATCTGGGTCAACGCCCGGATCAGCATCGATCCGGACGACGTGAACCGGGTCGGTGACTTCCATACGTTCCAGGTCACGCTCGAGAAGAACACCGGCTCCGGCTGGGTCGCGCTTGACGACGAAGCGGTAACGGTCACGTTGACCGGTGATGCCGACAACGTCACGGACAACTGTGCGAACGGGACCGGCGATGCGGGTGACACGCCCGCGGAGGCGGCCGGGATCTGCAACGTCAAGTTCAATAGCGACACACCCGGCACGGTCGTGGGTTCGGCTTCCTCCGCTGTGACGATCTCGACGGCCGAGGGCAACGTCTCGTTCACGGTCTCGACCGGGGACGCGAACAGTCCGACGGGGTCTGCCACCAAGCGCTTCGTCGACGCCCGGATCAGCATCGATCCGGACGCCGTGAACCGCGTCGGTGATAGCCACACGTTCACCGTCACCGTCGAAGCCAACACCGGCTCCGGCTGGGCCGCGGTGGACGTGGACGCCGTCACGGTCAATCTCGCGGGCGACGCAGACAACGTCGTCAACACGTGCACGAACGGGACCGGTGACGTCGGTGATTCGGAGGCGACCGGCGTTTGTACGGTCACGTTCGACAGCGACACTCCCGGCACGGTCACTGGTTCGGCGTCGGCGACGGTCGCGCTGACCACTGATCAGGGCAACATCAACGTCGCCGTTTCGACGACGGACGCGAACAGCCCGACCGGCAACGCCATCAAGCGCTTCGTCGACGCTCGGATCAGCATCGATCCGGACGACACGAACAGCATCCTCGAGTTCCACACGTTCACGGTTCTCGTCGAGGTCAACACCGGCTCCGGCTGGGTTGCCTACGACGACGATGCCGTGACGGTCGGCCTCACCGGCGACGCTGACAACGTGACCGACAACTGCGCCAACGGGACGGGCGATGCCGGGGATACCCCGACTGAGACGACCGGTCGTTGCACGGTGTCGTTCAACAGCAACACCGTGGGCGATGTGGTCGGCTCTGCTTCGGCCACGGTCAGCATCACCACCACCCAGGGCTCCATCAACGTCCCGGTCTCGACCGGTGACGCGAACAGCCCGACGGGCGGCGCGACGAAGTCGTTCGTCGCCGGTAGCGTTCGCTGGCTCAAGAAGGATGGCGACGGCAATCTCCTCGGCGGAGCTACGTTCGAGGTCTGCCGGACTCATCGACTGGACTCGAGCAACGGCACGTACACGGCCGAACCGGTCGAGCCGTTCTGCTTCACGGTTCTCGACAATGCCGCGCCCGACGCGGACAACACTGCCGGCGAGCTCCAGGTCAACAACCTGATCCTCGGCAAGTACACGGTCAAGGAGACGATCCCGCCGGCGGGCTACCACATCGGGGACAACCCGGGTGCTGGTCCGTTCGCCTTCCCCGACATGACGATCGCCAACCGCGACGTCACGCTCGCGACGGTCTTCGTCAACATCAAGGCCTTCCGGATCATCGTCCTGACGTGCGACGACATCACGCATGAGCTCGTCGTCAGCTCGGTCGACCTCAACATCGGCAGCGACCCTGCCGCGGTTGACTCGATGAACCTCCTCGATCTCGATGCGTGGAACACCGCCTACAACCAGGACGTGACGCAGGCCCAGCTCTGCGGCGGCAACGATCAGGGCACGAACCCGAGTCTGGGTGGCGCGGCCTCGTTCGGGAACCTCCCGGACGGGACGTACGACATCCGGACGGTCGTTCCGAAGGCCAGCTAGTCCCCAAATGTGGGCCGGCCTCCGGCCGGCCACCCACAACTCAGCGGAGAATCAAGAGGCCGGCCCACCGGGCCGGCCTCTTCTTGTGCCCTGAATCCGGCGATCAGCCCGAGACGCTGAACGTCGCGGTGTTCTGCTGGCGGAAGCGGCTCCCGTTCCAGTAGCCGTCCTCGGCCCAGCAGCTCGCTCCACCGGACGTCCACATCGGCGTCGGGCCGAGCGTGAACGTCGCGTGTCGCGCGCCGTCGGCCTTCACCCACTGCTCGTAGACGACCGTGCCGCCCTGCGAGCACTTTGCATGGACCCAGTTGTAGGCAGCACCGGCCGTTGCCGTCGTCGTGCTTGCGTACGTCCCATTCGGAACGCTCAGGGCACCGCCGGTCGATCCGCCGCCACCGTGTCCGCCTTTGCCGGCAAGGGCGGTGCCCGCGACGAGGCCGACGACGATCAGCGCGACGAGGGCACCCTCGACGATCGCCTGCGCCGCGTGGCTGAATGCCTTCGTAATCCTCATAGACTCTCGAGACCTCCTGGGTCTCCGGGCGACGCGACTCCCTGAAAGCCTCGAAGCGTCGGCAACCCGGCTAACTGGTGGGTGGGCGCAACCAGTCCCGTGGCTTTGCGTCCCCGGGTCACCCCGGGTTTGCCTGGTCAGGTCGCGCCGCACGCGAAGCGACCTGGGCGGCAAGGTGGGGTGGGATCGAACGATCAACTCCCGCACCCTCGCTGCTGGGGGACAGCGTGGGTTCTCCATGGCGGTCGATCAATGGCGGCATGGTACCAACCCGTGACTCGACCGCTCCTCATGCATCTGCACCAGAACCGCTCGAATCGGCTTGCAAAGGCGTTACAACCGCGGCCGGGTGGTGCCGGTCTGCACCACAGACTTCGGCCGGACTGCGATGCCGAATTCCGGTCCGTCACGTGGGAATCCGGCCATGTCGAGGAGGTGCGGTTCGCGCCGGTCCGAAATACGACGGACCACATCGCACTACACCCTTGACGCGGCCCTTGCCGAGGCGTCAATCTGGTCGGCGTCGCCGATGGGCTCCAGGGGATGCGGGGGTTCGCGCCCTGTCGGCGCCGAGGGATGTCCTGATCTACCGGGGGAGACGGTAGGGGGCGATATTGCCGGCACCGCACGTCACGCGGTGGCAATGGGATGGAGACGCTCGGCCCGCCAGGGCCCTGACTCGTCTCGCCGTCATTTCTGCGACCCAGCCGGTCCCCGAGACCGGGCGAAGGCCCTCGCGCCCTGAACGCGAGGGCCTTCGTCTTGTCTTGCGACGCGCGCCTCGCGCGCGCCTCCTCCTTTCTTGTCCCCAGTGGTCGTTTCAGGCAGCCGCACCAGGGAGGGTTCGATGACAGCGAGCGCGCAAGACGGGAGGACGAGGCTCCTCCACCCAGCTGACCTGGAACGAGAGCTCATGGCCAAGTCCGAACCACGGCCCAGGCGCGCGGCTGGCCGCCCGCGACGCTCGCGCCGTCTCCGCGTGCTCGGATTCCTGGGCACGATGGCAATGCTCCTCTTCGCGGTGAGCAACGTCTTCGCCGTCCACGACCAGGACTTCCAGCTCGACGGCAACGCGACCGACGACGGAGCCGGCGACGATTGGGCGAACGTCTTCAACAGCACCGACACTTCCATCGTCTCGACCTTCGTCGACGACCCGCTCAGCCAGACCGAGGACGACATCTTCACCGGCGGCGGCTCCAAGGACGACCTCGACATTGCAACCGGCGGCGTCCCCGGCACGACGGTCGGCCCGTGGGCCTGGACGATCGGGAGCGTCCCGGACAAGGACAACATCGAGGACGCGTTCGCGGCGGCCTACAGCTGCGACGACTACGTCCCGAAGGCGGGCGATCCGCCGGACGCCGGCGACCCCGACAACGATCCGGATCTGTGCATCTACTTCGGCCTCGATCGCTTCGCCAGGAACGGCGACGCGCAGGTCGGCTTCTGGTTCTTCCAGAGCGACCATGCCAAGGTCGGAACGACCGGCGGCACGTTCACGAATGCCCACGACGTGGGCGACGTGCTCGTCCTGTCGGACTTCACGAACGGTGGCGTCGTCTCGACGATCCGGGTCTTCCGCTGGGTCGGCACCGGGGGCGACACCAATGGCACGCTCGACAACGTGTTCAACGGCGTTGCCTGCAGCACGACGACCGCGCCCGATCTTGCCTGCGGCCAGTCGAATACCACTGCGATTCCCTCGCCCTGGCCGTACACCCCGAAGTCCGGAACCGCGAACATCTTCCCGCAGGGGAGCTTCTTCGAGGGCGGCATCAACCTCTCTGCCCTCGATCTCGATATCGGCTGCGGCGCTGGCTTCCTCGCCGAGACGCGCTCGTCACAGTCCGTCGACGCGACGCTCAAGGACTTCGCCGAAGGCGCGTTCAACCTCTGCGAGATCACCGTCGACAAGACCGGCGACACCCTCTCGAAGATCGGCGACGCGACGAACTACTCCTTCACGATCACGAACAGCGGACAGGTCACGGTCTTCAAGGAATCGATCATCGACGACGTCATCGGTGACATCACCGACAACGTTGGTCTTCCCGCGGGCGTCAGCAACTACTCATCCACCTGCGGCGCCTCGCTCGCGCCCGCGGCGAGTTGCACCATCACGTTGACATTCGTGATACCGGCCGGTTCCCCGGACCCGTTGGTGAACACGGTCACGGCCACATACAACGCCGAATCGGACCTCTCCGGCTCGTCGACGAGCGACACCGACGACCACTCGGTGAATCTGTTCCAGCCCTCGGTCACCGTCGACAAGACCGGCGACACGCTGAGCAAGGTCGGTGACCCGGTCAACTACACGATCACGGTCACCAACACGAGCTCCAACGACACCCCGAACCTCGTCAACGGGACGATCACGGACACGCTGCTCGGGGACCTGCTCGATCCAGCGAACCCGTTCGTCACCGACAAGACCTGTACGGCGACCTTGGCCACGACAGCCGGCGTCGACTCGTGCGTCATCCACGCGACGCGAACAGTCCAGGCCGGCGACGCGGACCCACTGCCGAACACGGTCACGGTCCACTACAACCCGTCCGGCTTCCCGAATGACATCACGGCGAACGACAGCCACAGCGTCAACCTCTTCCAGCCGTCGTTCACGGTCGACAAGACCGGCGACGCGCTGAGCAAGGTGACCGACACGGTCAACTACACGATCACGATCGACAACACCAGCTCGTCGGACAGCCCGGCGCTCGTCTGCGACGTCGAAGACTCGCTCCTGGGCACGCTCGCGAGTGACGTCAGCATCGCCGCCAACGCAGCCAATGTCGTTTACACGCCGAGCCGGGTCGTCCAGGCCGGCGACCCCGATCCGCTCGTCAACACTGTCACGGTGACGTGTTCGCCGGACGGGTTCCCGAACGTCATCGAGCACAGCGAGAGCCACTCGACCAACCTGTTCCAGCCGTCGGTCGAGGTTGTGAAGGGTGGCGACACCCTGTCGAAGGTGGGCGACACCGTCACCTACACCTTCCAGATCACGAACAACGGCTCGGCGGATTCTCCGAACCTGATCCTCGATTCGATCACGGACACGGTCCTCGGCGATCTGTCCGACGAGGCCCCGGCCGCGTGCGACTCGCTCGCGCCCGCCGCCTCCTGCAACTTCAACGTGGACTTTGTGATCCCGGACAACGACCCGGATCCGCTCCCGAACACGGTCACTGTCCACTACCACCCGCAGGGTTTCCCGAACGACATCACCGACAGCGACGACCACTCGGTCAACCTGTTCCAGCCTGGCGTCACGGTCGACAAGACCGGAGACACCCTCAGCAAGATCGGCGACCCGGCCAGCTACACGATCACCGTGACGAACACGGGCTCGGCCGATAGTCCGGACCTTGTGAACGGCACGATCGTCGATACGGTCCTGGGCGACCTCCTCGACGCGGCCAACCCGTTCGTGACGGCAAGCGACTGCACGTCGACGCTCGCCGCCGGCGACAGCTGCACGATCTCCGCCACGCGAACGGTCCAGGCCGGCGACCCGGATCCGCTCCCGAACACGGTCACTGTCCACTACAACCCCGAAGGCTTCTCGAACGACATCACGGACAGCGACGACCATTCGGTCAATCTGTTCCAGCCGTCGATCACGCTCGACAAGTCGGGCCCGGCCCAGAGCAAGGTCGGCGACGACACGCCGTACACGGTGGTCATTACGAACACAAGCTCCGCTGACAGCCCGAACCTCGTGTTCGACTCGATCACGGACTCGCTGCAAGGCGACCTGACCAACGCCGCCAACTACGACACGAACAACTGCCCGGCGAGCCTCGCTTCGGGCGCGAGCTGCACGATTACGTACACGTACGTGGTCCAGGGCGGCGATCCGGATCCGCTCCTGAACACGGCCACGGTTCACACCCATCCGGCCGGGTTCCCGAACGACATCCACGCCAGCGACAACTTCTCGGTCGACCTGTTCGGTCCGCACATCTTGCTGACCAAGACGGGACCGGCGACCAGCAAGGTCGGCGACGACGTCGTCTACACGGTCACGATCCAGAACACCAGCGAAGCCGGCAGCCCGCCGCTCATCATCGAGTCGATCACGGACTCCCTCCAGGGCGATCTGACCGATTCGAACAACTACGACTCCAGCGACTGCCCCGCCGTCGGCGGCCAGTTCGCGGTCGGTGCGAGCTGCACGATCATCTACACGTACACGGTCAAAGCGGGCGACCCGGATCCGCTGCTCAACACGGCTCGGGTCGAAACGCACCCGCTGGGCTTCCCGAACAGCATCGACAGTGAAGACGGCCACACGGTCGACCTCTTCCAGCCCGGCGTCACGATCGTCAAGGACGGCCCGGCGCTGTCGAAGGTCGGCGACGTCGTCACCTATTCCTTCGAGATCACGAACAACACGTCGGCGTCGGCGCCGAACCTGATCCTCGACACGATCGTCGACGACGTCGTCGGCGATCTCGAGACCGAGGCTAACGCCGCCGGCTGCGACGTCCTGACCGACAACGAGGTCTGCTCGTTCACGAAGGACTACACGGTCCAGGCGGGTGATCCCGATCCGCTCGTCAATACCGTGACGGTTCACTACCACCCGTCCGGGTTCCCGAACGACATCACCGACAGCGACGACCACAGCCTCAACCTGTTCCAGCCGTCGGTGACCATCGACAAGACCGGCGATGAGCTGAGCAAGGTCGGCGACCCCGTGAACTACACGATCACGGTCACCAACACGAGCTCGAATGACAGCCCGGACCTGATCTGTGACATCAGCGACGCGATGCTCGGTATCGACGAGCAGGACGTCGCGATCGCCCCGGGCGCGAACCACGTGATCAACGACTCCTACACCGTCCAGGCGGGCGATCCTGATCCGTTGCTGAACACGGCGTCCGTGACCTGCAGCCCCGAGGGCTTCCCGAACGTCCTCGGGCCGATCACCGACGGCCATTCGGTCAACCTGTTCCAGCCGGGCGTCCAGGTCGTCAAGGGCGGCCCGACCTCGGCCCACGTGGGTGACACCGTCACCTACACGTTCGCGATCACGAACACCGGTTCGACCGATGGTCCGGACCTGCTGATCGACAGCGTCACTGACGACGTCATCGGCAACCTGACGGCTGCCGCTTCGGCCGCCGGCTGCGACATCCTCAACGACAACGAGACCTGCAACTTCACGGCGAACTACACGATCCAGGCGGGCGATCCGAACCCGCTCGTGAACACCGTGACCGTCCACTACCACCCGAGTGGCTTCCCGAACGACATCACCGATCAGGACGACCACTCCCTTGAAGTCCTTCCGTCGGGCCAGGGCTGCACGCCGGGCTTCTGGAAGAACCACACCAACGTCTGGGACGACTCCAATGACTTGATCCCGGTCGCGATCAGAGGCGTCCTCGCGGGCATGCCCGCGCCGTATGTCTCCAACCTCCAGTCCGGCACGACCGCAGCGCTGTTCCGCGACACGTTCGGTCTCACCCCCGCCCAGATGCAGGGTCTGAACACGAACCTGACGCTCGGACAGGCGATCAATTTGGGTGGCGGTCAGTTCCGGGCGCTCGCACGGCACGGCACGGCAGCGCTCCTCGCATCCGCCTCGGTGAACTACCCGTTCACGACGGAGGAAGTCCTCACGCTGGTCCACGACGCGTTCGTGAACGGCGACCCGGACTTCAACGACGCGCTTGATCTGCTGACAGCCGCCAACAACCTCGACCACAGCGCCTGTCCGCAGTCAGATCCATCCGACTAGACCGGGCGAGTTCGTTGCGGGTCCCCGACCCGCCGCAAAGGAAGAGGGCGGCCTCGCGGCCGCCCTCTTCGATTCCCCGGCGGTGTGCCGGCGGCAGGTAGACCTAATCGCTGACGTTGAACGTCGTCGAGGCAACTGGGCGCCAGCGCCCGTTCTTGCCCCAGCCGCCTTCTTCGGCGGTGCAGTTCGCCGCTCCGCCCTGCCACATCGGCGTGGGTCCGAGCGTGAACGTAGCGGTGTTGTTGGACGTGGACTTCACGTATTGGGCGTAGACGAGCGTCCCGCCCTGGAAGCACCGGGCGTACGCCCACGTCCCGCCGGGGTTCAGCGTTGCCGTCGTCGTCCCAGCGAACACGCCGTCGGGAACCGTGATGTGGGCGCCGCCGCGAGCGCTCGCCCCGCTGATGCCGGCGAGATCCTCCGCCGGGCGGAAGACTGGCGCGAGGGCCAGCAACACGGCAGCGATGATGCCGACGATGATCAACGCCTGGAGCCCGACCCCCGAGAGGTGGCGGACGCCCGAGGCGGCGGCAGAAACAGCCCTCATGGCTGACCTCCCTACCGCCGGGAGACCGAGTGGCGAGACGACCGCGGTCCCTGAACTCCCAAGGCCGATCTCGTGGCGTTCGGCAACCCGGCTGACTGGATGGGGGGCTCGATCGCTCGGGCCGCACCCAGTTCCGTGGCTTTGCGTCCCCGGGTCACCCCGGGTTTGCCCTGTGCGACGCGGGCGCAGATGCGCCAGAGTCTCCCGCTCGGCCGGCGCATGCCGGTCTCGAGCGCGTCCGGTCAGCCTAGGCGGCGATAGCCGGCGACGCGTGCATCCGATCGTCCGGGGTGGTCAACCGCGGGTCTGCGCCGGACGCCACGCCACCGTGCGCGAAGCACCCGAACTGCCCAGGGAACCCGCAGTTTCCGGCGCGCGAACGCACCACCGCCGCGGTCCTACGAGACCGTGCCGCCGGGTTCCACTGCATGAACCTCGACATCGCCGAGGCCGCGTCCCGCCAGCTCCGCCCGCAGCTCGTCGGGCGTGCCGGCGAGGATCGGGAACGTCCCGTAGTGCATCGGCAGGACGTGCTTCACGCCGAGCAGCTCCGTCGCGAGGGCCGCCGCCTTCGGGTCCATCGTGTAGTGGCCGCCGATCGGGAGCATCGCGACGTCCGGCCCGAATCGCTCGCCGATCAGCCGCATGTCGCCGAACACGTCGGTGTCACCGGCGAAGTACACCTTGAGGCCGTTCTCGAGTTCGACGATGAGGCCGGTCGGCTCGCCGAGGTAGATCGGTGCTTCCGCACCGGCGTAGAGGTCGCCGCCGGAGTGATCGGCGCGGACCATCGTCACCTTGAGACCGGCAGCCTCGACCGTTCCGCCCTTGTTCATGCCGATCAGCGTGTCCTTGTGGGCGTAGTTCCGACCGAGCCACAGGCTGAGCTCGTGGATGCACGGCCACGCCGGGCGGGTCCGGCTGGCGATCGAGAGCGCGTCCCCGAAATGGTCGCCGTGGCCGTGGCTCACAAGCAGGAGATCACACTGGCCGACCTGGTCGGCGGACTTCGGCGAGCGGGGATTGCCGAACCAGGGGTCGAAGATGATCGTCTTGCCGCCCGGCGTCCGGACTTCCCAGCAGGCGTGGCCGTACCAGGTAAATGTCGTGTCACGGTCGAGTCCCACTCGACACCTCCTTGTCAGTGTTGTCCCTCGTCCATCTTGGCGCCTTGGGTTCGATCGCGCCGCATCGCCGGTACACTCGCGGCGTGGCTGCGCAGCAGATCGGCGAGAACCTCGCATTCATCAACTGGACCGTCCTGACGGGCCTGGCGATCGGCTCATATCTCGCGGTCGTGCTCGCATCGCTCCGCACCGACGCGACCCGCGGCTACCTCGCGTTCACCGGCGCCTGCTCCGTCGGGTTTGCGCTGCTTGCGTTCTTCTCCGACCGAGCGTTGCCGGCGACGCTCGGCGGGTCGCCGGTCGTCCTCGATCCCGCGTACGACGCGCCCCGGCGCCTCGCACTCGCCATCTTCACCGTCCTCGCCGGCGCTTACACGATTGCGGTTGCTCGCGGGCGGCGGGCCCCCTGGTTGGCGTTCGCCGGGTTGGTGGCGGCCGCGGCCGTTTTCGTGACCGCAGCGCTCGCGTGGGGCGGCAGTGCCCTCGGGGCGGTGCCGCTGCTGCTCCAGCTCGTCGTCCTCGCGGCCGCGACCGGCGGCGTGTTCGCGGCGATGATCCTCGGCCACTGGTATCTCGTCACGCCGAAGCTACCGGAGGCACCGCTGATCCTCATCGCCCGGGGGTTGGTCGTCGTGATCGCGATCCAGCTGGCGCTCTTCGCTGTCTGGGTCGCGACCGGGGCGGGGCCGGCGGGTTCGGCGCCGTTCGGGGTGCTCGTCGGGCAGTGGGCGTTCTTCGTCTGGATGCGACTGATCGTCGGGCTCGTGTTCCCGCTCGTGGTCTCGTACGCCGCGGTTCGGACGGCGCGGACACGGTCGATGGAGTCGGCCACTGGGTTGCTGTACATCAACGTCGGGACGATCGCCGCGGGGACGATCCTCGCCGCCGGGCTCTACTTCGGGGCCGGGCTGCTCGTATGACGGCATCGCGGGCGGGTACGACGGTCCGGGTCAGGGCGCGATTGTTCGCGATCCAGCGGGAGCTGGTCGGCGCACGCGAGGTGCCGCTCGAGCTCGCCCAAGGCGCGACCATCGAGGAGGCCTGGTCGGCGCTCGTCGCCCTTCATCCGGGCCTGGCGCCCGGGAGGAGCGCCGTTCGCTTCGCGCGCAACGCCGAGTACGCCGATCCCGACACGGTCCTCGAGGACGGCGACGAGCTGGCCATCATCCCGCCGGTGAGCGGGGGAGCAGACGGAACGCGCATCCTTCTGCTGCGCGAGACGCCGTTCGGCAACGAGATCCTCGCGGAGCTCGGCGACCGGCTTGCGACTGACGAGGACGGCGCGATCGTCGGGTTCATCGGTCGGACCCGCATCTCGCCCGGCACCCCAGCGCCCGGCCAGGAGGCGGAGGCCGCCCGCCACGAAGGTCGGTCGGTCGAAGGGCTCTCGTACGAGGCCCACGAGCCGATGGCGATCTCGGTCCTCGAGCAGATCGCCGACGAGATCCGGGACCGTTTCGACGTCGAGCGGCTGGCGATCGTCCATCGCACCGGCGAGGTCCCGCTGGGCGAGGTCAGCGTCGCCGTCGTCGCCGTCTCGCCCCATCGCGACGCGGCATTCCAGGCGGCCCGCTACGCAATCGACGAGACGAAGGCCCGGGCGCCGATCTGGAAGGCGGAGCGGTTCGACGACGGCCATGTTTGGGTCGGCGAAACGGCGCGAACGGGCCCGTCTGGCGAATGAAGGTCTATCTCAGCGTCGACATGGAGGGTGTCGCCGGGATCTCGCATCCCAAGCCGACGTCGCGCGGCGACAGCGGTTATCCGGACGCGGTCGAGCTGATGATCGGCGAGGCGAACGCCGCGATCGACGGCGCGTTCGCCGGTGGCGCGACCGAGGTCCTCGTCAACGACAGCCACGGCGGCATGTACAACCTGCGACCGGCCGAGATCGACCGGCGGGCGCGGATCCTCCAGGGCCAGAAGGCATGGTCGATGATCGAGGGCGCGGGCCCGGATCGAGGCTTCGGTGTCGCGCTGTTCGTCGGCTACCACGCCCGCGCCGGGCATCCGCGCGGCACGATCGCTCACACGTACTCGGGCCGGCCGACCCTCTCGCGGCTGAACGGCCGGCTCGTCGGGGAGAGCGGGATGAACGCCGCGGTGCTCGGCCAGTGGGGCGTGCCGGTCGGGCTCGTCTCCGGCGACGACGCGCTCGCCGAAGAGGTCCAGGACTGGCTGCCGTGGGCTGAGCGGATCGTCGTCAAGCAGGCCACGGGTGGGAGCAGCGCGGCGACCCTTCATCCGGCCGCCGCTTGTGACCTGATCCGGGAAGCCGCGGCGCGGGCCGTCCGGCGCGCGCAGGCGGGCGAGCTCCAGCCGCTGAAGATCGATGGGCCCGTCGTCGTCGAGGTCGAGTACGTGAACGGCGTCACCGCCGATTTCGCGGCGATCATCCCGGGCGCGGTTCGGGTCGGCGATCGCGGCGTCCGCTTCGAGGCGGAGGACGCCGTGACGGCTTATCGCGGATTCCTTGCGGGAATCCGCATTGCCGGCGTCGTAGAGTCCTGACGATGGCAACGGCCGAGCCCTACGGCCCGATCGACAAGCTCGCCGAGCGCGCGGACACGCTCGCGGGTGCGTGGGCAGCGCGCGCCCGGACCTCGACGACGGTCGGTCGCGAACGGGCGTTGCTGCGGCTGTTCGGCGTTGGCGGGCTGGACGCTGCCGGACGGCCACTGGCATGGGCTGCGGTCGACCGCTATCTCGGGGGCGGCCGGGGACGGCTTGGTGGCGGCGTCGTGCTGCCGTTCGCGATGGCCCTCGTCGAATACGACCTCGCGCCGCAGCGCCTCGCTCTGGACGTCGCCTCGGGCGCGGTCGATCTCGGCATGGAAGCGGAGCTGCTGCGGGAAGCGGACCGTCGGGCGCTCGCCGAGGAAGAGGCGCGTCGCCTCGCCGACGCCGCCGTCGAGCGGATCGACGCGAATCGGACGGCCCGCCGCGAGCTGCTCGGCGTGCTCGGCGACCCTGTCAAGCCGTGGATCGGGACGACGATCCCGGAGCCCGAGATCGAGGATGCCATCGTCGCCGCACGCCGAGCGCTCGACGCCGGCGCGGACGTCGTCCAGGTCGAGATCCCGATCGGTCGCGAGCTGACCGAGCGCCTTCGCGACGCAGGCCTCGACGCTCCGGTCTGGCAGCCGCGCGGCGATGACCTCCGTTCCGAGACCGCCGATCACGCCCCGACCGGCAGCCAGCGCGCCCTGACCGCCCTCCGCCAGCAGCTCGACGAGATCGCGGCCCAGCGCCGGAACTACGTCCGGTTGGCCGCGGTGCCGCCTGCCCTCGGCGCGCCGGAGTCCGCGGTCGTGGCCGCGTTCGAACGGGTGGACGTGGTCGTCTCCGACCCGATGGCCGAGATCGTTGGCGGCCGGGTTGCGCCCGATCGTGCGCTCGCGGACCATGCCTTCGCCCACTCGCTCCTCGCGCGCGCGGGCGTGATGGTCTCGCTGTCGGCCGGTCCGTTGGTCGTGGGGCCGGACCTGGCGCGAGGCGTCCCGTCCGATGCCGCTACCCGCGCGGGGCGGGCGCTCGCCCTTCAAGCCCTGTCGGTCTCCATCGCCCGAGGCAACGGCCTGCCCGACGACCAGTTGCTCGTGGGCGCGTTGCCGGACTGGCTCGTCGACGAGCCGCAGCCGGCCGCGCGCGCGGCCGCCGAAGTAGCGGTCAGGCGGGCGCTCTACCCGGCCGTCGGGCTCGTCTTCGAAGAGCCCGCGCCGCCGCCGCGCGGATCGGGCGGGTCCTGGGCTGCGATCGTCGCCGCGGTGGCGCCAGCCGAAGGCTCCGGCGTCGTCCTCCGCCACGCCGGCGACGACGGCGCGCGCGCGGTGGTCGCATCGAGACTCGGAGCCGGGGTCGCGCGGGAGCTCGCTGGGTCCGTGGCGCCGCCGATGCTCGGCGGGCACGCGCTCGAGCATGCCCAGGCGACCGTCGCCGCGGCGCTCGCGACGCTCGAACACCTCGCCGACGATGGTTGGCGCGCCGTGCTCGGCGACGTCCAGGGCCCCGAGCGCGTCCGGTTGGGCGTCGACTCTGTCGCGGAACGCTCGGAGTCGTTCGATCCGTTCGGACGGGCGATCGCCCCGGTCGGCTAACGATGGCTCGTCTTGCCCCTGCGCTGGTGGTACTCGCGGGCGGGGTCGTGATCTTCGGGTCACTGTCGAACTGGGGGACGTGTCCTCAGGCTCCATGCGAAGGCGGTCTCGGGCTGCAGTCGTTGGTCCCTCGCGGCGGGGTCACCTATGCCCACGGGATCGCGACCCTCGTCCTCGGCGGCGTCCTGGCCATCGTCGGCGTCCAAGCACTCCGCCGTGAGTCATCACGAGTCTGGTGGATCGGCTTCGGAGCCGCGCTCGCGGTGCTCAATGTCGTCGCGATCTTCATGGTCCAGCGTTTCTCATCCGAGACCGACTACTTCCTTTACGGACCGGGGCTCGGCGTCTATCTGGTTTGGTTCGGTGGCGTGCTCGCAGCCGTCGTGTGTCCGCTGCTCAGAGAGAAACCTGCTACCCGCCCGAGACCGCCGGAATGACGTGGACCGTGGCGCCGTCGGGGATCGGCGTGTCGAGCGTCGCCTGCGTGCCGTCGACGAACACCTTGATGTGTTGCCGGATCATCGGCCCGCTGTCGACGAGCCGGTTCCGCAAGCCCGGCGTCTGAGCGTCGAGCGCGTCGATCGCCTCCGCGACCGTCGAAGCCTCCACCTCGGAACGGCGAACCGTGCCCGGGATCAGGCTCACGAGCGATCGCGGCAGCATCACGGTGACGGCCACGGCAGGAGGCCCTAGTCGACCTCGATCGGCTGGACGCCCCAGATCGGCGGCAGGTTGTCGGCGATCCGGCTCCACGAGGCGCCTTCATCACGGGTTGCGTAGAGCTGGCCGGTGCTCGTGCCGAAGTACACGCCGGCGGGATCCCCGCGGTCGACCGCCATCGCTTCGCGCAGCACGCCGACATAAGCATCGTCCTGCGGCAGGCCGTTGCCCTGGCGCTCCCACGTGTCGCCGCGGTCGCGCGTCCGCCAGACATTGAGCGCGCCCCCGGGGGCCAGGCGACCCTCCTCGGGGTGCGACAAGGGAATCACCCAGCCGGTCTTCGCGTCGCGCGGATGCGCTCCGAACACGAACCCGAACTCCGATGGCAGACCCGTGTCGATCTCGTCCCAGCTCTTGCCGCCGTCGCTCGATCGGTAGACGCCGCAGTGGTTCTGCTGGTAGAGCGTCTCCGGTTCGCCGGCCGCCATCACCAGCTTGTGGACGCACTGGCCCGTCTCCGGCGCCGGACCGGGGATGAAGTCCGCCTTGACGCCCTTGTTGCGGGCTTCCCACGTCGCGCCGCGGTCGGTCGTCTCGAACGTGCCGACCGCGCTGATCGCGACCCACATCCGATCGGCGTCCGTGGGGTGGGGGACGATCGTGTGGCAGATCAGGCCGCCGGCGCCCGGTGACCAGCCCGGATCCTGGCGGCTGGGATGGTCGCGCAGCCCGCTGACGTGCGACCAGGTGGCGCCGCCGTCGTCGCTGCGGAACAGGCCGGCCGGCTCGACCCCCGCGTAGATCGAGCCGTGGGCCGGCGTGACGTTCCAGACGGTCGGGATCTTCTCGCCGTCCTCGCCGTAGGTCATTCCTTCGGACGAATGACTCCAGGTCTTGCCGAGATCGTCGGACCGGAAGACTGCCGGGCCATACCACGGGGAGCCGCCGCCGGCGTAGATCGAACCGGTCGAGGCATCCCATTGGAGGTCGTGGATCGGCCAGCCGTCGCACATCGGCTCCGATACGGACCACGTCGCGCGATCGGTGCCTCCGTCGAGGATGAACGCGCCCTTGCGGGTCCCGACGAGCAGAAGCGTTCGAGTCATGAGCAGCCCTCCAGCGTCACTGGCATTCTCGTATAGGTAGACACGGGGCGCCCTCGAAACTCATCGGTCGGCGTCACGCGAGCAGCGAGAGGGTCAGCTCCCACGTCCCTCTGCGACTCGACGGCGGCTGCAGCTCGACCGGCCAGCGATCCGAGAACACGTCGGCGAGCGCATCCGGGTCGGCCGGCTCCGTGCCCGATTCGAGGAGGTAGTGGGCCGCCTCGCCGCGGACGCGCTTCGCGATGACGTCGCCGATCCGACCGCCCTCCGGCGACGCGTAGTTGATCCGCAGCGCGACGGAACGTTCCTCGGCCCCAGCCGGCATCCCAACCGCCGTGTACGGACCGGACCGAAGGTCGAGGACGATCCCGGTCGGGCCGGCGAGGCGCCCAAGGAGATCGGGCAGCTTCGTCCGCCAGAGCGGCTCGAGCCGGTCCATGCCGATCAGGCTCGCCCAGAGGATCAGCCGGTACGGCGGGACCCGGTCGCTGAGTCGCAACGCACCCCAGAGCGACGAGACGATCACGACGCTGTTCGCCCCGCGCTCCCGCGCGGGCGGCGTCAGCCGCGATGCATCGAGCGCCTCGTGCAGCGGCCCGATGTACAGGTCCTCGGCCGGTATGGCGGGCAGCTCCAGGAGTCGAGTGTTGCGGGCGACGTCGCCCGCCATCGAGGGGCGAAGCCGGAGCCGCTGGAAGGCGTCGCCTCGGGCGCTGGTCGCGATCAACGCGTCGATCACCTGCTCGCGGATCGGCGTCAGCTCGGGGAACGAGAGAGCCGAAAGGTCGACCGGGTCTCCGGACGGCAGCGCGGGCCGCTTCGACTCTGACGGCGGGACGATGATCAGCACGAACGCGCCGCTAGTTCCCTGCCTTGAACGGATAGACGACCCAGTTCTCCGTCATCGCAGCGTGATGGTCCGGCGCGCCGGGGACCAGCGATCGGCCCGGCTTGAAATGAAGCACGACCGTCGTCGGGATGCCGCCGGCCTGGCGGACGCGCTCCGTGACCGCATGGATCGTCGTGCCGCTGTCCCAGACCTCGTCGACGATGAGGATGCGCTGACCGCGGAGCAGCGGGTCGGCGGGGAACTGGAGGAACGTCGGGCGCGGGCCGGGCCTGCCCTCGTCGTCGTAGAACTCGACCGCCGCGACGAGGATGTTCCGGATTCCGAGGCGGTAGGCGAGCATGCCGGCGGGCACGAGGCCGCCACGAGTGATGGCGAGCATCAGGTCGAAATCGGCCGGGCGCAGCTCGTCGGCCAGCTGGCCGACCATCTCCGCCAGGTCGTCCCACGAAACGACGTCCTTCACCACCTCGGTCGTCATGCGCCTCCTCCGTCGCGGCCGGCTGCGCCGGCGATCGCGGCGATCGTTGCGGGGTCGTCGAGGGCCGACAGGTCGCCGGGGTCGAGCCCAAGGTACGCCGCCCGAACGACCCGCCGCATGATCTTGCCGGAGCGGGTCTTCGGCAGGGCGGGCACGACGACGACGGCCTCCGGCCTGAGGGTCTTGCCGAGGTCCTCGACGACGCGGTTCGCGATCGAGGCGCGCAGCTCGTCATCGTCGCTCTCGCCCCGGTGAAGCGTCGCCACGACGACGATCGCCTCGCCCTTGACCGCGTGGGGGATCCCGATCGCCGCAGCTTCGACGACCGATGGGTGGGCGGTCGCCGCCGCCTCGACCTCGGCCGGTCCGACGCGCTTGCCGGCGACCTTCAGCGTGTCGTCGGAGCGGCCCCGGATGTACCAGTAGCCGTCGTCGTCGATCACGGCCCAGTCGCCGTGGACCCAGGTCCCGGGCCACCGACTCCAGTACGTCTCGAGGTACCGATCCGGGTCGTTCCAGAAGCCGCGGGTCTGGCCGGGATGCGGCCGCCTGATGACGAGCTCACCGACGTCGCCGCGGATCGGCAGGCCGTCGCCGTCGACGACGTCCGCGGCCATGCCGGGGCAGGGTCCGTTGAACGAGGCGGGCCGAATCGGCGAAAGAAGGTTGCAGCCGACGATCCCGCCGCTGACCTCCGTGCCGCCGGAGTAGTTGACGATTGGCGTTCGGCCGCGTCCGACCTCGCGGAAGAGCCACCACCATGACTCGGGGTCCCACGGTTCGCCGGTCGAGCCCAGGACCCGCAGATCCGGCAGCTCGTGGGCGCGGACGGGCTCGGTGCCGTGGGCGATCAGCGCTCGGACGACGGTCGGTGACACGCCGAGATGCGTCACGCGATGGCGGGCGGCCAGTGACCAGATCCGGTCCGGGCCCGGGTAGTCCGGCGCTCCTTCGTACATCACGAGTCGGGCCCCGTTGAGCAGCGATCCCTCGATCGCCCATGGGCCCATCATCCAGCCGAGATCGGTGAACCAGAACAGCCCGTCGCCGTGGCGCAGGTCGAACGTGTGGGCGAGGTCCTCGGCGGCCTTGATCGGGAAGCCGCCGTGGACGTGGACGGCGCCCTTCGGCCGGCCGGTCGTACCCGAGGTATAGATGAGCATGTAGGGCGTCTCGGGGTCGGTCTCGTCGGGGAGGGGAGCGGCGGCGGCGACTCCCTCGACCGCGGCGAGCGCCTCGTCCCACCAGCGATCGCGTTCCGGGTCCCATGGCGTCGCGTCGCGATCACCGATCCGCGGGACGACGATGACCCGCTTGACCGATGGAGACGCCGCAACCGCTTCGTCGGCGGCCTGCTTCATCGGGACACGGCTGCCGCGCCGCAGGAATCCATCCGCGGTTACCAGGACCGTTGCCGCGCAGTCCCGGAGGCGCGTCGCGACCGCCGGCGCGCCGTAACCCGAGAAGATCGGCGTGAAGATGGCCTCGATGCGGCTGAGCGCCAGCGTCGCGACCACCGTCTCGGGCAGCATCGGCAGGAAGACGCCGACGCGGTCGCCCGGCCGAACGCCTTCGGCGAGGAACATCCGGGCGGCGCGTTCCACGGCGGCGGCGAGTTCCTTGTTCGACAACCTCCGGATCGAGCCGTCCTCGCCTTCCCAGGCAACCGCCTCGGCGTCCGGTTCGCGGGCGGCCGCCGGAGCCGTCGCGGCGATCGCGTGATTGAACCTCGCTCCGGTCCACCACGTCGCCCACTCGGGACCGCGCGAGAGCTCGACCGTCGCCGTCGGCGGTCGGGCCCAGCTCAGGTCGAGATCGGCGACGGCCGCCGACCAGAACCAGGCGGGGTCCTTGACCGCCCGAGCCTGGAGCGACTCGAGATCGCCCATGCCCGACGCCCGCAGCAGGCCAGCCAAGCGCGATTCCGCGAGGAGCTCCGGGGAGGGCCGCCAGGCGGCGTCGGGGACGTCCCGGCCGAAGATCGGCGGGCGAGCGATCGTCATCGAGGCGAGGATACGCCGCCGGTCTGCCGGACGGCGTGTCGACGTCAGCCGGCCCGGCGCCGGCCCGCCCGCGCCCGTGCTCGACGCGAGACATAGTTCCGCATCTTGTCCTGCGCGCCGCAATCGCTCATCGAGCACCACCGTCGGCTCCGGTTCTTGCTCTCGTCGACGAACAGGAAGCGACACGAAGCGCAACCTTTCACCCGATCGAGGGGACCGTCGGTCACGAGCTTCAGCGCAGCGTGGATGATCGGCCAGAGCGGTCGCGTGAGGTCTTCGTCGTCGGCCCAACTCCAACGGTATTGCCCGTGCGACTCAACGAGCCGGCCATGCGAGACGGCCTCGGCTGCGTCGTGTTCCAGCTGCAGAAGGTCCGCTCGTGCGGGCGCATGGCCTCGAGCCACGGCCTCGAACACGTCGTGCAGATACGCCCGGGTCGTGCCCACGCGCTGGAACGCGGCATCGGCGTGGGCCGGGCGTGATTCGGCCAGCCGGCCGAGTGCGCGCTGCTCCGCGGCCGTGATGATCCCGATGTGGGACGCCCACGCAACGAAGTCTCGGTAGTCCAGCAGGACGTCGTCCTCGGGTGCCTTGCCGGCCGGGCCGTTCTGCGTGTTGATCAGATCGAGAGCGACGTTGCCGCCCACGATTCGCTGTCCGCGAAATGGCTTGGTTTCCACTGTAACGCATTTTACCGGTTGACGGGCCCGCTCGCCAAGCGTATTCTGCTTACCTGCAAAAGGCAGTTTGGTGGTAACCATGGATGTCCTGCTCGCAGCTCTGATCGTTCTCCCGTTGGCCATCCTCGTGGTCCGTTTCGCCTTCGTGCCGAACGGCATCACGTTCGACGACCTTCTCCGCCGGACGGACCTGGATTGGCCCCGAGGCGTGCAGGAAGGCGAACCCGTCCCCTGGCACGTCGAGCGGCTGCAGCGGCCCCGGCGGGCCTGAGGACGCGTGCCGCGGCGTTCTTCTCGCGTCGCGTCACCGCGTCGCGAGGGCACCGCGGTCCCATCGGGCGGCGGGACTATCGGTGGGGTTGCGCCGACGCACCGGGCGCGGACACTCCCGGACATGTTCAATCGCCACCGGACCCGTCCGGAGCCGACCAGCCGCGCACCAATCCGCGACGACCGTCGCGCCGTCTCGGTGCTCGAGCGCACCGAGGCACCGTCGTTCGATCGTGCGGCCGTTCGGGCGCGCCTCACCGCCTCCGCCTCGATCGGCCTCCGCGACCGCCTCGCCCGCCCCGCCCTGGCCACCCAGCGCTGACAATCGGCCGCCTGATGGCCGGCGCCAATCGCCTGGCGACTGACGCAGACGGTCGATCTTGGCGCGAAATCGGATGGGCGGCGTCGCTGCTGCGCGTTGAGCGAGTCGCCCAGCTCTAACGGCTCACCCCCACTTATGCCGGCGAATATTCGCGAGAGTGATAGGGCACGCACAAGGCCGGGCCCTAAGTCCGCATAGGCCATGCGCTCGAGCTTGCACCGAGCACGATTCCGGCCGAGGAAGCGGTCCGACGGGGACCTTCTGGCGCGTCAACCCCGGGATCTATCAACGTGACGAATAGTTCGGCCGCCAAGGTGGTTACGCGCACGGGGCGGTGGCTCAACGGGCGCGACGGGTGCATACGGGGCACGGGCACGGACCTTGACGCCGCGGAACACCAGCCCGCCGGCGACGAACACGGGCGTATCGTGCGGCGATGACGACCGAGGCCGGGCGCCGCCGGCCGCGCCGCCAGTCGGGCGGCATCGCGCAGTTGCCGTGGCGGACGGTCCGCAACCCGTATCGGCCGGTCGAGATCCTCTCGGACGACGAGGTCGAGACCCTCCACCGCGCGTCGCTTCGGATCCTCGCCGAGATCGGGGTCGAGGTCCTGGGCGACCGGGCGATCCACCTCCTTGCCGGCGGCGGAGCGACCGTCAACCGCTGGACGCGTCGCGTCACGTTCGACCCGGCCCACGTCGAGGAGCTCGTCGCCACGGCACCGTCGACCTTCCGCCTCCACGCCCGCAATCCCGCGAAGAACCTCGTGTTCGGCGACCGGCACGTCGTCTTTTCGGCCGTCGGCGGACCCGCGTTCGTGACCGACATCGACCGCGGACGGCGTCCCGGCAACCACGCCGACTTTCTCGACTACGTGAAGGTCATCGGTGCGCTCGACGTCATCCACCAGGAGGGGGGCGGACCGCTCGAGCCGATCGACCTGCCGGTCGCAACGCGCCACCTCGACATGTACCGGGCGCTCGCGACGCTCCTGGACAAGTCGTGGCAGTGCCTCGGCGCCGGCGCGGTCGTCGTCGACGACGCGCTCGAGATCGCGGCGCGCGCGCGCGGCGTCTCGCGTGAGGACCTCGTCGCCCAGCCCAGCCTCATGACGATCATCAACACGAACAGCCCGCTCCGGCTTGACGGCCCGATGTCCGACGGGTTGATCGAAATGGCGAGCCACGGCCAGCCGGTGGTCGCGACGCCGTTCACGCTGGCCGGCGCAATGAGCCCGGCAACGCTCGCCGGTGCGATCGCCCAGCAGAACGCCGAGGCCCTGTTCATGGTCGCGCTCGCCCAGGTCGCCCGGCCCGGGGCGCCGATGGTCTACGGCGGCTTCACCTCGAACGTCGATATGCGGACCGGGTCACCCGCGTTCGGCACGCCGGAATTCGTGAAGGCCGCCTTCGCAACGGGCCAGATGGCGCGGCGCTACGGGTTGCCCTGGCGGTCGTCGAACGCAACCGCCTCGAACGTCGTCGACGCCCAGGCGGCCTACGAGAGCCAGATGGCGATCTGGGGCGCGATCATGGGCGGCGTCTCGCTGCTCTACCAGGGCGCGGGCTGGCTCGAGGGCGGCCTCACGGCCTCGTTCGAGAAACTCATTCTCGATGCCGAGATGCTCCAGATGATGGCCGAAGTCCTCGTGCCGTTCCGGGTCGACGACGCCGAGATCGGCCTCGACGCGATGGCCGAAGTGGGGCCCGGCGGCCATCATTTCGCGACGGCCCACACGCTGGAGCGCTACGAGACCGCGTTCTACCGGCCGATCCTCTCCGACTGGCGGAACTTCGAGACGTGGTCCGAGGACGGGGCGAAGACCGTGACGGAGCGGGCGAACCGCGTCTGGAAGCAGTTGCTCGCGGAGTACGAGCCGCCGCCGCTCGACCCGGGCGCGGCCGAGTCGATCGACGACTATGTCGAGCGACGCCGCCGGGAGATCGAAGCCGGCGCCTAGCGCTCGGGGATGTCGCGGCTGCCCTCGACCGGATCGTCCGAGCCGCCCGGCGCGCTTCGCAGCCACTCGGTTTCGTCGTCGGCCGTCGTCGCCCGGTCGCGATCCTCACCGGGTGGCGGCGGCTCACCCGACCCGCCCGACGAGCGTTCGCTGCCGACGCCGTAGCCGCCGCTCGCGCCGGTCGCCTGCCCCGCGGGCGGTGTCGTCTCGCGGTCGCGGGCATGTCCCGCCTGCTCGCGAGCTTCGGTCGAGTCGCGCTGGAGCTGGGAGCCGCGGTCTCGCTCGGTCATGTCGTCCTCCGTGTCGGGGGAGCGTGCCGCAGAGCGCCGTGCTGCAGCAGCGGCTGGACCTTCACTCGCATCGCAGCGCCGCGACAGCCGTTCACACGCGCGATCCGACGATCCGCGCCGCCCGGCGGCGATCCCGACGATGCGAAACCTTTTCCGCGGAGCTCGCCTCAGCGAGATAGAGGGTCTCCGTACTCGAGGTCGCCATGAAGACGCTGCCGCTACTCCCGGGTGCACGCACGGCCGAAGGACGCCGACCATGCGCGTGAGCTTCCCGTTCCTGGTTGCGGTGGGCGCCGCGGCCACGTTGCTCGTCCTCGTCATCTCCAACGCGATCCTGCCGCCGGACACCGCCCGGCTCGTCGACGTCCGGATCTGGCTCGTCGCCCGGGCTACGGGGATCACGGCATATCTCCTGCTCGCCGCACAGGTCGCCGTCGGCCTCGTCATGAGTCATCCCACGAATCTCTCGACCTGGAAGATCTCCAAGCGGGCCTTCCCGTACCACGAACACCTTGCCGTCTTCACGCTGGCCTTCCTCGCGATCCACGTGGTCCTGCTGTCGATCGACCGATACGCGGACGTCGGCGTCGTGGGTGCGCTCGTTCCCGGCATGTCGGGCTACCGGCCGCCGGCGGTGGCGGTCGGGACGATCGCGCTCTACAGCCTGCTGATCACCGCGATCTCCGCGCGCTGGACGCGCCTCCTGCCTCGCGGCGCATGGCTGAAGGTCCATCGCCTCAGCGCGATCGCGTTCGCGCTCGCCTGGTCGCATGCCGTCGTCGCCGGTACCGACAGCGAAGCACTCAAGGTCATGTACCTGGGGACCGGGCTGCTGATCCTCGCGCTCGTCGCCCACCGCTGGTGGGTCGTGCGGATCCGGCCGACGCGCGCTCCCCGGCGGGCTCCGGCGGCGCGGATCGCCCACGACGACGCGGGGACGGTCACTCCTGAGCGGATCCCGGTTGCGGTCGAGGTTGCGCCGAGCCAGAGGACGGGACGATGACCACGGTCGTCCTCGCCCGGCGCGTCATGATCGTGATCGCCTGCCTGCTGGCGATCGCTGGCGTCGTCGCCATCGTGCGAATTGCCGCCGCCGTCCGCGCAGATGCCGCGCCGTTGGTCGCCCCGCCCGTGTCGGTCGAGACGATTGCCGCCGAGATCGACGCCGAGTCCGCTCGTGCGGCGGGGCTGACTTCGGCCCTGCTCATCCTCCAATCCCGAACTTCGGATCTCGATGCCGCGCTGGCAGCGGCTGACGATCAGATGACGTCGGACACGAACCTCGCCGAGCAGCTGCGGGCGGACCTGGCGGCGGCCAAGGCCCGGCTGGCGACGCTCCAGGCCGAGCTTGCCGCTGCCCAGGCGCGGCTGGCTCGTCTCGTCGCCGCCGCCGACGCGGCGGGCGTGGCCGCTGCGGCGCCACCGCCACCGGCGGACACGACCGCCGCCGAGGACCACGACGACCACGACGAACACGAGGAGGACGACGATGACTGAGCGACGGGAGGCACGCGAGCCATCGGCGGCCGATCCGTTCGTCGAGCGTCTCCGGCGGCCGCTTCACTTCGGGACGCTCCTCGGCGCCTCGGCTGGGCTGTACGCGACGACGCTCACGGGCGTGTCCGTGCTCCAGCAGCAGGCCGACGACGGCCTCGGCGCGGCGCGCGCTCCGGCGGCCGAGCGGGCGGCCGCACTGCGGACGGCGAACGACGAGCTCGCCCGAATCGTCGAGCGGCTGGACCGGTCCAACGCCTCGATTGCCGGCGGGTACGCCGGGAGCAGGATCGAGATTGACCGGCTGGAGGGTGACCTGGAGGCTCTCGCCTCCGTCGTCGGAGAGGTTCGTGGCGCTGCCGCGGCCCTCCCGGACCGCATCCCGCTGCCGTCCCTGCCGCGCGGCGGGTCCGTGCGCGTCGCGAAGCCACCGGCGACGCACGCCACGACGCGCGCATCTGGTGGCTGACGGGCAGGTCGCGATCGAAGCCGCCACCGTCGAGACCGCGGACGTGCTCCGCTTCGAGGGCAGCGCGCTCGGCTCGCGTCTCCAGCTCACCGTTCGCGGCGCCGACGAAGCCAGTGCGAATGCCGCGTGGCGAGCCGTCCGGGACGAGTTCGCCGTGGTCGACGTGTCCCTGTCCCGATATCGCGGAGACAGCGAGCTGACCGCGCTGAATCGATCGGCCGGCCGTGGCCCAGTCGCCGTGAGCCGCCGCCTCCGCGTTCTCCTTGCGCTGACGGACCGCGCCCACCGGACGACCGACGGCCGGTTCGATCCGAGGGTGCTGGCGGACCTCGAGCGGCTCGGGGACCACGGCGCAGATCTCGGCGACGCCGACGGCGGCGCGTGGCGCGCGCGGGCTGGCCGGTCGAGCGGAACGCGTGCCCGGATCGCCCTCGTGTTCCGCGATCGGACGGCATCGATCGACGCGCCGGTCGACAGCGGCGGCGCCGGCAAGGGCCTGGCGTTGCGGTGGGCCGCCAGTCGTGCCCGCGAGCTCCTGCCACGGGACGCGGGGTTGCTGCTCGACGCCGGGGGCGACGTCGTGGCCTCGGGCATGCCGCCGCCCGGCGGCTGGCTCGTCGGAGTCGAGGACCCGCTGGCCGGCAGCGACCCCGGCACCGCCGTGGCAGTTCCGATCGCGGTGCTTCGGCTTGACGTCGGTGCGGTGGCGACGTCGTCGACGCGAATCCGGCAGTGGCGCAGCCCGGCCGGCGAGCTCGTGCACCATTTGATCGACCCCGCGACCGGCGAGCCCGGCGGCGACGGACTGGTCGCCGTCACGGTCGCATTGACCGATCCGGCGTGGGCCGAGATCTGCAGCAAGAGCCTGTTCGTTGCGGGCCGGTCGCGGATCGCGGAGCTGGCCCGGGCCACCGGCCTCGCGGCGTGGTGGGTGGACGCGGACGGAGCACGGTCGATGACACCGGCGGCACGGCAGCGCTGCGTGTGGGTCGACGAGGTGCCCAGCTAGTGCCAGCCGACTAGTCCATCACGCCTGTTCGGCTCGACTACATCGCGACCGTTCCGCCGACCGTCGCGCTCTGCGCCGATCGCTTCGGGCGGCGGAACGTCGGCGTCGTGTACGGCTGGGTCTTCGCCGCGCACATGTTCGGAGCGGCGATCTCGGCCTGGGTCGCGGGCGTGGTTCGCGAGAGCGTCGGCGATTACTCGGCGGCGTTCGTGGCCGCCGGTTGGGTCGCGATCATTGCCGGGTTCGCGGCCCTCGCGATCAGGCGCGATCGGCCAGCGCCACCGGCGTCGCGGGAGCCGCCGCCTGACCGACGCCAGACATGCCGAAACGGCGAGGGAGACCCTCGCCGTTCCGGGTGCGCTTGCGGGTGGGAGCCCGCGAGCGAGGTCAGGCGGGAATTGGCGCCGGCTTGAAGGCCGGGACCTTGGCCGCTTCCTTGGCCGAGGCGGCCCAGGCCAGGCCGATGCCCGCGACGATGATCGTGGCACCGAGGGCCGCGAACAGGGCCGCCAGTCCGTAGCCCATCTGGAGCGTCGTGGCGGTCACCGCACCGACACCGAGCTCGGCGATCAGGCCATGGGCCAGCGGGCTCCACGCCTGGGCCCGGGCCGGACCCTCGAGCGGGTGGCTGCGGTCGAACTGGCTGAAGTAGCGCATGTCGACCGGGACTTCGTAGGTGCCCGCCTTGAAGGTCTCGCCCTTGTACTCGACATCCTCGGGGAGGACGACGGTCTGCGTGCCGGTCAGCGTGTGATACGCCACCGTGGCCATCTGGTACATGTACTCGGTGGCCGTGTTCACGACCGGGTCGTTCGGATTCAGGTCAGACGCGACCACGGGATAGCCCCACTCGTTCTCGAGCAGGGACAGGATGGCCGCAGCCTCCTCGGTCTTGCCCCCGTCGACGAGCGCGCCGGCCTCGTTGTAGGACAGCTTGACGTCCTGCGCGACGCTGAACGCCTGCAGCGACTCCGCGCCGTCCTGGGTCCGAATGAACATGTAGCCCCCGGCCGCGACGAACGCGATGCCGAGGACCGCGAGGACCGCTCCGAGGATCTTCAACCGACCAGTCATGGCTCCTGACCTCTCTTCCGTTCTACTGCTCAACTGGTTCGCGACAAGCCTCGATCAGGCGCGGCCGCAGGACCCGAGTCGATTGGCCCGATGTGACGGGACGGGAAGGGCCGATGGCCCATGCCGAATGGCCTACCTGATCAGTCCAACCCAGCGGGTGCACGTTCGGGCAGAAGTGTTCGTTCGCCGTTGACACCGGATTCGGCCGGGCCGACGATCCGATCGATGACCTGGGGCACCTACGCCCACCGAGTCGAAGAGGGGCTGCCGGAGGCGGAACGAGCACGCCTCGCGTCCCGCCTTGAACCGGCCACGCCGAGCACGACCGTCGCGACCGTCGTCCGGCGCTCCGGACCGCCGCCGGTTCGGGCTGTTCTCGATCTGCAGCGCTCGGCCGGGAACCGCGCCGTCCTGCAACTCCTCCGGCGCGACGTGGCCGTCCAGCGCCAGGACGAGGAGGAGTACGGGGACGCCGGCTCAAGCTGGGCAACCAACGAGGAAGCCCCCGCCGGGAGCTATTCCGCGGACGACTACAGCAGCGGCGAGACGTACGGTCCTCCGCCGCCTCCCGAGTGGGGTGATGGGGGCGGCGGGGGTGACGGCGGGGGCACCGGAGGTGGCGGGGACGCGGCCGCCTCCGAGTGGTCCAGCGGTGGCGGAGGCGGCGGGTCCGGCGGCGGAGAAGCCTCGGGTGGCGGCGGCGAGCCCGCGCCGGCAGACGAAGGAAGCTCGTGGTGGCCGTTCGGTGGCGGCGAGGAGACGCCGCGCAACGAACCGGGCGAGTCGGCGCCCGGCGGTGACGAAGGGGGCGGATCATCGTGGTGGCCGTTTGGCGGCGGCGAGGAAACGCCGAGCGGTGACGAGGGGGGCGGAAGCTCGTGGTGGCCCTTCGGCGGTGGCGACGAAGCGCCCGGCGGTGACGACGGTGGCGGGAGTTCCTGGTGGCCGTTCGGTGGCGAGGACACCCCGCGCAACGAGCCGGGCGAAGGCGGCGATGACGAAGGGCCCTCGCAGGACGACATCGACCGGAAGATCGCCGAGGGCGAGAGCGGGTCCGAGAAGGACGTCTTCATCCCGATGGGCGGCGGCCCGAACCCCGTAGCGAGCTCGCCGGCGGGGAATCTTGGAGGATTCCACGACGACGGCGCCGTCGGCACGGTGCCGGTCGGGCCGAGCGGCAAGCTCGAGGATCCGGCCGACGCGATGAATCCCCACGCGTTCATCCGTGGCGGCCAGACCGGGACCGTCGCCTGGGCCGGCGGTGGCGGCGAGGGCCTGGGACCGAAGGGCAATCAGGGCTCAGGCAGCCTTCAGTCCGAGATCGAGCCGGAATACGACTACAACTGGGGCGGCCCGTTCAGCAAGGCGAGCTCGTTCGTCAAGCACTCGACCGGCGTCGTCGACGTTCATCGGAGCTACGTGTCGAGCAAGCCCGGCGACCAGGGCAACGGCTGGTGGGTCTCCGAGGCGGCGGCGAACGCGCTCACGGCTCACGAGCGGAAGCACGTTGAGCGAGCAAAGGATCTCTACGACCGGATCATCGGTCCGATGGAGGCCAAGATTGCCGACAGCGCAACCTATGGCCGGGAGCGGGCCTACCTGGGCTCAACGGCCAAGAACGAGCTGAGGCTCCACATCGACTGGCCCCGAACGGTCAAGAAGTTCAAAGACGAGGACATGCTCGAAAACGCCCCGAACAACCGCGTCGACAACGAGGACGTTGGGTCGCCGCATTATCCGGAACCGCGGAACGACCCGAGGGTGATCGAGGGCAAACGGTACGAGTTCTGGGAGATCATGCACGGCGAGAAGCCACCGCCGTAGAACGAGCGCTGGCTCCTCGCGAGTCGCTGATGGCCGGGTCTAGCGCTGGCGGACTTCCTCGCCGTGGATCTCGCCCTGCCACGCGCCGGTCGGCGTACCGCGCGACTCGATGTACTCCTTGAAGTGCTCGAGGTCGCTCTTCACGGCAGCCTCGAGGATGCCGAGGTTGGCACCGATCGTCTCGACCGGACCTTGCGGGTCGGCGTCGATCCGGAGCGTGACCTTCGTCTTGTTGGCGTCGATCACGTCGAACAGGACCGCGCCGTCGTTCTGGTCGCCTGACGTGCTCCGCCAGGCGATCCGCTTGTTCGGCGTCTGGTCGGTGATCTCGGCGGTCCATTCCTTCTTCTGGCCGGCGATCTCGGCGACCCAGTGCAGCCGCTTCGCGTCGAGCTGCTGGACCTGCTTCACGTTGTCCATGAAGCGCGGGAACTCCTCGAACTGGGTCCACTGGTCGTAGGCGACGCTGACCGGGACGTTGACCTCGGTGCTGGCTTCAAAGCGGGGCATCGTGATTCCTCCTGGGGACTGGCTCCGCCTGAGAGTCGCAGGAGCGGGGCAACGGTGGGCCGATCTGCCGGCGGCTGGGCCTTGCAGCGAGGCAACAGCCGTTCCCCGCGCGGCGTCCGGAGGTCCCGCGAGGAGAGGCCGCCCGGCACTGGCGACGCTCCACGGGGCGGCGGATCGTGACGATACGCGAAGGTCACAGCGGAGGTCGTGTCATGACCATGACGATCGATGGACGGGAGGCCGTACACGCCTTCGTCGAACATGAGCATGCGGAGCTCACTGGCGGGATCGCCAGGATCCACGAGCTTGCCTGCGAGCTGCCGAATCGGCCGGCAAGCGAGCTCCTCGTCGACGTCGGCGACGTCCTGCGCTGGATCGACGAGACGCTCCGGCCACACATGGCGTGGGAAGAAGCCTGGCTGTTCCCCCAGATCGACGCGCAGGCCCACACACCGTGGGCGACCCGCCTCGTCCGATTCGACCATCGTCAGATCGCTCGCCAGGCGGAGCGGCTGAGCTCGCACCGGCTCGATGCCCGGCACGGTCCCGGCCATGCCGCGGCCGCGGAGCTCCGTTCCGACCTGTTGGCGCTCGAGGCGCTCGTCCGGGCGAACGTCGAGCGCGAGGAGGAGTTCCTGCTGCCGCTCCTCGAATCCGCGGGGGACCGGTGGACCGCGGAATGGCGGGACTGACGGCTGACGCCGCTCGGACAGACGGGTCGGTCGTGATCGACGAGGCGGTCCGGGCAGCCGACGTCGCGCCGCGCATGCAGCACTGGGGCTTCCTGGCCCACCCGGACCTTCCCGACGCCCCCGGACCGGCATTCCTGCTCGTGGCACTCCGGCCGGCGCCGACCCTGCTTCACTACGATCCCGAGGCGGTCGACTACTGGGTCACCGAGCATGGGCGTGGCGGCCGGCGAACGCTGACGCACGACTCGCCGATGCCGCTCTCGCAGGACTACTCGTGGGGCCTGATCCGGCTCGTCGACCGGCTCGGCGTCTCGAATGAATACCTGACGTTCGGCGGCCATCTCGACGCCGCGTCCGTCGAGGACGTCGTGGTTGCCGCGTTCTCGTCACCGGCGCCGTTGCTCCGGCGGGGCGGCCATTCGCAGGGCTGGGACGACGGCGCCGACGCGGTGGGCGCGTTCTTCGCACGGCTGATGGTCGCGGTCGACTTCACGCCGGGATTCGAGGCCGCACTCGCGGCTGCGTCGCCGCTCACGCGCTACGCGGCGTTCATCCGAGACGCGTCCGCCCGACGGCCCGGGGTGGCCCGCGCGGCGAGCGCCGGCTGGCCGGACGAGCCGCTCGATCGCCTGCTCCGCGCTGAAACCGCCCGGCTCGCGACGGAGGCGCCCCGCGAGTGGCGCTCCGCGGCCGCGCTCCTCGTTGCGGCCTTCGACGGCTGACATCCGGACTCCGCCCGCACTCCATCAATCGGTCCGAACGGCCCAGCGCCGCGTGTCCGCCGACCCTGTCGCTCGGACCGGCGCCGAGGACAGCATGAATCGTCAACGGGCTTGGCCCGAAGGAGGTTTTCGATGGAGCTGACAATCGCACTTGGGCTCATTGGCTGGGCAACGCTGTTCGCGGCGGCCCTGCTCTTCGGCGTCGTGATGCAGCTGATCGGCGACACGCGGGCGGGCTTCGAATGGCTCGTGGACGCGGCCGGGTTCGCGGTGGGCGGGCTCATCGCGAGCGAGTTCATCACGGCCTTCCAGGAGACGGGCCCCGTGTTCGACGGCCTGGCCCTCGTTCCGGCCCTGATCGGCGGACTCGTGGTCGGCCTCATCGTGGAGGTCGCAACCCGGCTCCTGACCGGCGGCCACTACACGCAGGGGACGATGTCTGCCTGAGCCGTCCGGGTGGACGGTGAGGCGGACCCGGGCCCGCCGACCTCGGGTCGGCGGGCCCCCCGTTTGCGGTGCATCGAAAGGAGTCCTGGCATGAAGAACATCCTCGTCGCGTTCGACGGCGGCGAGCCAGCCCGCAAGGCGCTCGATACCGGAATCGAGCTCACGAAGCGGTTCGGCGGCTCGCTCGGCGTCGTCAGCGTCATCCCGTATCACCCGGGCCGAGTCGGGGTTGACCCGTGGGACGACCGGACCGTTCACGACAAGCAGCTTGCCGAAGCCCGCGAGATCGTCGCCGGCCAGGGCGTCGTCGCCGAGATCCTCGAGCCGGCCGGCGATCCGGCCCAGGCGATCGAGCGGGTTGCGGAGATGGGCGGCTACGACACCATCGTCGTCGGGTCGCGCGGTCTCGGCTCGATGGCAAGGCTGCTCCAGGGGAGCGTGTCGGAACACGTCGCGACGCACGCGTCAGCCACGGTCATCGTCGCTCGCTGATCGTCGTGAATCACCGCGCCGCCGGCCTCAGGCCGGCGGCGCGGCATTCCCCGCCCGAGCCACGTAGCTGCCCCTGCGCTACGCGGCCCGTGGTGCGGCGACAGCCGCCTGGACGTCGAGGACTGCCTCGAGCGTGCCAGCGCCCGAGGCCCCGAACGCCACCGGGCGGCCGGTCGACCGGATGAGATTGAGCATCGGCGCGTTGCCCCAGAGCAGCGATGCGGTCAGACGACTGAACCCGTGCTGACCAGCCCAGTCGATCGCGGCGGCCAGCAACGCCCGGCCGACGCCCCGGCGCTGCCACTCGTCCGCCACTACGACGGCGATCTCCGCCGTGTCTGGCTGGCTGGACCCGACCGGTTCGATGCAGAGGTGGCCGACGATCGTTCGCCGGCCCTCGCCGTTGACGACCTCCGCGACCAGGCCCTCACGCCGGCGATGGTCCGGCAAGCAGAAGTAGTGGGTCGTGGCGTCACCGACGCGAGGCATTCCCCCGTGGAACCGCAATTCGAGGCTCTCCGCCGAGAGGCCGGCGTAGAAGCGGCCGAGGCCAGCCCGGTCCTCCGGGGTGATCGCCCTGATCGCGACTGCCGAGGAGCCAAGTGTCTGCATGCAACCACTTCACACCGCCGTCACGCGGGGCGACAGGTCCGAAGGTCACGAGCGGGGCGGGCCGGTTGCCCTCGTCGCGCCGCCGGCCGGCCGCGTACGCTTCAGCTCATGCGCATCGTCACGGCCGAGGAGGCTGCCGCTGTCGTCCGATCCGGCGACCGGGTGTACCTCCACTGCGCGGCCGCGACGCCCTCGGTGCTGCTGGATGCCCTCGTCGCTCGGGCGCCGGAGCTGACGGACGTCACGGTCGTCCACCTCCACACCGAGGGCCCGGGTCCCCACCTCGCGCCGGAGATGGCGGGCCACTTCCGGCACCGGGCGTTGTTCGTCGGGCCGAACTCCCGAGACGCGGTCAACGAGGGCCGGGCCGACTACGTCCCGGTCTTCCTGTCGGACGTGCCGCGCCTCTTCGAGACGGGCGCGTTGCCGCTCGACGCCGTGTTCGTGAACGTCACGCCCCCCGACGACCACGGTTTCTGCTCGCTGGGGACGAGCGTCGAAGCCATGCACGCGGCGATCCGCGCAGCGAAGACCGTCGTGGTCCAGCTGAACCGCGCGATGCCGCGGACGCTGGGCGAGAGCTTCATCCACGTGAACGAGATCGATCTCGCGGTGGAGGTCGACGTTCCGCCGTACGTCCATGCGGCCCCCCGACTCGGAGATGTCGAGCGCCGGATCGGCGAGTACGTCGGCTCGCTCGTCCCGGACGAAGCGACGCTCCAGCTCGGGATCGGTGCGATCCCGGCGGCAACCGCACTCGCGCTGACCGACAAGCGCGACCTCGGGATCCACACCGAGATGTTCACCGACGCGGTGGTCGACCTCGTCGAGGCGGGTGTCGTGACCGGCGCCGCCAAGGAGCGCAACCGGGGCAAGATCGTGACGACGTTCCTCATGGGCTCGGAGCGCCTGTACTCGTTCGTGCACGACAACCCGATGGTCGAGATGCGGGCCGTCGATTTCACGAACGACACCCACGTGATCCGGTCGTTCAGCCGAATGGTCGCGATCAACTCCGCGATCGAGGTCGACCTGACCGGCCAGGTCGTGGCCGACTCGATCGGCCACAAGCTGTATTCGGGCGTGGGCGGCCAGATGGACTTCATTCGTGGCGCCGCCCTCGCGCCGAACGGCCGCTCCGTCATCGCGCTGCCCGCGACAGCGTCCGGTGGGACCGTGTCACGGATCGTCCACCACCTGCGGGAAGGTGCCGGTGTCGTCACGACCCGGGCCCACGTCCGGACGGTCGTGACGGAGTTCGGCGTCGCGGAGCTCTTCGGCCTGAGCCTCAGAGAGCGAGCCCAGGCGCTGATCGCGATCGCCCACCCTGACTTCCGCGACGACCTGCGACGCGAGGCGCGGCGGCTGCATCTGCTGTAGCCCGGTCAGGTCGGGCCGGTTGGCCCCCACCGAGGCGACGAACGGCGCTGGGAGCGCTGGCCCCCCTCCACGATGCTCGTGGCAGGTTTCGTGGAGGGTCCGAATGCTTGCTCGACTCGTCGTCGCCGGCCTGCTGCTTGCGCACGCGGCGATCCATGTCAGTTTCCTCGTCCCCTCACCGCCCGCCACGGCGGACGGACCGGCCTGGCCATTCGCGATCGATCATTCGGCGCTCCTGGGCCGGCTCGGCGTAGACGCCGGGCTGGCCCGGCTGCTGGCACTGGCGCTCGTCGCCGTCACGCTGGGAGCGTTCGGGACCGCCGCGCTCGTGGTGCTCGGGATCGCGCCGTTCTGGCTCTGGTCGCCGGCGATCGTCAGTGGTGCGGCCGCGTCACTCGTGCTGCTCGTGACGTTCTTCCATCCGTGGCTGGTGCTCGGTGTCGCGATCGACGTCGCGCTCATCTGGGCAAGCCTCGTCCTCGACTGGACGCCCGGCAGCGCCTCGCCGGAGGTCTGAGGCATGGCACTGCCAACGCGCGCTCCCGACGAGGGGCGCGACGCACGGACCGGGGCTCCGGTCGGCCCACTCGTGGCGGTGGGAGCTGCGCTCGGTCTTCTGGCAGCGCTGCTCCTGGCCGCGGACATCCCGCTCGCGATGACGGGCGGTGCGGTCGTCGGCCTGCTTATCGGACTCGCAATCGACACGTGGAGGATCGAGTCATGAAGGTGCTTGTCACTGCGGCTTCGAAACACGGCGCGACCGCCGAGATCGCGCATATCATCGGCGCGGTTCTCGAGACCGAGGGCATCGCCGCCGACGTCATCTCGCCCGAGGCGGTCGAGCAGATCGAGGGCTACGACGCCGTCGTCCTGGGCTCGGGCGTCTACGCCGGGCACTGGCTGAAGCCGGCGAAGGAGTTCGCCGAACGCCACGAGTCCGCCCTCCGGGAGCTGCCGTTCTTCGTCTTCTCGAGCGGTCCCGTCGGCGATCCGCCGAAGGACAGCGACGAGCCGGCCGAGATCGACGCGATCGACGCGGCGACACATCCGATCGACCACCAGATCTTCGGCGGCCGTCTCACGCCGAGCGAGCTTGGCCCGTTCGAAAAGCTCGTCATCAAGGTCGTGAAGGCGCCCATGCTCGACGACCGTCCCTGGGACGAGATCAGCGACTGGGCCAAGGAGATCGCGAACTACCTCCGGGCCGGGGAGCGAGAGCGCGAGGAAGAGGAGCGGAAGCGAATTGCGGCGATCACCGCGGCGACAACGTCGGTGGTGCTGTCATGACCAAGCAAACGATCAACCGCATCTTTGTGCTGAGCCTCGGCGCGGCCGTGCTGGGGATCCTGCTGGCCCTCGTGCCGGTGATCGCGGCGCTATGCACAGGCACGTGGACGTTCTCGGGCTCCGAGATCACGAACTTCGAGCTGTCACCGAGTGCCGTGACCTCCACGATCGCGTTTGCGATCGTCGGCGGCCTGCTGGTCCTCGCCGGCGGCATCGGCCAGTTCGTCGCGTGGATCGGCGCGCTCGTGAACACGTCTCGCCTCGCCGACAAGACCTGGTTCGTGGTGCTGCTCGTGCTCGGACTGCTGAGCGTCGGGTTCATCGCGATGCTCGTCTACGTCATCGCGGGTCCCGACGGGACCGACCAGTCCACGGACCACTCGACGCGCGGGAGCGGCCAGACCCTGGGCGCGGGCGCCTGACGCTGGGCCGAACCGCGGGACGCCGCCGCGGCGCCAGTGCTGGGTTGCCAGCCGGGAAATCGCAACCGACGCGGCGAGTGGGAGCCGCCGCGGCGCCAGTGCTGGGTTGCCAGCCGGGAATTCGCAACCGACGCGGCGAGAGGGAGCCGCCGCGGGCCGAATGCTGGGGCGGCAACCCAGCCCGCCAGTCGAACGCGGCCGGGAGCCGTCGTTCGCAGCCAGATTCGTGGTCCCCAACCCAGCCCGCGTGTCGAGCGCCGCCGCGAAACGGGCGGCGCGGGGAAGATGGCTCGCAACCCAGCGCGACCGGGCTCTCAGTCGGAGCCGTGCGTCTTGAGCTTCGCGACGTACGCGGCCGCCTGTGCGCGCCGCTCGAGGTTGAGCTTGGCGAGGATCGAGCTGACGTAGTTCTTCACGGTCTTGTCCGAGAGGAACACCTCGGCCGCGATCTCCTTGTTGGTCTTGCCCTCGGCGACGAGCGCCAGGATCTTGCGCTCCTGCTGGGTCAGGGCGCCCAGCTCGTCGGGCTCGTCCGAGGCCGCGATCCGGCGCATCCGCTCGAGGACCTTGCCCGTGACGGCCGGATCCAGCAGCGACTCGCCACGCCCAACGGCCTCGAGGGCCGCGACGAGATCACGCGCGCGGACCTGCTTGAGCAGGTAGCCGCTCGCGCCGGCGACGATCGCCGCGATCACGGCCTCCTCGTCGGGGTAGCTCGTCAGCATCACGACGCGCGTCTCGGGCAGCTCTGCCCGGATCTCGCGGCACGCCTCGATGCCCGAGCCGTCCGGCAGGCGGACATCCATGACGATGAGGTCGGGCTGGAATCGTCGGGCCGCGGCGATCGACTCGGCGACGGTGCCGGCCTCGGCCACGACCTGGAACCCGGGCCGGCGGTCGAGGAGCGCGACGAGGCCCTGGCGGACGACCTCGTGGTCGTCCACGACGAGCAGGGTCAGTGCCCGAGCGGGTGAATCGGTGTCGGTCATGGCGTGGGGCTCCCATCGGCGCCGACAACGGCGCCAGCTGAACGGTTGGCGGGAAGGTGCACCTCGATCGAGGTGCCGGATGAATCGCTCGCGATGCCCATCGTCGCACCGATCGTCGCGATCCTCGAGCGCATATTCGCGAGGCCGTGGTGTCCGAAGCCGCCGGTGACGGTCGCGGGGTCGAAGCCCCGGCCGTTGTCCCGGATGCCCACCTCGAGCGACCCGTCGGCGGTCGCGGTCACGGCGACCACGACCCGCGTGGCTCCGGAGTGGCGGGCAACGTTGCTCAGGGCCTCGTTGACGAGGCCGAGGAGATGGGCGGTCGCCTCCGCGTCGGGCTCCGCGGCGGTCGCGGCGTCGGAAACGTCGAGCTCGAGATCGATCATCGAGTTGTGCCGGAACTCCTCCGCAATCGCAGCGAGGCCGGCGACGAGCGACGTCGCGCTGAGCAGCTCCGGGCGCAGGCCGAAGATGAAGTTGCGGATGTCGCGGATCGTCAGGTGGAGGCTGTCGATCGCCCGCTCGACCCGCCGCTCCGCCTCGTCCGGATCCTCGTGGGCGAGCTCCGGGACATCTTCGAGCGAGAGCCCGACCGCGTACAGGCTCTGGATGATCCCGTCGTGCAGGTCCTTGCCGATTCGTTCGCGCTCGTCGACGATCGCGAGTCGCTGGATCTCTTCGTGCAGGCGGGCGTTCTCGATCGCGATCCCAGCGTGGAGTGCGAACGTCTCGACGAGGTGCTGATCGTCCTCGGAGAACTCGTCGGCGCCGGCCTTGTTCGTGAGGTACAGGTTGCCGATCGAGCGCCCTTTCACGGTGACCGGCACCCCCAGGAAGCTGTGCATGACCGGGTGATGCTCCGGAAAGCCGTACCGTCGCGGGTCCGTGGCGATGTCCCGGATCCGGATCGAGCGGTTCTCGCTGATGATCAGCCCGAGGAAGCCGCGGCCGTGCGGCGGCCCGCCGATCCGTGCCCGCGTCTCGGCGTCGATGCCGGACGTGATGAAGCGCTCGATGTAGTCGCCCCGGCCGAGAATCCCGAGCGCCGCGTACTCCGCTCCGACGAGTGGGCGGACCTGGTCGACGATGACCTGGAGGACCTCCTCGACACCCTGGAGGCCGGCAATCGCCTGGGTCGCGGCATCGAGTGCATCGACGACCTCGGCCGCGCCCGCGACGCGCTGTGCACTGCCTCCCATCCGGCTCACGATGGCGACGGTACCAGATGGGAACGCGGCTCCGGTGGGTGCCCCGATCGCAGGTGCTCGACCAGCCGAGGTTGGGCCGACGGGACCGCGCCAATCGGGCCGGATGGCCCGCTCCGATCACCGCCCATCGCGGCACGCTCTGCACATGGAAGTCGCCCCCACCCACGTCTCGTCCGCCGGTCGCGTGCTGCTTGCCGTCGACCAGGCCGGCTCGTCGGCTGCCGCGTCGCTCGAGGCGATCAAGCGCGCCGGTGTCGGCCGGTTGGAGCTCGTCGTGATCAGCGTCGTCGAGACGGGGAACCTCCACCTCCCGGGTGGTCGCGTCCGCCGCGTCGACCAGGAGCGGGACCGACTGACGGCCGGCGTGCAGTCGATCGTCCGGCGGGCTCGGGATGCCGGCGTCGCCGCGACGTACCTGATCTGGGAAGGCGACCCCGCCGACGCGATCCTCGAGGCGTCGATCGCCGAAGACGCGGATGTCATCGTGCTCGGCTCGCGACCCCGGACGAACCTTCGGCGGCTGATCCTCGGCAGCGTCTCGTCCGAGGTCGCCCGACGGGCGACGTGCGAGGTCGTCGTCGTCCCGAACTGACTGTCCCGCGGCGGGCAAGTGCCAGACCGTTCGACACCAAGCCGCCAACGAGCGTCGTCGCCGCCGCTCCAGACAGCCTGTCCGGCGGCCCGCCCATGCCACGGGCCGCCGGACAGGTGGGTCTGCGTCACGGAGTGATCGCGACCTTCAGGACGCCGTCGAGGCGGTTGCTGAACACGCGATACGCCTCGCGGATTTCGCTCAGCGGGAAGTGGTGCGTGATCAGCGGCGTCGGGTCGAAGCGGCCCGCCTGGACCATCGCGATCAGCCGGCCCATCCGCTCCTTGCCACCCGGGCAGAGCGTCGTGACGACCCGGTGGTCGCCGAGACCGGCGGCGAAGGCGTCGTACGGCAGCTCGAGCTTGCCGGAATACACGCCGAGGCTCGACACCGTTCCGCCCGGCCGGAGCGACCGGAGCGCGCTCTCGAACGTCTGCTGCGTCCCCAGCGCCTCAATCGCGACGTCGGCGCCGCGGCCGCCCGTGAGCCGACGGACCTCGTCAAGCACGTCGACCTTGGTGAAGTCGAGCGTCACGTCGGCGCCCATGCGGGTCGCCATCGCGAGCCGCACCGGATCGCTGTCGACGCCGATGACCTGGGCCGCGCCCATCAGCTTCGCGCCCGCGGTCGCACAGAGCCCGATCGGACCCTGGGCGAAGACGACGACCGTGTCACCGATGCGCACACCGCCGGACTCCGCGCCCGAGAAGCCCGTCGACGCGATGTCGGCGAGCAGGACGACCTGCTCGTCGGTGACGTCGTCGGGGATCTTCGCGAGGTTCGCCTGGGCCGACGGGACGAGCAGGTACTCGGCCTGCGCGCCGTCGATCGTGTTGCCGAACCGCCAGCCGCCGATTGCCTCGAAGCCCGACCCGTGGCCGCACTGCGAGAGATGCCCCGACAGGCAGGCGTGGCACTGGCCGCACGGCGTGATGGCCCCCACGAGCACCCGGTCGCCGATCTCGTAGCCGACGACGCCGGCGCCCAGCTCCTCGATGACGCCGACCGGCTCGTGCCCGAGCACGAGGCCCGGAGCGACGCGGTACTCGCCCCGCACGATGTGAACGTCCGTCCCACAGATCGTCGTGAGCGTGACCCGGATCAGGGCCTCACCCGGCCCGGGTCGCGGGCGGGCGATCTCGGTGACGTCATACTCCTCCGGCGCGCGGAACACGTTCGCGCGCATGGTGTCGATCGCGATCATCGCGATCCTCCTTTCGTCAGCCAGCGAGCGCTGCCGTACAGGGCGAAGGAGCCCCCGACGCGCGCGCGAGCCATGATGTGAGCCTCGCGCGCCGCGGCCGCGCCTGACAGGGCCGATCGGCCCGCGATTTCGGGGCGTTCGGCTCAGGGCCCGTCCCCCGGCCGAACGCGACCCTCTGCGCCATGACGACAGCCACCACTGATCGCCGCGCCCGGAATCGGCGACGGCGCGAACGCGACCTTCAGAAGCGCCGGCCCGCCCAACGCCCATCGCGCTGGACCAGCCTCCCGGTGATCTCGGGGATCGCCCTCGTTGCCGGTGCCGGGATCATCGCGGTCGCGATGCTCGTGGCGGCCCGTCCGGGCCCGACCTCGGTGCCCGCTTCCCTGGCACCACCGGTCGCGGGGATGTTCGCGGGCGTCGCGACGAATGGGTTCGCGCTCGGACGAGCCGACGCGCCGGTCACGATCGATCTGTACGAGGACTTCCAGTGCCCGGCCTGCAAGCGCTGGGGCGAGACCGTGTTCCCGGAGCTTGCGGCGAATGAGCTCAAGCAGGGCCAGGCCCGGATCGTCTTCCACGACTTCGCGTTTCTCGGCCCCGAATCGCTGATCGCCGCACGGGCGGGTCACGCGGCGGCGAACCAGGGCCGGTTCTGGGACCTGTGGGCCGCGATCTACGCCGCCCAGGGCCCGGAGAACAGCGGAGCGTTGAACCAGGCAAAGCTCGTCGAGCTGGCACGCGGCCTGGGCCTGGACATCGACCAGTTCACGGCCGACATGGCCGTTGCGGCCGCCGGTCCCGCTGTCGACGCGTCGATCGCGCGTGCCCATGAGCTCGGCGTCAACTCCACGCCAACGATCATCGTCGACGGCCGGCTCCTCGTCGGTGCCGGCTACGAGGACATCGCCGCCGCCGTCGCGAATGCCGCCGCGAACTGACGCGGTGGCCGGCCCGGGTGCGGGCCGGGGGGCCATGGCCGCCGACCGCCGCCCGTCGAACCCGCGCCTCCGTCCCGGGCTCCTGCTCGTTGCGCTCGACGTGCTTGGCCTCGTCGTCGCGAGCTACCTGTCATTCGTCGAGCTCCGGGGCGACCTGCCGTACTGCGGCCCGCTCCATGGCTGCGAGACCGTCGCGCTCTCGCCGTATGCCCGGATCGGCGGCATCCCGGTCGCCGTGTTCGGCGTCGCGCTGTCGCTGGCGCTGCTGACGCTCGCGATCGCCTGGATCCGGTCCGGCCGGCTCGCCCTCCTCGGCGCCCACTACGGGTTGTCGCTGGCGGGCGTCGTCTTCGAGGTCTACTTCACGTACGTCGAGCTGTTCGTGATCGGGGCCGTGTGCGTGTGGTGCGCGACGTACGGCCTCTCGCTCGTCGCCCGGTTCGCGGTCGCGCTCTGGGTCTGGCTCAGGCGCGACCGGTACGCGCTCGAGCCCAACGGGCGCTAGCCGCCGAGGACCATCTCCGCCGCGCTCGACGGCTGCGGGTCCGGCTGGCGGCGCATGAGGAACGAGACCGCAAACCCGAGTGCCGCGGCGATGAGCGGCACGAGGAGCGCGATCTGGAGCGCGAGGTGACGGGCCTCCGTGTTGATCCGGATGACTTCCGCCTGGACGTCGGCCGGCTCGTCCGCGATCTGCTGCGTGAGCGCGGTGTTGCTCATGATCTGGGCGTCCTCCTCGAGGACCGTCGCGACCTGCTGCTTGTCCTCGGGTGCGAGCACGGTGCTTGCGTTGGACAGGTTCGTGAACGAGGTCGCGAGCGCCGCGAGCATGATCGCGCCGGCGAACGCGAGGCCGAACGAGAGGCCGAACGACCCGCCTGCCGAGTTCACGCCGGCCGCCTCGCTGACCCGCTCCTCGGAGATCGGCGAGAGCGTGTAGTTGTTGAGCTGCGACACGAGCATGCCGAGGCCGGTGCCCGCGACGATCAGCGAAAGCGCCAGCTGCCAGCCGGCCTCCGCGCGCGGGACGATCGGCAGGATCGAGACGACGCCGACGAGCAGCAGCCCGAACCCCATGCCGATCACGGTCGCCGGTCGCTGCCTGCCGGCGCGGCGACCCATGGCGAGCGCGACGACGAACATGCTGAGTGACAGCGGCGCGATGGAGAGACCGGCCTCCAGCGCGTTGTACTCGAAGACCATCTGGAGGTAGATCGGCAGGACGATCATCAGCCCGCCGAGCGAGATCTGCTGGAGCATCTGGCCCGAGATCCCGAGCCGGAACAAGGCCGAGCGGAACAGGTCCGGATCGATCAGCGACGGCTTGCCTGCCCGCTTCCGGCGCACGAGCCACGTCGCGAAGAGCCCAAGCGCGACGGCGCCGACGACGAGCAGCCCAAGGACGTACTCGCCGCCTTCCTGCCAGGCGAGGATGCTGAGCACGATGCCGCCCATGCCGAGGACCGAGAGGATGCCGCCGACGATGTCGATCGCCCGCGAGCCGGTGTACGGCACGTCGCGGACGAGACCGAGGCCCAACAGGACGACGCCGATGATGACCGCCTCGCCCAGGAACGCCAGGCGCCACGAGAGGAACGTCGTGATGAAGCCGCCGATGAGCGGCCCGATCGCGGCAGCAATCGCGGCCGACGCGCCGACCATCGCATAGACCCGCGCCTGGGCCTTGCCCTCGAAATTGCCATGGATCAGCGACTGCATCGACGGCAGCAACAGCGACGCGCCAAGGCCGCCGATGATCGCCCAGAAGATGACGATCGGCAGGAGGCTCTGGGCGAGCGTCATCGAGATCGCCCCGACGGCATATGCGACGAGCCCAAGCGAATAGGCCAGCTTTCGGCCGATGAGGTCGGCGACCTTGCTGCCGATGAGGATGAACGCCGCCGAGACGAGCGCCTCGAGCGCGATCGCCGACTGCACGCCGCTGACCGTCAACCCCAGCTCGTTGACGATCGCCGAGATCGACACGTTCATGATCGACGTGTCGACGACGAGGACGAACATCGCCATCGCGAGCAGCAGCGCGAGGCGCGGATTGCCGCCCTCCGCCTCCTCGGCGACGATCGGCGGCGCGACGGCCTCGGTCATGACGGGGTTCCCTCCAGCAGCGATCGACGGCCCGGTCGATCGAGTGAACTGTACGCTGACCGCCCGCACGGAGGTAGGGCATGCGCGTCACGGTCACACCTGACGAGATCCAGGCCGCGTTCGAGGCAGTGAAGGACGACCCGTCGTTCGACGAGAGCCGGGGACTCTGGGAGCGCGGACTGCCGCCAGTCGAAATGATCCAGGCGATGTGCCTACGGCCGGAGCTGTTGCGGGCGTTCGCGGGCTTCGGCAACTCCGTCTATCCCGGCGGGCTGCTGGAGCGCCGGGTCAAGGAGCTCGTGATCATCACGGCGTCGAAGACGAATGCGTGCCAGTTCTGCACGTTCTCGCACGTCGACCTGGTCCGGATCGGCGGGATCCTCCAGGGGCCACTGGACCTCATCGACGAGCCGGCGTCGCTCGAGCCGCGGGAGCGCCTCGCGATCGATTACACCAGGGCCGCAATGGCCGACTCGAACCACGTCCCGGAATCGCTCATGGTCCAGCTGAAGTCCGCGTTCACCGAGCCGGAGCTGGTCGAGCTGACGTTCCTCATCGGTTACATCAACATGCTCAACCTGTTCAACAACTGCCTCGGCGTCGCCTACAACGGCGAGTACGGCGTTCTGGCGCCGGCGTAACGCCCTCGGCGCGGTCAGCCTGGGCCGTTGATGAACGCGGTGTTCAGGATCCAGGCGGTTCCGGCGGCAGTGAGACCAACGGCGAGGGCTGACAGGATCGCCCGGCCGCGGTGGGTCGAGAACACGGCGCCGCCCGCCAGCCCCAGCGTCGCCAATGCGACGAGCGCCAGCAGCCCGATGTTCAGGATGCGCACCGCGCTGCCGGTGAAGATGAGGACGGCAGCGGTGATGATCACGGCCGCGATCGCGACGCCCGCAATGACCTTTCGGCTCGTCTCGTTCAGCGCCGGCACGGCGTCGTCGGCAGTCGCGCCGGACATCGCCCAGAGGCCGATCGCGGCCGGAATGCCGAGGATCGCGGCCAGGCCCGCGGCAACGACGGCGAAGACCTTGCCAAAGACCGCCCGGAGCCATCCGCCAACCTCGGGCGGGTCGCCGAGCACGACGATTGCGAGGCCGAGCCCGAGGACGACGACCGCCGCGATCAACAGCATGATCAGCACGGTCCGCGACGCGTAGACCAGGCGCTTTCGGTTCATTCCACCCCTCGACGGCTGCGGCTGGACGGGTCCGCGAGAGTCTCGCGGCGTCCGAGCGCCAGCGTCAACCAGATACCGACCCGACCGCTCCCCACCGGACGTCACCCCAACGTGATTCGCCCGCCAGTACTTTCGTCTACCTGGATTCGGCGACCGCGGTCGACGCCCTCGAGACCGCCGACAAGGCGATGTACTTGGCGAAGCGCGCCGGTGGCGGCGTGAACCTGGCCGAGGTCTCCTGAGACAGCCCTCGCGTCGAACGGATCAGTGCCATGATCCGGCGTCAAGGGAGGACGGCATGAAGCTCGGCGTGATCGTGCCCCAGGGCTGGGTCGGCGAATACAACGGATGGGACCCGCTCGAGGCGTGGCAACGCAGCGTCTGGGTCGCGCGTCGCGCGGAGGAGCTCGGCGTCGAGTCAATCTGGCTGTTCGACCACTTCCACACCGTCCCCCGGCCGACCGACGAGATCACGTTCGAGTCGTTCACGACGCTGTCCGCGCTGGCGGCCCTGACGTCCCGGGTCCGCCTGGGCCATATCGTCATCTGCACGGCGTTCCGCAACCCGGCGCTCACGGCCAAGATGATCTCGACAATGGACACGATCAGCAGCGGCCGAATGGAGCTGGGCATCGGCGCGGGGTGGAAGAAGGACGAGTGGGAGGCGTACGGCTACGGCTTCCCGCCGACGGCCGAACGGCTCGCTCGCCTCCGCGACGATCTCGGGGTCATCACCGAGATGCTCCAGGGCGACAAGCACCACCACGCGACGTTCCACGGCGAGTACGCTCGGGTAACGAACGCGATCAACGTCCCGAAGCCCATCCAGCAGCCGCGCGTGCCGATCATGGTCGGCGGCAACGGTCCGAACGTGACGTGGCGCCTCGCCGCGCGCTACGCCGACGAGCTCAACGTCGACGGGCTCGAGCCGGACGAGGTCGAGGCGGCCTTGCCCACCATCCGCCAGCGCTGCGAAGAGCTCGATCGCGACCCGGCGACGCTGCGCGTGTCGGTCCATCTCTGGACGGACGACATCGCCGCCGCGGGTCAGCAGCGCGTCGACAAGCTCGGCGGGTATGCGGCGCTCGGCGTGAGCCGGGTGATGGGCCTGATCAAGGCCTCGGCAACGGACAACGAGGCGCTCGACCGGTTCGTCGACGACGCCCGGACGGCGGGACTTGAGCTCGCGTAGCCGGCTGGCGGAATCTCTACTGAACCAGTAGAGTTTCGGCGTGATCTCCCGTGTCGAGCCCCGGTGCAGATGTACCTGGCGGTTGCCGGCGGTCTGACCGCCGGGCGCCGCTCGCCATGACGACGCTATCTGCCGACGAAGGGAGACGCTCCGATGACCGCCACGTATACGCGCGCGCCCGAAACCGAGCGTGCGCTTGCCGAGAACGCCCGCTATGCCGCGACGTTCGACCGACCGAACCTGGACCTTCCGCCATCCCGGAAGCTCGCCGTGCTCGCCTGCATGGACGCCCGGATCACCGTGGAGGACGTTCTCGGGCTGCGCTCCGGGGAGGCCCACATCATCCGCAACGCCGGCGGACTCGCGACGGACGACGCGATCCGCTCGCTCGTGATCAGCCAGCAGCTGCTCGGCACCGAGGAGGTGATCGTCATCGAGCACACCGGCTGCGGGATGCTGACCTTCAAGGACGACGAGGTCCGCGACTCGATCGCGGAGTCGACCGGCACGCACGTCGATCTGCCGCTCCACGCGTTCCCGGATCTCGAGGCGAATCTCAGCGCCCAGGTCGACAAGATCCGGGCCCACCCCTGGATCAAGGACGTCCCGGTGACGGGCGTCGTCTACGAGGTCGAGACGGGCCGGCTCCGCCGCGTCGACTAGGCCGGGGCGGCCTCCTCTCCGGCGGCTGACGGCCGCCCGGAGAGGGGGCCGCGGCCCGTGCAACGCCGGGTGGGCGGACCGTCCGGCAGAATCGAGCGGTGCCCGCCCCGCTGATCGAAACGAAGCTGTTCGCGCCGGTCCGCCGCGAGGGCACCGTGGCCAGGTCGCGCCTGATCGCGATGCTGGAGCGCGGCGCCCGCTCGAAGGTCACGCTCGTTTCCGCGCCGCCGGGTTTCGGCAAGTCCACGCTGCTCGCGGACTGGCTCGGCGTGGCCCGGGCAGAGGGCCGCGCGCTCGGTTGGGTGTCGCTGGACGGGAGCGACAACGACGCTGCGTCCTTCTGGATGTACCTCGTCGCGGCGCTGCAGCGGGCGATCCCCGACGCCGAGGCGCTGACCGAAGGCGGCGACCCACGCCCCGGACCGACCGACGTCGCCACGGCGATCGTCAACGCGCTCGCCGGTGTCCCAAGCCAGACGGTCCTCGTCCTCGACGACTACCACGTCATCGAGGAGCCAGCCATTCACGAGGGCGTCTCGTTCCTGATCGACCACCTCCCGTCGAACGTTCACGTCGTGATCGCGACGCGGGCCGATCCACCGTTGCCGCTCGCTCGGCTGCGAGCCCGGGGCGAGCTCGTCGAGATCCGCGCTGGCGACCTGCGGTTCAGCCAGGACGAAGCCGCCGCGTACCTCAACGGCCCGATGGCGCTCGGCCTCCACGCGCCGGACATTGCCGCCCTGGAAGGCCGGACGGAGGGCTGGATCGCCGCCCTCCAGCTGGCGGCGCTGTCGATGACCGGCCGGGCCGACGCCGCAACGTTCATCGCCGACTTCGCCGGAGATGACCGCTACATCGTCGACTACCTCGTCGAAGAGGTCCTCGAGCGCCAGCCGCCTCGCGTTCGCGAGTTCCTCCTGCAGACGTCGATCCTCGGGCGCCTCACGGGAACGCTGTGCGACGCGGTCACGGGAGGCAGCGACGGCAAGGCCACGCTCGACGCGCTGGACCGCGCGAATCTGTTCTTGATCGCGCTCGACGACCGACGTCGCTGGTATCGCTACCACCACCTGTTCGGCGACGTCCTCCAGGCCCGACTTCTCGACGAGCAGCCGGAGGTCGTCGCGGCACTCCACGATCGCGCGAGCGCCTGGTTCGAGCGGAACGGTGACCTTCCAGAGGCGGTGGGTCATGCCCTGGCGGCGAGCAACGTGGAGCGGGCAGCGGACCTGATCGAGGTCGCGGCGCACGACCTCCGGGTGAACCGCCAGGAGCAGACGCTCCGGCGCTGGCTCGACGTTCTGCCGGACGCGGCCTTCGACGATCGGCCGATGCTTGCGATGGTCCACGTCGGTGCGCTGCTCCAGACCGGCGAAACCCGTCACGTCGAGGATCGCCTCGAGGCGGCTGAGCGGTGGATCGCGGCGGCGCGCGGCGAACCAGAGCGGAATGCGGCGATCGCCGCGGGAATGATCGTCCGGCGTACCGACGCGCTGAGCCACCTCCCGAGCCAGATCGCGCTTCATCGTGCCGGGCTGGCAACGTTCCGGGGCGACGTGACGGGCACGATCGCGAACGCGCGCCTTGCGCTCGACGCGGCCGAGGAGGGCGCACCGCTCGAGCGCGGCGCGGCTGCCGGGATCCTGGCGCTCGCCCAGTGGGCGAGCGGGGACCTCGAGGCGGCCCACCAGTCGTGGTCACAGTCCGCGGCGAGCCTCGCGGCAGCCGGCCATCACGCCGACGCGCTCGGCGTGTCGATCGGGATCTCCGACGTCGAACGGGCGCAGGGCCGCCTCCACGCCGCCCGGCGGACGCTCGAGAGGGGGCTTCGGATCGGGACCGAAGCCGAGCCGCCGCTGCGCGGGACGGCCGACATGCACGTGGGCCTCGCGGAGCTCGATCGCGAAGCGAACGACCTGGTGGGCGCGGCCGCGCACCTCGCGGCGAGCCTCGATCTCGGCGAGGCGAACGGGTTGCCGCAGAACGCCTACCGGCAGCGCGTGGCCACGGCTCGCCTGCGCGTGGCCGAGGGCGATCTCGACGCCGCCGTGGAGCTCCTCGACGAGGCGTCTCGACGGTACGACGGTGATTTCTTTCCCGACGTGCGGCCGATCGCCGCGGTGCGCGCCCGGGTCCAGATCCTGCAGGGCCGGCTCGACGTTGCCAGAGCCTGGGCGGAGGCGGCCGGGATCGCGGCGACGGACGAGCCGACGTACCTCCGCGAGTTCGAGCACGCAACGCTCGCTCGGCTGCTGGTCGCGGAGGGCTCCGATGCCGGAGTCGCCTTGTCCGAGCGTCTGGTGGCAGCAGCGGAGGCCGGACAGCGGTCCGGCAGCGCGGTCGACATTCTCGTCGTCCTGGCACTGGCGCTTCACGCCCGGGGCCACGAGGCCGACGCGCTGGCTGCCCTCGATCGCGCAATCGCCATCGCCGAGCCCGAAGGGTTCGCGCGCGTGTTTCTCGACGAAGGGCCGCCGATGGCGGCGCTCCTGACGGTCGCGGTCAGGCGGCCGGGGGCGTCAGCCTATAGCCGGGCGTTGCTTGCAGGTACCACGACCGGCGCCCGCGTCGCAGAGGCCCGGCGCCAGCCGCTGATCGAGCAGCTCAGCGATCGCGAGCTGGAGGTCCTCCGCCTCCTGGCGAGCGATCTCGACGGCCCCGAGATCGCACGCGAGCTGTACGTCTCGGTGAACACGCTCCGGACGCACACGAAGAACATCTTCGCGAAGCTCGGCGTGAACTCGCGCCGCGCCGCGGTCAGCCGGGCGACCGAGCTCGGCCTCCTGGGGAACCGCGCCCGCCGCTGACTCACGCCTCACCACCATCAATCACCACATCTGGTGATGCGCGCTCACCATCTCCGCTCCGATCGTGCGAGCCATGGAACCACGCACGAGGAGCGCCATGGCTCATCACCCCACCCCGACCGACCGCTCCGACGAAGCCGCCTATGAGATCCGCATCTCGGGAATGCTCGGGTCGCGCTGGGCCGGCTGGTTCGACGGGCTGACGGTCCGCGACGGCGGCGACGGGACGACGGTCATCACCGGTCTCGTCGCCGACCAGGCGGCGCTGTTCGGCCTGCTCCAGCGAGTGCACGGCCTCGGGCTACCGCTGATCTCCGTCGCCCGGATCGACCCGGGCACCAACCCAAGGAGTTGACTGACATGGCTCGCTCGACGCAGCCCGCCGACCCTACGCGGAGGACCGCGCTGGTCGCCGGCATCCTGTACCTCCTGACGTTCATCGGATCGATCCCAGGCGCGCTCCTGATGGACCCCGTGCTGACGGATCCCAACTACGTCGCGGGACCGGGCGCATCGACGCAGATCGGCATCGCTGCCGTCTTCGAGATGATCAACGCGCTCGCCGCGATCGGCACCGCGGTCGCCGTCTTCTCGGTCGTGAAGCGCGAGCACGAAGGGCTCGCGATCGGATTTGTCGCCACGCGGCTGTTCGAGGCCGGCGTCATCGCGGTCGGGATCGTGAGCATCCTCGCCGTCTCGAGCGTCCAGCAGGCCGTCGCGGCCGGTGCCGACGCCACGACGGCGCTCCCTGTCGCCGGCGCCCTCGTCGCGGTCCGCCACTGGGCAATGGTGATCGGACCGAACATGGCAGCCTTCAACGCCCTGATGTTCGGGACACTGCTGTTCCGAGCCCACCTCGTGCCGCGAGCGATCCCGGCGCTCGGTCTGATCGGCGCCCCGCTCCTGATCTCGTGGGTCGCCGGCGCGATCGTCGGCATCACCGAAGCGAACACCCCGTGGCACCTCGTCGCGACCATGCCGTTCTTCTTCTGGGAGCTGGCGGTCGGGCTGTGGATGACGTTCAAGGGCTTCAATCGGACCGCTCCGATCGTGGCCGAGGCCATGGCCGCGACCGCGTCGGCTGACCGTGTTGCGACCTCCGTCACGTTCTCGACGAAGGCAGGTGTCGCATGACCGCCGAGCAGGGGACGGCGAACCTCCCGCCGCGGCCCATCGTCCGCTTCTTCTGGAAACTCCATCGAACGGCGTACCGGCTGACCGGCGGTCGCTTCGGCCTCAGCCGGCCCGAGACCGGCTCGAAGTTCGGAATGATGCGGCTCACGACGATCGGGCGGCGAACCGGCAAGTCCCGCGAAGCGATCATCGGCTACTACCCCGACGGCGAGAACCTCGTCACGCTCGCGATGAACGGCTGGGGCCAGGCAGAGCCGGCGTGGTGGCTGAACCTCCAGGCCGCGCCCGACACGACCGTGGTGCTCGCCGACGGCCCGCGCGACGTTCGGGCCCGCGCCGCGATCGGCCAGGAGCGCGAGCGCCTGTGGGCGACCTTCCGTGACTATCCAGGTTGGGGCGATGACATCGATGCATTGGCCGCGCGCCGTTCGGGCGAGACGACGGTCGTCGTCTTCGAGCCGCGGTCATGAGACTCCCCAAGCTTCGGCTCCGACATCTCCTGTGGATCCCGGCCCTGGCAGTCGCCATCTATGCGAACGAGGTCGCCAAGGAGCACGGCCTCGGCCTCGGCCCGGTTCTCCTGTTCGGGATCGCACCACACGTCCCGGCCTGGCTCAAGATGCGACCGGCGATCTCGCGCCTTGCCCATCAGCCAGTCTTGCCGGTGGCCCTCATCGGGCTCGGCGCCGCCGGGATCCTCTCGGCGTTCTGGCTCGTGGGCGGGATGGCGTGGATCAGCCACATCATCGGCGACCGGGCGGTCGGCTTCGGCTGGCCGGCCCGGCCGGCGCAGTCGGCCCGTGCCAACGCGGCGCCCACGGCCGCTCAGCCCGATTGGGGCCGGGCGTGAGCCTCGAGGTCATCGTCGCCGCGGCCCTGATCGGGGTCGGGGCGGCTGGGCTGATGGATCTCTGGAGCCTCGTCCTGCGGCGGGGCTTCGGCGTCTCCACGCTCGACTATGCGCTCCTCGGCCGTTGGATCGGCCACTTCCCGCAGGGCCGGTTCGTGCACGAGCGGATCGCGGCGGCCGATCCGGTGCCGGGCGAGCGGCCGCTCGGCTGGCTGGCCCACTACGCGATCGGGGTGACGTTCGCCGTCGTTCTCGTCGCGTTCTCGGGCCCGGACTGGCTGGCCGCGCCGACGCTGCTACCGGCCCTTGCGCTCGGCCTCGGCACCATCGTTGCCCCGTGGCTCGTCATGCAACCCGCGATGGGCGCCGGGGTCGCTGGCTCCCGCTCCCTCAACCCTGGAGCGACCCGGTTGCGCAACCTGGGGACACACGCCGTGTACGGAATCGGGCTCTACGCCTCGGCGCTCGTGCTCGCGATGCTCGGCGCCGTCAGACCTGGCTGACGCCGGCCGAGCATCCGTCCCAGCCACAGCGCCCAGACCGGGCAGAGGATGCGTGGGATTCCGTTGCTCGTCACGCGCCGAGTTCAGCGCGTATGGCGTCCCGGCGTGAAGGGACCAGGGTCCCGGATCGACGGGAACACCCGGGTCTCGCTACCGCCAGCCGAGCTCCGGCGCGACGTATTTGAGGATGCTCTCGACCGCGTGGGCGTTGTACTCCACGCCCAGCTGGTTCGGGACCGTGAGGAGCAGCGTGTCGGCCGCCTGGATCGCCGTGTCGCCGGCGAGCTCCTTCACGAGGACATCCGGCTCTGCGGCGTACGACCGACCGAAGATCGCCTTCGTCTGGGCATCGAGGTAACCGACGTGGTCGGCGTCCTCGTTGCGCTGCCCGAAGTACGCCCGATCCCGGTCGTCGACGAGGGCGAAGATCGACCGGCTCACCGAGACGCGTGGTTCCCGCTGGTGGCCGGCCGCAGCCCACGCTTCGCGGAACAACCGGATCTGCTCCGCCTGGAGCTCGTGGAACGGGACGCCCGCGTCCTCGGTCATGAGCGTCGAGGACATCAGGTTCAGCCCCTGTTTCGCCGCCCACTCGGCCGTTGCCCGCGAGCCGGCGCCCCACCAGATCCGATCGCGAAGGCCCGGCGAGTACGGCTCCGGCCGAAGCAGGCCGGGCGGGTTCGGGAACATCGGCGACGGATTCGGCTCGGCAAAGCCGGCGCCGGTGATCACCTGGAGGAACACTTCCGCGTGCTGGCGGGCCATGTCGGCATCGGTCTGACCCTCGGGCGGTTCGTAACCGAAGTAGCGGAACCCGTCGATGACCTGCTCCGGCGAACCGCGGCTGATCCCGAGCTGGAGCCGGCCGCCCGCGATGAGGTCGGCCGCGCCGGCGTCCTCCGCCATGTAGAGCGGGTTCTCGTAGCGCATGTCGATCACCGCGGTCCCGATCTCGATCCGCTTCGTCCGGGCCCCGATCGCGGCGAGCAGCGGGAACGGCGACGCGAGCTGCTGTGCAAAGTGGTGGACCCGGAAGTAGGCGCCGTCCGCGCCCAGATCCTCGACCGCCTCGGCCAGCTCGATCGACTGGATGAGGGCATCCGCCGCCGATCGCACCTGCGAAAACGGCGAGGCCGACCAATGTCCGAAGGACAGAAAGCCAATCTTCTTCACAGAGCGATTCTAGGGACCCCCGCCGGCTCTACGGCGGCGACGAAATGCAAACTGCATTGCGGATTTCGTGCGTCGTAGGTGTGACAGCCGGTCACCTGACCGGCGGAGAAAGAGCGGCAGGACGGATGCGCGACCAGCTCATCGAACGGGCGAAGGCAGGGGATCGGGAGGCGTTCGGCCAGCTCGCCGCCGGCGAGGTGGACCGGCTCCATGCGATTGCCCGCCTGATCCTTCGCGACCCCGAGCTGGCCAGGGATGCAACCCAGGAAGCGCTGATCCGGTGCTGGCGGCAGCTGCCACAGCTGCGCGATGTCGCGAGGTTCGACGGATGGCTGAATCGGATACTCGTCAACGCGGCGACTGACGAATCGCGGCGCAACCGCCGCTACGAAGCGTCGGTGAGGAGCCTCGGGGTCGCGACGGTCGTCCCCGACGCGGCGCAGGGCGTGGCCGATCGGGAGCAGCTCGAGCGAGGCTTCCGCCGCCTGAAGCTCGAGCAACGAATCGTCATCGTCCTCCACCACTACGCGGGGCTGACGCTCGATGAGGTCGCCGCAGCCATCGCGGTTCCGCCCGGCACGGCTCGCACACGGTACTACCAGGCAATCTCGAATTTGCGCGCGGCGCTCGACGCCGACGCGCGTTCCGTCCTTCCCGAGGAGGCACCGGCGTGACGGCCCCGCGGACATTCGAAGACACCCTGACCGACTGGCTCCGCGCGGATGCGCCTGCCCACGCACCGGGCGACATCCTGGCGATCACCATCAGCAACGTTGCCCGGATCGGCCAGCAGCGGGGGCTCATGTGGCGGCTCGGGGCAAGGGAGACGCGGGTTCGCCGGCTCGCACTCATCGCCGGGCTCGTCGCGCTCGCGGTTGTCGGAGCGGCCGTCGTTGCGGGGGCTTTGCAGTCGACGCCTGAGCCAATCGACGCGACCGGCGCCTTTGTGCCCGGTCCGGACCGCGCCGTCGGTCGCGGTGGGGGTTCGGCCACGGTCGTCCTGAACGGACGAGTGCTCGTCGTCGGAGGTGAATCTGAGGCAGGTGTGTGCATCGCGCCCGAAGACTCGGTCGAGATCTGGTCCCCGGACGGGAGTCGCGGGTTCGACCTTGGCCATCCTCTTTCCGAGGCGCGCACCGGACACTCGGCGACACGTCTTCGGGACGGGCGGGTGCTGATCGTCGGAGGTTATTGCTACACCGACGAGGGCCTGACATTGCGCCAGACAGCAGAAGTCTGGGATCCGGCGACGGGCGAATGGACAGCTGCAGGAACGCTCACCGTCCCACGCAGCGGTCACACAGCGGTCCTGCTGAACGACGGTCGGGTGCTGATCGCGGGCGGGACCGGTCCCGATGGGCCGGACACGAAGCCGATCGAGTCGCTCGAGGTCTGGGATCCGGTTTCGTCCACATTCGAGCAGGCGGGAACGACTCGAGACCAGCGGTTCGGCGACGGCGCGGCGCTCCTTCCGGACGGGCGAGTCCTCCTGGTCGGCGACACCGGGGCGCAACTCTGGGATCCGTCCACGATGAAGGTCGTCGCCGCCGGGACGCTTCGAGAGCCGCGCTATTTCTCGACGGTGACGAGCTTGCTGGACGGTCGCGTCGCCGTCATCGGCGGTCTCTGGGGCAGCGACGCCGACATGCTGATGCGGTCGTCGATCGAGACCTGGAATCCCGCGACGGGCAGCTTCAGGGTGGCCGGCTGGATGAACGATCCACGGACGCGCGCGACGGCCACCGTCCTTCCCGACGGCCGAGTCCTCATCGTCGGCGGGAGCGAAGTCGACTTCAGCGCAGAGGTCTGGGATCCGTCGACCGGCCTTGCGAGCCGCACGGGGCCATCGCGGCGGATCTACAACGGCGCGACCGCGACGCTGCTCGACGATGGACGTGTCCTGTTCACCGCGGGCGTCGGCCCGTTCGGCAAAGCCGGGCGACACACGGAGCTCTGGGACCCGACCATCAACCCGCCACCGCCCGGCCTCGGTCCGCCGCAACCGACGCCGACGCCGAAGCCGCAGCAGGTTGGCGGCTGAGCGACGGTCGACTCAAGCCCACTCGGTGCGAGATGCGCGCGGCGAGGTCGAGCTTCGCCACTCCGGGGATGCGAGGGGGCCAGCCGCTGAGACGCAACGTGACTCTTCACCGGCCTCGACAGCGGCGCACGGTCGGCGCACACTCGTCGACCTTCGAGCCTGGCAGATACACCTTCTTCAACCAGGGCATCGACAGCTTCGCCGCGAACGCGATCGTCGTCCCGGACACGCTTCCGCCTTCGAGCCTGAATGACCTGCTCACAATCTTCTGGATCCGGCCGCTGGCTACGACGGCATCCTCAATGGCATCAACGACACCGGCGGCTCGTCGACGATCGCCAACCCGCCGTCCCGGTGACGGTCGTCAGCTACGCCTAGCCGGCCCGTCGACGCTGCCCGCTCTGCAGACGGGCACATGGGCGACGACAGCACGGTCGAGCGCGAGATGGCGTGGCTCAGTCAGCCGGGTCCGGGCTGAGTTCCTGCGCGGTCAGGCACTCCCGGCGGCGATCCCGATCACGACTGCGGCAGCCAGGGATCGGTTCACTCGGACGCTTCCTGGGCGAGTCGCCGGCATCATGGGGCGACTCGCTGCCAGGCCTGAGGGCCAACCTCCGCAACGACCCAATCCAGCTCGGTTACCTCGCCGGTGGCGGGGTCCGCCTGCAGATAGGTGCTCGATATCTCGTGAGGAACCGTCCCGATCAGCATCGAATCGTCCGGCGACCAAATCCACGACCACGCGCATTCGATTGGCGTCCCCAGGCCGCAGGCCAGCTCGACTGACTCGCCTCGTCCGTTGATGGGGACCACCACCGCTCGTTGATGGGAGTCGTCGCCGGGAATATCCGTCTTGGGGATGTCCGACACGATCCTCGTCCCATCGTTGGACACGGGGCTGATTCGGTCACTCTCCAAGGCGGCCAGCGCATGGCTACCGGATCCGTCCGCCGCGACGATGCGGCCGCTGTACGTGATGTGCTCCCCGTCCGGGAGCCAGGCGACGTCTTTCACGTACAGCTCGTCGGCCTCGGTCGGCTCGACGATGGTCCGGATGCCGCCCGTCGCAAGGTCGTACACGTAGAGCCCGCGCGGACCATCCGAACGCAGCTGCGCCACGACGAGGATCTCCTGTGGGTTCGTCGGGCGGAAGCTGGGATTCTCGACGAGCATCCAGGATGCGGGCAAACGGATGTCCAGGACAGCAGGTGCCGCTGCTGGATCGGTCGGGCGGATCAGGATCCGCTTTCCATCGCCGATCTGGGCGACGGTCATGAGCGATCGGCCGTCCGGCGCGAAGCTCCACCGGCTGTTGCTCGTGACGCGCCCGAACGGCGGCAACTGGACGACGTTCGTGCCATCAGCATCGGCGACCATCAGGAGGTCGCCCTGACCGGTATCCGCGGTATCCGCGCGCACGAAGGCGAGCCGGCTGCCGTCGGAGGAGAACATCGGACTCCGGTCGTCGCCCGGGCCGACCACGAGCGGACGGAGGTCGCCACCGGGCCGATCGGCGACAAAGATGTCCCCGTCCTTCTCGACCGCGATGACGCCGTTCCCTGCCGGGCCGAAGGGAGGCACCGTGACCCGCGGCGCCTGCCGGGAGCCGACATAGGCGGCGATTGCCATGGCCACGAGGAGGCCGATGAGGGCCAGCATGCCCACCAGGCGCAACTGCCCTCGGGCGACCGGGAGCGCAGCCGTCGTGACCTGCATCGGAAGCCACCGCCCCGGATACGTCCATGCCGGACGCTGGGTTCGGGACGAGGCGGTCTCGATGGCCGCCTCGAGGTAGTCAGGGATACGGGCCCCCGCCAGGTCGTCGAAGAGCCCGGGCAGCACGCGGTCGAACTGGGTCTGTTGGGTCACGCCACCGGCCCTCCGATCGCCGCGGCCGGCGCGTTCGCAACGGCTTCGACTGCCATCGTCGACCGCATGAGCCCGAGCGACCGATGCAGTCGCGACTTGACCGTGCCGACCGGAACCCCGAGAACATCGGCGATCCGGGCCAGCGGCAGGTCGAGGTAGTAGTACAGGACGACGACAGCTCGGATCTCCGGTTGCAGGCGCGCCAGCGCCCGATCGAGCTGGTCACGATCCGCGATGGCGGCAGAGGCATCGAGCGTCGAAGGATTGTCGAGAGGCGACAACTCGACCTCGATCACGCGCCGCTTGCGCTTGCGAATCAGTTCGATGCAGGCGTGAGCCACGAGGCTGTGGAGCCAGTGGTCGAACGCGCCGGGATCGCGAAGTCCCGGCAGGCCACGCCAGGCACGGATAAGCGTTTCCTGGACGGCATCCTGCGCGAGGTCTGGGTCGCGGAGGATGAGGCGGGCCGTGGCATCCAAGCGTGCGCCGGACGCGCGGGCGAGGTCGGCGAAGGCCTGCCGGTCGCCTCGCCTCGCTCGCTCCACGAGCCCGTGCTGGTCCATGCTCGCCTCGGCCCTCCAGGCGCGCCATGGTGACGCGCCCGACAGCCTACGGCGACGACGCGACGGAATAGGTTCCCAGTTCGTGGCTTGCGGCCAAGGCGCCCAGACCAGCGGAACGGGAGATGGAGCGGGAGACGGGATTCGAACCCGCGACATTCTGCTTGGGAAGCAGACACTCTGCCAGCTGAGTTACTCCCGCTCGGGAGGGCGCGATTCTAGCGCCGCCGACGCGGCGCGGGCAAGGAGGCCGCGTTCGGCATGGACCGCCTTGGTAACCTGTCAGACAAGCGGCCGCCCGAGCGTGGCCGGGAGAGGGTGCGGAGGTCCGGCTGGCGATGCCTACCGGCGCGGGTTCGGGGATGTCCGGGGCGCGCGGCGCCCGCTCGCGAGCGCCGTTCGAGTCGATCGAGACCGAGACGCTCTCGCGGCGGATCTCGCGAAGGCTGATCGGTGACATCGTCCGCGGCGAGTTCGCGCCTGGCCAGGAGATCCCCTCTGAGGAGCAGCTCGCCCGCGAGTTCGGCGTCAGCCGGCCCGTCGTCCGCGAGGCCGTCAAGCACCTCAGCGTCCTCGGCCTGGTCCAGAGCCGGCAGGGCCGCCAGTCTCGGGTCGCGCCGTACGAGTCGTGGAACCACTTCGCCCCGGAGATCCTCGCGGCCAGACGCGAGGCCGGCGCGGTCGAGGACGTCCTGCTCGAGCTCCTCGAGCTGCGCCGGATGATCGAGGTCGAGTCGGCGGCGCTGGCCGCAACCCGCGCCACGCCCGACGACATCGCCGCGATGACGGCCGCCATCGCAGCCCTCGAGGGCGTCGTGGACGATCCCGTCGCCTTTACCCAGGCTGACATCGAGTTCCACGACGCGATCCTGCGGGCGACGAAGAACCACCTCCTGCCCCGCCTCTTCGACCTGCTGCGGCCGCTGATCGAGTTCGGACGGGAGATCAGCGTCAGCGCAAGGCCACACGGCCCGTCGGTCTCCCAGGAAGGTCATCGGGCGGTCTTCGACGCGATCAAGGCGGGCTCCGCGGCGGACGCGATGCATGCGATGGACGATCATCTGAGCTGGACGGCCAATCTCGACTTCGAGGAACGGTCGGTCCGCCTCGCGCTCGACCAGGCTCGCCACGAACCGGTCGAGTCGGCCGCCGACTGAAGCTCGCCCGACCACCGCGCGCAGGAGGATTCATGGATCTCGGTCTGACCGATCGTCGGTATCTCGTCTGCGGCGCGAGCCGCGGACTGGGTGCGGCCGTTGCCCGCGAGCTCGCGGCGGAAGGGGCGCGGGTAGCGCTCGCGGCGCGGGCATCCGATGACCTGAGCGCCGTCGCCGCGGATACCGGCGGCACCGCGATCCCGGCCGACCTCGCGACCGCCGACGGGCCGAGCCACGCCGTGCGCGACGCGGTTGCTGCGCTGGGCGGTCTCGACGGTCTTCTCGTGAACAGCGGTGGGCCGCCACCGGGCACGTTTGCCGAAGCCGACGACGAGACATGGGACAAGGCGATCCGCGGAACGCTGCTGAGCACCATCAGGGTGATCCGCGCCGCGCTCCCGCATCTGCGCGAGGGCCGCGACCCGTCGATCGCGATGATTCTCTCGTCGTCGGTCCGCGAGCCGATTCCGGCGCTCGTGACGTCGAACGTGCTCCGCCCCGGCCTCGCGGGCCTGCTGAAGTCGCTCGTCCCGGAGGTCGCGCCGATCCGGATCAACGGCCTCGCGCCGGGCCGCTTCGGCACCGAGCGCATTCGGACGCTCGACACGAAGCGAGCCGCGGACGCCGGCATGACCGTCGAGGAGATCGAACGTCAGACGATCGCCCGGATACCGCTCGGACGCTACGGCGACCCTGAGGAGCTGGGCCGGGTCGCGGCGTTTCTGCTTTCGCCCGCCGCCTCGTATCTGACCGGCGTCATCGTGCCGGTCGACGGTGGCATGATCCGGAGCCTGCCCTGATCCGGTCAGCCTGTCACGCCATCCCCGCGCGCGGTCTACGATGCGATCGATGCCCCGGCTGAGCTGCCCGCGCCGCGCGTCGCTCGTCGCGCTCGCCGCCGTCTCGATCCTCGCCGCCGCGGCGTGCGGCTCGACCCAGGTCTCACCGACGGGTTCGGCGCCATCGGCGGTCTCGACCGGCCCGGCCGGCACGGCGGGTGCCTCTTCCGGTTCCGGCCCGTCGCCGGCGACCAGCGGCAGCCCGGGGGCCGCCGGATCCCAGGGCGCCGTGGCCGCGACGCCGGTTCCGCCCGACGAGCCCGGCACTACCCCGCCGCCCGCCGGCGATCCCCAGGACGACGAGGCGTGTCTCGCGATCCTCCCGCGGGCGAACGTCGAGGCGACGCTCGGCACCCCGCTCGGCGGCGTCGTCGCGATCGGCACGGACCCGGCGGTCAGCCTCAGCTGCACCTACTCGACCGCGAACGGCGGTTCGCTGCTCGTCGCCACGACCGCCGGGGATGTCGCGAGCGCCTACCAGTCGAGCCTCGATCTCGCGACCGGCTACGAGCAACATCCGGTCGCGGTCGAGGGCCTCGGCGGCCAGGCGTTCTACGCAGCAGCGGCGGACCGCTGGCCGGAGGAGGTCGTCATCGCCAAGGGCCCGGTTCTCATCCGGCTCGTCAATCAAACCTCGGCGACGATCGGCCAGGCGGCATTCGTCGCGCTTGCAACGACCGCCGCCGACGCAATCCGGGCGGAGATCCCGCCGGCTCCCTAGCCACCCACGCCGAGTCCCGCGCCGGGTCAGGACGCGGACGTTGGCTCCGGGCCTCCCGGCGGCGCGTTCTGACCGCGGAAATGACACGCAACGAAGTGAGCATTTCCGGCATCGAGCAGCGGTGGCTCTACGTCTGCGCAGATCGCAGGATTGTCGAGCGCAGCCCGCAACTGGCAGCGCGGGTGGAACCGGCAGCCCGATGGCGGTCGGAGCGGCGAGGGAACATCGCCCTTGAGGATGATCCGCTGGCGCCGCAGCTCCGGATTGGGAACCGGGATCGCCGACATCAGCGCCTCGGTGTAGGGGTGCTCCTGCTTCCGGAACAGGTCGCGCCGCTCCGCCAGCTCGACGACCTTGCCGAGGTACATGACCGCGACCCGGTCGCTGATGTGCTCGACGACGCCCATGTTGTGGGCGACGAAGATGTACGTCAGACCGAGCTCGCGCTGGAGCGACTTCAGCAGGTTCAGGACCTGGGCCTGGATCGAGACGTCGAGGGCCGACACCGGCTCGTCGCAGATGATCAGGTCCGGCTCGAGGACGAGCGCCCGGGCGATTCCGATCCGCTGGCGCTGGCCGCCGGAGAACTCGTGTGGGTAGCGCCGGGCGTGGTACGGCTGGAGGCCGACGAGATCCATCATCCGGGCGACCTTCGCCCGGCGCTCCTGGGCGGATCCGAGGCCGTGGATCCGGAGTCCCTCGCCGATGCTGTCGCCGATCGGCTGGCGCGGGTCGAGCGAGGCATACGGGTCCTGGAAGATGATCTGCATCCGGCGCCGGTAGCGCCGCAGGCCGGAACCCTTGAGCGCCGTGATGTCCTCGCCCTCGAAGCGGATCGTGCCCGAGGTGGGATCGATCAGCCGCAGGATCAGTCGGCCAACGGTGGTCTTGCCGCAGCCGGACTCGCCGACCAGGCCGAGCGTTTCGCCTCGCCGGACGTCGAACGAGACGTGATCTACGGCCTGAACCCACGCGCCGGTCCGCTGGAGGATTCCGGTCTTGACGGGGAAGTGCTTGACGAGGTCGACGACCTCGACGAGCGGCGTCCCCGAATCGCCGCCTCGACCGGCCGGCGACGGCTCCCGGGTGGCGGCGGGCGGCGCAACCGGAGCGTCGGCGGTCACGAGACGTTCCTCGCGACGGGATGCCGGTGCTCCTCCGGGATCAGATTGCCGGTCGCGTCGTGATACAGCCAGCAGCGGACGTCGTGGCCGTCGTGGACCGGGAGGAGCGAAGGATGCACCTCCGTACAGATCTCGAGGTTCGCCTCGACCCGGGCGAGGCAGCGCGGCGCGAATCGGCAGGCCGACGGCAGGTCGATCAGGTTCGGAACGCTGCCGGGAATCACCGCCAGCTCGTCGACCGCGGCGCCGACCACCGGAATGGATCCGATGAGGCCGCGCGTGTACGGATGCTTCGGATCGCGGAACAGCGAGACGACGTCGGTCTCCTCCACGATCTCGCCGGCGTACATCACGGCGACACGGTCACACATCTCGGCGACGACGCCGAGGTCGTGGGTGATCAGCACGATTGCCGTCCCGAGCTCATCGCGGAGATGCCGCATCAGGTCGAGGATCTGGGCCTGGATCGTCACATCCAGCGCCGTCGTCGGCTCGTCGGCGATCAGGAGCTCCGGCTCGCAGGCGAGGGCCATCGCGATCATCACGCGCTGGGCCATGCCGCCCGACATCTCGTGCGGGTAATTCTTGAGGCGCCGCTCGGGATCCGGAATCCCGACCATCCGAAGCATGTCCGCCGCCCTCGAGCGGGCGGCCTTCTCGGTCATCCCGCGGTGGATCCGGAGGACCTCCTCGATCTGCGTCCCCACGTCCCAGACCGGGTTCAGCGACGAGGTCGGCTGCTGGAAGATCATGCTGATCCGGTCGCCCCGGATCTTGCGCATGTCGTGCTCGGAGACCTTCAGCAGGTCCGTTCCGTCGAAGAGCACCTCGCCGGCCTCGATCCGGCCGGGCTGGGCGACGAGGCGGAGGATCGAGAGGCTGGTCACGCTCTTGCCGCAGCCGCTCTCGCCGACGAGTCCCATGATCTCGCCCGCGTCGACGTGGAAGTTGATGCCATCGACCGCATGAACGACGCCGTCTCGCGTGTAGAACGAGGTCCGGAGGCCGTTCACCTCGAGCAGCGGCCGGTCGCCCCGCGCTCGGGGACGGCGCCGGCGCGATGCGGGAACCGCTTCCTCGACGACCGTGCCCTGGACGGACGCGTCGAGGACAGCGGCGCGCTGGTCCGCCTCCTCTTCCGCCGTGACGCTCGACGTCTGGCCCGCCGATGGGCCGGTCACGGAACGATCACCGGTTGAGCCGCGGGTCGAGCGCGTCGCGAAGCCCGTCGCCGAGGAGGTTGAACGCGAGGACCGTGATCGTGATCGCGAGGCCGGGAATGAGGATCAGGTGGGGCGCTCTGAAGATCTGGTCCTTTTCGAGGCCGATGATCGAGCCCCACTCCGGATTCGAGAGGTCACCGGTGACACCGATGAACGCAAGCGCCGCGATCTCGAGGACGGCGCCGCCGATCCCGAGGGTCGCGGCGACGATCAGCGGCGTGATCGAGTTCGGCATGATTCGTCGGAACAGGATGCCCAGCGACGATTCGCCGAGCGCGCGCGACGCCGTGACGAAGTCAGCCTGACGGGTCGTGATGACGGACGATCTCACGATCCGGGCATAGACCGGAATCGACACGATCCCGATCGCGATCAGGGCGTTCACGAGGCTCCGTCCCGCGGCGGTGACGATCGCGATCGCCAGGAGCAGCGCAGGGAACGCCAGCAGGACGTCCATCAGCCGCATCAGGATGTTGTCCGGGCCGCCGCCCGCGAAACCGGCGATCGCTCCCACGATCGTCCCGATGATGATCGCGAAGCCCACCGCCGCGATTCCGACGGTCAGCGAGGTCCGGGCGCCGTACACGACACGGCTGTAGAGATCGCGGAAGTTGCCGTCGGTGCCGAAGATGTGCTGCGGCTCGTCGGCCGGGCAGCCCAGGAGGTGGATGCACGGACCCGACCGCTTCACGACGTTCTGCTCGGTTCCCAGCAACGAGGCCTGAGGGTCGTGGGTCGCGATCACCGGGGCGAACACGGCGACGAGCACGAGAAACGTCAGCATGACGAGGCCCACGCGCGCGGAGCGCTGGCGCAGGATCGAGCCGATCGTGTCCCGCCACAGGCTCGCCGGTCGGGCCGAGGCGATCGGCTCCGTCGCGAGGACGGGCGTTGCTTCGGCGATCGCGAGCTGGTCCCGGGTGCTCATGTTGCCCTCACTCGTGGGTCGAGGAAGCCATACGAGATGTCGACGACGAGGTTCACGGTCACGTAGATCAGGGCGATGATGAGCGTCAGGCCCTGGACGACGACGTAGTCCCGGCCGGTGATCGCCTCGTACATCGTCCGGCCGACGCCGGCCAGGTTGAACACCGATTCGGTGAGCACGGCCCCCGACAGCAGCGCGCCCAGCTGGAGGCCGATCACCGTCACGACCGGCAGCAGCGCGTTGCGCGTCGCATGCCGGATGACCACCGACCGTTCCTTGACGCCCTTCGCCCGGGCCGTCCGGACGTAGTCCTGCCCGAGGACCTCGAGCAGGCTCGACCGGGTGATCCGGGCGATGATCGCGAGCGGGATCGTGCCGAGCGCGATCGCCGGCAGGATGAGGTGCCGGAAGGCGTCGACGGACACGTCGAACTGGCCGCTGATGATGCCGGCCGGAATGTACAGCCCGGAGATGAAGTCGAGGATCCCCCGTGGCAGACCCTGGAGGTCCTCGAGCCCCCAGACCTGGGCCAGCGGGATCATCTCGACGCCCGTGCTCAGCCGGGCCGAGGGCGGCAGCGCCAGCGGCGTGCCCTTGAGGACGAGACCGAACAGGAACGCGAGCGCGAGGCCGAGGACGAAGACCGGGATCGAGACCCCGAAGTTCGCCACGACCATCGTGCCGACGTCGGCCTTGGAGTTGCGGCGATAGCCGGAGATGAGCCCAAGGGGAATGCCGACGACCACCGCGAAGATCATCGCCATGATCGTCAGCTCGACCGTCGTCGGGAGGCGTTCGATCAGCAGCGTGGTCACCGGGCGGGAGTGCTTGATCGACGTCCCCAGGTCGCCCTGCGCGAGTTGGCCCAGGTAGCCCACGAACTGGTTCGAAAGGAGCGTGTTCGGGATCTGATCGAGGTGGAACTCGATGTGGTGCTCCACCTTGAACAAGCCCGGAATGATCGCCTGGTCGAGCCCGTAGCGGACGATGAACGCGTCGCACACAGCATCCGTCGCCCGTTCGCCGAGCACGGCGCGGCACGGATCGCCCGGCACGACGCGCGCGAGGACGAACACGATGAAGACGATCCCGAACAGGACCGGGATCGTGACGAGAAGCCGGCGGATGATGAAGCGGGTCATTCGGTGGACGGCTCGAAACGATTGACGGATCGGGCGCCCAGCCCGATTGATCGGGTCAGGATGCATCAAACGGGGGCGCCGCGCTTGCGACGCCCCCGTTCGGGTCGATCAGCGGCGGAACCGCTGGGTCATGAAGCGGGCGGGTTCAGGAAGCCGCCCCACAGGCCGGGGAAGTACTCGAAGGCGCTCGTCCGACCGATGTGCAGCGGATGCGCGGCATCCCACTGGACGGCGTAGCTGAGCACGACGTCGTTGGCGTCGAGATCGGCGCCGTCGTGGAACTTGACGCCGGAGCGGAGCGTGCACGTCCAGGTCGACGCGTCGTCGTTCGGCGCGCATTCCTGGGCGAGCGAGGGCACGGCCTTCGTGCCGCCCAGCTCGTAGGCGTAGAGCGACTCGAAGATCTGCTCGCACGCGCGGAGCGTCTCGCCGTCCGTCTCGTCAGCGCAGTACAGGCTGAGCGGCTCGGCGTTCTGCATCCAGACGAGCGTGTCGCGGTCGCCCGACTTCATCGCCGCCATGATCTCGGTGCCGAGCGGCGACGAGTGGGCACCTTCGACGTCGGCCTTCCAGGCCGTGCCCGAGGCGCCGTGGGCGACGATGACCGCCGGAACGTGCTCCTTGATGAGGTTGTTGGCCTCGGTGTAGGCCTGGGTCCGGGCGGCCTCGTCGAGCGTCGTTGCGCCCGTGTTCAGGGCGGCGACGATGTCATCGAACGGAGCGCCGAACTTCTTGCCCGAGCCCGAGCCGAAGTGGTAATCGAGGAAGTTCGTCGGATCCGGATAGTCGGCGCCCCAGCCCAGCAGGAAGATGCCGTCGAGGGTGCCGGCCGCGTTCGCGTCGAGGAACGCACCGGACTCCTGGAGGTCGAGGGTGGTGTTGATGCCGAGATTCGCCTTGAGCTGGGCCTGGATCTCGGTCGCGATCTGGGGCGGATCCGGGAGATACGTGCGGACGGCCGCCCGGAACTGCAGCTTGTAGGTCTTGCTGAAGTCGAAGCCGGCGTCGGTCAGGAGCTGCTTGCCCTGGGCCGCGTCGAAGTCCCACCACGTGTCGCCCTCGCACCCGAACGGCACGGAGCACGGCGTGAAGTGGCTCGCGACCTCCGACCCTTCCGGATAGAAGTTGTCGACGATCCGCTGGCGGTCGATGCCGAGGGCGATGCCCTTGCGGACGTTCACGTCCTTCCAGTCATCGAGCGTGTTGTTGAACCCGAGGTAGAAGACGTTCATGCCCTCGCGGGGGAAGAACGCCAGGCTGCTGTCGCCCTTGATCGTGTCGATGTCGTCGGTGCCCGGGTTGTCCATCCCGTCGATGTTCCCGGACTGGAGCTCGAGCAGCCGCTGTGCGGCCTGGTCGCTCCAGCGGAACTCGAGGTTCGGGGTCTTCGCGGCATCACCCCAGTAATCGGGATTCGCCGTGAACGTGACGCGGTTGCCCTTCTCCCATGCCCCCAGCTTGTACGGGCCCGTGCCGTTCGGCTGCTCGAGGATGGTCTTGTCCGGCGCGTGGGCCGTGAGATAGTCGGCGTCCTGGATGCCGAACACGGAGAAGGCGACCTTCGGCAGGAATGCCGGGTCCGGCGCGCAGAGCTGGAACTCGACCTTCAGGCGGCTGAGCGCCGTGATCTTCTTGATCGAGCCGGTGTAGCCCTCCTGACCGCACGGAGCCTCGCCGGTCTCCGGGTAGGTCATGGCTTCGGGGAACGGGGCCTCGGACTCGGCCGCCTGGGACGCCGGGGGCGCCTCGGAAGCGGGAGCCTGGCTGCTGACGCTCGGGCTTGGCGACGCCGCGGTGCTGCACGCACCGACGATGAGAACGACGCTCGCCAGGAGCCCGAGGCGCGGGTGCAACCCGCGTCTCCGCTGCTGCATGTGATTCCTCCTCCTACATGCTCACGCAGATGGGGCGCACGCTCCTCTGTGTCGCGCCGTTTTCCGTGCAGGCGTCAACGCGGAGCGAGCCTGTCAGACAACATGGATGATGCCATGTCCCATTGTCAAGAGACACTCGTTCGCGAGTGAGCGCGCAGCCCCGGCGGCCGCCGACGGCCAGGCCGGCAAACCGCCGGATGATGGCCAACTGCTATCGTCACGAACGTGGAGATCGGCATCGAAGCGACGTGGTTGGGGCGGGTTCCGTACCGGGAGGCATGGGCCCTCCAGAAGCGGCTCGCCAGGCGGCGGGCGGACGGCGCGATCGGCGACCGGCTGCTCGTCCTCGAGCATCCGCCGGTCCTGACGCTCGGCCGACACGGTGACGAATCGCACGTCCTGGCGGACGCACGCGAGCTCGATCGGCGCGGTATCGAGGTCATCCGCGTGGAGCGGGGCGGCGAGGTGACGTACCACGGCCCCGGCCAGCTGGTCGCGTACCCCATTCTGGGCCTCGCGGATCGTGGCCTGCTGCTTCGGCCGCTCGTCCGGGCCCTCGAAGGCGCCATGGCGGCAACGTGTGCCGCGTTCGGCGTCGAAGCGGATCGGCGGGATGGCCATCCCGGCTGCTGGTGCGATCCGGAGGGATCTGTGCCGCGCAAGATCGGCGCGCTCGGGATCCGCGTCGAACGCGGCGTCAGCTACCACGGCATCGCGCTCAATGTCGCGCCCGACCTGGCGGACTTCGAGCTGATCGATCCGTGCGGCATGCCCGGCCTCACCTCGACATCGATCGCGACGGAGCTCCGCCGATCGGGCGCCTCGGAGGCCGCGATCGTCGCCGCCACCGCCGCCCTCGCCGTGGAGCGGGCAGGCGAGGTCTTCGCGCATGAGCTCGCCACCCGCCTCGATGCGCCGCTTGCGTGGGACGCCCGCTTGGCCATGGCCGCGACGGCCTGACGATGGCCGCCGGCCTGTTCGAGCTCCGCAAGGACCCGATCACGGGCTGGTGGGTCGCGACCGTCGTCGACCGGGCGTTCCATCGCGACCGGTTCGCGCAGCCGGCGCTCCCCATCGACGATCGTGGCGATTGCCAGAACTGCCGGCTGCCGGCGGGCGATGGCATCCGGACGCGGATGCTCAAGGACTTCGCGTTCCATGTCGTCGGCACGGACGAGGAGGCGCGCGAGGCCGACGCGGCGATGGCCCAGGTTGCGCTGTCGCAGGCCCGGGCCAGCGGCAGCTGGCGGACGATCGTCGCGCCGCCTGGCGAGCACCGCCCCCTCCATGCCGTCGGGAACGAGATCATCGAGGGGCTCGTCGACGCGGCCCGGGTCGCGGTCGCTGACGCCCGAGCCGCGGCGCAGACGGACCACCTCCAGCTCGTCCAGAACTGGGGTGCCCAGGCCGGCGCCCGGACGAACCACCTCTGTCTCGACCTCTACGACCTGCCCCAGATCCCGCACCGCATCGCCGAGGAGCTGGGCGGAGCGGCGCGCTACGTGATCCGCGAGGGTGAGTGCCCGTGGTGCCGTCTCGTCCGCGACGAACCGCGCCGCCCGGAGCGCCTCGTCTGGCAGGACGACGACTCGGTGGCGTTCGCGCCGTTCGCGTCGCGGTCGCCGTTCGAGACATGGATCGTTCCGCGCCGCCACGAGGCGGATTTCGGGCGGGCGGGTGATCGCGACGTCCGGGCGACGGCGGAGGCGCTCCGCCAGGTGCTCGGAAGGCTCGCGGCCGGCCTGGACGGTCCGCCGTACAACCTCGTGCTCCACACCGCGCCGCTCCGGGAGCAGGTCGACGCGACGTACCACTGGCACTGGGAGGTCCACCCCCGCCTGCGCGAGATCGCCGGCCTCGAGCTGGGAACAGGGCTGCCGGTCAACCCGGTCTCCCCCGAGGACGCCGTCGAGGAGCTGCTGGGTCGCACCCGGTCGGCGGTGCCCGTGCCCGCCGCCGGGTCGGCCGTTCCGGAGGCCACCGGCTGATGGTGGTAACGCCGATGGCGGGGCGGCGTCACACAACCCAAATGCGCCCCGTCCCTTGCCCCGAGAGCGCGCGAGCCCAATCGCCCCGCTCCGTCATGCTCACTGTCGCGGAGGTCCAATGCTCGGCGGGCTCAACAACGAACTCGGCATGGGCCGGGGGATGGCAGGTCTGCCTGCCATGAGCCAGTCCTGGGATCGTGACCTCGCCGGCTCCTTCGTCGAGGAGCTCTTCGCCAACCACCACGGCGAGATCTACGCCTATCTCGTCCGCATGGTGCGTGACCCGGAGCTTGCCGCGGATCTCACCCAGGACGCCTTCGTGAAGGCATACAAGGCGTACGACACGCTCGAAAAGCCCGAGAACGCGCGGGCGTGGCTTTACCAGATCGCTCACCGCGTGGCCCTCGACCACATCCGCCGCCAGAAGATCGTGCGGTTCTTCCCGTGGTCGGGCGAGTCACGCGGTGCTGTTCCGTCGGCGGAGCATTTGGTGATGGACGCCCACATCTCCGGCGACCTCCAACGTGCCCTCGAACGGATGCCGGAGCGCCAGCGCTCCGCGTTGCTGCTTGCGGAGCTCCACGATCTCACCGGCCTCGAGCTGGCCGCGGCGCTCGGTGTGAGCCACGTCGCCGCCCGGGCGCTGCTGACCCGAGCCCGGGAGAGCCTCCGCCAGGCGCTCGCGGTCGAGCGCGCGACCGAGAGCGGCGGTGGTCTCGCGGCGACCTCCGGAGACGAGCGTTGACGGTCATCGGCGGGCGGGGTGGCCGCCAGGACGACTGGAGCAGCCCTCATGCGCGCGCTCGTGCGCGAGCCGCCGAACGACTGGACGGACCGCTCGACGCCGACGAGTCCGCGTGGCTCGAGGACCACCTGGCGTCGTGCGCGGAGTGCGCCGCGATCGCGGGCGAGTACGCAACCCAGCGGCTCGAGATGCGGGCGCTCAAGGAGCGGGCGCCGGTCCCGCCGCGCGACCTCTGGGCGCGGACGTCGGCCGCTCTCGAACGCGAATCTGTTCACCGAACACCGCGGCGGCGCTCGTGGGCCTCGTCGCTCAGGCCGTACGCCCTTCTCGCCGGCGCGCTGGTCGTGGCGATCGTGGTTGGGACGCTGTCCTCCTCCCAGCGCCCCATCCCCGGTCCCACGACCCCGCCCGGCACCTCGCCCCAGATCGCCGTCGCGACCGATAGTCCGCCGCCGGTCGCGCCCACGCCGATCGCGCTGCCCCCGCAGGACGTCGCCTACATCAGCCCCGGCCGCAACGGCAACTACGAGCTCCGGCAGGGCCGGTTCGACGAGATGTGCCCGACCGACGCGACGGACTGCGAGTCCGACCAGATGACCGAGAGCGCCCGCGAGATCGGGCCGCTCGCGACGCCGGAGGCGGTGTACGGCGCCGACGGCAAGCCGCTCGTGATCGTCGGCGAAGGCGACCAGGGATCGCGGGTCCTCGCGCTCGTCGTCCCGGCCCCCCGCGCCGGGGCGACATCGAGGCCGACCGCGTCCGCTCCCGATGGCGCGTCGGACTCGCCGCCGCCCAGCGAGACGGTTTCGAGCGCGCCGCCCCCGAGCGAAGAGCCGACGCAATCCTCGGCGGCGACGCCGACCCCAGAGGTGATGGCCACCCCCGAGGCCATCGCGACCCCGACCGAGGCTGCCGCCGAGACCGTCGACATCGCGCCGGGGCTCAAGATCATCGGCAAGACCGCCGCCTACTCGCCAGACGGTTCCGCGTTTGCCTTCACCGCCCAGCCGACCGATGGCACGCTCGGCCCGGACATCTACGTCTGGTACGTCGGCGACGACAAGGCCGAAGCGGTCACCTCGGACCACAAGTCGATCTTCGGATCGTGGTCGGGCAGGGACGTCATCGGGAGCAGCCTGGACGTCTCCCGCGACGGCTCGTCCGCCGCTCCGACGGCGATCGTGGTCCGCGGCTCGGACAAGCCCGCGACCCTTCGCGGTGCCGGCCGGGCGTGGCGACCGGCCGTCGATCCCAAAGGCGAGACCGCCGTGTACTGGGCCGGCATGCTTGCCCCGACCGGCGACCCGGCCGATTGGCGAGCGCAGGAGGGGCGCCTCGTGCTCGGGCGGTGGGGCGATCTGGCGGCCCCGACTGCCAGCGCGGAGCCAACCGCTCCGGACGCGACCGATCAGGCCAACAGCCGCAACGAGACGACGATCGAAGAAGGCCCACTTGCCGACTGGGATGCGCGGTGGGACTCGACCGGGACGAAGCTTGCGGTCTGGGTAGCCGATCCCGATGACCCGTCGGTCGGGACGCTCAGCCTGTACGAGGTCGACCCCTTCGACGGCTCGATTGACCTCGAGAACCCGAGGCTGCACGACGAGCCGGCGCTCGCCGGCTTCTCGATCGACGACGGTCGGCTGGCGTGGGCCGCGCCGCCCGACGGCAGCGACGATGCGAGCCGGGTCCTGATCCTCGCCTGGACCGACGACGGGTTCGGCAACGTCGAGAGCGCGCCGGGAGACTTCGTCCTCGTCCGATAGGCGGCGGTGCGCAGGCGCACCAGCCGCTGGCGGGTCTCGCCGAATCGTCGTATCGTGCCCGGATCGTGCGACCGACCCGATTGGTCGCGAGCGCCGCGCTCACCGCCGCGCTCGCACTGGTCGCGCTGCCGGGTCTGGCCGGCTCTCGGAGTCCCAGCGGACCGAGCGTCATCGACCCAGCCGCGTTCCAGCCGATCTCTGTCCCAGCGAACGCCGCGGCGCGGCCCCTTCCCGTCGCGCCGCTCGATCCGGCATTCGCGTCGGACGCCCGCGTCGACGCCGACACGGCATTTGTCACGCCGGGCTCCGAGCCGGAGCGCGTCGTCGGCAAGCCCACGGTTCGCCAGCCGGCGTCTGCGGCTGGCTCAGCCCAGAAGCCGCCGAGATACCAGCTGCGGGGCGCCGCGACGTTCTATGACAACGGGACGACCGCGATGCGCCTGCCGCGCGGCACGACGGTGATCATCTGCGGCGCGGGCGGCTGCATCGAGCGGGTCGTCAGCGACTACGGCCCGGTCGCGGGCACGAACCGGATCGTGGACCTCTACCGGCCGGACTTCTTCCAGGTCTGTGGCTGCCCGTCATGGTCGGGCGTGACGAACGTGACGGTGTCGGTGTACTAGGCAAAACCGCCCGCCTGTTCGACCTTCGACGAAAAACCCGTTCGGCAGGCCGCGATTCCAGCTATCGTGTACCTCCGTGGACGGCGCTCCGAACAGATGGGACGCGACGCGGCGGCAGGATTCGGCGCCGGTCAGGTCGAGTCCCTTCCGCGAGCACCACGAGTCCGAGCTTGCGTGGCGGCTTCGGGCAGGCAGATCGGGACCGGGCGTGGACCCGGGAATTGCGCGACGGGTTGCGCCGAGCGCACGACTCCAACCCACCCCTCGGCCTGACGACTTGTCCGGCCGGCGCCGGACGAGACGGCGCCTGACGGCCTTCGTGGCCGGGACGCTCGCGCCGATCGTCGCCGCGGTCGTCATCGCGCTGCCCACCTGGACGGGCGCGGTCCTCACGGCGATCGGGACACCGGAGCCGTCCGGCTCGGTCCACGACGCGGCGACGCCCGGAGCGATCGCGGTCGCCGAAGCGAACGAGACGGCGCCCATCCTTGGTCCTGGAGCATCGTCACCGCCGGAGTTGGTCGGTGGCGACGTCACGGGCGACGTCACCGGCGACGGTTTCGGTCCGGCGGCAACGGGACCGAATGGCGGCAGCGACTGGCCGTCGGATGGCGCGCCGCCCACGGAACTGCCCGGCCCGTCGCCAACTGCGACCCAGCCTCCACCGGCCGAACAGCCGTCGCCGAGCGCCGCTCCAACCGAGCTGCCGACCGGCCCGTCCCCGCCCCCACCACCGACCGCCCCGCCAACGCCCGCGCCCCCGCCGACCTCGCCGCCACCCACTCCGGCGCCGCCCACGGACGACGACGCGCCCAGCGTCGCCTTCGACGTGTCGGTCCAGGGCCTCACGGCTCGGTTCGCGAACCGGACGAAGGGGGCCGTTTCGTGGGCGTGGTCATTCGGCGACGGCGAGACCGCGACGATTCGGAATCCGACCCACACCTATGCAGCTCCGGGCACCTACGCCGTGACGCTGGTCGCGACCGCCCGGGGTGGGGCCAGCGCCAGCCTGACCGAGACGATCCGCGTGGGCGACTGACGCCAGCGTTGTGGCGGCGCGCCGCGTCGGCGAGAGCTAGCCCCAGCGCTCCCGGAGGCGGGGCAGGATGTCCCTCGCGTACGCGTTGATGAACCGGCTCTGGTTGTTGCCCGGGGCGTGGAAGACGAGATGCGTGAAGCCGAGCTCGATGTACGGGCGGATCTGCTCGACATGCTCGTCGGGGTCGTCCGAGACCAGCCAGCGGACCGCGGCGTCCTCGAGCGGCAGCTTCGACGCCAGTCGCTCCATCTCGCGCGGGTCGTCGACGCCCATCTTCGTTTCGCCCGGGAGCGCGAGCGCCGCCCAGATGCCGCAGTCGCGCAGCGCCTGGTTCCGGTCGGAGTCGTAGGAGACCTTGACCTCGATCATCTTCTCGACCTGGTCGGGTGATCGGCCGGCCTTCTCGATGCCTTCGGCCACCGCTGGCAGGAGCGTCTCCGAGTACAGCTCCATGCCCTTGCCCGACGTGCAGATGAAACCGTCCGCGACCCGGCCGGCGAGTCGCGCAGCTGCCGGGCCGGACGCGGCAATCCACGTCTCGACGGGGCGCTCCGGCTTGTCGAAGATCTTCGCGTTGCGGGTCCGGAAGAACTGACCCTCGAACGTCACGAACTCCTCGGTGAAGAGCTTCTGGATGAGCTCCGTGGCTTCCTTGAGCCGGGCGAATCGCTCCTTCTGGTCGGGCCATTCGATGCCGAGCGGCACCTCGTTGAGCGACTCGCCGGTGCCGAGGCCGAGAACGACCCGGCGGTCGGAACCGGCGAGCGACGCGAGTGTCGCGAACGCCTGGGCGATCGTTGCGGGGTGGTACCGGAACGACGGCGTCAGCACACTCGTCCCGATCGTTACCCGCTGCGTGCGCATCGCGAGCGCACCCAGCCAGACGAGCGCGTTCGGGGCGTGCCCGTCCGTGTTGCGCCACGGCTGGAAATGATCACTGACGAAGACGCTCTCGAAGCCGGCGCGCTCGGCGTGGATTGCGAACGCCAGCAGGTCGCGTGGGCCGAACTGCTCGGCCGACGCCTTGTAACCGAAGGTGAGCATGGGGCGGGGCAGGCCTCCGTTGGGCGATGCGGCGTTCATGTTCGCGCATGCGGCCCGATCGGGCCGGACCGGCGCTACGGTATCCTTGCGGCGACCCTTCGAGCCGGCCCCGTGAGGCCGCAGTCGAGGCCCTGAGAGGCCGGGAAGGAGCGATGAGCGCCCGTCACATCATGACCGCGGAGGAGATCCGCCGGGCGACGATCCGGATCAGCCACGAGATCGTCGAGAAGCAGGCGGGCACCTCCGGTCTGGCCCTCGTCGGCATCCAGCGGCGGGGCGTGCCGCTCGCCCGCCGCATTGCCGCTGCGATCACCGACAACGAGGGCGTTTCGGTGCCGGTCGGGGCGCTCGACATCACGTTCTATCGCGACGACCTCTCGCTCGTCGCCCAGCAGCCGGTCGTGAAGGGCACCGATCTGCCGTTCGACCTGAACGGAGCGACGGTCGTCCTCGTCGACGACGTCCTCTACACCGGCCGAACGATCCGGGCGGCGATGGACGCACTCGTCGACTTCGGGCGGCCCCAGGCAATCCGCCTCGCGGTCCTCGTCGACCGAGGTCACCGGGAGCTCCCGATCCGGGCGGATCACGTCGGCAAGAACGTCCCGACGTCGCGCGAGGAGATGGTTCGCGTGCATGTCGAGGAGATCGACGGCGAGGACGCGGTCCTCATCGACCGGGTCGCCGAGTCCGAGCCAGCGGTGGCGCCCGTCGGATGACCGTGGCCGATCGCGAGCCTGGCGCGCTGCCCGCGACCGACGTCCCGTCCATCGATTCGCCGCCCGGCGAGCAGCCGGTGGAGTGGCCGCACGGGCACCTCCTCGACGTCGACGTTCTGAGCTCGTCGGATATCGAGCTCGTCATGCGAACGACCGACGCGATGCGCGAGGTCCTGGACCGGCCGATCTCGAAGGTGCCGGCGCTGCGCGGCGTCAACGTGACGATCCTGTTCTACGAGGCGTCGACGCGGACGCGCGTCTCGTTCGAGGTCGCGGCGAAGAATCTCTCCGCCGACGTCGTGAACATCGCGGCGGCGACGTCATCCGTGGCGAAGGGCGAGTCGCTCGTCGACACGGTTCGGACGGTTGAGGCGCTCGGGGCCCAGATCCTCGTCATGCGCCATTCCGTGTCGGGAGCGCCGTATCTCGCGGCAGAGACGTTCGGCGGGTCCGTGGTGAACGGCGGCGACGGCTGGCACGGCCACCCGACTCAGGCGCTGCTCGACCTCTACACGATGCGAGCGCATTCCGACGGTGGCTCCCTCGAGGGCCGCAAGGTGGTGATCCTGGGCGACGTGCTGCACTCGCGGGTCGCCCGGTCGAACATCTGGACCTTGACGGCGGCAGGGGCGGACCTCTGGCTCTGCGGCCCCGCGACGCTCCTGCGCGGGTTCGACGCGTGGGGGTTGCGCGGCGCGGCGGATGGTCGGCGGTTCACGGTGACGTCGTCGGTCGACGACGCGCTGCGCGACGCCGACGTCGTCATGACGTTGAGGATCCAGAAGGAGCGGATGGCGTCCGGCCTGCTGCCGTCGCTGCGCGAGTACGCCGCGCGCTACGGGCTCACCGGTGAGCGGCTCGCGCTCGCCAAGCCCGACGCGCTCGTGATGCACCCCGGCCCCATGAACGAAGGCGTCGAGATCGCCCCGGATGTCGCGGCTGGTACGCAGTCAGTCGTCGAGGAACAGGTTCGGAACGGAGTGGCGGTGCGAATGGCGCTGCTCTACCTCCTCGCCGGGGCCCGCGGGTCGTGACGCTCCTGGCGGAGTCGCGCGTCGGCGAAACGGTGGCCGACCTCGAGATCTCGAAGGCATGGCTGGTCGACCCTTCGTCGGGCCGCGAAGGCCCCGGCGATATCGTCGTCAACGATGGCGTCCTGAAGTCGGTCGTCTGGCTCGACGGCGACGACGCGTCGGGAGTCGACGATCGCGGCGTCGTCGTGGCGCCCGGGTTCATCGATCTCCACGCGCATTTCCGGGAGCCGGGCAACGAGGACGCCGAGACGGTCGCGACGGGGCTCGCGGCGGCGGCGCACGGCGGCTTCACGACCGTCTGCCTCATGCCGAACACGACGCCGGCCCTCGATGAGCCGTCGGTCCTTGCGCGGGTCCTCGTGGCGGCAGCTGCATCCGGCTCGCCGGTTCGGGCCCTGGCGTACGGCGCGGTGTCGGCCGGCCGGGCAGGGGAGACGCTCGCCGCGCTCGGCGAGCTTGCCGATGCCGGCGTCGTCGGGTTCTCGGACGACGGCACGCCGGTCTCGTCCGGTCCGCTCCTGCGCAACGCGCTGGCGTACGCGGGGGCGCTCGGCCTGCCCGTCGTCGACCATCCCGAGGACGCGTCACTGACCGCCGGCGCCGAGGCGAACGACGGGTTCGTCGCGACGGTCCTCGGGTTGCATGGCTGGCCCGCGGCGGCGGAGGAGGCAGCAGTCGCACGTGACCTGGCGATCCTCGCCGACGTCGTCCGCGACGTGCCTTCGGCGCGGCTGCACCTGACGCACCTTTCGACCGGCGGTGCGCTCGACCTCGTCCGACGGGCGAAGGCGGCCGGGTTGCCGGTGACGTGTGACGTCACGCCGCACCACCTCGCGCTGAGCGACGAGTGGCTCGCCGGCGCCCGCCGCTGGGCATGGGAGGCGAGTGGCGACCCGTGGGCCGATCACGCGATCGTGGCCCCGCCCTACGCGACCTCGCTCCGCGTCAATCCGCCGCTCCGGACGCCCGCCGACGCGGCCGCGTGCCGGGAAGCCCTGGTGGACGGGACCGCGGACGCGATCGCGACGGACCACGCGCCGCACGCCCAGGTCGACAAGGACGTCGAGTTCGGGCTGGCCTCGAACGGGATCAGCGGCATCGAGACAACGCTGGGCGTCGTGCTGGCCGCGGTCGACGCCGGGTTGATCACGCTCCAGCGGGCGATCGAGGCGTTGACGGTCGGGCCGGCGCGAGTCCTCGGCTCAGCGATGGGCGGGCGCTCGATCGGGCTCGTCGAGGGAGCACCTGCCGATCTGGTCGTCTTCGACCGCTCGGAAGCCTGGGCAGTCGACGCCGCGTCGCTCAGCTCACGCGGCAAGAACTCGCCGCTGACTGGCCGGTCGTTGACCGGGCGGATGCTTCTGACGGTCGCCGGCGGTCGCTTCGCGCACGACGCCACCGCGTAACCTCCGTCGACTCCGGTACGCTGCGCGGACGATGACGTCCGGGACGCTCAATACCGACTTCGAGCGACGGCCCTACTGGCACGCGACGATGCCCCAACTGCCCGACCGGCGGGGTCGGGAGATTCCGGATTCGGCCGATGTCGTCGTCGTCGGTGGCGGCTACACCGGGATCACCGCGGCCCTTGAGCTGGCGCGGCGCGGCGCCGCGGTCACGGTGCTCGAGGCCGAGTACCTTGGCTTCGGCGGATCAACGAGGAACGGCGGGATCGTCCATCCCGGCTACAAGTGGGGACCGCGGCAGCTCGTCAAGCGCTACGGCGAGGAGACCGGCAAGGGCCTGTTCCGCGACACGCTCGAGGCGTACGCCCTCGTCAAGCAGCTGATCACCGAGGAGTCGATCGATTGCGAGTGGCGGGAGTGCGGCTCGCTCGATCTCGCCTACGGGGCATCACATGTCGACGACCTGATCGAGGCCGGCCGAACGCTCACGGACTTCGGTGTCGAGTCGACGTTCGTGCCCAAGGAGCGCCTGCGCGAGGAGATCGGCAGCGACGCGTACCACGGCGGACTCGCGGCCCCGGCGGCCGGGCTGCTCCACCCGGGCAAGTACTTCGCCGGGCTCGCGGACGCGGCCGATCGAGCTGGTGCCGACCTCCATGAGGGCGTTCGCGCGAAGACGATCCGGCGCCAGGCGGATGGCCGCCAGGTCGTCGAGACGGACCGCGGCGCGATCCTCGCGAAGGATGTCGTCGTCGCGACGAACGGCTACACGGACGGCGTCATGCCGGCGCTCCGACGCCGCATCATCCCGATCGGCAGCTACATCATCGCGACCGAGCCACTCCCCGGGGACCTGGCCGCGGAGCTGAGCCCGAAGGGCCGGGCCTTCTTCGACACGAAGAACTTCCTGTACTACTGGCACGTCTCGCAGGACCGGCGGATGGTCTTTGGCGGCCGGGCGAGCTTCCTCCCGACGTCCGTCGACCGAACCGCCGCGATCCTCCACAAGGGGATGCTCGAGGTCCACCCCCAGCTGGCGGGCTATCGCGTGGACTACGCCTGGGGCGGGAACGTCGGCTTCACGTTCGACCGGATGCCCCACGTCGGGCAGATGGATGGCGTGACGTACGCGATGGGCTGCTGCGGCACCGGGGTGGCGATGATGACCTGGCTCGGGACCGCGGTCGGCGGCTGGCTGTCGGGCGATGCGGCGCCCGCGCTGTCGCGGCTGCGGTTCCCGCTGGTGCCGGCTCCGTACGAGGGCCGGCCATGGTTCCTGCCGTTCGTCGGCGAGTGGTTCCGGCTCCACGATCGAATCGACGGGCGGCGGGGCAAGACGTCGGAGGCGTGATCGTGACGATGCCCGCATTCCCGGAGCCGGCCGGGACTCCTTCCTTCGAGATCCGCGGCGCCGAGGACCGCGACGGCGTCCTCGTCCGGGACATCCTGATCGACGGCTCGATCGAGGCGTACGTGATCGAACCGATGGTCATCGACGCTCGAACGGCGTCGCCCGGCCTCGTCTTCGCCCACTGGTTCGACACGAACGCACCGAACGGCAACCGGACGCAGTTCGTCGAGGAGGCGGTCGCCTGGGTCGGTGCCCACGGCGGCTCGGCGATCCTGCCCCAGCTCACCTTTCCATGGGCCGGCGACCCGACCGGTTCCGCCGCCGACCGCGAGCGGATCGTCACGGACGTCTCGTTGCTTCGGCGGTGCGTGGACCTGGCCGTCTCTCGACCGGGCGTCGATTCGTCGCGGCTCGCCGTCGTGGGTCACGACTTCGGCGCGATGCACTCGATGATCCTGGGGACGATCGACCGCCGGCCGGTCGCCTATGTCCTCGTCGCGCCCGTTCCGCGCTGGGGCGACTGGTTCCTGCCGTTCTGGCCGATCGAGCAGGACCGGATCGAGTACCTCGCGGCCATGCGGTCGCTCGATCCGATCGAACACATCGGCGCCGTCGCGCCCGCGAAGGTCTTTCTGCAGTTCGGGCGGCGCGACTTCTTCATCGCCCCGATGACCGGTCTCGAGCTGCGCGCCGCCGCGCCCGAAGGCACGGAGCTCAAGCCGTACGACGCCGAGCACGACATGGAGGGTGAGGAGATTCGCGCCGACCGGGTGGCGTTCCTCGAGCAGGCCCTGGGAGTCGCGGGATGACGACGATCCCCGAGAAGAAGTCCGAGTTCGTCTTCATCTTCGGGTTCATGATCGTCGTCGCGCTGCTCGTCGCGTGGCGGGCCGAGAACGCGCCGCTGATCACGACGGTCTGCATCGGGATCGCGGCCGGGCTCGCCGTGCTGACGATCCGCTGGTACCGCAAGCCGACGCCGTTCCTCTCGATCTCACCGGACGAGATCTGGTACGGCCGTCTCAACGAGCGCGGCCAGAAGATCGAGCGGAGCGGGACCGGACGCCTCTACTTCAAGGAGGGGTTCCAGAAAGGCGGCTGGTATCTGCTGTCGACGGACCAGCCGGACGCGCCCGGACTCCTCATGACGGGCTTCGACATGCAGCAGGTCGCGGCGGCCGCCGAGGCCCACGGCTGGGTGTTCGAACGGCCTGGTTGACGATCAGGCCGCCGCCGTGCCGGTCACGAGCGGGGCGAACAGCGCAAGCCTCACGGGAGGTCTTCGGCGAGGCGCCGGAGTGTCGTCAGCAGGCGGTCGATGTCGGCGGGCGTGGTGTGCGTGTTCACGATCCCGGCCCTTAGCCAGGTCGAGCCGCCGAGTTTCGTCGTCGAGAGCCAGCCGTCGCCGTCGGCCTCGAGCGCTGCCTGGAGCCGGTCCTGGTGGTCGTCGAGCGCTCGCCCCGCTTCGAGACCGGGCGGCCGATGCCGGAAGCAGACGACGGACAGCTCCGGCTCCGGTGGGAGCGCCTCGAAATCGTCGCTCGCCGCGCAGCGCTGCGCGAGCAGCTCGGCGAGCTCGATCGTGTCGGCGACGAGGCGTCCGAACCCGCGCGTGCCGACGTGTTTCCAGCTCATCCACAGCTTCAGCGCCCGCCACCGCCGGGTGCCCTCGAATCCGAGCTTGTAGAAGTTGAGCTGGCCGGGGACGTCATGGTCGTCTTCCGGCTTCGGCGCACCCGCCGGGCCCTCGCCGCCGCGGTAGTACTCGGGCTGCTTCCGGCCGAACGTTCGCTGGAGCAGCGACCCGTCGCGGACCATGAGGCCACCGATGTCGTACGCCTGGAAGAACCACTTGTGCGGATCGACCGTCACGGAGTCCGCCAGCTCGAGCGCGGGGACTCGAGCGCGGTGCTGTGGCGAGAGGCGGGCGGCGGCACCGTACGCGGCGTCGACGTGGAACCACAGGCCCTCACGCCGGGCCAGCTCGGCAAGCGGCTCGATGAGGTCCACCGAGCCCGTGTTCGTCGAGCCGGCGACCGCGCTCACTGCCACTGGTGTCAGCCCGGCCGCGCGGTCGTCGGCGATTGCCTCCGCCACGGGCTCCGGGTGGAGGCGGAAGCGGTCGTCGGTCGGCAGGACCACGAGCGTCTCGGGCGGGAAGCCCAGCTCGTCGAGTGCCCGCGCGATCGAGAAGTGCGTCTGGTCGGACGTGTAGACGCGCGCGCCTTCGAGCGCGGCGCCCCGCGGCGGCGCGTTGAGCCCGCGCAGCGCGGCCAGCCGGACGTCGCGCACCAACGCCATCGCGAGAAAGTTCGCCATGACGCCGCCCGACGTGAGGATCCCGAAGCTCGCCTCCTCGTAGCCGACGAGGTCGCACAGCCAGCGCACGACCTCTTCCTCGACGAACGTCGCCAGCGGCCCGGCATGCCAGACGTCGACGCCCTGCTGGGTGACCTGCGCGAGCAGCTCGCCGACGACCGACATCGCGAGCGGCGGCGGCGTGAAGTAGCTCAGCGAACGGGGGTGATAGGCGTTGAGCTGGTGCGGCGCGACGCGGCGGCGGAACTCATCGAAGAGCTCGCTCGACGGCGTGGGGTCGTCCGGCGGCGGAGCGGGGCGGCCGCTCTGGCCGAAGAAGGTCTGCCGGAGCTCGGCGTAGCCGGCCGGCTCGCCCATCGCCCGGACGAACGCGTGGTCGTAGAGGTAGTCGAGCGCTGCGGACCACGCCTCGCGACCCAGGTCCTCGAGCGCCGCACGCGCGGACGGGTCGCCGAAGCCGATGAGCTCGGGTTCCGGATGCCATGCGAAGCGGGTCTGTGCGGCGGGTTCCGCGTCGTCGACGGCCATGCCGGGATGGTAGCCGCCCCAGGATCCCGCCCGACGGATCCCGCCCGAGGGATCCCGCCCGATCTTGGTTGCCAACCAAGAATCGCGACACGAACCGGTCGCACGTACCAGTTTCGCTACACCCTCTGGGCTGGGGACCACGGTCAGGGCTCGAAGAGACCCTCTCTGCGACCTTCACGCCGGATTTCCTGGCTGCCAGCCCAGACCCGCGGCGAGGCTCGACCAGATAGAGTTCCGCCTCGTGACTTCCCCCTCCGAGCGCCCGATCGAGTACAAGGGCGAGCCGCTCGACGCCGAGCGCGGACCCGGTCTCGGCTGCTTCCGGTTCCAGGTCGTCATCCTCGTCGTCTTCATCGTCCTGACGCCGCTGACCGTGGCCTGGAACTGGCCGACGTGGATCAGCGTGTTCCTGCTGGGGGCGACGATCGTGCTGCTCCTGGTTGCCGGCCAGACCATCATCTTCCTGCTGCGCCTGGTCGCCGCCGATCGACGGTCCCGCCGACGCCCCCTCGGCAGCGCGACGAAGACCGTCGGCGAGATCGAGGACGAGGCGTCCCAGCCGGCATCGGCGCCGGCAGGCCAGGAGGCGACGACGACCGCCGACGACGCCCCGAGCGACGAAGGGCCCGTGCGACAATGACCGCCGCCGGCCCGCAACCGGCACCGGCCGCCACGCCGGTCGACCTGCCGAGCCGGAGGAGGTAGCCGACGTGCCTGTGCTCGCGACCTACTTCTCCGTCCGCCGCGGCCGCGACGCCTTCTTCAAGTTCTACATGAAGACGCTGTTCGCCCGGCAGATGCGCGAGTACGCCGACAAGTACGGCATCCGATTCCTCGGCTGGTACAACGTTGCCCACGGCTGGGATTTCGACAACGTGATCCTGCTGGAACTGCCGGATTACGCGACACTGGACAAGCTGGAAGCCGACGAGAGCCTGAAGGCCCTTGGGCATCGCGCCGGAGAGTGGATCTTCCAGCGACATCACTCGATGTTCCTTCGAGAGCGGATGGGTCCGGATCTCGAGTACCACGGCTGATCGGTCGACAAACGGAGGCAGAGCGATGGACACGAGCCGAAACGACCTGCTCGGCGAGATCGCGGCCGACGCCGCCCTCGAGCGATCGGACTTCCTCGTCCAGGCGACGGAGCAGTTCCGCAAGTTTCTCGACGCGAATCGATCCCGCATCGACGCGCTCGGCGGGCTGACGCTGATCGACGAGGACCCCGACTACCTCTCGATCGCTCCCGACCTGACGTTCCGCAGCCGGACGCGCTACATCGATGAGCTGACCGGCGAGTGGACCAGCGAGACCGAGGTCATCGAGTCGGCCTCCGAGATCGTCGAGCTCTACAACCCGTCCGACCTGTACTCGGCGTTCGCCGAGGCTGCTCGCGACGCGGCGGGCCTGAGCCACGAGCCGACCGCGACACCGGATCTGCTCGAGGGCGCCGGCGTCAGCGCCGACGAGTCGATCTCGCTCGGGCCGGACCCGTACGCCGCGGCGGCCGACGATTGGGCGGCCGGTCAGCCGGCCCCGCTCGACGCCGATGACGACGAGCTCGCGGCGCAGCGACTCTACGACCTGGCGCTCGAATACCAGGAGCGCAGCCAGCGCAGCGAGTCGCGGCTGCTCGAGCAGTTCGAGGAGGCGGCCGGACTGCTCGCCGCTCGCATCGGTGACCTGGTGATCACCGACGACGACGACGAGCGGCTGACGCTCACATCGTCGGGCGAGTTTGCCGCGGAGGTCCTCACCGAGGAAGAGAACGAATGGCGGCGGCTGGGTTCGTCGGACGAGCTCGTCGAGTACTACGACCCGACCGACGTCTTCGGAGACCTGGCCGACGCGCTTGCCGAGGCATACCCGGCGATCGCGCCGGAGCTGGCCGGAGCAGCTGACGAGGCGAACGGGACCGGCGGGGCGGCGGCCGACGACGCCGAGGCCGCGCTCGACGACGACGCGGACGAGGCCGATGGTGACGAGGACGACGACGAGGACGGGGAGGACGATCGCCGCGCGTGACGATGCGCCTCGTCGCGACTGAGCTCCTCGAGAGTCGGGAGATCCTGCCCGGGCAGTGGCTGCAATCGTTCCACGCACCGTCGCTCGCGACGGGATCGCGAGCCGGGCAGTTCGTCCACGTTCGGACTGGCGACTACTCCGGGCTCGTGCTGCGGCGGCCGTTCTCGATCAACACCGCCGATGCCGCGACGGGTGTCATCACGATCCATTACCGCACGATCGGGCGGGGAACCGAGTGGTTCACGCGGCTGCGCCCCGGCGACACGCTCGACATGCTGGGGCCGCTGGGGCGGCCGTTCGAAGTCGATCCACGGTCGCGGCATCTCCTGCTGATCGCCGGCGGCCTCGGCATGGCAGGGGTCCGGTATCTCGCCGACGAGGCGATCCGGGACGGGCGCCAGGTCACGCTGCTGTTCGGGGCGGCGTCGGCGCGCGACGTCTACCCGTCGTCGCTGCTCCCCGACGAGGTCGAATACGTGATCGCGACCGACGACGGATCCGTCGGCCGGCGGGGGTTCGTGACAGAGCTCGTGCCCGAGTACGAGGCGTGGGCGGACCAGGCGTTCGCGTGCGGGCCGTCCGGGATGCTGGGTGCGTTGGCACGGCTCGCGGCCGGGCGGCGAGAGCGGATGGGGGTTGCTCGCCTGGGCCGGAAGCGGGGTGGCGTGCGAGAGCCCGCGGCCGGATCGCCGGCGGCGCGCCGAAAGGCGTTCCTCCAGGTGTCGATGGAGCAGAACATGGGCTGCGCAGTGGGTGCGTGCCTTGGCTGCGTGGTCATGGCAACGAGCGGGACACCGCAGCGGGTCTGCCGCGAGGGGCCCGTGTTCGCGTCGGACGAGATCAACTGGGAGGCCGGCTGGTGAGGCGGGTCGTCCGGGCATCAGGGCGCGGTTCGTGGCAGTTGCCAATCGTCGAAGATCTGCCCCGGCGACGGCTCGAATCGCCCGTTCGCGCGACGATTGGTTCGTCCAGCGAGCCATCCGTCGACCGACCGGGCCGTCATTCGACGTTTGGCATGTGCCATGAACCACGACCCAGAACGTGGAACAGGGCGTGAAGGCCAAGCGGCGGGTCACGACCTCGCGCGACGTCCGACCGTCGATGCCGACTCGCATTCCGATGGACCGCAAGCGGCGCGGACCTCGACCCGCGACGATGGCCCGCCCTGTAACGGAGTCAGTGGCGGCGCCGCCGGCCCCGCCCCGACCGGCCGTCGACCCCGATCTCTCCGTCGATCTGGGTCGCGGGCTCGTCCTCGCGAACCCGATCCTCGTCGCATCCGGGACGTTCGGCTACGGCATCGAGTACGGCGACGTCGTCGACGTCCAGCGCCTCGGCGCGATCTGCTGCAAGGGCACCACGCTCAAGCCGCGCATCGGCAACCAGACCCCCCGCGTGACCGAGACGCCCGGCGGGATGCTGAACTCGATCGGCCTCCAGAACCCCGGTGTCGACGCGGTCGTCGAGAAGTACGCCGGCACCTGGACGGGATGGAAGGTCCCGGTGATCGTCAACGTGGCCGGCGAGTCGGTCCAGGACTACGTCGAGGTCACGCGCCGGCTCGACGGCGTGCCCGGCGTCGCCGGGATCGAGCTCAACATCAGCTGCCCGAACGTCGGCAAAGGCGGGCTCCAATTCGCGATCGACGCCGGCGCCGCCGGCGAGGTCACCGCGGCAGTCCGGCGAGCCACCGACCTGCCACTGCTCGTGAAGCTCAGCCCGAACGTCTCCGACATTCGGCCGATCGCCCGCGCGATCGAGGACGCCGGCGCCGACGCCCTGACCGCGATCAACACACTCAGCGGCATCGCAGTCGCGCCGTCGCGGCAGAAGCCGCTGCTCGGAAACATCTACGGCGGCCTGTCGGGCCCGGCGATCAAACCGGTGGCGCTGCGGATCGTCTACGAGGCGGCCCAGACCGTCGACATCCCGGTCGTGGCGATCGGCGGCGTTACCGAGCTCGCGGACGTCCTCGATTTCCTCGCGGTCGGCGCGGTCGCGGTCCAGGTCGGCACGGCGATCTTCGCCGACCCGACGCTGCCGGTCCGCCTCGTGGACGAGCTGGCCGCCGAGTGCGCGCACCAGGGCCTCTCGAGCTATCGCGAGCTGATCGGTACGGCGCTCCCCACGAAGGCCGAGCGGCCGTCCGCGAAA
>DASUFO010000076.1:0-19402 GCA_036274475.1 Candidatus Limnocylindrales bacterium
GCTGGCGGAGCAGAAGCGGAAGCGGCTCCAAACACATCTCGACCGGATCGCGAAGCGGTTCGACTGGGGCGAGATGGAAGAAGCCGACTATCGGCGCGAGAGGGAGGAGACGGAACGACAACTGGTCATCCTCCCGGACAACGACAAGCTCATCGCGTTCGACCGGCAGCGACAGGTCGTGGTCACGATGGCGGAGAACCTCCGGCGCGCAACGCCGGACCAGCGGCGGGAGTTCGTGCTGCTGCTCGTCGAGCGCGCGATCGCTTACGACCGGGAGGTCCGGGAGGTCCGGTGGGTTGCCCCGGCGCGGCCGTTCTTCGGCGCAGACGGGGCGCGGCTGGATGCCGCTGGTGTAGTTCTGGCGCGCCCGGCGAGACTCGAACTCACGACCTTTAGGTCCGCAACCTAACGCTCTATCCACTGAGCTACGGGCGCACGCGACGCTGCGTCGACGACGTCATGGGTCGTGGCGGAGAGGGAGGGATTCGAACCCTCGGAGCAGGTTACCCCACTCAACGGTTTAGCAAACCGCCGCACTAGGCCTCTATGCGACCTCTCCGTCGCGCAGCGACGGCCATGCTATCACGGGCCATCGACGCCTCCAGAAGGCGATATGCTCACCCGCCATCCGACCGTCGAGGAGCCCGAGCGTGCCCGATCCGTTGCCGCCTTCGACCCGCGGGCTGACCTCCGACGAGGCGCTCGACAAGGCCTGGATCGACGCGCCACCGCGCCTCGATGGACCCGTCACCCTCGTCGAGTACGACCCCGAGTGGCCCGCCCTGTTCGCGCGCGAGGAAGCGCGCATTCGGGCGGTCCTCGGCGACCGCGTCGTCGAGATCCACCACACCGGCTCGACCTCGGTGCCTGGCCTCGCCGCGAAGCCGATCGTCGACATCACGCTGGTCGTCCCCGACTCTGCCGACGAACCCGCCTACGTCCCCGACCTCGAGGCCGCCGGCTATCGCCTCGTCATCCGCGAGCCGGAGTGGCACGAGCACCGCGTGTTCAAGGGCCCCGACACGAACATCAACCTCCACACGTTCTCGCCCGGTTCGCCGGAGATCGCCCGCATGGTCGGCTTCCGTGACTGGCTCCGGACGCACCCCGACGACCGGGACCTCTACGAACAGAAGAAACGGGAGCTCGCGAAGCGCACCTGGGCGTACGTCCAGAACTACGCCGACGCGAAGACCGAGGTCGTCGAGGACATCGTGGCTCGGGCCGCGCTGCCACCGCGCTCCGACTGACCGCGCTGGCGCGCTCGTTGACAGGCGCCGTCCCGATCGTTACCGTCGCCACACGCTGATGAACGCCGACTTCTACTTTCGACGCCCGGCATGACCGATCTCGGATCGTAAGGACCCGAGACCGCGGGTCGTGCCGGGACAGCAGAGGTTTGAACCTCTGCTTTTTTGTTTGATCGAACCGAGTCACCGCAGGAAGGACCGCCGCAGCCGATGTTCGTCGTAATGGCCCGGACCGCCACGGAGGCCGAGATCCTCGGCGTGAAGAGCCACATCCTGAGCGAAGGCATGACGCCCTTCGACCACTCCGGGTCGGAGCGGACGGTCATTGCCGTCGTCGGCGAAGTCGGCCCGCGGAAGCAGGAGCTGATGAGCCGGCTCTCGGGGCTGCCGGGCGTCGAGGGCGTGACGCCGATCAGCAAGCCCTTCAAGCTGACGTCGCGCGAGTTCCACCCCGAGGACACCGTGATCCGGATCCTCGACGCGGTGATCGGCGACGGATCGCTGACGATGATGGCCGGGCCGTGCTCCGTCGAGAGTCGCGAGCAGCTGATGGAGACGGCCGACGCAGTGAAGGAGGCGGGAGCGACCGTTCTCCGCGGCGGCGCCTTCAAGCCTCGCACCTCGCCGTACTCATTCCAGGGCCTTGGCGTCGAGGCACTCCGCTACCTTGCCGAGGCCCGTGACCGGACGGGGCTCCCGGTGATCACCGAGGTCATGGAGCCGAACCAGGTCGACATCGTCGCGGAGTACGCGGACATCGTCCAGATCGGCACCCGGAACATGCAGAACTACTCGCTGCTGAACGCCGTGGGCCGCATTGCCCGGCCGGTGATGCTCAAACGCGGCTACGGGGCGACGGTCGAGGAGTGGCTCATGGCCGCGGAGTACATCGTGAGCTCGGGTAACCCGAACGTGATCCTCTGCGAGCGCGGCATCCGGACGTTCGAGACCTACACGCGGAACACGCTGGACCTGTCGGCGGTGCCCCTCCTCCACCACCTGACGCACCTGCCGGTGATCGTCGACCCGAGTCACGCGACGGGAAAGCGATGGCTCGTCAAGCCGCTCGCGATCGGGGGCGTTGCCGTCGGGGCGGACGGCGTGATGGTCGAAGTCCACCCGACGCCGGACGAGGCGCTGTCGGACGCGGAGCAGCAGCTGACCCTTCAGCAGTTCCGCGACCTGATGGCCGACCTCGTCGCGGTCCACGAGCACACCCTCTCGCTCCACGGAGATCCCGTCGTGGCGGGTTCGGAGCTGGGCATCGGCGCCGGATCCGGCGCCGGCCTCTCGAAGCACTAGGCCGCCGATGCCCGGCGTCACCTCGGCCGACTCTGTCACCGTCCGCGCCGCGCGACAGCTACGCGGCGACCTTCGCCTGCCCGGCGACAAGTCGATCAGCCACCGGGCGCTGATGCTGGCGCTGCTTGCCGACGGCGAGAGCCGCATCGAGGCTGCCGGCGACGGCGCCGACGTCCGCTCGACCGCGGGGATCTGCGCTGCCCTCGGCGCCTCGGTGGAGCGAGCGGTCGACGATGAGACGGGAAACGCGTCCTACCGAGTCGTCTCGCCCGGCGCCGACGGCCTGCGGGCAGCAGACGCGGACCTCGATTGCGGCAACTCCGGGACGAGCCTGCGGCTGTTCGCCGGGATCCTCGCCGGGCTGCCGTTCCGAAGCGTCCTCGACGGCGACGATTCATTGCGCCGCCGTCCGGTCGCTCGTATCATCGAACCGCTGCGCTCGATGGGTGCGGCGGTCCACGCCCGTTCCAATGACTCCCTCCCGCCGGTCACGGTGATCGGTCGCACGCCGCTTCGGGCGGTCGACGTCTCGACGGCCGTCCCGAGCGCCCAGGTCAAGTCCGCGATTCTGCTCGCCGCGCTCCGTGCAGAGGGTCGGACGACGGTCCGGGAGTCGGTCGCCACGCGCGACCATACGGAGCGGATGCTCCGGGCGCGCGGCGTCGCGGTCGTGACGGACGCGGGTCAACAGGTGGACGAGCGCCGCGGCGGCGTGGCGATCAGTCTCGAAGGAGGGTCGACGGTGCTGGCGGTGAGCGAGCGGGTCCCGGGCGACGTCTCGGCGGCGGCGTTCTGGCTCGTCGCGGGCGCGATCCATCCGGACGCCGAGCTCACGTTGCGGAGCGTCGGGGTCAACCCGACCCGTCGCGCCGTGCTGGACATCCTCACCGCCATGGGCGCCCGGATCGACGAGGTGGCGCTCGACGGTGGCGGCGAGCCGGTCGCCGATCTGACGGTTCGGTCGAGCGAGCTCACCGGGGTCGATCTCGGGCCACGCGATGTGGCGGCCGCGATCGACGAGATCCCGATCCTCTGCCTCGCCGCGACCCAGGCGTCGGGACGGACCACGATCCGCGGCGCCGGCGAGCTGCGCCACAAGGAATCGGATCGGATCGCCGGCATCGCCGACGGCCTCCGGGCGTTGGGTGCCCAGGTCGAGATCGATGGTGACGACATCGCGATCGACGGCCCGATCAGGCTCGTCGGCGGCGCGACCGACAGCCTCGAGGACCACCGCCTGGCGATGACGTTCGCGATCGCCGGCCTGATCGCGCGCGGCGAGACGCTCGTCGGACGGCCGGGCAGCGCGGCGATCTCCTACCCGACCTTCTTCCGCGATCTCGAAAAGGTCGGGGCATGACGAAGCGCGTCGTCCTCATCGGCCATCCCGTCGCCCACTCGCTGTCGGGCGCGATGCAGCAGGCCGCGTTCGACGACCAGGGCATCGACGCGACCTACGAGCTGTGGGATCGCGCGCCGATCGCGCTGCCGGAGACGGTCGAAGAGCTCCGGACCGACGAATTCCTCGGCGCGAACATCACGATCCCGCACAAGGAGCGGATCGTGCCGCTCGTCGAGCGGCTGACCGAGGAGGCCCACGCCACCGGCGCGGTCAACACGATCACGAAGGAAGGCAAGCGGCTCGTCGGCCACAACACGGACGTGCCCGGCTTCCGCGTCGCGCTGGATAAGCTCGTCGGCAAGCAGAAGATGCCGCGATCGGCCGTCGTCCTGGGCGCCGGCGGCGGAGCGCGGGCGGTCGTCTACGGCCTGATCACCGAGGGCTTCCAGCGGATCATCGTGTTCAACCGTCACCTCCACCGGGCCGAGGGCCTCGTCAAGCACTTCGGCCGGACCGCGGCGCACATGGAGCTGCGGGCGATGCCCTGGCACGAGTCCATCATCGAGTCCGAGCTGGCGAAGGCGAAGGTCGTCGTCAACGCGACGTCGATCGGCCTGACCGACGACCAGACGCCGATTCCGGGCGAGCTGCTGCCGCCGGAGCTGCTGGTCCTGGACCTGATCTACAAGAAGACCCGGTTCCTGCGCGAAGCCAGCGCCGCCGGCGCGACCGTCCTCGACGGCGAGTTGATGCTCCTCCATCAGGGCGCGGCCGCGTTCCAGCTCTGGACCGGCAAGCAGGCGCCGCTCGAGCTCATGCAGCAGAAGCTCAAGGCAGCGCGCGAGGGCGGACTTCGGTCGGCCGAAGGCGAGCCGGCAGGGGATGCGGCTGCGCTCGCGGCGCCGGACGCCGCGGGAACCCCCGACGCGACGAATGGATCCGGCGGCGAACCCGCGCAAGGCGAGCCGACCGAGGCCGCCACGCCGGACTAGCCGGGCCGCGTCCGGTGGGCCGGCTCCGCTTCCTGACAGCAGGCGAATCACACGGGCCGACGCTCGGGGTGACGCTCGAGGGCGTGCCCGCCGGCCTGCCGATCTCCTCGGACGCCGTCTCCGTGGACATGGCGCGCCGGCAGCGCGGCTATGGCCGTGGCGCGCGCCAGTCGATCGAGCACGACCGAGCCGAGATCGTCGCCGGTGTCCGCCACGGGCTGACGCTCGGCTCGCCGATCCTGCTGATGGTCGCGAACCGCGACTTCGAGAACTGGACCCGGGTGATGCAGGTCGAGGCGCTGTCGGACGCCGAGGCCGAGGAGCTCGCGGCGCTTGCGGCCGGCGGCAACAAGAAGGCCACGCCGGTGACGCGCGTCCGGCCCGGTCACGCGGACCTCGCCGGGGCGCTGAAATACGGCTTCTCCGACGTGCGGAACGTCCTGGAGCGTGCCTCGGCCCGGGAGACGGCCGCCCGGGTCGCCGCCGGCGGCGTCGCACGACTCCTGCTGCGCGAGCTTGGGATCGAGGTCTGGTCGTTCACCGCCGAGGTCGGCGGAGTCGCGGTGGATCCCGCCCGCGCGACCCGGTCGCGGGACGAGGCGGACGAATCGCCGCTCCGCTGCCCGGATCCGGACGCCGAGGCGGCGATGATCGCCCGCATCGACGAGGCCCGATCGAACGGCGACACGATCGGCGGCGTGTTCGAGGTCGTCGCCCACGGCCTGCCGATCGGGCTGGGGTCCTATGTCCAGTGGGATCGCCGCCTCGACGCCGCGCTCGCGGCCGCGGTGATGAGCATCAACATCGTCAAGGGCGTCGAGTTCGGCCTGGGATTCGAGCAGACCCGCCGGTTCGGATCGCAGGTCCACGACGTCATCGAGGGTCGCGGCGACGGCGGTCGCTGGATCCACCGGACGAACAATGCCGGCGGCCTCACCGGCGGCGTGACGAACGGCGAGCCGCTCGTCGTCCGAGGCGCGGTCAAGCCGATCTCGACACTTGCCCGGCCGCTGCCGTCGGCCGACCTCCTGACCGGTGCGGCGGTCGACCAGGCGCACTACGAGCGCTCCGACATCAGCGTCGTGCCCGCGGCCGGTGTCGTGGGCGAGGCGATGGTCATGCTGACGCTGGCCGACTTCATGCTCGACAAGTTCGGCGGGGATTCGCTCGCCGAGACGCGCGACAACCTGGCGCGGTACCAGGAACGGATTGCCGGATCGCCGGCGGCCGGCCCGGCCGGTGACGCTGCGGTCGAGGCCGAGTCCGGCTCCGGCGGCGACGACTGACGTGGACGTCGTCCTGGTCGGGCTGCCGGGGAGCGGCAAGACCGCGGTTGGGCGGCGGCTGGCCCATCGGCATGACGCCGAGTTCATCGATCTCGACGAGTCGATCGAGCGCGCCGCCGGCCGGCGCATCCCGGAGATCTTCGAAGCGGATGGCGAGGCTGCGTTTCGTGCGCTCGAACGGGAGGCGGTCGGGCGGCTGGGCCCGGCGGACGCTGCGCCCGAGGTTCGTCGCGTCGTCGCGACGGGTGGCGGGGCAGTGATCGACCCCCGGAACCGCTGGGCGCTCTATCGCCACCGGCTGCCCGTGTGGCTCGACGGCCGGCCGGAAGTCCTGGCCCAGCGACTCCGCCGCAGCCCGAATGTGCGGCCGCTCATCCAGGGCCGCGACCCGATCGGCGCGATTCGCGAGCTGGCACGGAACCGGGCGCGGTTCTACGCCGCCGGAGCCCGCCTGAACAGCGCGTCGGAGGTTGCCTCGCTCGTCGAGCGGATCGACGAGCTGGCCGCGGCGCGCCACACCGGACCCGGCGGGACCGTGGTGCTGCGCGCGGACACGATCTCCGGTCATCTCGTCATCGGCGACGGGATCGCGGCCGGGGAGGTCACGGCGGCACTCCGGGCCCTGAACGCCGAGCGGGCGATCGTCGTGTCCGAGCCCGGCGCGTGGGCGGCCACGGGAGAGGCGTTGACGTCCGCGATCGCAGCAGGCGGGCTGTCCGTCGAGCGCGTGATGCTGCCACAGGGCGAGGACGCGAAACGGCTGCCGGTCATCGAGTCAGCTGCCCGCGAGCTGGCTTCGCTCCGGGCCGAGCGTCGTGAACCGATCGTCGCGCTGGGCGGCGGCGCGCTGGGAGACGCAGCCGGGTTCCTCGCCGCGACCTGGCTCCGGGGTGTGCCGCTGATTCACGTCCCGACGACGCTCGTCGCGCAGATCGACTCGTCGATCGGGGGCAAGACCGGCGTCGACCTGCCGGACGGCAAGAACCTCGTCGGGGCGTTCTACCAGCCGTCCGCGGTCATCATCGACATCTCGTTCCTGCGTTCCCTGCCCGAGCGGCACCGGCGAGCGGCGCTGGGTGAGGCGGTCAAGATGGCGGCGCTCGGCGACGAGCGCCTGTTCGAGCTCCTCGAGAGCGCCGGCGAGGCGATCGCGGCCGGCGCGGATGCGGCCTTCGACAGCGGAGCCGTCGCCGAGCTCGTCGAGCGATCGGCGTGGGCGAAGGTCGATGTCGTGACGGCCGACGAGCGCGAGCAGGGCGCAGCCGGCGGCCGGATTGCGTTGAACCTCGGCCACTCGCTGGGCCACGCGTTCGAGGCCGCAGGCGGGTTCGGCGAGCTGCTCCACGGCGAGGCCGTCGCGGCGGGCCTCCGGGCGGCGGCGGCAATCGGCGAGGCGCTCGGGGTGACGTCACCGGAGCGGCGGCTCCGAATCGAGGGCCTGCTCGACGCCCTGGGCCTGGCGGCCGAGCCGCTCCCCTACCCGCTCGAGGCGGTGATGGCGGCACTGGCGGCCGACAAGAAGCACGCCGAAGGGAACCTCCGTTGGGTGCTCCCGACCGCCGATGGCTACGAGGTCCGCTCGGACGTTCCGGTGGATCTCACCGAACGCGTCGCGGCGTCGCTGCTCGTCGGCGCGGGCGCGGCAGCGGGTCGGGCGTCATGACCCGGGTCCTTGTTCTCCAGGGACCGAACCTGAACCTGCTCGGGACGCGCGAGCCGGAGATCTACGGTCACGACACGCTCGACGACGTCCACCGCGAGATCGCGGCACGGGCGGCGGAGCTGCGACTCGATGTCGCGTTCTTCCAGTCCAACCACGAGGGCGCGCTGATCGACCGGCTCCACGAGCGCGACTTTGACGCCGCGATCGTCAACGCGGGCGGGCTGACCCACACGTCGGTCTCGCTTCGCGACGCGCTGCTCGGGATCCAGCGGCCGTTCTGGGAAGTCCACCTGTCGGACCCGTCGACGCGCGAGGCGTTCCGCGGCGTCAACTTCCTGAGCGACGTCGCCGAGTCGTCGATCGTCGGCCAGGGCAAGCGCGGCTACCTCCTGGCGCTCGAGGCGATCGCGGAACGGTTCAGTGGCTGACGAGCGCGAGACGCCGGAGCTCCGGCGGCTGCGTCGGAAGATCGACGCCCTCGACCGAAAGATCGTCGGGCTCCTGAACGAGCGGGCGGAGCTCGGCCGGGACGTGGGGCGGGAGAAGGCGGCGGCCGGCCGGCGGGCAGTCCGAGATGCGGAGCGTGAGCGCGAGGTCCTGCTCCGGGTGACGATGGCGAACACGGGCCCGATGCCCCAGGCCGACCTGCTCGCGATCTACCGCCGGCTCATGGCGGTGACGCGGGCGCTCGAGACGCGGGATCGGAAGCGAGCGGGCGGCGGCGATCAGGCCTAGTTGCAGTCGATTCGCTGGTACTCGTCGCCCTTGACGTGCGGCCAACGATTGACGGTGCTGCCGGTCACGGTGAACGCGGCGGTCCCATCGACTGCGAGGTAGAGCCGCCGATCTCCCGCGTGGAACCCGGTGTCGATCGCAGCTGCTGGTAGCGCGTCTGTTGCCGAGAACGTCGCCTCGAGTTGCGCCGGATCGTAGCTCCCGGCATTCAGCATCGGATCCCAGACGAACAGGCGTCCGTTGACGGTGAGCTTCGTGGCGTTGTAGCAGTCCTCGATCTCCTCGACCGCGGTCGTCGGAACCGAAGCACCGCCGGCATCGGTCCAGATCGTGAGCTTGACGGGCACATGGGCATCTTCGCCCCACTCGGACGGATCACAGCCAGCTACGTCATCGATGTACCAGCCACCGAGGTCGGCAGTGCCGACATTCCGAAGTCGAACGATGGCGCGCGGTGACCCGAGGCGGCCGTACGCGAACGCGGCGGCTTCATCGGTTTGGCCAATCAGCTGGTAGCCTGCGGCCGGGAACGGGACGTAGAAGTTCTGGACCTGTTTGACGAAGTCCGCGAGAGCGGCTGCGGGCGTCGTCCACTCCGAGGTGCCGAGCGAGTTCTTCTCCCATTCAGACCCGAAGCCGGAGGGCGTGCCGTCACACCCCAGTGCGGCTTCGGCACCCGCGAGCCATGCGGGCGCCGGCGTTGGCGTGGGCCCGCTGGATAGGGGTTCGGCCGTCTGAAGCTCCGAGCTGGGCCGAGGCGATGACGGCGTCACGGCGACAGTGATCCCGCTGATGTCGACGTCGCCATAGAGGATCGGGCCCAACTCGGGCACCACGGCACAGACGAAGCGACGGCCGGGCTCCGGGGTGGGGTTCGGGCCTGCCCCGGGGAATCCCGTGTGTGGCGGTTCCTCGAAGCCCTGCTCGTAGACGACGATGAGCACCGCATCGTCGATGTCGAGCTCCGGCGAGCGCAGCATCGCGGGCAGGTACGACTGATAGTCGCGCCCGTGGGTCATCTCGAACACGAACTCCATGTCCTCGGTCGGCCCGAAGCACTGCCCCAGTCGTGGATCGTCCGCGAACGCGCCTGGGCCATCCGGCCTCACGTCGGGTAGCGTCTGGTCCGCGGCGGGCGACGACACCACCTCCCCGAAGGCGTGCGGTGACGGCGCCGACACGGAGCAGCCAACGGCAAGGGCCGCGATCGCGGCCACGAGCAGCCCCGCTCGGCGTTTCGTCAGGTTGGTCGCGATGGCCATCTCGCTCCCTCGGTGACGATGGGATCGGTCCTCGGACGCGCCGGACCGCTGGTGCGTTATGCGGGCGGTCGATCCCCTGGCGGCGGCGCGGGTGTATTGGTTACCTCCGTCGGGCTATCGGCGCCGGCTGGGTCGATCGAACCAGTCCCCGCCGGACGGCCAACCAGGCTTCCCAGATCTTCATCGGGCCGAGACGACGCAGCCGCGGGCGGGGGCGCCGGCGGCGGCGTGTCCTCGGGCCCGCCGGCAGCGCCAGGCGGCGGCGGAGGCGGCACGGAGCGGGTCCGCCACCAGTAGACGGCAGCCGCGATGCCGGCGGCGATCAACGCGACGAGCAGGGCGACGAGCCAGGGGTTCACCCCTTGGTCCTCCGGCGGTGCCGGCGGTTCCTGTGGCGATGGTGACGGCACCGGGCTCAGGCTGGGACTCGCACTGGCGCTCGGCGGAGCCGATGGGCTGAGCGTCGGCGATGGACTCGGCGACGGCGGCGGACTTGGCGATGGCGTCGGTGGGGCGGTCGGGCTTGGCGTGGGCGGTGCCGTTGGCGCGGGCGTCGGCGTCGGCGTCGGCGGCGGCGGCGTTGGCGTCGGTGTCGGAGGCGGCGTTGGACTCGGCGTCGGCGGCGCGGTGACCTCGACGCTCGCGACGGGCGTGGGAAGCGCCGGCTCCTGGGACGGCGCCTCGGACGGGACGGGAAGGGACGGGAGAGACAGCGAAGGCAGCGAGAGTGACGGCAGCGACGGTACCGGAAGAGAGCGCTCCGGGAGCGAGGGCAGGCTGAACGAGCCGGACGGAATCGGTAGCCCGTCGCAGGCCGAGGCAGCGAGGGCGACAACGATGGCTGCGATCGCGAGAACGGCATGCAGGCGGGCACGCCGTCCCGGAGTCGACCTCCTCATGGCCCTAGTCTGACGGTTCGCTGCGATCCTGGATTTCCCAGGCGTGATCGAGCGCGTGCCACGCGATCCGGTGCGCCGCGTAGCGGGTTGTCCACCGCTTCCCGGCGATCACGTCCCCATCCGACGCCGCGCCGATGATCGCGAGCATCTCCGCCCGAAGGTCGTTGACCTGGTCGTCGTCCGACGTCGGGAATTCCTTGCGCTTGATGCCGATGACCCTGGCATAGCCCTGCTCCGCACCGCGGACGTGGTCGACGATCTTCGAGGTGTCGCGGCCGCCGCCCCGGGGACCCTTGCGGAGCTCCTCGGGCGCCTTCGCTGCGATCTCGTCGAAGGCGCTCAGGGCCGCGCCCACGAGCTTGGCGAGTCGAGTCGCCTCCGCGGGGGTCACGGGTCGTCGATCCTGGTTCGTGACCTGCTCTGGGACGCCGAAGTCCGTCCCGCCACCGCCCGACACGTGCTCCACGACGTCGACGTCGATCTTGTCAGGGTCGAACGACTCGCCGGCGGCCTTCGCGATCGGCGCATAGCGTTCGGCATACGCCATGAGGGCGTCGATCGCGAGCTCCTCGGTTTTGCCCGACCGGCTCCAGCCGGGCCAGTCGACAGCGGTCGCGAACGCCTTCTTCTGGGCCTGCTCGATCGCGACCCGGACCTTCATGCAGCTCGACCGGTCGCAGCGGCGAGGTCACGGACGAGGCGTGCCATTCGATCGATGTCCCGGCCGCTCTCGCCAAGTGCGTCGACGAGCGCCGACGCGACGACGACGCCGCCGGCACCCGCCTTGGCGATGGCCCGGACGTGGGCCGGTTTGCTGACGCCGAACCCGACCCCGACCGGCACCGGCGAGATCGCCACGACATCCTTCACGAGCCGTCCGACCGACGGCGGAAGCGCGTCGCGGGCGCCGGTGATCCCGACGAGCGACACGCAGTACAGGAACCCGCCGCTTCGGGCCGCGATCTCTGCGCGACGCTCCGGTGGCGTCGTCGGTGCGACGAGGTAGACGACCGCCAGGTCGTGCTCGCGGGCAATCGCCTCGAATGGGCGGCCCTCGTCGGGCGTGAGGTCCGCGACGATGACGCCCGCCGCACCGGCCGACGCAAGCCGTATCGCCGCTTCGCGTCCGTTGCCACCGCCGATGAACTGGTTCGCGTAGCCCATCGGCACGATCGGGACCCCGGAGCGCGCGGCCGCCACGCGCTCGATCAGGCGCAGGCTGCCGTCGAGCGCCGCACCGTTCCGGAGTGCGACCTGGGACGCCTTCTGGAGCGTGGCGCCGTCGGCGAGCGGATCCGAATACGGCATGCCGAGCTCCAGCACGTCCGCGCCGGCGTCGACCGCGGCGAGCGCCGCCTCGAAGCTCGAGTCCGCGTCCGGGTATCCGGCGACCACGTACGGCACGAGGGCGGCTCGCCCGGCGTCATTGGCCGCCGAGAAGGCGTTGGCGATCCGTCGTGCGCCGGCCGTGTCGTTCGTGCCGGTGCCCGCCGGCGCTGTGGCGACGGCGCTCACGATCCCTGGGCCTCGATCCAGCGACCGAACGGCGCGAGGTCCTTGTCGCCGCGGCCCGAAAACCCGATGAGCACAACCGTCTCTTCCGGCCAGTCGCTGCCTCCAGCTTCGGTCCCGGCGAGGATTCGCGGCAGCGCCGCGAGCGCGTGAGCCGTCTCGAGCGCCGGCAGGATGCCCTCGGTACGGGCGAGCCAGCGCATCGCCTCGAACGCGTCGTCGTCGGTCGCCGCCGACAGCTCCAGCCGGCCGGCGGCCGCCAGGGCCGCGATCTGCGGCCCGACGCCCGGGTAGTCGAGTCCTGCTGACGCCGACACCGCCTCCACGACCTGGCCGTCGCGATCCTGGAGCATCATCGAGCGCGCCCCGTGGAGGATCCCGGGCGAGCCCCCCGCGAGCGCCGCCGCGTGTCGGCCTGTCTCAATCCCATCGCCCGCCGCCTCCGTGATCGCGATCCGGACCTCGGGCTCACCAATGAAGCGCGCGAGCAGCCCGATGGCGTTCGAGCCGCCACCGACGCAGGCCAGCGCGAGATCCGGCAACCGGCCCTCAGCGGCGATGACCTGGGCCGCCGCCTCGTCGCCGATCCGCCGCTGGAGGTCGCGAACGATCGTCGGGTAGGGATGCGGGCCCATCGCCGAGCCCAGCACGTAATGCGTCGTCTCGACGTTCGTGACCCAGTCGCGCATCGCCTCGTTGATCGCGTCCTTGAGCGTCGCTGAGCCGCTGTGGACGGCCCGCACCTCCGCGCCGAGCGCCCGCATCCGGAGCACGTTCGGCTCCTGGCGCTCGATGTCCTCGTCGCCCATGTAGACGACACACGGCAGGCCGAGCAGCGCACAGGCTGTCGCCGTCGCGACGCCGTGCTGGCCGGCGCCGGTCTCGGCGATGACCCGCGTCTTGCCGAGTCGGCGCGTCAGCAGGGCCTGGCCGAGGGCGTTGTTGATCTTGTGGGCGCCGGTGTGGGCGAGGTCCTCGCGCTTCAGGTGGACCCTGAGGCGCCGCGGGAGCCTGGCCGAACCTTCGGCCGCGATCGCACGTTCCAGCGCCTCGTAGGCGAACCGGTCGGCGCGGTAGAGCGGCGTCGGTCGGCCGGCGAAGCGGGCAAGCAGCTCGCGCAGGTCCGACCAGAACCGCGGGTCCCCGCGGAGCCGGTAGTACTCGTCCTCGAGCTGGCGGAGGGCGGCCATCAGCGTCTCGGGGACGTAGCGGCCGCCGAACGCGCGATCCTCACCCCAGCGGCCGGCCTCGTCAGCTTCGACCAGCCCGGGGTGGACGGGGGTCGGGCGGATCGGGGCGTTGGGCCGGTCGAGACGGGCGGCGCGGGCGCGCTTCACGAAGAGCGCAACCTTCAGGGGATCCTTGGTCGGGCGCTGACCGGCTTCGCGCGGACGTTCCACGCCGGATGCGACGTCGACACCGACGACCGGCGCCAACCGGAGGGCGTCGCCTACGGATGCGGAGCTCAGACCGCCGGCCAACGTGACCGGCAGCTCGCGGGCAATCGCCGCGACGAGCGGCGGGGCGGCGCGTATTCCGGTGCCGCCGGGATGGGGCCCGCCGGCCGTGTCGAGGAGGAGTCGCGAAGCGCCCCCGGCGAGGTGCTCGCGACCGAGGGCCACGATCGATGCGGCGGCGGCCGCGACGTCTGACGGCTCGTCGGCCGGCAGGTGGAGCGCCTTCCACGCCGCGCGGCCGACCTTCGGGATCAGCGACGACGGCTCGTCGCCCGAGAGCTGGACGGCGTCGGGGTCGACGGCAGCGACGATTTCGGCCAGGCGCTCTTCCCCAGCGTCGGCGGTGATCGCGACGATCTGGGGTGCGGCGCGGCCGCCGGTCGGAGCGAGGGCGCGCGCAACGCGTCGCAGCTCGACCGCCTCCTCGAGCGAGAGCGCACGCGGCGTACCCGGCACGAGATTCAGGCCGATCGCGTCGGCGCCGGCACGAACCGCGGCGAGAACGCCGTCGGCGTCGGTCACGCCGCAGATCTTCACGAACGGCCGGGCGGCTTCATTGGCTGGATCCGAGGGCTCGCGCCCGGCCTCGACGAAGCTCGCGACCGCGGCGCGCGGATCGCCCGCACGCACGAGGGCCTCGCCGACGAGCGCTGCGTCGAACCCGACCGCGCGCCAGCCGGCGACCGTCGCGGCGTCGCGAACGCCGGACTCCGCGACGACGAGGCGGTCGTCGGGGACGAGCGACCGGAGCCGAACGGCCCGTTCGGTGTCGACGTCGAGCGTCCGCAAGTCGCGGTTGTTCAGGCCGATGAGCCGGGCGCTCGTGGCGAGGGCACGTTCCAGCTCGCGCTCGTCGTGCGCCTCCACGAGCGGTTCGAGCCCGATCTCGAGCGCCCGATCGACGAGGCCCGCGAGCTCGCGCTTCGAGTGGAGCACGGCGAGCAGGAGCACCAGATCCGCGCCGGCCGCGCGGAGATGGGGCAGCTGGATCGACTCGACGACGAACTCCTTGGCCAGCACCGGGATCGCGACCGCCGCTCGGACCGCTCGCAGGTCCTCCACGGAACCGCCGAACCAGTGGGGCTCGCACAACACGCTGATCGCAGCGGCGCCGCCCGCCTCGTACGCGCGCGCGCGGGCCACGATGTCGTCGTCGCCTGCGGCGATCTGGCCCGCCGACGGCGATCTGCGCTTGATCTCGGCGATCACGTGGAGGCCCGGAGCCGCGAGGCGGTCGAGGATCGGGCGAGGCGCCGGCGTCGCGGCCGCGATCGCGAGGTGGTCGTCCAGGCTGAGGCGGCCCATCTCGTCGCGGATGTCGGCGCGGCGGCGCTCCGCGATCTCCGCGACGACGTTGCGCTTGCCGGTCCGCGGAGGTTCGAGGTCGTCTTCGGCCGGCGGGTCGAGGCGCTCGATGACCGTCATGCGGGCGCGCCTTCGGGGGTCTCTGCCCGGGCGGCTTCCGCGGTCCGCCGCTCCTCGCGAAGTCGCTCCAGCAGCTCTGTGCCCAGGCCGGCGTCGATCGTCAGCGCCGCCCGCTCGATGCCCTCCTCCAGCGACCCGACCGCCGAGGCGACTAGCAGCGCCGCGCCCGCGTTGAGCAGCACGACATCGCGCCTGACGCCGGGCTCACCACGAAGCACGGACTCCGTGATCGAGGCGTTCTCGGCCGCCGAACCGCCCTTCAGTCGAGCGGTGGTTGCCCGCAAAAGGCCGAGCCCGGACGCATCGACCGTACGGCGCTCGATCCCGGCAGGTGTGACGTCGTACAGCACGCCCGTCCCGTCGAGCGGCAGCTCGTCGACGCCGTCGCCGTGGATCACGAACGTCCGCTCCGTGCCCAGCAGCGCCGCGACCGACGCGATCTTCTCGGCAACGACCGGGTCGGCGACGCCAAGGAGCTGTCGGGTCGTGCCCGCCGGGTTCGTCAGCGGGCCGATCAGGTTGAACGCGGTCCGGACGCCGATCTCGCGGCGAGTTGGGCCGGCGTGCTTCATCGCCGGGTGAAAGCCCGGCGCGAAGAGGAACGCGAACCCGACGTCTCGCAGGGCGGCGCCGGCCGAGATGGCGTCGTGGTCGATTCGGACGCCGAGCGCATCGAGCACGTCGGCCGAACCCGATTGCGACGTCATTGCCCGGTTGCCATGCTTGGCGACGGGCGTCCCGGACGCGGCGACGACGAGCGCCGACGTCGTCGAGATGTTGAACGTGCCGCTCCCGTCGCCGCCCGTGCCGACGACGTCGATCGAGCCCTCGGGTGCATCGACCTGGAGGACCCGCTCGCGCATCGCCGACGCGAAGCCGGCCAGCTCCTCGACGGTCTCCCCGCGCATCCGGAGGGCGACCAGCAAGGCCGCGAGCAACGCGGGCGTCGCCTCGCCGTCCATCACGGCGCCCATCGCGCCATGGGCCTCGTCCAGCGTCAGCGACCGGCCGTCGACGACGGCGCCGAGGGCGGCCTTGACCTGCTCGCTCACCGGGCGGCTCCCGCGGGCTCGGCGGCGACCGAACGTGCGTCGGCGTCCGCGTCCGCGTCGGCGTCCGCGAGACCCTGTGTCGCGAACGAACCGGCTGCCGCATCGAGCCGGCTCGCCTCACCCTCACCCGCCTGGCGCAGGAAGTTCGCGAGCAGGTGCGGTCCCTCCGGGGTCAGGACCGACTCGGGGTGGAACTGGACGCCCTCGAGCGGCAAGGTCGTGTGGCGGATCCCCATGACGACCCGGTCAACTTCGCTCATCGCCGTGACGCGGAGCTCCGGCGGCAGCGTCGCCGGATCCACCGCCAGCGAGTGATAGCGGGCGGCCATGAACGACGGCGGCATGCCCTGGAGAAGCCCGGCACCATCGTGGGTCACCTCGGACGCCTCGCCGTGAACGAGCGTCGGGGCCCGAACGATCGACCCCCCGAACGCGGCCGCCATCGACTGCATCCCAAGACACACGCCGAGCAACGGGATCTCGCGATCGCGCGCCACCTCGATCGTCGCGACCGACACGCCGGCCGTCGACGGGTCGCCGGGTCCGGGCGAGATCACGATCCCTCGCAGATCCGCGGCCTCATCGGCCGCAAGCGCGTCGATCCCGTCGCGGTCGATCGCGTCGTTGCGGACGACCCGGACCTCCGCGCCGGCGGCCTCGAGCGCCTGGACGAGGTTGAACGTGAACGAGTCGTAGTTGTCGACGACGAGGATCATGTCGGCACCCCGATCGGCGCATCGGCCGGCTCCGGCGGGGTTGTCGGCCGCCCGGTCAGGGCGTCCGCGCCCGCCGCGAGCTCGATCGCCCGGCGCAGCGCCGCGGCCTTGTGCTCGGTCTCCTCGAACTCCCGCTCGGGGACGCTGCCCGCAACGATCCCGGCGCCGGTATGGACGTGGGCCTGGCCGCCGCGCAGCACCGCGGAGCGGATCGTGATCGCGGTGTCGAGGTTGCCGTCGTAGCCGAGATAACCGACCGCGCCGCCGTACAGCCCGCGCCGCTCGCCTTCGGCCGCGGCGATCAGCTGCATCGCGCGGACCTTCGGGGCGCCGCTGAGCGTGCCGGCCGGGAAGACGGCTCGTAGCGCGTCGAGCGCGTCGAGATCCGGCCGCAGCCGCCCCTCGACGTGCGACACGAGATGGAGCACGTGGCTGTAGCGCTCGACGTCCATGTAGCGGCTCACCGTGACCGTCCCGGGCTTCGCGACGCGGCCCAGGTCGTTCCGGCCGAGGTCGACGAGCATCACATGCTCCGCCCGCTCCTTCGGGTCGCGCTGGAGCTGCTCGGCCAGGAGCGCGTCCTCCTTCTCGTCGGCGCCGCGCGGCCGTGTCCCCGCGATCGGGTGGGTCGTGAGCTTGTCGCGCTCGACCTGGAGGAGCAGCTCCGGGCTTGCCCCAACGACCTCGAACGACGGGACCCGAACGAAGAACAGGTACGGGCTGGGATTGACCCGACGGAGGGAACGGTAGAGGTCGATCCCGGTCAGCGGTGCGTTCGTCCCGGGGTTGACCGGCAGGTCGAACGTCTGGCGCCTGGCGAGCACGACCTGGATCGCTTCGCCGGCCGCGATCGCGTCCTTCGCGACCTCGACGGCGCGTTCGTATTCATCCTTGCCGAGGCTGGTCTCGATCCGGTCCTCGGGGACGGCGGTCGCGGATGCCGCACCGCGGGGCGCGCCGGCCCCCATCTCGGCGGTGCTCGGCCGGGCGGTCTTCTCGAGCGCCTCGAAGATCGCCGTCTCGGCGATCCGGTACCGGCCTTCGAAGTCCGGCGCCTCGGTGTGGAGCGAGGCGATTGCCGAGAGCGTGTGGGTCAGGTGGTCGAAGACGAGGACGAGGTCGGTCTCGATGAAGGCGGCCGTCGGGGCGCCGACCGGGTCGCGCTCGGGAAGTGGGACCGTCGGCTCGAACATCGCGACCGCGTCGTACGAGAGCGCACCCACCGCGCCGCCCGTGAAGCGCGGCATGCCGTCGACGGGGAGGACGCGGCGGCGCGGGACGAAGCGGCGGATCGCCTCGAGCGGATCAGGCGCTTCGGCGACGTCGACCGGGAGGTCCGGCGCGTAGTCGCGAACGGTGACCGGCCGCGTCTGGGTTCGAGCGGTCCCGTCGCGGACCTCGAGCAGCTGCCGTGGCCCGACGCCCAGGAACGAGTAGCGGCCCAGGCGCTCGCCACCCTCGACCGACTCCAGGAGATACGCGGGGTTGCCGTCGTCGAGGCGGAGGAACGCCCCGATCGGCGTCTCGAGATCGGCGGGACGCGTGGCGCGAAGCAGCACGGTGTCGGCGTTCGGGGCGAGGCGCTTCGCCTCCGTGAGGCTAAGCGGATCGGTTGTCGTCATGTCGGTGGCCTCCGCGCGGCCTGTCCGCGTCATTGAATCAGAAACGACCAGTTCGTCCCGGGACGAAAGGTCGTGCCTTCCGCGGTGCCACCCTCATTCGGCGATGCCGCACTCCGTGACCGACGGGCGGCCCCTCGCGGGTCTGCCGATCGGCGCTGCCCTGTATCGCTGGCGCTCTGCGCCGGAGCCTACTTGGCGCTGCGTTCGCGTCGCCGTTCGGTCCGGAGGCTCCCGGGTCCATTCCCTGTCGCCGTCGCCCCGGTTTCCACCAGCCACCGGGTCTCTCTGCCGACGCCACGACGGGTACTCGTCCCGTTCACAGCCCGCTCTTCGTGATGTAGGCCGGGAGTATGGGAGCGTCCGGTCGGGCGCGTCAAGCGGTGGCGCCGCCCGCGCCAACGACATCGGTCGGCCTTGGCCCGCCAAACGGGTCAGCTAACGGCCCGGCCGTCGGCTTGACCCCGTGGCGGGTCGGACGTGGTCTGGGTATCTGTTATCGGCCCTCGGAGCGGGCCTCCCAGCGCTCTCGCTCGATGGTTGACCCGCGGGGCGGGTCGGACGCGCGACAGGCGTGGTTGAGCCGCCGCGAATGGCGAGCTAATCGACAGGTGAGCGCGCGGGCGCAGCATGGCTGCCATGGCTGGACGCGATCGTCGACTGGATCGAGCTCTCGAACAGTTCCGTCGAGTCAACCATGAAGTGTCGCGCGAGATCGGGCTGGCTCGAGACAACAGCGGTGTGAGCCAGGATGCGGCCGGCCAAGCCGTGGGGATGTCGGGCAGCCAGTTCGGGCGAATCGAGCGGGCCGAACTGCGGAACGTCAGCGTGGACCAATGGTTCCGGGCCGCGGCGGCGGTCGGCCTTCGCCTCCACATTCGGGCGTATCC
>DASUFO010000077.1:0-16692 GCA_036274475.1 Candidatus Limnocylindrales bacterium
CGGGTTCACCGTCGCCGGCCAGATCCGGGCGTCGGGTTCGGCCCCGATCCTCGTGGTCTCCGGCGAGAGCGCCGAGGCGGCGAAGGTGAAGGCGCTCGGCATCGGCGCGGACGACTACCTCGTGAAGCCGTTCGGCAAGGCAGAGCTGCTGGCGCGGATCGCGGCGGTCATGCGACGGGTCGACCGGGCGTCGGGGCCGGTGACCTCCGGACCGCTGAGCGCGGGCGACCTCGTCCTCGAGCCGGCCCGACACGAGGCCCACGTCGGCGACGAGGCGCTGGTCCTCACGCCGACCGAATACCGGTTGCTCGAGGCGCTCGTCCGGGCATCGGGCGACATCGTGCCCCACCACCTCCTCGCGCGCGCCGGCTGGCCTGCCGAGAGCGACCCGGACCTGCTGTGGCTGAAGCCGCATCTCGCCCGGCTCCGGGCGAAGGTCGAGGGCGCCGGCGGACCGGCGATCGTCGCGATCCGGGGCGTGGGCTATCGAATCGACGTCGAGGGCGCCAGGGCGAATTAGCTCGATCGACCTCAGGCCAGGGCGAGTGCGGGGCGGCCGTCCGCGTCGTGCGCCGCGTCGGCGCAGTCGATCCGGCAACCGCGGGCATCGCGGCCGGCAAGCGGCGTGAAATGGAACCAGGCCTCGGCGCCGGCATGTCCGACTGCCTGCAGGCGGCATCCGCACGAAGCACAGGTGACCGGCGCCGACCGGCCATCGCGAACGGCCGACGAGGGTCCGAGCGGGGCGGTGGGGTGGATCATCGGAGGTTCCTTCAGTCCGGGCACAGAGACAGGGACCCGGCTCTGGGGCCGGGGGACGGCGAATGTACGCTCCGCCGAGGACCGCGAACACCGCCGAACGGGCGGCGGCTAGGTTGCGATCCGGTGCCATCACTCGGAAATGTGAGCCGCTTCTGAGTTGACTGGCCTCACCCTTACGGGCGAAAGTCCATGGGAATCGTGTCCCCGCTGACCGCATTCACCAGCGTAACGGGCCCAGGTGCCTCCAGTTGCCCGTTGGGAGCGACGAGGATCCAGCCGTTGGGCAATTCGGACGTGTCATTGCTCGTTTGTTCGACGAGCTCCGCGCCATTGAGCGACGGATCAGGAACGTCCAAGCGACCGCCATCGACGAAATGAGAAGTTAGGTCGGACGCGTTCGCTCCGCCGCAATCTGGCCCGCGCCCCGTCGTTATTGCACCGATCCGTGATTCGAATGTGAATCGAGCTCGCCCGCAGACCGCCCCGAACGTTTCCTCGGCAAGCGAGGGGATCGAGAACGCAGCTGCTGGGCAGCCCTCGAAGCAGCCGGCGGGCATGACAACAAAGTCATCCGTCACGCCAAGAACGGTCGAGTGCGGCGTTCGCAGTTCGCCCTGGGGGCTGCCGTCATTGGCGTCGTAGAGGCGAAGCCAGCACTGAGCCGCCGCGCAGTCCAGGATGGCCACGCGATCGCCCCGGGGGGTTACATAAACGGTCGAGCCGTCGGTCGGACTTGGCTCGGGTTTGCGCTTGGCGAGAAGTTGAGGTTGTTGCTCGTCGCGACGAAGGCGGAACAAGCCGATTTCCTCGCGAGTCACTGTGTCTACCAACAAGAAGTAGGCGGACCCGTCCCGTCCGAGGGCTGCGGAGTGGTAGATCCCATCGTTGGACGATACGAGCTTTGCGTCGCCCGTGACCAGGTCGACTAGCGCAAGTACCGACCGTCTACCGTCGAAGTAGCCGTACGCAAGACGCCGATCGAGGGGCAAAGAAACAAAGGGAAGCGCGCGTTCGAGCATCGCAGCTGGGGTCAATGGATCGGCGAAAACATTGTCGACGTCCACCGTCGTCTGTCCGCTGAGGAGTCCCGCGCGAAGCCTGAATCCGCTCAGAGTCTGTTGGTCCGCAAACGTTAGGGTGAGGTGTGCCCAGCCGAAAGCTTCAAGGTTGGGGGGCTCGCCCGGAACTACGACGCCCGGAGTCTCACTTCCAAGTGTGAGTTGCGGGGTACGGACGGGATTCGGCGGCGGCGAGCTGCATGCCACCGCTGCCAGGCCGAGCGCAAGCGGCCAGAGGCCAACGACTTTCCGTCGACATCCGCGCATCTGGCGGCTGACTAGGGTTCGAGGAGTCGTTCTACGTCGGCAACGATCCCTTCGAAGTTCTGACCGTTTAGGTCGGTTAAGAAGTCGTCGTCGGCATCGCCGCCCGCGCCGACGCGCGTGATCAACGCCTTTCCGTTGTCCGAACCAACGGACCCTTGGCTGATGTTGACCAGTCGATAGAACTCGTCACTACTCTCGCCGCGCTTTTGGCGGAGAAAGAAGATCGCCGGATCGTGCGGGATCACGCCACGCAGTCTGTCGACCTGGTCCCAGGAAATGATTAGGAATTCGACGGGCACAGTGGCACGATCGGTTGCGCCACCCAAGACTCTGTCAACGGATATCGTGGCCAGAGCAAATCGTGCGTAGGCGAAGTCCCCGGCAACGTCTACGAGCTCAGGCTCAACGGCAACCCACTCGCGGCCTCGTTCAATCGAGTCGATTCGGCCGACCACGACCAGGTCTGCGGACTGTGCAAGTTGCCCGATCGAGTCGTAGTGCTCTGCTTCAGTGCCACTGATACGCAGCGTGGACCAGAAGGAGGCCCAATCGCTCCCGTTGGAGACCCGAGGAACATTGAGGACTACAGCCGTTACCGCAATGCCGGCAAATAGCACGAGCCGACGGGATAAGCGAAGTCGCTCAGCGGTCGTCATTTCACGTTACTCAGTACGGCAGATAGTGAGTGTTCAGCTCGTTCCAGTCGTGAGTTTCCAAGTTGGGCGGAGTCGTTACTGCGTCCCGCATGCAACTCGAACCGGATGCACGATCTCGAAGGCCGAGGGTATGTCCGAGTTCGTGGCAAGCGACCGTGTTGCGGCCAGTCGCGGTGCCATCCCAATTCACCGGGTGCGTCATGTTGTAGACGATCCACTGTGGCCGACACCACTCATTCGGATCCGTCCCGCCGTGTGCGGCTGCTTCGTCGCATGCTGAATACGCCCAATACTCCGTGCTGCCGTGGGACGCCTGGATTGCGTTCACGTCCCTGCTTGACGACACGGTTAGAACGACGGATACGTCACGAGCGAGATTGATGTGCGCAACCGCGCTCGACGTGGGCGCTCGCATCGACGCTGTCGACCCCAAGTAGCCGATGTAGACAGTGTGGGTCCAGTTGTCCGCAATGCACTGCGAAGCTGGCGTGTCGTCGCACGGATTGTCTATCCCCGACCCGAAATGGGTCGCGAGAGCGGGGCCGACCGCTATGGCCGCGGCGGCGATAGCAACCAAGTTGGACGAGAGGAGCCGGACGACCAACCGAGACAACAAGCGCTTCGAGGAGCCAGCGTGCTGCAACTGCATCTTTCCCCCGCAGTTCAAACCTTCCTCGATTGGTTCTCCTCACAGACTACGGCGTCGTAAACCCCAACTCAATAGGCTGCGCCAAGGTCCCCAATGACGTGAACGTCGGTGTCATGTCCTGGTTGGCGAGGGAAACTTCGCTGGAACTGGTGATTGGCGCGATAGCCCACACGTCCTTGCGAAGATTTTGGCGCTCGGCGAGCAATCGGGCCGCAAGGGCTGACCCGGCGTCGCGGTGGTCCTCAACAAGGCGCACGAACTCATCGACCTCCGCTGCGCCGTCCTCGCGGTCGCGGGCGGCCTCGCTCAGGCGGATCGCGTTGACGCTGCGCGCGTCGAGCGCGGCCACGTGGCGGCCGTCCGGGTCGTAGAGGTAAGCGCGGCCGCCGGTCATGCCGGCCCCGAAGTTTGCACCGACCGGCCCGAGGACGACGACAACGCCGCCGGTCATGTACTCGCAGCCGTGCTGGCCGAGGCCCTCGACGACCGCCTCGGCGCCCGAGTTGCGGACGGCGAAGCGCATTCCGGCGCGGCCGACGAGGTGAAGGCGGCCGCCGGTCGCGCCGTAGAGGCACGTATTGCCGGCGATCGCCTGGCGGGAGGCGTCCGCGGCGAGGTTCGGCTCCGGGGCGACGACGAGGTGGCCGCCCGCGAGGCCCTTGCCGACGTAGTCATTCGCGTTCCCGATGAGGCGAAGGTCGAGCCCGGGCCCGGCGAATGCGCCGAACGACTGGCCGGCCGAACCACGGAGCTCGAGGCGGATCGGCCCGCGGAGGGCTCCTCGTTCGAGCGCACCAGAGAGCGCGGCGCCGAATGACCGGTCGGCCGTCGTCAGTCGCAGCCCGCCGGCTGAGAAGCCGGCCTGGCCGCCGAGCGCCGCGACGAGATTCTTCTCGAGCGGCGAGGCCGGCTGGCGGGAGACGTCGCGGCCGGCGAGGGCCGGCATCGCGCGACGCGCGGGCGACGCGCCCCACGAGGCCGCGCCCACGATCGGCCGGAGGTCCAGCGTTCGCACCCCGGCTCGTCGCGACGGCGCCAGCAGGCGCCGGCTCTCGCCGACGATCTCGCCGACGGATCGGGCGCCCACGCTCGCGAGCTCGCGCCGGAGGTCCTCGGCCAGCGCGAGCGCGAAGCGTTCAACCGCTTCCGGCGTGCCCCCGAACTTCGCCCGGAGGTCCTCGCGCTGTGTCGCGATCCCGGTCGGGCACGTGTCGAGATGGCACTGGCGTGCCATATCGCAGCCGAGTGCCACGAGCATGGCGGTCCCGAAGGCGAACTCCTCGGCCCCCAGCAGCGCCGCGACGAGCAGATCGCGACCGGTCCTGAGCCCGCCGTCCGCGCGGACCGCGACGCGGTCGCGAAGGCCGTTGTGGAGCAGCGTCTGGTGCACCTCCGCCAGTCCCAGCTCCCACGGTGCTCCGACATGCTTGATCGAGCTCAGCGGCGACGCGCCGGTCCCGCCCGCGTGCCCGCTCAGGTGCACGTACGAGGCGCCCGCCTTCGCGACACCCGCCGCGATCGTCCCGACGCCTCTTGTCGCGACGAGCTTCACGCCGATCCGCGCGGCCGGGTTGATCGCCCGCAGGTCCGCGATCAGCTGGGCCAGGTCCTCGATCGAGTAGATGTCGTGGTGCGGCGGCGGGCTGATGTACGACATCGCCGGCTGCCCGCGGCGGAGCATCGCGATGTACGCCGTCGCCTTCTTCGCCGGCAGCTGGCCGCCCTCGCCCGGCTTGGAGCCCTGGGCGATCTTGATCTCGAGCTGGTCGGCGCGGGCGAGGTACTGGGCGGTGACGCCGAACCGGGCCGACGCGACCTGCTTGATGCGCGCGTCGTGGCGCTCGCCGGTCGTGGTCGGGACGTACCACGCCGGGTCCTCGCCGCCCTCGCCGGTGTTCGCCGCCCCGCCGGCCCGCTGGATGCCGATCGTGAGCGCCTGGTGGGCCTCCGGCGACAGCGCGCCGACCGACATCGCCGATACGACGAAGCGCCGGACGATGTCCCGGGCGGGCTCGACGTCGGCGAGGTCGACGGCCGCCGATGCCGGAGCGCGGCGGATTCGCAGCCCGTCGCGGACGACGGCGTTCTGGCCGGCGAGGGCCGACCGATACCTGGCGAGCGCGGCGTCGACGTCGGCGGCGGTCTCGCCCGACGCGAGCGCGGTGATCTCGCCGGCGTTCTTCGGCGAGAACAGGTGGGCCTCGCCGTCGGCCTTGAACCTCGCGAAGCCGGGGTCCGGGAGGCGGTTGTGGGGCAGATCGGCGGGGATCGACCGAGCCGCCGCGGCGCGTCGCAGCTGACGCTCGGCGATGTCGGCGAGGCCGACGGTGCCCGGCCAGGCGGGCGCGCCCGGGAAGCACCGAGGCCGGAGGTCATCGTCGAGCTCGAGCGACTCGAACAGCAGGCCACCGACGTACGAGGCGACCGTGCTGATGCCCATCCGGGCGAGCGTCTTGCGGAGGCCGGTCTCGAACGCCGCGAGCAGGTTGTCGACCGCGCCGTCCGGCGTGAGCTCCTCGGCGCCCCGCGAGCCGGCCGTCTCGATCGCGAGCTCCACCGCGAGCCACGGCACGACCGCCGTCGCGCCGACCGCGAGGGCCATGGCGAGCGCGTGGACGTCGAGGACATCCGATACGTGGGCGAGGATGTCGGCTCGCCCGCGGAGGCCTGCGTCAGTGAGCGCGGTGTTGACGGCGCCGATCGCGAGGATCGAGGGGATCGGCGGTCGATCGATCGAGAACGACCGGTCCGAGAGGACGAGCAGCTCCGCGCCGGCTCGGGTGGCGGCGACGGCCTCGGCGCCAAGGTGATCGAGCGACGCCGCGAGGCCGCCTGCCCCGGACGCCGCGTTCCAGGTCGCGTCGAGAGTCCTGACACGGCCGCGGAACGCCTCGAGCAGGCCATCGGCGTCCGCGACGACCGGCCGAGCCAGCCGGACCGTCCGCGATTGCCGCCCGATGCGGGGCGGACCGCCGAGCAGCGCCGGCCGCCGGCCGAGGTCGACCCGCAGGTCCATGACGGCCTTCTCGCGCTCCGGGTCGATCGGCGGATTCGTCACCTGGGCGAACGATTGGCGGAGGTGATCCGCGACCGGCCGATCGACCCGGCCGAGGCCCGGCGTCGGCGTGTCGTCGCCCATCGACCAGAGCGGCTCGTGGGCCTCGAGGACCATCGTCTTGATGTCGAGGCGGGCCTTCTCGGCGTCGAGCCCGGCGAGGTAGCGGAGCGACGAAGGGGTCGCGCCGGCGCCCGCGGCCGGTGTCCGGTCGACGTGGGCCGGCCGGGGGGCATCGTGGATCGGCAGGCGGCGGAGGAGGTGCGCCTTCGCCTCGGCGTCCTCGAAGATCGCCTTCCGGTGCGGATCGACGAGCAGCATCTCGCCGGGCCCGAGGCGCCCCCGTCGGACCGTGGCGGAGGCGGGCAGGGGGATCGCCCCGGCCTCAGAGGCGAGCGCGACAAGCCGATCGGACGTGACCGCGAAGGCCGCCGGTCGCAGGCCATTGCGGTCGAGGATCGCGCCGACGACGCGCCCGTCCGAGAACGCGATCGCCGCCGGCCCGTCCCAGGGGGCGAGCAGCCCGGCGGTCCCGCGTCGGAGCGTCGCGACATGGGGATGCGGCGCTCGGCGCAGGGACGACGCCTCGGGCATCGAGGCGAGCAGCGCGGAACCCAGGTCCCAGCCGGTCGCGACGAGCAGCTCGACCATCTCGTCGAGCGACTGGGAGTCGGAACCCTCCGGCGAGAGGAGCGGACCCGCGTCGACCAGCGCCTGCGCCACGGCGGCTGCTCGGCCCGTCACCGCGTCCCCAGTCCGGCCCCGAACCTGCTCGCGATTGCCGCGAACCGTGTCGATCTCGCCGTTATGGGCGATCGAGCGGAATGGCTGAGCGAGCCGCCAGGTCGGCTGGGTGTTCGTCGCGTACCGCTGGTGGAACAGCGCGTAGCTCAGCGGGATCTGCCGCGCGAGATCCGGGTAGAACGTCGCCAGGCGAGCGCCGGCGACGAGGCCCTTGTAGATGACCGTCCGGCACGACATCGACGGGACCGAGAGGTCGTCGAGACCGGCGGCGCGGGCCGCGGTTTCCAAGCGTCGGCGAGCGAGCACCAGGCGGCGCTCGAAGTCGGGATCGGAGAGGCCAGCCGGCCGCGGAATGACCGCCTGGACGACGTTCGGCCGCGAGGCTGCCGCCTCGGCGCCGAGCGCGGCAGGGTCGACCGGCACGCGACGCCACACGGCCACGGTCAGCGCCTCGGTCTGGAGCGCCTCGCAGACGAGTGCCCGCGCTCGCGCGGCGCGAACCCGGCTGCGCGGCAGGAACAGCATCCCAATCGCCGGTCGGTCTGCCCCCGCGGCGCCGCCCGCCAGGAGCTCCAGCAACGGAGCCTCGAGCGGGAGTGCGATCCCCGCACCGTCGCTCGACTCGCCATCCGCCCCGAACGCCCCGCGATGCCCGAGCGCGGCCAGCCCGTCGAGCGCCAGCCGAAGGACCCGCTCGCGGTTCCGCCCGCCCGCGTCCGCGACGAACCCGACGCCGCACGCGTCGTGCTCGAACGACGGATCGTAGAGCGGGTAGTCCTGGCGACGGGGACGGGCCATCGACGTCTCCCTGCGACGGTGGAGTGGCCGACGACCGCCCGGCATTCGAGCGGTCGTCGATTCGGCCGGCAGTTCGGCCGGCGCGGTCAGCTCTGGTACGCCACCTCGCCGTGGACGGCCAGGTCGAGCCCGACCTCTTCCTCGCTCTTCGGGACGCGGATCCCGAGGACGAGGTCGACGAGCTTCACGATCACGAAGGTCGCCACGACGGCGTAGGCGATCGTGGCGCCCACGGCAACGATCTGGGTGACGACCTGCTGGGGGTTGCCATCGATGAGGCCCCGCCCGAGCGGGTTGATTAGCGTCGTGGCGAAGATCCCGGTCGCCACGGCCCCGAACGTCCCGCCGACGCCGTGGACCGCGAACACGTCGAGCGCATCGTCGACCTTGAGCCGCTCGCGGAGGAGCGTCGCGCCGTAACACAGGCCACCGACGACGAGGCCGATGATCAGCGCCCCGCCGGCGGTGACGAAGCCCGACGCCGGCGTGATCGCCACGAGTCCGGCGACCGCCCCGCACGCGGCTCCCAGAACCGAGACCTTGCGCTTGTGGGCGTAGCTCGCGAGGACCCACGTGATCGTCGCCGCGCCGGCGGCGGTGTTCGTGACGAGCAGCGCGTTCGCGGCGAGACCGTTCGCGGCCAGCGCGGAGCCTGCGTTGAACCCGAACCAGCCGAACCAGAGGAGGCCCGCCCCGAGGACCGTCATCGGGATGTCGTGGGGCTCCATCCGGTCGCCGTTCGCGACCCGCCGGCCGATCAGCAGCGCGACGATCAGCGCCGAGACGCCGGACGAGGCGTGGACGACCGTGCCGCCCGCGAAGTCGAGCGCGCCCAGCTGGTAGAGCCAGCCATCGGCTGCCCACACCCAGTGCGCGATCGGCGAATAGACGAGGACCGACCACAGGATCGTGAAGATGACGAAGCTCGCGAAGCGCTTCCGCTCCGCGAAGGCCCCCGTGATCAGCGCCGGCGTGATCGCCGCGAACATCAGCTGGAACGCGGCGAACAACACGAACGGGATCGTCGTGCCGTAGCTCGCCGAGGGCTCCAAGCCGACGTTCATGAACCCCGCGAAGTCGAGTCCGCCGACGATGCCCGGGATCCCGAAGAGGTTGGCATCGGGCGCGAACGCGAGCGAGAACCCGATCAGCACCCAGATCACGGACACGAGGGCCAGGCCGAAGAAGCTGTGCATGATCGTCGAGAGGACGTTCTTGCGCCGGACGAGGCCGCCGTAGAACAGCGCGAGGCCCGGCAGCATGACCATGACGAGGGCGGTCGCGACGAGCAGCCAGGCGGTGTCGCCGCTGTCGATCGGGGCGGCCGCGTCGTCGGCGGCAAGGGCCAGCGAAGGCAGGGCCATCGCCATCAACAGGCCGGCCACGAGGCCCCGGATCGGTCGACGTCGCATCTCGTCCTCCACTCCGCTGCGGTCGCTGACGCGAGTCTGCGAGGAGCGACCGGGCGGGGTCGCGGGCCCGGGCGGCGACGGAAGCCGTGCGATTCGGTGGCGGCTCGGGTGCGAAACGGCGTCAGCCGAAGGCGTAGACGTCGATGTCGGTCACCGGCTCGTAGCCGATCGCCTGGTAGATGTGGTTCGCCGTCGGGTTCGCGAGGTCCGTAAAGAGGAAGCAGAACTGGAGGCCCTCGTCCAGTTGGGCCTGCGACGCAGCCGCCACCAGGGCACTCGCGTAGCCGCGACCGCGGTGCTCCGGCGGCGTGTAGACGGGCCCGACCCGTGTCCCGTTCGGCGTCCGACCGCCCACACCGGCCCACGACACGGGCTCGCCAGCGACCTCCCAGAGGTAATTCCGCTTGGTTCCGACATCGAGCCAGCGGTGAACGACGGTCTCGGCATCGGAGCGCGAATCGACCTCGTCCGGGAGCGCCTCCTTGACGAACGCCAGAAGCCAGTCGACGAGCAGGTCGAAGTCGCCACCCGCCGCCAGCCGCATCGATCCCGCGGTCGCGCGTGGTCGCGTGACGGTCGAGAGCCGAAACGCCCGCTCCGACAGCCGGAGGCGATGGGCCGCTCCCGTCCGGGCGGTCCACTGCTCGGCGAATGCCCGCGCCGCCGCGACTGGACCCACGACGCTCGGCACGTCGTCGTTGGACGCCACCAGGTGGTCGACGATCGGGGCGAGCGCGGTCAGGTCGTCGATCTCCGAGAGGACCAGCTGGCGCGGCGGCGTTCGGAGGCACGCGGCGACGACGTCGTCGTTCTCCACGACCACAGCCAGGTACGGCGGACCGTCCGAGACGGTCGGGTCGCGAGACAGCGAGTCGAGGATGCCGAACAGCAGGTTGTGCTCGGCTTCGCGGGCCGCCAGGAAGGCACCGGCACGCTCCAGCATCGCCGGGGCGTCCGGGAACTGCTCCACCCGCATCGTCATCCGCGAAGGAAACCACACCCGACCTGTGCTCGAATTCCCGACAAACGAGGCAGCGGTCACGCTACCCTGTCCCGAACGATCCACTGTCCGGCAGCAGGAGGACCGACATGATGCGGGCGCTCGGAGCGCTTTTCCTGACGCTGGTGCTCGCGGCGGCAGTCGCGGCGTGCGGCGATTCGGGCGGAGGCGGCGGAGGTGGCGGTGGCGGCGCGGCGGGCGTCGTCGGTGGCCCCGGCACCACGCTCGAGGAGGCACTCCCGCCGATCACGGCGGTCTGGTTCGGGACGGCCTACGACTCGTCGACGATGTACATCTACGACCGGGCGACGACGTTCACCGCGGACAGTCCGCTCGTCGCGGTTGCGACGCTGCTCACGCCGCGTGACCCCTCGGACCTGAAGATCACGATCGAGATCAACGGCTCGGTCAAGGCGACGCTGCCACCTTCGGCCGGCGCGAACGGCACGACCGTCGGCGTCGACCTGACGCCGCAGTCGTTCACCCCGGGCAGCTACCTGATCTCGTTCAAGAGCGCGGCGGGCAAGAGCCTCGCGTCGGCGAGCGTCACGATCAAGTGATCGCGATCCGAACCTAACGCGCATCGCTTCCAATCGTTCCCAGGGACGAGGCCCCCGAGCCATGACATCGTCCCCCGGCGGTGAAATCGGTTCGGGGGTCTCGCGCGCCATCCGCCGGCTAAACGTTCCGGGAGGCTAGCCCCCGAACGGCCCGCCGCCCGGCCCGAGATTGCGCAGGATCAGCGCCAGCACCACGGCGACGTTCAGCACGAGAAACGCCACGAAGAGGACGAGCACCGCAGTCGCGATCCGGCGGCTCCAGAGCGCTCGACGGCTCGGCGCCGGCTCGTCTGCCTGGTGTCCCGTTCGGTTGGATCGGTTCTCGTCCACGGCTGGCGGCGTGACCTCGGGTGGGGCCTGGCGAGCCGGGTGGGGATCGAACCCACGACACAGGGATTAAAAGTCCCCTGCTCTACCACTGAGCTACCGGCCCCGGCGGCCAATTCTACGGGCGGCCTGTGGGGCGACCGCCGGTCGAACCTGCGAACGGGCGGGATCGGCGCAAATTCCGTGACGCGCGGGCGTAGGATGTGCCCGCCGCGGCTCGCTGTGTGCCGAAGGGGCCGTGTGTTGGATCAAGCGTGGAGGTGGGAAACCGGATGCAGCGACCTATCGGCGTTACCTTGCTTGCCCTCGGGGCGGGGTTGGCGGGCCTGTACCAGATCTGGCGGATTCTCGTGTTCGCGGGCATCGCGAACTGGACATTCATCGGCAAGGAAATCTCGTTCTCGGAGCCGCAGTGGGGTCAGATCTTCTGGTGCGCGATCCTCGCGCTGATCTGGTTCTGGGTGGCCGCGGGCTTCTGGAACGTCCGCGCCTACGCGTGGAGCTTCGGTAACTTCATCGCCCTGTTCACGTTCATCTGGGGCTTCTTCGAGGTCCTGTTCGGGTCGTCGCTCGAGGCCGAGACGATTCCTTGGCTGCTCGCGCTCCTGATCTTCATGTACCTGAACTATCCGGGCGTCCGGAACCACTTCTACGAGAGCGAGATGTCGCGCTTGACGCCTGAGCAGCGCGCGGCGATGGAGCAGCTCCAGGCGGCCAACGCCGCGGCCCAGGCGGCGATGACGGCCCCTGCGGCCGCTCCAGCCGCCGCCGCACCGGCTGCCGCCCCGGCGGCACCGCCTCCGACCCCTGCGCCCGCTCCGGCGGCACCGCCGCCCCCGCCGCCCGCCGAGGAGCCCCCGGCGACGAGCTAGGGCGCTCTAGCGAGAACGGACATCGGCCGGCCTTCGGGCCGGCCGATTGATTCTCAGCGGGAGCCGTAGACCTCGGGGTTGACCGGCGTCGGGAGCCGCTCGCCGCGCAGGCCGGCAAGGACGTTCGCCGCCGCCATCTCGGCCATCTTCGCCCGCGTCGCCCGCGACGCCGACGCGATGTGCGGCACGATCAGGCAGTTCTCGAGCCCGACGAGCGGGTGGTCGACCGGGATCGGCTCGGGATCCGTGACGTCGAGGCCCGCAGCGGCGATCGTCCCCGCCCGCAGGGCGTCGGCGAGTGCCAGGTGGTCGACGACCGGGCCGCGCGACGTGTTCACGAGGATCGCCGTCGGCTTCATCCACGACAGCTTCTCGGCGTTGATGAGGCCGCGCGTCTCCTCGGTGAGGTTGACGTGGAGCGACACGAAGTCGCTCCGTGCGAGCAGCTCCTCGAGCGGCAGGAACGTGGCGTCGTACGCGGTCTCGACGCCCGCCGCGGCTCGCTGGACGTCGTGATAGAGGATCTCCATCCCGAAGCCCATCCCGCGCCGCGCGACCGCCTGGCCGATCCGCCCGAAACCGACGATCCCGAGCGTCGCCCCGTGAACATCTGGCCCGAGAAGCAGCAGCGGGCCCCACGTCTTCCACTTCCCGTCGCGGACGTAGCGGTCGCCTTCGGGCAGGCGACGCGCCGCCGCGAGGAGCAGCGCGAACGCGAGGTCCGCGGTGGTGTCGGTCAGGACGCCCGGCGTGTTGCCGACCGGGATCCCGCGACGGGTACAGGCCGCGACGTCGACGTTGTCGAAGCCGACGGCGTAGTTCGAGACGACCTTGAGCCCGGGCCCCGCGGCGTCGAGGAACTCGTCGTCGACGCGATCCGTGAGCAACGTCAGGACGCCCTCGCAGCCGGCGACCGAGTCGAGCAGAGCCGCGCGGGGTGGCGGCAGCTCGTCGTGCCAGACGGTGACGTCGGCGACGGCCTCGATCGGGGCGATGCCCTCGTCGGGGATCCGCCGCGCGATGAAGACCCGCGGCCGGCTCACCGGGCGATCGCTCCGGCGCCCGCCCCGGCCGGCAGACCGGCGACGAACGCCCCGATCCGCTCCAGTGCCCGGGCGATGTTCTCGCGGGAGTTGGCGTACGAGATCCGGACGTGGTCGACACCGACCCCGCCGAACGACGTCCCGGCGAGGACGCAGACATTTGCCTCCTGGAGCAGTCGATCCGCGAGCTCGGCACCATTGAGGCCGGTCCCGGAGACGTCCGGGAAAGCGTAGAACGCGCCGCTCGGCCGAAGGCACCGGACCCCCGGGATCGCGTTCAGGCCATCGACGATGAGGTCGCGCCGCGCGCGGAACTCCTCGACCATCGCGTCGACCGGTGCCTGCGGCCCGCGCAGCGCCTCGACGGCGCCAACCTGGGCGAACGTCGGCGCGCAGCTGATCGTGTTGATGATCAGCTGGCTGTACATCGCGACGAGTGACGGCGGCACGATCGCGTAGCCCAGGCGCCAGCCGGTCATCGCGAACGTCTTGCTGAAGCCGTCGAGCACGATCGTCCGCTCGGCCATGCCGGGCAGGGACGCGAGCGACACGTGCTCGACGCCGTCATAGACGATCCGGCCGTAGATCTCGTCCGTCAGGACGACCAGGTCGTGGCGCTGGGCCAGCTCCGCGATCCGTTCGATATCGCCGCGCGTGAGGACGCCGCCGGTCGGGTTCGCGGGCGAGTTGATCACGAGCATCCGCGTCCGGGGCGTGATGAGCGACGCGAGCTCCTCGACGTCGAGCCGGAAGTCGTGCTCCATGCGGATCGGGATCGGGATCGGCGTGCCGCCAACGAACCGGACGAGCGACTCGTAGATCGGATAGCCGGGATCGGGCACGATCGCCTCGTCGCCCGGGTCGATCAGCCCCAGGATCGCGTAGAGCATCACGCCCTTGCCGCCGACCGTGACGAAGACCCGCGAGGGATCGACCGGAAACCCCTTGCGTGCCGTCGCGTCGGCGGCGATCGCCTCACGCAGGGCCGGGATCCCCGGGTACGGAGGGTAGTGCGTCGCCCCCTCGTCAAGCGCGGCCTTGGCCGCGGCCCGGACGTTCGCCGGCGTGTCGAAATCGGGCTCGCCGATCTGGAGATGGATGATCGATCGACCGGTGGCCTCCAGCGCGCGGGCGCGAGCCGAGACCTCGAACGCACTCTCCGTTCCGATGGTCTGCATCCTCGCCGCGACGCGCATGGTGGACCTCCGATCAGGGCAGCAGCTGGCGCAAGGCGAACCACACGTTGGCGGGCCGTTCGGCGAGGCGCCGCATGTACCACGGATACCAGTACGCACCGTAGGCGATGAGGCACTGGACGCGATAGCCCTCCTTCGCCAGGCGGAACTGCTGGTCGCTCCGGATCCCGTAGAGCATCTCGATCTCGAACGCGTCCCTGCCGATGCCCGCGCTGCCCACGGCGTCGGCGATCTGCTGGATCAGGTCGACGTCGTGCGTGCCGAGGCCGAGGCGGATCGGACGGCCCCGACCGTCGAGCAGGAAGTTGACCGCCAGCCCGACGTAGTTGGTGTCGACCTGGCGGCTCGCCCGATAGGCGATCGCCTCGGGCTCGTCGTAGGCGCCCTTGACGAGGCGGATCGCCGGATCGAGCGGCTGGAGGCGCTTGATGTCGGCGGCAGTCCGGCGCAGGTACGCCTGGAGGCAGATCCCGGTCCTGGGCTGCGTCGCACGGAGGCGCTCGTACAGCTCGATCGTCGCGTCGGTGTAGTCGCTGCCCTCCATGTCGATCCAGAGGTAGGAACCGGCCGCCGAGGCATGCTCCGCGATCCGGACGAGGTGCTCGAGGCACAGGTCGGCGTCGAGATCGAGCCCGAGCTGGGTCGGCTTGACCGAGATCTCGCCGTCGAGTCCCGCATCCTTGATCCGGTCGATGACCTCGATGTAGTGGGCCGCGACCTCGTCGGCCTCCTCGACGCGCTCGAGGTTCTCGCCGAGCCGCGTGTACATCGTCCCGATGCCCGCGGCCTGCAGCGGCAGCGCCGCGGCCAGGGCCTCGTCAAGCGTCTCGCCCGGCATGAACCGGCGCACGGCACGGTTCATGAACGGCAATCGCGGCAGGCGTTCCTTCAACCACCGGTTCCGGGCGGCCCACAGGAAGACTCGACGCATTCGGTTCCTCCAGCCGAGGCCTCGGCGGGGTTCCGGCACCGGCCCGGAGAGGCGTGAACCGATGATAGGCGACCGAGGGTCTAGAATCGTGCTCGATGACCCGCTACTACGACCTCGACGCCGCCAACGCGGCCATACCGGAGCTCGACGGGATCCTGTCGGTGCTCGCGGAGCAACGTGCCGACCTGGTCCGCCTGCGCGACCAGGTGCTGGCCGGGACCGGCGGTGGCGACGGCGAGCCGGAACGCGAAGGGCCGGACGAGGGCAGGGAGCGCGAGACCGACCGTGATGTCGTGGCGGTCGACGAGCTGCGGCTCACCCGGCTCCGGATGCAGGGCCTGATCGACCAGATGGCGGCGGGCGTCGCGCGCATCGATGCCCTCGGGTTGACCCTCCGCGACATCGAGCACGGGCTCGTCGACTTCCCGGCGCTCGTGTCCGGCCGCCAGATCTGGCTGTGCTGGCAGCGCGGCGAACAGTCGATCGGGTTCTGGCACGACCTCGACACGGGCTTCGCCGGCCGGCGCCCGCTCGACGAGCTGCAGTGACGACCGGGCCGGCGCGCATCGTCGGGCGCGACGGCCGAGCCAAGGCCTACCGTCCGCTGCCGCCGGAGACCCGCCGGGCTGCCGTCGAGGCCGGGCTGGCCGCCTACGACCGGGGCGATTTCTTCGAGGCGCACGAGGACCTCGAACCCGCCTGGATGGGGAGCCACGACCCGGCGGAGCGGGCGCTGCTGCAGGGCCTGATCAAGGTCGCCGCGGCCTACGTCCACGACGTTCGTGGCAATCCTGCAGGGATCGATCGCAACCTCGCGGGCGCACGGCGGCTGCTCGACGAGGCCTTGGCCGGCGGTCAGAGGGAGAATGCGGCGGGCGTGGACCTCCCGGCCCTGCTCGCCGACATCGACGTCAGGCTCGCCGACCTCGCCGCCCACCCCTCCGCCCCGACGCTCGAGGCCCCGATCCTCCACCGTACGACGAGGCAGCCATGACCGGACAACCGCCGCCGATCCCGACCATCGACGTCACCGAGGCCGCGCGCCGCCTGCGCGAGGATCCCGGGCATCCGGTCCTGCTGGACGTGCGCGAGCCGGCCGAGTTCGCTGCGGTCCGGGCGCCCGGCGCGTTCCTCGTGCCGACGTCGTCGTTCATGAACCGGATCGCTGACCTGCCGGTCGATCGGCCGTTGCTGGTCGTCTGCCATACGGGCAGCCGATCGGCCGCCGTGACCGGCTACCTCTCGCGTGCCGGACGGACGGACGTCGTCAACGTGGCCGGTGGGATGGATGCCTGGGAACGGGCGGGCCTGCCGGTCCAGCGCGGCCCGGTCCAGCCGGGCGAGGGCGAGCTGACCGAGGGC
>DASUFO010000078.1:0-28353 GCA_036274475.1 Candidatus Limnocylindrales bacterium
ACGCGATTCGGGCCATTCCCCCGCCCCTTGTTCCGCCAGCGGTAACAAGCGACGACCGAGCACGCGATTCGGGCCGTATCCCCCGCCGGTTGTTCCGCCAGCGGTAACAAGCGACGACCGAAGACGCGATTCGGGCCATTCCCCCGCCCCTTGTTCCGCCAGCGGTAACAAGCGACGACCGAGCACGCGATTCGGGGCGTTCCCCCGCCGGTTGTTCGGCCAGCGGTACCAAGCGACGACCGAGCATGCGATTCGGGGCGTTCCCCCGCCGGTTGTTCGGCCAGCGGTAACAGACCCGCGCGGAGACGTGGCTCGGGCTACGCCTCCGAGATCCGGTACGTGCAGCTTCGGTCGCCGCACGCGATGTGGCTCTCCCGCACGACCTCGGCGCCGAGGACGTCCTTGAACAACGCCAGCTCCGCGTCACAAGGCGACGTCGACACGGTGGCGACCCCGAAGATCGCGCAGTTGCACTGCTGAAGCCGGATCGTGCCGTCAGCGCCGATCACCGCGCTCGACAGGTAGCCCTGCTCATCCTGGATCACCGCCAGCTCGCGGACGCGCTCCTCGAGCGGCGCGCCATCCGGGAAACGCTCGTGGAGCCGCTCCTTCATTTGCGCAGCGATCAGCTTCCGGCGGGCGTCGAACACCTCCGCGACGAGGTCGTCGCCACCGACGATCCCGATCGCTGCGAGCAGCCCCGCCGCAAGGCCGTCGTAGTTCGAGGGAAAGGCGACCTGGGCATCCGGCGTGACGTCGTACAGGTGGCGCGGCCGGCCGACGCCATGGCGCAGCGTCCGGCGGTCGACGAGACCCGCGGCCTGGAGCGAGCGGAGCTGCTGGAGGACGCCCGTTCGGCTCGCCCCGAGCGTGACCGCGAGCTGCTCCGGCGACGTCGCACCCGAGCGTCGCAGCTCGATCAGGATGTCGCGCCGGAGCGTCGACGACCCATTCCCGCCGCCGGTGCGAGCGCCCAAGGCGGCAGGCGACAACGGTGGCGCGGAGGCGACGATGACGGGTGCCTCGGTGTCCGGCCCGGCCATTTCCGAAGGCTAGCACTCGACCATCGGCAGCGCAGAGCCGGGACGGCGCCGGTGCTACGCTCGCCTCATGGACCTCGACCTCTCGCCCGAGCATGACCTGCTGCGCAAGACGATCCGCGACTTCATGGTCAAGGAGGTGGCGCCCGTCGTCGATGAGCACGAGCGCGAGCGTAGGTTTCCGGTCGAAGTCGTCAAGCGGCTCGGCGAGATGGGCTGGCTCGGGATCCCGATCCCGGAGGACGAAGGCGGCGCCGGCCTCGACACGCTCGCGTACGCGATCGCGATCGAGGAGATCGGCCGGGTCTGGGGCTCGCTCGGCCTGATCGTCGCGGCGCACACGAGCCTGGGCTGCGGGCCGCTCCACCTTGCCGGCACGAAGGAGCAGAAGGACCGCTTTCTCGTGCCGATGGCGAGCGGCAAGGTCCTCGGCGGCTACGGGCTCACTGAGCCGGGCGCCGGCTCGGATGCCGGCGGGACGCGGACGACCGCGGAGCTGGAGTCCGGTGACAACGGGTCTTGGGTCCTCTACGGCGGCAAGCGCTTCATCACGAACGCCGGCCAGGCCGGGACGTACATCGTCACGGCCCGGACCGGCACGACCGACAAGGGCGACGCCGAGATCAGCGCGTTCATCGTGCCGGCCGACACGCCCGGATTCAGCGTCGGGCGGCTCGAGGAGAAGCTGGGTCTCCATGCCTCCGCGACGGGCGAGCTGATCTTCGACGGGGCGCGCGTGCCGGCCGCCAACATGCTGGGCCCGAAGGGCGACGGCTTCCGGACGTTCCTCAAGATCCTCGACGGCGGTCGGATCTCGATCGGGGCGCTCGCCGTCGGGCTGGCCCAGGCGGCGCTCGACGCGTCGATCCCCTATGCCCAGACACGGCAGCAGTTCGGCCGGCCGATCGGCAGCTTCCAGGGCGTCGCGTTCATGGTCGCCGACATGGCGACCGAGATCGAGGCGGCGCGCCAGATGGTCTGGCGGGCGGCCTGGCTCAAGGACCAGGGCCGTGATTACTCGCTGGCGGCTGCCCAGGCGAAGCTGTTCGCCTCGGAGGTCAGCTCGCGAGCGACGAACAACGGCATCCAGATCCACGGCGGGTACGGCTACGTCGAGGAGTACAAGGTCGAGCGGTTCATGCGCGACGCGAAGCTGACCGAGATCGGGGAGGGGACCAGCCAGGTCCAGCGGCTCGTGATCGCGAGGCGGATCCTCGATCTCCGGGTCGTGTAGGTCCCCCGCGGCCGTTCGAGCGAGACAGAACCCCTTGCGCTCAGGTGTAGCATCCGATCCTCGCCGGGCTTAGGCGACCCGTCCCCGCCGCACCGCCCGGTGGCAGGAGGGTGATGCCATGCCGCACGTGGTGGTGAAGGCGACGGCCGTCGGCTCGGCCGGAGATCTATCCCGGATCACGGAGAAGCTCGAGGGCCTGGACGTCAACATCCTCGCGATTGGGGGCGGTGAAGGTGTTGTCGGTCAAACCGAGACCGGCGTCCTGTCGATCCTCATCGACCCGGAAGACTCGGGGACGGTGGGCAGCGTGGTCGACGAGCTCACCGGCCTTGGGCTGGCGAATGTCGAGGTCGCCTCGAACATCCAGATCGAGCTGCCAAACGAGATCGGGGAGCTCAGGAAGGCAGCCGACGCGGTCCAGGGCTTCAACATCCGCAGCATCGTGATGATGGCTTTCGGCGTGAACACCGCCCACGTCGGCCTGGGGTTCGACCCGGGCGAGGTCGAGCAGGCCGAGCGGGCGCTGCAAGACGCCGGGATCGCGGTCATCCCGCACGCGGAGTAGGAAGCGCCGGGGGGAACGATCGGCTAGCGGTCCGGGCGCGGCTCGCCCGCGCCCACCCGCACCGCGATCGTCGCTGCCTCGACGCGGTTGTTCACGCCCAGCTTGTCGAGGATATGGGTGACGTGGACGCTGGCCGTCTTCGGGCTGATGAACAGCGTTTCTGCGATCTCGGCGTTCGACCGACCAGCGGCGACCAGCTCCAGGACCTCCCACTCCCGGGCCGACAGGCCCAGGATCTCGGCCGGCGAGCGCGGCGCTTCTTCGGCGGGCCCGGAGGCCAGCTGATCCTCTGACTCGCCGGGCGCATCCCGCGGACCGACGTCGACCGGCAGGCGCGCCCGGCGGGCGACCGCGATCACCGCTTCGAGCAACGGCGCCGCGCCGAGCTCACGTGCGGTGGCCGCAGCCTCTGCCAGCAACCGGCTCGCATCGTCACGTGACCTGCGTGCGAGCAGGAGGGCCTCACCCGCGCGAGCGCGCGAGCGTGCCGCAGGGTAGGGCATGGGCACGGACTCCCACGCTGCCGCGGCCCGAATCCACGCGTCGGGATCCGATCGGCCGACGGTACGGCTGTGCTCCGCCTCGGCATGCGCAGCGGCCGCAAGGAGCGATGGCGTGGCCCCGGGTGCCGCGGCCAGTCGGCGGGCGATCTCGAGCAGGCTCGCCGCCGACGTCTCGGCCATGCCGACGTCAGCCTCCGACCGCCACGCTCGCCCCTTGTCGGCGAGGTCGGCCGCGGCCGTCGACGCGACGACGAGCAGCGGGCCCATCTGGAGCTGCTCATCGGAATCAGCGAACAGACCGAACGCCTCCTCGACGGCGCGCATCGCATCGGCCGGGCGATCCAGCAGGAGGGCCTCCTCGGCGATCGCCCACAGGTGATACGCCCTGACGTCCGGGTCGATGTCGCTCGCGGGCAGATCGCTCGCCAGCTTCAGTGCCTCCGAGAGCGCAATCTGCTCGCCACGCGCCGCGAGGAGCAGGGACCGGATGGACAGCAGGAAGATCAACCGCGCCGCCTCGGTCTCCAGCTCGAGGGCCGCCTTCGTGACATCGGCCGCTTCCTGCCACCGTCCCAGCCGATACAGGATCTCGCCCCGGATCGCCATGAGGCCCGCGCCGTACTTGCGCTCGAGACCGGTTCGCTTCGCATCCGCGATCGCCTCTCCGGTCGCCTCGAGCGCTTCTTCGAGGTGGTCGCTGACGGCGAGGTAGTAGCTGAGGTTGTGTTCGATGCCGACCAGTGACTCGACGGGAGCGTGGTCGCGAGCGACGGCGACGGCCTCGCGGAGTCGATCCACGCCCGCGTCGGTCTCGCCGAGCGCAACGAGATCGGCGCCAAGGATGTTCAGCAACCGCGCCTCGCCCTCGCGGGAGTCCATGGACCGCAGGACCCCGAGCGCCTCCTCGGCGAGCTCGCGCGACTCGCGATACCGCCCGAACTGCAGGTGCGCCGAGGCGAGGCCACCGAGGACGACGGCTCGCTCGACAGACGGCGGGTCGCCGGGGACGAGCTCCATCGCACGCATCCGGGCATCAAGGGATGCGTGGCTCTCGCCGAGCGCCCACAGGAAGAGCGCCCGTCGGTCATGGATCATGGCTGCCCGGACAGGCTCGACAGCCTCGTCGACAAGCTGGAGGGCCTGGTCCGCCAGCTGGAGCGCGCGGGCATTCTGGCTCGCCCGATCCGCGGCATCGGCGGCGAGGATCAGCAGATCGACCGTGCTCATTCCGGTGAGCGTCTCGGGGTCGGGCACGTCCCACCAGAAGTCGATCACGCGCTCGAGGTCGCGGAGGGCATCGACGTGCGCATACACCGCGGACGCCGCGCGGGCGGCCGCAAGGCAGGCGGGGACGGCCTCCACCGCACGCCGCGCCGCGAACCAGTGGTGTGCGAGCTCGGCCACGGCCGCGCCGGGCCGGGCTTCGAGCCACTCGGCGACCGCACCGTGGAGCCGCCGTCGCTCGCCCGGGAGGAGGTCGTTGTAGACGAGCTCGGCGACGAGCGCATGCCGAAAGCGATACGTTCCGGTGCGCTGATCAACCGTGAGGACCTGCCGCTCGATCGCGTCCCGGAGGCCTTCTTCGAGCTCTTCCGTCGGCAGCCCGGTGATCGAGGTGATCACGTCGTCGTCGGCCAGGTGGCCTGCCACCGCGATGACACGCATCGCACCGCGCGCCGAAGGGCGGGTGACCCCGATCCGGGCAAGCAGGATGTCGCGCAGCGACCGGGGGATGCCTCTCGAGGCGCCATCGCCATTCTCGTCGCCGGACGTCGCGAGCAGTTCCTCGGCGAAGAACGGGTTGCCCTCGGAGCGCTCATGGATCTCCTCGGCCAGGCGGCGCGGAACGGGCCGTCCGAGGATCGCCCTCAGCTGAGCGCGCTGTTCGGCCGCATCGAGCGGCTGCAGGTCCACGCGCACGACGCCTGGCAGGCGCTCGAGGTTCGCGAAGTAGGCGAGCAGCTCGTGCCCCGGCTCGAGGTCGGAGGTCCGGAATGTCCCGATCAGGAGCAGGCGGGTCCCGACCATGCGGCGGACGACGAAGTCGAGCAGGTCCCGCGTGGCCGGATCGCTCCAGTGAAGATCCTCGAGGACGAGCACGATCGGACGATCCGCGGCCAGGCGTTCCAGCACGCCCAGGACCAGCTCGAACAGCCGAGCCTGGTCTGCCTCGAAGCGCTTCGCCGGCTCTCCGAGCTCCGCGATCGCCTCCGGTGTGGCGCCGATGTAGCGCCCGAGTGCCGGAACGAGCGTCGCCAGCTCCACCCCAACCGGACCCAGCAGCTCGCCGAGGGCCTCGGGGCCGATGGCCGCCCCGAGCGCCCGGAACGCGTCGAGGAAGGGGCCGTATGGAATGCCGTCCCCTCGCAGGTCGAGACACGCTCCGACAAGCACGCGCGCGCCCTCGGCCTCGGCGTTGGTGCCGAATTCCGCGACGAGGCGGGTCTTGCCGAGCCCGGCGTCGCCGGCGACGAGCACGACATGCGGCTCGCCCGCCATCGACCGCTCGAAGGCGGCGGTCAGCGGGCTCATCGCCGTGTCCCGCCCGATCAGGATCGGGCTCGAGAGCGTCCCGGCCATTGCGCGCGCAATCATAGGCCGCGCGGCGCCGCTGAACAGCGGTGTACGATCGGCCGGCATCCGCGGTAACGAGCCGCCCGCTCGCTGGCTCGTGACCACGATCAGGAGGGACGCACGCCATGCACAAGACGCTGAGCGCGCTCGTGTCCGCCGGCGGTTCGCCGGGAAAGCTTGCCGAGTTCGGCAAGGCGCTCGGGGCGGCGGACCTCGACATCGAGGAGATCGGCGGCGCCGAATGGGTCCACGACGGTCCGCTCTGTCTGGTGCTGCGGGAGGACGGGCGCGATGCGATGGACCGCTTTGCGACGGTCTGCAACGACCTCCACGTACCGTGGTTGAGCTTCGCGACCGTAAGCGTCGAGCTCAACGACGTGCCGGGTTCCCTCGGTGACGCGGCCGAGGTGGTCGGCGACCTGAACATCTACGGGGTGCTCGTTCGCAAGCCGCATGGCAACCGGGCCGTCGTCGACCTCGCGTTTCAACCGGATCAGGCCGACGAAGCCGTGGCGCGCCTCAAGGACAAGCACTACACGGCGAATCGCAAGAAGCACCCCGACGAGCCCGACGACATCGACCAGTGGGACGAACGGACGCTGCGGCTGCTTCCGCTGTGGGACGACCCCGGTATCGACAAGGACGACCCGCGCTTCTGGGAGCCCGCCTGAGGCCCCTCGCCCGGACGTGGCCAAACCGGCCGTCGGCAGGACATGAGGAGGTTCACCGTGCACAGAACCGTTTCGACCCTGCTGTCAACCAAGTCGCCGGGGCGGCTCGCCAAGCTCGGAAACGCGCTCGGTGCTCGTCGGATCGATATCGCGACGACCGGTGGCGCCGAATGGAAGCACAGCGGACCCGTCACGCTCATGATCAAGGACGACTGGGGCGCGGAACCGAAGAACGATCTGCGGGCGTTTGCCGACGTCATGGCAAAGGAAGAGCTTCCGTGGCTGATCTTTCGCACCGTAGCCGTTGAGCTACGTGACGAACCGGGCTCGCTGGGTGCCGCCGCGACCGCACTGGATGACATCAACGTCTACGCCGTCAACGTGTTGAGCACGGATGGCAACCACGCCGTGGTCGGCCTTGGGGTCCGCCCGAGCCAGGTCGCAACGGCCATCGAACGCCTCAGCGCCGCCGGGTACAGGGTCCACCGGGCCCACCACCCCCACGAGCCTGTCGAGGATGACGACTCCTGGTGGGACGAATGGGACGACCGAACCGAGCGCCTGATCGGCTTGTTCGACGATGACGACGTCTCGCCGAGCGACCCACGCTTCTACGAGTTGACGTAACCCGCGGGGGAGTCGTCCGGAAGCGAGGAGCGGCTAACCGGCTTCCTGGTCAACGGCACGCCCGGCTTCTGCCGGTGCGCCAGTCTGCACGCGGACCGCGATTGTCGCCGCCTCGACGCGATTGTTCACCCCCAGCTTGTCGAGGATGTGGGTGACGTGAACACTCGCGGTCTTCGGGCTGATGAACAGCACGTCTGCGATCTCGGCATTGGACCGACCCTCGGCCACGAGCTCGAGAACCTCCCACTCGCGCGCCGACAGGCCCAGGATCTCGGCTGGTCCGCGCACCACCGCCGCCTCCTCCGGGGCCGCATCCGGGCCCGGGACCTCGTTGTCCGGCGCACCCAGGGGCAGCCGCGACCGGGTGGCGATCGACTCGATCGCGAGCCGCAGCGGGTTCGCGCCCAGTTCGGTTGCGGCAGCGTGCGCTTCGCCGAGGTGTCGGCGGGCATCCTCACGCGAGCCGCGGGCGAGCAGGATCGCCTCGCCCGCTCGGGCCAGCGATCTCGCCGCCGGGTATGGCATCGGTACGGCTGACCACGCCGCAGCCGCCCTGAGCCACGCATCCGGGTCCGACTTACCGTCGAGTCGGGTCCACTCCGCCTCGACCGTTGCGACGGCCGCGCCGGCTGACGGCGCCAGCGCCGCGCCCGGCCCGTAGCCAAGGGCCTGAGCCTGCTCGCGGAGACCGGCCCCGGCCGCCCGCGCCGACGCAACGTCCGCCGGGCGGCGGAATGCCCGTCCCTGGTCGGCGAGGTCCGCCGCCGCCGCCATTCCGGCGACCAGGATCGGGGCGAGCAACAGCTGCTCGTCGCTGCCCGCGAACTCCGAGAGTGCGTCCTCGACCGCCTTCAATGCGTCGCGCGGTCGGTTGTCGAGCAAGGCCACATCGGCAGACGCCTGCAGGGCATAAGCGCGGATGTCGTTATCGATCTCCGGGCTGACGCGGGCGTTCACGGCAGCGAGCGCCTCGGTCGCGAGTTCGAGCTCGCCGCGAGCGGCGAGCACCAGGACCCGCGTCGTCTGGAGATACATCCAGCCCGAGATCTCGGTGTCGAATTCGAGGCCGGCAGCTGTGACCACGTCCGCTTCGTTCCACCGACCCGCCCGATGGAGGATGTCGCCGGAGCTTGCCCGAAGGCCTGCGGCGTATCGCCACTCGAGCCCGATCCGGCGCGCGGTCTCGAGCCCGTCCGACGCGACACGGAGCCCTTCCTCGAACCGGTCCGTCTGGCCCAGGAAGAACGCCAGATTGTGCTGGGCGACGAGCTGACTCTCGACGGCGCCGGTCTCGCGGCCCAGGCGGACCGCGACACGAAGATGGTCGAGCCCGGCCTCGATGTCGCCGAGCCCGACGAGGTCGACGCCGAGCACGGTCAACAACCTCGACTCTCCATCGTGGGAGCCGGCAGCGCGCAGGGTCGCGATTGCTTCCTCGCACAGCTCGCGGGACTCGCGGTAGTGGCCGGTCGGCATGAACATCGAGGCAAGTCCGCCAAGGACCCGGGCTCGCTCGACGGTCGGGGGTTCGGCGGGCACCAGCGCAACCGCCGCCTGGTGCTGCTCGAGCGCAGCCTTGCTGTCGCCGGTCGCCCACAGGTTGTAGGCCATCTTCGACCGCACGAGGCCCGCCCGATTAGGCTCCGTCGCTTCGTCGATCTCGGCGAGTGAGAGCCGCCACAGCTCGACGGCTCGGGACGCCTTTCCGTCGCTGCCCGCCGCATCTGCCGCCATCGCGAGCATGTCGATCTTGGCCATCCCGGTCGTGGTGGCGGCGTCCGGGACGCGGTCCCAGAGGTCGACGGCCCGCTCCGCCTGGCGGAGCGCATCCGCATGGGCGTAGACAGCCGTGGCGGCACGTGACGCCGCAATGGAGGCAACGAGCGCGTCGCTGAGCCGGCCGGCCGCAAACCAGTGCAGCGCGAGCTCGCTCGGCGATCCGCGGAGCGGCCCATCGGGACCGCCGGCGGACTGCCAGGTCGCCACCTGCTCGTGGAGGCGACGTCGTTCGCCCGGAAGCAGCTCGGCGTCGATCACCTCCGCCAGCAGGGCGTGGCGGAAGCGGTACGTGCTCGTCTTTGGGTCCACCGCGAGGACCTGTCTGGAGATCGCCTCGCGGACGGCCTCGTCGATCTCCTCGGGCGGCCACCCGGTGACATCCAGGAGGAGCGAGTCGTCTGTCAGCGCACCCCCAATTGCGGCAATGCGGAGAACGCGTTGCGCGTTGTCCGACAAGCCGGCGAGCCGGCCCGACAGGATGTCCCGCAGCGATCTCGGCAGGCGGCCCGCGTCACCCTCGTGGCCGCCCGCGGCTACGAGCTCCTCCGTGTAGAACGGGTTGCCCTCCGACCGAGCATGAATCCGCCGGACGACGCCCCGCTCCGGGGGCTTGCCGAGGATTCCGGTAAGCAGCTCCCGCTGCCCGTCGAGGTCGAGTGGGTGCAGCTCGATCCGGGTCACGTTCGGCCGTCGGGTCAGCTCCGCCAGACGGACGAGGAGCGCGTCGCCGCCCGCGAGATCGTCGGCGCGGACGGTTCCGATCAAGACGACACGCCCGCGACGCAATGCCCGAACGAGGAACACCAGCATGTCGCTCGTCGCGGGGTCGCTCCAGTGAAGATCCTCGAGGACCAGCACGAGCGGCCGATCAGCCGCGAGACGGTCGATCAGCGCCAGCGTCAGCTCGAAGAGTCGATTCTGGTCGGCCGGCGTTCCCAGGCTGGCCGTGCCGACGGCAGCCGCAGCGGCGATCGCCTCGTCCTCATCCGACCCGAGGAACCTGGCGAAGCCCGGCGCGACCGCAACGAGCTCCGGGGCAACGTCGCCGAGCAGGGCGCGCAGCTCCCGGGGCTGCAACTCCATGCCGAGCTCACGCAGCGCTTCGAGGAACGGACCGAGCGGCGGGCCCTCTCCTCCCAGGTCCAGGCAGGCCCCGGTCAGGACTCGTGCGCCGTTCGCTCGAGCGATCTCTGCGAACTCCGTGACGAGGCGTGTCTTTCCAAGCCCCGCGTCGCCGCCGATGAGCACCACGGCCGGCTCCCCGTCGACTGCGCGCCTGAATGCGTTCTCGAGTGACGCGAGCTCCGTGGCGCGGCCGACCAGCTGTGGGCTCGAAAGCGTCCCAGCCATCGCCGGGATCATAGGCGCGGGCCGTCTCGGCGTGAACCACTCCGGCGCGCGAGAAGCCCCGCCAGTGGCGGAGCAGCGCGCGGCGCTAGTTCGTCGCGACGAGGCGGACGATGAGGCGGTACTCGCTGTTCGCGCCGACGCAGGTCTGGAGCGTCATGCTCGGCTTCGACTGGGCGGCCCAGGCCCAGGCCGCCGCCCCGGTGGGGCGAGTGATCTTCCACCACACAACGGCATAGGCCCGGACCCCGCCGTCCCCGTCCGCGTACTCGACCTTCATGCCCTTGCGCAACCAGCCGCTCACGTAGGCATCATGGAGCGGCTTGAACACGCTGTACGCATGGCCGAGCAGGTAGACGTTGTTCCGCCCCGCGCAGCCCCAGCGGTACACGTAGTTGTCGGGCGGCCGCGTTCGGCTGCAGGGGAACGTCTCGACCGACCGATTGATCCCCAGGGCCGAAATCCAGACATGGTTCCTGCCACGGCGCGCGGGCGGCCCCGTCGTGACGGACTGGGCCTGGGCGGCGAGCTGGGGCCGAGGTGCGGCCGCTCGAAGCGGCCCGGGACGAGCGTGATCTGAAGCCGTTCCGCGGGCCGCAAGCACGGACGCCGGGATCGCACGTCGCGATGGCGGCGCGGTGTCGTCGGCCGGGCGGGCCGACTCGCGCGGCGGGCGCGGTGAGACGGTCGCCGCCGCCGCTTGCGGGGAGCGAGGCGCAGGCGGGCTGGGTGCCTCGAGTGCGGCCGCGGCCGCAAGCCCCGCGACCTCGCCGGCGAGAACGGTCGCGAGGACGAGCGGGAGCAGCAGGCGCCGCGAAGGGCGTGGGCGACGGGGCATGCGGAAAGCGTCGAGTGCGTCGACGCACCGCTCCGTGGCCCGGTGGTCCCGAACCGACCCGGACGATGGACCGGATCAGACCGCCCCGGTCCTCAGCGGACCGCCGCGGACTGCCTCAGTCGCCGGTCCCGGCGGCCTCGGTGATCGCGGCCCGAACGGCCGCGTGGAAGTCGGCCCCCCACGGCCCCGCGCTCGCCACGACGAACGGCGACTGCTCGACCGATTCATACGCCTCCGGGTCGGTGGCGTACGACCGGGCGCAGCCGTCGACCGTCTCGCGCAGACGCTCGTATGCCTCGCGGTTCCGGAAGATGTAGACGTACAGCCGCGTGACCCGATCCTGGTCGAGACCATCCGCATCGAACGCGATCGCCGTCCGCGCCAGCTCCTGGTCGTCACAGCCGGCGTCGCCAGAGACGATGTTGTCGATCCGGACGCCGCGCTCGACGAGGTTGGCGGCGATGCCCTGGAAGTCGGCCGGCGTGGGCGCCGGCGCGGTCTCGACGAGGGCGCCGCAGGCGGCGAGACCGATCGACGCGAGGACGCTCGCGCCAAGCAGGGCGAACCGGTCGAGAGCCAACCGACGGGGGATCACGGGACGGAGGCTAGCACCCAATCCGGAGAGCGGCCGACGGCCCGTCAGTTGCCTCGGGCGCGACGCTTCGCCTCGCGAAGGCGGGCGAGCGTGTCGCCGGCGTCCGCTGCCTCCACGGCGGGTGCGGGCGGCGGCGGCGCTGGGGCCGGCGCCGGGGGACCGGTCGGCGCGGGCGTCGAGGGCTTCGGAGCCGGAGCACCGGTCAGCGCGGGCGGAGGCGTCGCGATCGGTAGCGCTGCGGAAGCCGGATCGTCCGCCGCGACGGCCGCTGCCGCCGTGTCCCCACGGAGAATCGCCGCTCGCGCCGACGAGCCCGCCGCGCGATCGCGCGCCGCGAGCATCCCCGATACCTCGGCGGGTCGCGGTGCGACCCGCCCCCGCCGCCAGCCACCGGCGACCCAGCGTCGCGCGTCGGCGAGCTCACGCCGCCCGACCGACACCCGCCGCAGCGCGATGTCGAGCGGCCAGAGCAGCAGCGCGACGATGAGCAGCGTCGGCCAGAGATCCGTGTAGGCATCGGTCGTGTCGAGGTCGTGGGTCCATGGCTCCGCCGGCAGCTCGATCGCCCGCCCGCCGGTCGCCGATCGGAGCGTCGCGAGGAACGCGTCGTTCGTCCCGAGCAGCCGGTACTCGGCGGGCGTCGGCGCCACCAGCCCGAGGGTACGTCCGAGCGGCGTCGAGCCGGGCCGGGTCTGCGTGACGCGGACGACGTATGCGCCGGCCGGGATCTCGCCGAGCGGGGCCTCGTAGATCCCCGGCGCGATCTGGGCGAGCCCGATCGCCCGCGCGTTCAGGTCCGGATCGGTCAGCGCGACGGCCGTCGCGTAGAAGTCGCGCGGCGAGCCGTCCTCGGCGACGCTCTCGACCCGGAGCTTCGTGGTCGAGCCCTCGGTGACGAAGCTCGCCTCGATGCCGGCGGTCTCCTCGCCCGGGAACGTCCACCCGACGAGCTGGCTGAAGAACCGCGAGAAGGCGTCCCAGCCCAGCCACGCCTTCGCCCAGCGCCCCGTCGAGTCGGACGTCCACGCGACCGACCGCCCGAGGCCGAACTGCCACTGCGCGAGGAGCGGGTCGTCGCGGGCGGTGACGAGCACGGTCTGGGCCGCCGCCTTCGCGGTCGTCCCGTTGTAGCCGAGCAGCTGCGGGAAGCCCTCGTCGAGGCCGCGCAGGATCGGTGACGACGAGGTGATGATCGGGTGAAACGTCTCCTCGACGATCTGCTGGCCGGAGACCTGCTGGGTCTCCTTGAGGAAGATGTCCGGGATCGCCGCGGGGTTCGCCGCGGGGTAGAACCGGCCGCCGCCCTGTGACGCGAGATCGGCGAGGAACGGGTTCGAGCCGCCACCCGCGCCGACCGTCGAGAGCGTGATCCCGGCGGCCTTCATCCGGGCGATGATGTCGGCGTACTCGCCGGAGCTGGACCACCCGTCGGTCAGCAGGATGATGTGGCGCCGCGTCGCCTGGGTCTTCTCGAGCGAGTCGACCGCCTCCTTGAGGCCCGAGAAGATGTTCGTGTTGCCGATCGGCTGGATGCCGCCGATCTGGCCCTGGAGGTCGCCGACGTTGCCGAGCGGCTGGGTATTGACGACCCAGTGCGCCGAGCCGTCGAACGCGACGACGCCGATCTCGTCGCGGGCCGTCATCGCGGCCGCCGCCCGAAGGATGGCCTCCTTGCCGATGTCGACCTTGCGGACACCCTGGATGCCGGAGCCCATGCCACCTCCGACGCCGCGGTCGAACGAGTTGCAGTGGCAGGCGTCCATCGAGCCCGACTTGTCGAGGACGACCACGAGCGCGATGTCGGGCTGCTTCTCCCGGTTGCGGACGCCCATGTCGACCGGGAGCGTCTCCTCGATCGGGGTCTTCTCGTAGCCGCCGGCACCGTAGGCATGGGGCCCGCCGATCATCACGAGCCCCTTGCCGAGGTCGCGCACGAAGACCTGGAGGGCGAGCATCTGGCGGTCGGTCAGCGAGGTCTTCGGGACGTCGACGAGCACGATCGAGTCGTACGCAGCGAGTGCGAGCGGGTCCGATGGCAGACCTTCGGCCGGGATCTGGTCGACGTTCTGGCGCTCGGTCTCGAGCGCCCCGACGAGCTCCGCCGCGACCGCCTCGTCGCCCGAGACGATGAGGGTGCGTGGCTCGCCCTGGACGATCGTGTTCGCGTCGGCCCGGTCGTTCTGGCTGAACGTGTTCAGGGCCGCCTCGACGACGACCCGGAAGCGCAGGAAGCCCGCTTCCTCGGGCTTCACGCGGAACGTGACGTCGGTCGTCCCTTCCTCGAGCTCCACCTGCTCGACCCCGACCTGCTCGCCGTTCGCGAACAGCCGGACGGTCGCAGGTTGGGCGGTCGTCGACCGGATCTGCGTCGAGACCTCGATCTCCTCGCCAAGTCGCGAGGTCGACGGTGCGCTGATCCGCTCGACCAGGACCTCGTCGGTCGCCCCCAGCCCGATCGACTTCGTCTCGACCTGGATTCCACGCGCCGCAGCGAGCGCCGCCTCCGCCTGGCCCTGACCGGTCGTGTCGTTGCCGTCCGAGAGCAGCACGATGCGCTTCTGGGCGTCGTCCGGGAACAGTGCCGACGCCAGTCGCAGCGCGGCCCCGACGTCCGTAGCGGACGTGACCGGCGCGGAGGCGATCCGGTCGATGTCTCGAAGCTCCGCGGGCAGCCGCTCGACGAGCGCGCCCTTCCCGAACGCGACGATGCCCGCGACATCGTCCTCGGGCATCGCGAGCAGGCTGTCCCGGACGAAGGCAAGCGCGTCTTCGCGGCCGCCCTCGCCGACGCTGTCCGAAAGGTCGACGACGAAGACCGTCGCGAGGCGGTCGACGGGCAGCACGAGCCGGAACCCGGCAAGCGCGAAGACCAGGGCGGTCAGGAGCAGCGTGCGGACCAGGAGCGCGACGCGCCGCCGCCCCCTGCCGGTTCGCCGCCGAGCGCCGAGATGGAGCGCGAACGTCAGGACGAGTGCCGGAAGAAGCAGCAGCAGCGCGAGCGGTGCGTCGAACGCGATGCCCATGTCAGGCGGTCCGCCGCGTCACGTTTCGCCAGCCACGCGTGACGACGTCCCGGTGGTAGAGCGCCCACTCGACGCAGAGACCGATCAGGACGATGAGGGCGATCGGCAGCCACAGCTCGTCGCGCGCGGGCGGACGGTCCTTCGCGCCGGCCGGGGCCGGGGAGGCCCCTGGAGCGAGTGACGCTCCCGGCGACGGCTCGGCCGCCACCTGCCGGCCGAGCTTCTCGAGATCCGACGCCTTGCCCGGCGCGATCGTCGACTCGCCGACGTCGAACAGGTCGACCGCGAACAGCACCGGGGCGGTGGGGTCGTGACCCGCCACCGGCCCGCCACCCGTCGCCGGGCTCCCGGACGGTCGTGCCGTCGGGCGGCTGCTCGCGGTCGGCGAGGCTGGGCCGGACGGCTCGGCGCCGTCCGCAAAGAGCGGAGTCGCGGTGTATACGCCGAGCTGCTCCGTCTGGGTGAACGTCACGGAGCCGGCGCCCGCGGTGCCCGGCGCCAGGTCGACGGTCGAGCCGTCGGGCCGGGCGACGCGCACGCCCACAGCCCCGGCCGCAAGCGGAAGCGCGACCGGATCGCCGGGTTTGACCGTATCCGCCGGCGAGGCACTGCCGCCCAGCAGCTCCCCGGTGAGATTCGCGATGAGGATCGGGAATGCCACCTGCAGCGGCAGGTCGCTGTGGCGAGGCTCGAATGCGAGGACCGCGGTAGGCACGTTGGCGCGGACGCCGGCGTACAGCAACGGAGCGCCCCTGGGGCCCGGGATCACGGACCGCGCCCACTCGGGCAGCTCCAGCCTCACGGCCTCCGAAATGTGGGTCGTCGTCAGGTCGACGTAGCGCAGGATCGGTTCGTCGTTCGAGAGCGCGCCGATCCCCGGGTCCTTCAGGGTTCCCGTCACGTCCCCGAGCGGGCTCGACTTCGACGGCGCGACGAGGAGCGTGGGAACGTCCGGGACGCCGGTCGGGACGAAGTCCTCGAAGATGATCAGGTCCCAGTCCGTGCCGTCGGTCCGTTGGGCGTCGACCGGGTAGCGTTCGGGCTTGACGCCGAAGAGCCGCGTGTTGGGCAGGTACGACAGGGCGGTCTCGAGGAACGGGTCGCCGTCCCCGACGAGCAGGATCTCCCGCTCCCGGTCCGGCGGGACGATGGCCCACGCCCGATCGTCAGCAGCCAGCTGATCCGGCGGTGCGCCGCTCGCGGCAGCAGCCGGGTCGCGGGCAACCAGCCGGACCTCGACGACCTCCACGCCACTGTCGACGTCGTCGATGATCACGTCGGCCCGCTGCTGGGCGTCGACGTCGATGTCGCGCGACTCGAGCAGCTGGCCGTCGCCCCACAGCTCCAGGCGTCGCTGGGCCGGCGCCGTGTCGAGGTTTGCTACGCTCGCGAAGACCGACCGTCCCACGCCCGAGGGCGACGTCCGTACGGCGAGCGCGACGATCGCCTGGTTGCGACTGCCGGTCTCGGAGCCCACCCGCAGGACGCGGACGGGGGCGTTGACGCTGACATCCGGCACGCTCGCAAGCGCCGCGTCCGTCGCGACGAGGACCTGGGCGTCGCCGGACTGCGCCGCCAGCTCGGACGCAAGCACGAGGGCGTCCGCGAGGTCGCCCGTCGAGGCTGTCGGCTGGATCGACTCGATCGCGAGCCGGATCCGTCCCAGGTCGCTCGAGCCAGCGGCAACGATCCGGGCGGTCCGCCCGGCCTCGATGACGCTCACCTTGCCGCCCGTCGGGAGGTCGCGCAGCGCCTCGATCGCCGCCTGCTTCGCGGCCGTGAGACGGTTTGGCTGGAGGTCCGTCGAGGCCATGCTCGCCGACGTGTCGACGACGAGCACGATGTCTCGGGCGAGGCCGGCCGGGCGCTCCGTGAACGGCCTGGCGGCGAGCAGGACGAGGATCACGACGAGGAGCAGCTGGAGCAACAGGAGCAGGCTTCGCCGGAGGCGCTGCCACGGAGCGTTTGCCTCGACGTCGGCCACGAGCCGCTGCCACAGCAACGTCGAGGGGACAGCCGTCTCCTCGCGCCGCAGTCGGAGCAGGTACATCGCGATGACGGCCGGCACGAACAACAGGCCGAGCACCGCGAGCGGCGTGATCAACGGCATGTCCGCGTCACTCCGGCGCCCGGCCTAGCCAAGCACCCGCCGGCGACGAAGCTCGGCGAAGATCAGCTCGTTGAGGTGGGTACCCGAGGCGAGGTCGACGTAGCTCGCGCGCCGTTTCGCGGCCAGATCAGCGAACGACTGTTTCCATGCGGCGAGCCGCTCGCGGTACGCGTCGAGCGTCGGCAGATCGGCCGTGATGTCGATCCCATCGCCGGTCTCGACGTCGACGAGCCGGAGGTCGCCCTCCAGCTGCGGGTCGAGCTCGTCGGGTGACAGGACGTGCAGGACGATCAGCTCCGACCGGGTCGCGGCCAGCTCCCTGATGACACGGTCCGCCGCGGGATCGAGCAGGTCGGAGATCAGCACGACGACGCCGCGGCCCGAAAGCTGAGCCGCCGCGTGGCGCGCGGCGGCGACGAGCTCCGTTGGCCCGGCGGCCACCTCGATCGCGGAGAGCGTCGACAGGAGCCGGAACACGCGTCCGGATCCGCGCAACGAGGTGTGTCGGCGCGACGCGCGGCCACCGAGCGCGCTGATCGCCACGCGGTCCTCGGAGGCGAGGCCGATGTAGCCGAGCGCTGCCGCCGCTCGCTTCGCAAACAGCAGCTTCTCGGGAACGCCGCTCGCCATCGAAGCCGAGGCGTCGATGAGGAACGTGATCGTGACGTCCTCTTCCTCGATGAAGAGCTTGACGAACAGCTTCTCCAGGCGGGCGAAGACGTTCCAGTCGAGCTGGCGCAGGTCGTCGCCGAGGGCGTAGTCGCGGTAGTCGGCGAACTCCACGCTCTGGCCGCGCTTGACGCTCCGCCGGCCGCCCTTCAGGCCGCCGCGCACCGGCGCCCTGAGCAGCAGGAGCAGGCGCTCGAGCTGGCGCAGGAACGCCTCGTCGAAGACCGTCGGGTCGATGTCGTTCGGGAGGAAGACAGGACGAGCGTTCGAAGCTGGCGCCTGCTCCGTGACGGGGGGCTGGGTCACGCCGCCTACTCGACGGCCGGCGGGGCCACCGAGTCGAGGATCGCGCGCACGGCGGCCTCTGTCGTGATCCCCTCGGCCTCGCCCTCGAAGTTGAGGATGATCCGATGTCGGAGCGACGGCAGGGCGGCCGCGCGGATGTCGTCGACGGACACGTTGAACCGGCCGTCGAGCAGGGCGAAGATCTTGCCGGCGGTCACGAGCGCCTGCGCACCACGCGGCGAGCCGCCGTACCGGACGTACTCGCGGACGAGCTCCGGGGCGCGCGGCTGGTCGGGATGCGTGGCCGCGAGAACGCTGACGGCGTACGCCGTGATGTGCGGGGCGATCGGAACGGCGCGGGCGAGGCGCTGCATCTCGACGACCTCGTCGGCGGTCGTCACCTTCTGGGCCGTCACCGCTTCAGCGCCCGTCGTCCGATCCATGATCGTGACGAGGTCCGCTTCGGACGGGAACGGGACCATGACCTTGAACAGGAACCGGTCGAGCTGGGCCTCGGGCAGCGGGTACGTGCCTTCCATCTCGAGCGGGTTCTGGGTCGCGAGGACGAAGAACGGCGGTTCGAGCGGGAACCGCTGGCGGGCAACCGTGACCTGGTGCTCCTGCATCGCCTCGAGGAGGCTCGACTGCGTCTTCGGCGTCGCCCGGTTGATCTCGTCGGCGAGGACGAGATTCGCGAAGATCGGGCCCGGTTGGAAGCGGAAGACGCGGTTGCCACCCTCCTCAACGAGGATGTTGGTGCCGGTGATATCCGCGGGCATCAGGTCCGGCGTGAACTGGATCCGGTTGAACGTGCAGTCGATGACGTCGGCGATCGTTCGGACGAGCATCGTCTTGCCGAGGCCGGGAACCCCTTCGAGGAGCACGTGGCTGTTCGCGAGCAGGCCGGTCAGCGTCTGGCGAACGAGCTCCTGCTGGCCGACGATGACCCGACCAACTTCGGTCTCGATCGCGCGAGCTCGCTCTGCGAACGTCTCGGGCGTGATTCGCTCGGGCGGGGATGGTTCGGTCGTGGTCTCGACGGTCATCGTGGCCTCCGGTCGCTCAGGGCGTCAGTGCGAAGGATCGAGTGAGCTGAAGTAGTCGCGGACGAAGTCCTTGACCGACAGCGGCACGTAGTTGCGATCGAGCGTCGTGAGCGCGTAGTCGTAGAAGTCGGAGAAGACCTGCTGGTACGGCGTCAGCGCGCCGTTGTTCTCGCCCTGCCCCGACTGGTTGCCGGACTGCGTCTGGCCGTCGCCGCCTGTGCCCGAGACATACGACGGGTCGCCCGGCCTTCCGAGGCGGTCGAAGGGCGCGAAGATGCTCGAGAGGTCCGGGCCGAGGTCGGCGGGGCGGTTCGGGTTGCTGGGGCCGGCGGGCGGTCCGCCGGCGCTGGAGCCCTGGCCGAGGTGCTGGGCCTGTGAGCCGCCGCCACCGATGGCGCCTTGCCCTTGCCCCTGCCCCTGGCCCTGGCCCTGACCCTGCCCCTGCCCCTGCCCCTGACCTTGCCCCTGGCCCTGACCTTGCCCCTGGCCCTGACCCTGACCTTGGCCTTGCCCCTGACCCTGCCCCTGCCCCTGGCCCTGACCCTGCCCCTGGCCCTGACCTTGCCCCTGGCCCTGACCCTGACCGGATGGCTGCGGGCTTCCCTGGCCCTGGCCTTGCCCCTGCCCCTGGCCGGACGGGCGTGGACTGCCTTGTCCTTGCCCCTGCCCCTGGCCCTGCTGACCCTGGTTCTGTCGGCGACCCTGCTGGCCCTGTTGCCCCGGCTGGCCCTGTCCGGGCTGGCCGGAGTTCGCAAGGTTGCGCCGCGTATCCTGCAGGCCGTTCGCGGCGCGAGCCAGGTCGCGGTTGACGTCGACGTCGTTTTCGGCGCCCTGGAGCGCCTCGCCCAGCCGATCGAGCGCCTCGCGGGCGGCATCCGTGTTGCCCTGGGCCAGGTTCTGGGTGGCCTCACGGAGCGCCGTACCAGCAGCACCGCTCGCCTGGCTCGCCATCGATTGCAGGCCGGCCAGCTCCGATGCCAGCTCGCGGCGCTCCGCGTCCGACATCTCGTCGAGTCGCTCGCCGAGCTCGTCCAGGTCCTGCGCGGCGGTCTTCGGGTCGCCATCCTTGTTCGCGTTCTGCTGCCCCGTGGCCGCTCGCGACAGCGCGCGACTCAGTGCAGACAGCGATGAGGCCCGTTGCTCGTTGGCCGGGTCGAGCTGCGCCCTGACGTCGGACTCGACGCTCGACACGCGGGCAAGGTTGGCCTTGAGGTCGTCGGGGTTCTGTCGAAGCTGACGCGACAGCTCGCGGAGCTCTTGGGCGAGGCGCTGGCGCGGATCCTGCGCATCCGCGCCCTTCGACTCGAGGTCCTTCGCGATCTCGTCGATCCGGTCGGCCTGCTGCCGGGCCTCGTCTCGGATCGCCTGGTTTCGGGCGATCGCCGCGTCCTGCGGATTCGGCAGCAGCGTGAGCGGCAGCAGCAGGAGACCAGCGGCGAGGAGGACCCCCGCGGGTCGCTTCGAGAGGCGTGGCCGGAAGAGGTTCGGCGGCGCGAGCCGGAGCGAGGACGCGGCGTCGGCGCGCTGGCGGCGGACGAACCGCTCGGCCTCCTGGGCTTCGTCGGACGGTAGTGCGCCTTCGTCAAATGGTGATCCGGCCGGCCCGGCATGGGCCGGACACGCCGCTGCAAGCGCGAGTGCGCTCGCGACGCGGTCGCCGAGGTGCCCCTCCGCGTCCACCGCCATCGCGGTCTCGCCAATCCGCGGCCGGGCGCCCGCGGCGAGGGCGACGAGCACGACGAGGCCGACGACCGGGATCGCAACGGCGACGGCGGCAAGGAACTCGATCGGAACGAGGCGGCCGAACGCGAACAACCCGACTTCAACGGCCGCAACGACGCCTGCGACCAGCCAGGTGCGGCGAACGATGCGCCGCAGCCAGAGGCGACGGAGATGCGGCCGGAGATCGGCCCGGATGGACTCGAGGAGCGGGTCGAGCGGCGGCGCGGCGACCGTTCGCGGGTCGGGTGGCGCGGAGATTGCCTCGGCGGACCTCGAAATCGGCCGGCGCAGTGTCGGACGTGATGGCATGGAGGGCATCTAGACCTGCCTCTGGCTCGGTCGCCTGGAGAATGGCAGGCGCCAGCGACGGGTGGGGGAGACGAGCTGGACCGATAGCAGGACCAGCACGATCGATGTCGCGATCCAGGCCACGACGCTGCGCGGCCAGAACGTGTCTCGCCGGATGCCGAACGGCTGGACCGGCTGACCAACGTCAGCGATCACGGGGCCGCCGCCGATGTTGACGCCGCCAGGTGGCGCGACGCCGAACCCGGCGTCGGTCGTCGGAATCTGGCCGCCGGTCGCGCCGCCGCCGATCCCGATGCTGATGGCACCGTTCGTCACCGTCGACAGCCGGGAACACCAGCCGCCGTAGCCGTCAGACGCGCCGCAGATGACGTCGTATTCAGCGGCGAACGGGTTGAACCAGAGGAGCGCGTCCGGCGGACGGCCCTTGATCGGACCCACTCCGGCCGTTCCGATCCGCGACTGGCCCGGCCCGAGGCCGGCCATCGTCGTCCAGAACAGCACGACGAACAGGGTGCCCATCGTCAGCGCAAGAACGCCGAAGAACGTGACGACGGTCGCGGCCTGGGTCCGCTGCATGAGCGCCGAGATGAACAGGCCCAGTGAGCCGAGCCCGATCGCGGTGACGAACAGCACGAGGTAGCCGCGAATGACCTCGTCGGGCGCGACGCCGCCGAACACGAACACGATCGCAGTCAGCGGGATCGACGCGATGATCAGCATGAACACGTAGGTCAGCGCGCTCATCAGCTTGCCGACGACGATCGCCAGCGACGAGATCGGCGTCGTCGCGAGCATGTCGAGCGTCTGCTTCTCGCGCTCGAGGCTGATCGCGCCCGCGGTCATCGCCGGTGCGAGGAACACGACGAGAAGCGTCTCGACGATCAACAGCGCGCCGAAGATCTCCTGGCCGATCAACGCGGACGCGAACACGGCCGAACCGCCACTCAGGCCCGAGCCGGCGTATGCCCGCTCGGCGATGAGCTGCCACGCCCACGCGAACGCGGCGAGGAACAACAGGTAGATCGTCAGGATCACGAACGCCCGCCGGCCGCGCATCCGGCCCCGGAGCTCCTTGACCCCGACCGCGGCGATCCCCGAGAACAGCGACTTCGTCACCGCGAGCGGCGATCGGCGCGGGACGCCGCGCGGACGGGGCGCTGCGTCACCCAGGGGGCGACCGTCCACGATCTCCGTGGGCGCAGCGATCTCCTCGATCGCCTCGGTCACCTCGACAGCCGGGATCTCGGTGATGCGGCCCGTGCCCTCGGTCATGCCACGGCCTCGCTGCTTCCCGCGGATCCCGATGTCATCTGGAGGAACAGCTCCTCGAGGTCGCTGGCCGCGCGGGCGAAGCTCGCGATCCGGATACCGGATCTGATCGCCTTCGAGAGCAGCTCCGCGGACTCGGCGTCGTCGCCCCGGAACCCCAGCTCGATCTGGCCGTCGTCGAGAAGCGCGACGGACGCAACACGAGCCTCGGCGGTGAAGAAGTCCCGGGCGGCTTCAATGGCCGCGTCGTCGCCGATCACCCGGACGTGGAGGACCGCGCCGTAGCGCAGCCGCCGCTCGATGTCGGCGACGCGACCCTGGGCCAGTACCTGGCCGTGATCGACGATCGCGACGCTCGTACACAGCTCTTCGAGCTCCGGGAGGATGTGGCTGCTGATCACGATCGTCTTGCCAAGCGACCGCAGCTCGCGGAGCAGCTCGCGCAGTTCGACGCGGGCGCGTGGGTCGAGACCGGACGCGGGCTCGTCGAGGAGCAGCACCTGCGGGTCGTGGACGAGCGTGTGGGCGAGGCAGAGTCGTTGCTGCATCCCGCGCGAGAGACCCTGGACGTAGGCGTCGCGCTTGTCGGCGAGGTCCACGAGATCGAGGAGATCGCCGATCATCTGGCGCCGCCTGGCGGCCGGGATGCTGTAGCACCGGGCGAAGAAGTCCAGGTACTCCCAGACGCGCATGTCGTCGTAGACGCCGAAGACGTCGGGCATGAAGCCGAGCACGCGCCGCGCCGCGTCGGGGTTCCGGCGGACGTTGATTCCAGCAACCTCGGCCTCGCCGGAGGTCGGCTTGAGGAGCGTTGCCAGGATCCGAAGCGTCGTCGTCTTGCCCGCGCCATTCGGGCCGACCAGGCCGAAGATCTCGCCGGCCGCGATGTCGAGGTCGAGACCGGCGACCGCGACCGTGCCGGGATAGCGCTTGACGAGTCCGCTGGTCCGAACGATCCCGCTCATTCGACCGTACCTTCGATCACGACGTTGAACGCCATCCCGACCGGGTCGTTTCGTTCATTCACGAACCGGACCTGGATCGTACCCGTGGACGGGTCCACGTAGCGAGATGCGTCCTTGAGGTCGTAGACCGACCCGGCGGAGAGGTGCGGCAGCCGGCGCCACTCGCTGGTGGTCCGGTCGAAGACCTCCGTCTCGGGCAGGCCGTCGAAGCCGGCGTTGGGGTCGACCGGTGCCTCCGACTCGCACGGCGCGTCGATGCAGACGATCTCGGGCGGCGCGGGAACCGGTTCGATGACCTTGCCACCTGCCCCGCCGATGGCCTCGCCGCCGAACCCCATCCCCAGCAGCACCTTCGTCGCCGTGAACGTGCCGTCGAACGGGATCGGCCGGTAGGCCAGCGTGACGGTGCCCTTGCCGAAGCTCATGGTGTAGGGATCACGAGTGAAGAATCCGGCGTCGGCCGAGATCACGGTGCTCCGGACGAGATCCGTCCCGAACCGCGTCGCGCCCCGGACGCGCATCGACACTGGGATGTAGTAGAGGACGTTCGCCGCGCGCGTCGGGCGTTGGCCTTCGATCTCGACATCGACGACGGGGTCGCGGCCCCAGGCGAGCAGCACCGGGACGTCGGACGGCAGCTGGCTGAGGTTGCCGAACATCGGGTCGTAGGTGAGCTGGTCAATGATCCGATGCCGGGTCTGGTTGCGCCGCTGGCGATCGTTGCTCGCCACGGCATCGTTGAAGAACACCTGGCCGACGACCTTGTCGGAGAGCGGCGTCTGAAACGCGGTCGTCGCGACCCGCAGGTTCACCGCTCCCATGGCGGCCGGCGCGATGTCGGGCAGGACGACGACACTGCTGCCGAGGACGATCGCGGGCGACTCGAGGATCTTCGTGGAGTCATTCCGGATCGTTCCCGAGACGACGCCGCCGGCGAGCTCCAGATCGGCGGTGATCAGCGGAACCTCTGCCTGCGTCTCCGCCCGGACGGTCCGGAGCGATCCGAATCCGACGGCGAGGTTGCGGACCCGGGCGGGTTGGCCCTGAACGACGTCGAGGACCGTGCCCTGGCCCCCGAAGAAGTCGCCGTTGACGGGCGCCGACAGCAGCGCTCCGCTCGGAAGCGCGACCTGGTACGTGCCGCGGGTTGGCGAGAACACGCCCAGGTACACCTGAGCGGCGCCCTCGGTTGCGCCCGGGGCGCCGCGGACGATCGCGACCTCGTTGACGATGATGTCGCTGCCACGGAGTGCCGCGCCGTAGGCGTAGGCCCCGGCGGCGAAGATCGCGATCAACGCAGGCATCGTGACCCACGCCCATTCGCGCTTGTCGAGTCGGCGGAGCACGAGATAGTTGATCGGGCCGATGAGGGCGATGTAGCCGAGAAGCAGCAGCACTAGTCCGCCGATCGGCGGCAGCTGGAGGGCGGGCAGGTCCGACACGGCCCCGACGATCTGGGTGTCGTCGCCTGTCCCCGTCGTGACGCCGGTTCGCGCGGGGATGAGATTCCGCCACAGCGCGACGGTCGCTTGCGTCTCGGCGATCCAGCCGACGGTCGGGTCGAGCCCGATCACCGTCACACCACCGCCGCCGTATGCGGCGTCCGCGGCGACGACACGATCGCCGGAGGTGACGAGCGCTCGGCCGCGCAACAGCTCGCCGCTCATCGCCGGGACGTCCGCGGCGCCGTCCGGAATCTCGGCGAGGAGCGCGGCGAGGGATGCCGGCGCCACGTCGAGCGTGGTCGCGGGCCGGTAGGGCAGGATCGCGTCGGGGAAGCCCGAGAGGACGCCCGGACCGGCCGTGCCGCCGACGACGATCAGTCGGCCACCGAGCGCGAGCCAGCCGCGGAGCGCGGTCACCTGCTCCGACGTCAGCGTGTTCGAATCGACGTCCTGCCAGATCAGGCGGTCGAGCGCCGACCAGGCCTCGATCCGGTCCGGCAGGTCGGCAACGTCCAGCGGGATGATGACCGGGTTCGCCGTGTTCTGGACCGCCGGGAGCTGAATCCCGGACACGATCCCGGACGGATTCGCCGCCACCACGCCGATCGTGAGCTGGGTCGGGTCGTGGATCGTGAACGCGACCTTCTGGCGAGCGATCGTCTGGTTCCCGGAAACGAGCAGGACTTCGATCTGCTGGCCGAACGACGGCGGTTGGGCGTAGAGCATGAAGCGCTTGTCGGACGGGCTGGGCAAGTCCACCGGCATCGAGAATCGTGTGCCGCCCTGCGCGCCGCCCTGCAGGCGCAGCTCGCCGGTGACCGGTGCGCCCTCGTTCTGGAGCTCGACCTCGATCGCGAGCCACGACCCAAGCCGGGCGTGGCCCTGGAGCAGGACCCGGGCCGTCATCTGGGGGCCATCGGCCGCGGCCGCGCGCGACGCCGCGGGCCCGATGAGGGCTCCAGCGGTGACGAGAATCGCGCCGACCAAACCGGCGGCTCGAAGGGTTCGGGACACGGCTACTCCGGTGGCGAAGGGGGAGTCGGTCGGAGCAACGACGCCCCGTCCTCCCGAAAAGTTGCGTACTTCAGGTGCCGCCGGACGGTTCAGCGGTTCTTTCTGCGGCAGCGAGGCCGCGGCTATCGTACGATCCTCCGCAGCGGCTCACGTTCCGGGTTGTCCCGGAATGCCGCGGGCGCGTCGAGGGGCGCGGGCCCGCCATTGCCGTTTCGTCCAGAGGGAGACGTGCCTCAGATCCGTCCGTTCCGCGCCCTCCGTTACGCGCCCGAGGCAGTCCCCGACATCGGCGCGGTGGTCGCCCCGCCGTACGACGTCATCGGCCCCGACGAGCAGGCCCGCCTCCTGGCACGCCATCCCAGGAACGTCGTCCGCCTCGATCTCCCGACGGTCGAGCCCGGTGACGAGCCGGACGAGCGGTACCGACGAGCGGCCCGGACCCTGGCGGCATGGCGATCTGACGGCACGCTCCACAAGGACCCGAAGTCCGCGATCTACGTCTATGAGCAGACCTATCGCGTTCCGGAGACCGATGTCGAGCGGACGCAGCGGGGCTTCTTCGGACGGCTGCGGCTGGAGCAGTTCGGGCCGGAATCGGGTGTCCTGCGCCACGAGCGCACGCTGGAGGCACCCCGCGAGGACCGCTACCGGCTGTTGCGCGCGACGGGGGTCAACACGAGCCCGGTCGTTGCGCTGTACGACGACGTCTCCGGTACGAGCTCCGCGATCCTCGCGACCCTGGCTGGCGCCGCTCCGGACGCGGAGGTCGTCGACGACGACGGCGTCCGGCATCGGCTGTGGATCGTTGAGGCGGACGGGCCCGCTGCCGACAGTGTCGCGGCTCTCGTCGCTTCTGCCGGCTCGGGGCCGGTGACGATCGCTGACGGCCATCATCGCTACGAGACCGCCCTGCGCTACCGGGACGAGCGGCGGATGTCGCGCTCGTGCGAGGAAGATCCTGCGTTCGACTACCTCTTGACGCTGCTCCTTGAGTCGACTGCCGAGCCGCTCACGATCCTGCCGACCCATCGAGTCGTCCGCGGGCTGGGCGGGGATGGGCTGACCGGGCTCCTCGCCGCTCTCGCCGAGCGGTTCGATGTTCGCAACGCCTCTCGTGCGGAGCTGCTTCGCGAGTTCGTCGGGTCCGTGGCGCCGGGCGGGGCCGGTCGGTTCGGGCTGTGGACCCGCGACGGCGGCGCGATGCTGAGCGTTCGTCGGGGCGCGTTCGCCGATGACGTGGCCGAGGTCCCGGCCGCGATCGCGACGCTCGACCCGTGGCTGCTCGGCGTGGCGCTGGAGCATGCCGCCGGCCTCGATGGAACCGCGGTCGAAGGGGGCGATCGGATCCGCTACACGAAGTCGGCTGCCGAGGCGTTGTCGCTCGTCGACGCGGCCACGGACGGCGCCGACGCGGCGTTCCTCCTCGACCCGACGCCGGTCGACGCGGTGACCGCGGTCGCCCGATCCGGCGAGGTCATGCCCCAGAAGTCGACCTACTTCTATCCGAAGGCCCTGACGGGCCTCGTCATCAATCCGCACGAATGGTGAGCATCGAGTGACCGAGACGACTCCCGACCAGATCCTCGCGCGCGCCCAACACGCCGGGTCCAACGGACGGCCCGTCCGCAAGGACGAGATCGAGCTTCACGACCGCGGCCTCTACATCGAGTCGTGGCTGCCCGAGCGACGGTCGCGACGCAAGCCGCTGCTGTTCCTCCACGGCGAGTTGGCCGGGTCGTGGCTGTGGGAGCGGTACCTCGGGTACTTCGCCGGCCGAGGCTGGGAAGGCCACGCACTCAACCTCCAGAACCATCACTGGTCGCGGACGGCCGATCCGACGACGCTGTCGTTCGACACCTACACCGAGGATGTCGTGGCGGCGCTCGAACGGCTTGGGCCGAACACGGTCGTCGTCGGGCACGGGATGGGCGGGCTGCTCGCGCTCAAGGCCGCCGAGCGGATGCCGATCTCGGCGCTCGTCCTGCTCTCGCCGGAGGCGCCGCGCGACATCCGGCCACCGGCGCGCTCCTACGAGATCCGGGAGGTGCCCGACGTGTACGGGCCGTCCGTCATCGGCTGGGCGACATTGCCCGAGAAGCTGTTGCGGGATCAGCGCGACCTCACGCTCGACGACGTCGCCCGGATCCAGCACATGCTCGGTCAGAAGCCGCACGAGAGCGGCACCGCCCGCCGCCAGGTGCTCCAGGGCATCCCGGTCGACCCGCGGCCGATCGCCGACATCCCGAAGCTGGTCATCGGCGCGGCGCTCGATCGCCAGGTGCCGGTGGAGTCTTCGGAACGGCTGGCTGAGTGGCTCGATGCGCCGTTCGAGCCGTTCGGGGCGCATTCCCACTACGGGCTCGTCATCGGCGAGAACAGCTTCCAGCAAGTCGCCGAGGCGATCCGGGGCTTCCTCGAGGCGAACCGGCTCTAGCGCCCGCCGCTTCTGCTGCGATGGCGTCCCGGCGGGTCCGTTGGTATCATCCCGGTCGGCCCGGGCCGCTCGCCCGCCGCGCCACGCGCGTGCCGCATTCGTCTAGAGGCCTAGGACACCGCCCTCTCAAGGCGGAGATCACCGGTTCGAATCCGGTATGCGGTACCACCCTCCCTACCACAATATCTTGTGGTTCGTGCGCATCCCGCTACTACATCTTGTGGACGTGACGCAGATCGATGGTACCGAACCACCGTGTGCGGTACCACGTGTGAGCGCCAGGCTGAAC
>DASUFO010000079.1:0-15394 GCA_036274475.1 Candidatus Limnocylindrales bacterium
ACGAGGTCACCGACGCGCCGTCCGAGCTGGAGGCGCTGGCCGCCGAGCTCGCCCGATGGGAGGTCGTCTACAACACGATCCGCCCCCACCAGGCCCTTGGCTACCTGACCCCGGCCGAGTTCCTGGCCTCATTGGAGGGCCAGGTGTAACGGGGGTACCGGACGAGTACACTCATTTGACCGATCAGGGGCCCGAGGGTAGCCTTCTAGGTCGCGGGGTGGAGCAGCGGCAGCTCGTCGGGCTCATAACCCGAAGGTCAGGGGTTCGAATCCCCTCCCCGCAACCAGCGACTCCACCAGAACCCCGGTCCCGACCACCGGGGTTCTTCCTTTTCCGGCCTACTCCGGCCCGGTTCGCGCCGCGGCGCGTGCGTCAGATGAACCTCTGGACGGTCGGGGCCCGCCCGCATTGCCCGACCGCGACAATTGGTTCGTTCGGCGAACCTTTCCAACCTGCGCCCGCCGAATTGGCTCGTTCGATGAACCACTTCGGCTCCCCGCGTCCCACCGATGGCTCATAGGTTCATTGGATGAACGGAGTGCCGGGATTTGTTCATCGGACGATCCCAATCAGGCACCTACTCCCAGCGGAACGTCCGGGCGGCAAGGACGATGGCCCCGACGCCCCAGGCGACCAGCACGAGGGCGGCCGGCATGACCGATCCACCGGCGCCGAGTGCAACTCGCAGGAGCTCCGCGAGGGCCGCGGCAGGCAGCAGATCGGCGATCGCGGCGACTGCGGGCGGCAGGCTGGAGGTCGGGACGAGGATCCCGCCCAGCAGCAACGCGACGAGGAAGAGGCCGTTCGCCAGCGCGAGCGTCGCCTCGGCGCGGAGCGTCCCGGCCAGGAGCAGCCCAAGGCCCGTGAATGTGACTGTGCCGCCCGCGAGCGCGGCGAGGAACAAGAGCGGACCGACGCCCGGCCCGGGTCGCCAGCCAATCAGCGTCGCCGCCGCCACGAGCCCAACCGTCTGGATTGCCACGACCACAGCCACGGACACCAGCTTCCCGGCAATCAGCCCGCTCCTGCCCAGCGGCGACCCACCCAACCGTTTCAGGACCCCGTAGCTCCGCTCGTACGCCGTCGCGATCCCGAGGTTGACGAGGCCCGACGCGATGACGGCCAACGCGAGCGTCCCGGGCAGGATCCAGTCGACCGCCGGATCCGAGGGAACGTCCAGGAACGAGACGGTCGAGAAGAACACCAGGGCCGCGATCGGGATCACCGCGATCGCGAGGAGGTTCTCGCCGCGCCGCGCGGTCAACCGCAACTCCACGGCGGTCTGCGCGAGTGCGGCCCGCGACCAGGGCGCCGGGAGGCTCACGACAGCGACCGCACGAGACGGAGATAGGCATCCTCGAGCGACGGCGACGTCCCGCGCACGTCGTCGACGGTGCCCGCCGCAACCACCCGCCCAGCGACGATGATCGCGACGCGATCCGCGAGCCGTTCGATGTCGACCAGATCGTGGCCGGTCAGCAGAACGGCGACGCCGTTCGACGCCTCGCCGGCAATCAGGCCACGTGTCACCGCTCGGGCTTCGGGGTCCATGCCTGCGGTCGGCTCGTCGAGCACGAGGACCTCGGGCCGGCCGACGAGCGCCACCGCCAGCGCGAGCCGCTGCCGCTCGCCGCCGGACAGCCGTCGATACGGCGTCGCGGCGACGACCCGCAGCCCCAGCTGGTCGATGAGCTCGTTCGGATCCCGCGGATCGGCGTGGAATGCCGCGTATTGGCGGACCGTCTCGAGCGGCCTCGCCCGGATGTCAAACCCGCCGTCCTGGAGCATCAGGCCAACGCGCGCCCGGTGGCCCCGCGGGGCGGCGGACGGATCGACGCCCAGCACCCGGACCGACCCATCGTCCGGCCGCCGATAGCCCTCGACGATCTCGACCGTCGTCGTCTTGCCGGCGCCGTTCGGTCCGAGCAGCGCGAAGATCTCGCCGGGCGCGACCGAGAACGACACGCCATCGACGACCGCCCGGTCGGAATAGCGCTTGACGAGCGCCTCGACCTCGACCGCCGGGGGACGCGCGGCGCCGCCAGCCGCCCCCGCGGCGGCCGTCACGAGGTGCCCTTGATCAGGTCGAACTGGCGTTCGAAGTCGGCGTCCCGGACCTCGCCGATCTGGATCGAGCGGAGGATCCCGTCGCGATCGATGAAGTAGCTCTGGGGCCGGGCGACGACACGGTACGCGTCCTTGATCGCCCCCGACGGATCGTCGACCGTGGCCCACGTCGCGCCCTCGTCGGCGATGAACTGCCTGGCCAGTTCGGGCGGGTCGGCCATGAGGATACCCACGACGACGAGGTCGTCGGCCGCATGCTCCTCCAGCTTCTGCTTGAGCAGCGGGAACTCGGTCCGGCAGGGGACACACGTCGGTCCCCAGAAGTTCACGACGACCGGCCGGCCGCGCAGGTCGGCGAGGTTGAATGGTTCGCCCTCGAGCGTCGTCCCGGCGATCTCGGGCGCGGGCCTGCCCTTCTCGATGTTCGCTGATCCGGTCTGCGGTCGTGTCAGCGCGACGATCGCAACGACGAGGAGCGTCGCGACGACGGCCAGCCCGAGGGCGACGACGATCGGTCGCCGGGGCAGGCCCGGCGCGAGATGGTCCGGGGAGCCGGCCACGCTACGGCCCGGCGGTGAGGTCCCCAGACATCAGGGCGGGATGAATGGAGCACTCGAACTTGTAGGTCCCGGCCTTGAGCGGCGGGACGTCGTAGTCCCGGGTAGCGACGCCGGGGAAGTCCTTGCCGTCGAAGACCTTTGCCCCGCTCCCGTCGAGGATGTCGACGTCGTGGGGCGTGCCAGCGTCCTGGTTCTCGAACGTGATCGTGAACGGCTCGTCGGCCGGTGCCGTGATCGACGTCACGTTGAACTTGACGTCCTTGGCGATGATCGTGATTCCGCCTGGCGGCGCGGCCGACGGCGCGGGCGACGCGCCGGGCTCCTCGCCGCTCGCGGCGCGCGGCGGGAACCAGCCCTCGTTCAGGACGACGGCAACGACGAGCAGGATCGCGACCGACCACAGCAGCTTCTTCGGCCAAGCCGGGGCGGGTTCGTTCTCCATGTGGCCGGTCGTGTCCGCCTCGACCGTGTGGCGGTACTCCTTGCGGGCGTCGTTCAGCCAGCCGAGCAGGGTCACGATCGTGACCGCGATCCCCAGCGCCAGCAGCCAGCCGCCGAAGACCAGGCCCAGGAACAACAGCCCCACCCCGATCGAGACGAGGAACGGCCGGAACGTCGGGCCCGGGATGTGGACGCCTGGCGGCGGTTCGCCGTGCTCGACGACGACCGGCACCGGCGGCGTCTCCGCGACGTGGTCGTAGTCGACGAGCGCCTCCCGGCCCCAGTACAGCAGCGTCAGGACGAGGATCACGATGCCGACGAGGATCCAGATCCCGCCGGCCACCAGCCCAAAGAAGAGGAAGAACGCGCCGATGCCAGCCAGGATCGGGGCGAATGTCGGGCCGGGCATGTGGACGTCGGGCGGCGGCAGGGGCTTGCGCCGCGCGGGACGTATCCGCTTCGGACCGATCGTCGCGTAGGCATAGACGAGGCGGGCGAGGATCAGGATGACCACGATCGCGATGAAGACCGGGAGCAGCAGGATCAGGCCGCCCCAGTCCGGGATGACGAACTGGGAAACGAACTGGAGGAGCGAGTTCCAGGCCTGTTCGATCACGGGCGATGTGCGGCGCTAATCGTTGGGCGAGCCGGCGATCAGCACGTACGCCATGAGCGCCATCGCGATCCCCAGGACGGCCAGCATCGTCACGCCGGCATAGTCGACGTGGATCTTCAGCACGTACGGGACGAACCAGTAGATGAACCCGATCAAGGTGAAGACCAGGCCGACGAAGATCGCGTTCCGCGGGTGCCTGAGCGGGTGCATGCGGTCTCCTTCCCTACAGGATGTAGAGCGTGGAGAAGAGGGCGATCCAGACGACGTCGACGAAGTGCCAGTACAGCGACGTCGCCTCGACCGCGTCGTGGTGCCGGGCTGAGAATTGGCCCGCGAGGCCGCGATACAGCACGACCGAGAGCATGATCGCGCCGCCGAAGACGTGGGCGCCGTGGAAGCCGGTCAGCGTGTAGAACGTCGTCCCGAACGTGCCGTCAGAGATCCCGAAGCCCAGCGTGGCGTAGTCGTACGCCTGGCCGATCAGGAACACGATGCCAAGCACGAGCGTGATGCCGATGTTCCTGATGAACCCGGTCCTGTCGTCCTTCCGGATCGCCCATACCGCGAACTGGCAGGTGAACGAGCTGAGCACGAGGATGATCGTCAGACCGAGCGCGAACCACGGCTCATCGTGCAGCCGAAATGCCTCCGTCAGGGCCTCGTCACCCTCGACGATCGGCGGCCAGACCGGGGCCGCGGCACGAACCGCGAAGTAGGCGGCGAACAGCCCGGAGAAGAACATCACCTCCGAGCAGATGAACAGGATCATCCCGAGGATCGGGTTGCTGATCCCGCCTCGCGCGTCGTGGGTGAGGCCGGCGACCGGGCTGTGCTCGGCGGTAGTCAGGGCGTGCGAGTCTGCGGTCATGTCGCGGCCCTCAGTGCCCGGCCGGCGCCGGCGGCGCGGCACCCGATTCGATCGCTGCGACGTGGGTCGTCGTCCGACCGTGGCGAAGGTCGAAGAGCGGTCGCTCCGAGCGAATCTCGGGCAGCCGGTCGAAGTTGTACGGCGGCGGCGGCGAGCTTGTCGCCCACTCGAGCGTGTTGCCCTCCCACGGATCCCAGTCGGCGACTTTGCCGTTGCGCCGCGACACGAACACGTTCCAGAGGAACGGGATCATGCTCGCCGCGATGAGGAACCCGCCGACCGTCGCGGCCAGGTTCAGGTCGTTCCAGCCGACGTCGGACGCGTAGTCGGCGATGCGCCGGGGCATGCCCGCGAGGCCCAGCTGGTGCATCGGGAAGAACGTCAGGTTGAAGCCGATGAAGATCATCGCGAACTGGAGCTTGCCGAGCCCCTCGCCGAGCATGCGCCCGGTCATCTTCGGGAACCAGTAGTAGACCCCCGCGAAGACGCCGAACACCGAGCCGCCGAACAGCACGTAGTGGAGGTGGGCGACGACCCAGTACGTGTCGTGGAGCGCGAAGTCGACCGGCACCGCGGCCGAGAACGCGCCGTTGATGCCGCCGATCAGGAACATCGTGAGGAAGCCGAGCGCGAAGAGGAGCGGCGTCGAGAACGTCAGCTTGCCCCGCCACATCGTGAAGATCCAGTTGAACATCTTCACCCCGGTCGGGACCGCGATGAAGAACGTCATCAGGCTGAAGAACGGCAGGAACACCGCGCCGGTCGTGAACATGTGGTGGGCCCAGACCGAGAAGCCGAGGGCGCCGATGCCGGCCGTCGCGAAGACGAACGCCTTGTAGCCGAACAGCGGCTTGCGCGAGAACACCGGCAGGATCTCGCTGATCATGCCCATCGCCGGCAGCACCATCACGTACACGGCGGGATGGGAGTAGAACCAGAACACGTTCTGCCAGAGGATGGCGTTGCCGCCGAACTGCGGGTCGAAGAAGTGCCCGCCGAGGTTGCGGTCGATGAACAGCATGATCAGCGCGCTCGTGAAGACCGGCGTCGCCATCAGGACGAGGACGCTCGTCACGAGCACCGTCCAGACGAGGATCGGCATCCGGAACAGGGTCATCCCGGGTGCCCGCATCTTGAAGATCGTCACGAGGAAGTTGACCGCGCCGAGGATCGAGCTCGTCCCGATCAGCGTCAGGCCCATCAGCCACAGGTCCTGGCCCGCGCCCGGCGACCCGAGCGGCCGATCCTCGGACAGCGGCGTGTAGCTCGTCCAGCCGGCGGCCGCGGCGCCGCCGGTCACGAAGCCGAGCGAGAGCAGGATGCCGCCAAGCGGCAGCATCCAGAACGACAGCGCGTTGATCCGCGGGAACGCCATGTCCGGCGCCCCGATCTGGAGCGGTACGACGTAGTTCCCGAAGCCCGCCAGCATCGGGATGATGAACAGGAAGATCATCACCGAGCCGTGCATCGTGAAGAGCTGGTTGTACAGCCCTTCGTCGGTCAGGAACTGGATCCCCGGCTGGGCCAGCTCGCTCCGGACGAGCAGCGCCAGGATCCCGGCGAGGAAGAAGAAGATGAACGAGTTGACGATGTAGAGGATCCCGATCCGCTTGTGGTCGGTGGTCGTCACCCACTCGTACAACCCGCTGCGGTATCCAGTGGCGGCGCGCGGGAGCGTGGTGGTCGCCATCGATGCTCCTTACTGAACCGTCAGCGTGCCGGTCATGTTCGAATGGATCGAGCAGAAGAAGGTGTACGTACCTGCGGGTAGCGGCTTGATCTGGTAATCCTGCGCCGCGACGCCCGGGAAGTCCTTGTTGTCCGCGACCTTCGCGCCGCTCCCGTCCTTGATGTCCACGTCGTGTGGCGTGCTCGCGTCCTGGTTGTCGAAGTGGATCGTCCATGGCTGGTCCGCCGGGGCGGTCAGCGACTTCTCCACGAACGCAACGTTCTTCGCGGTGACGTCCACGACGGTCCCACCACCTTGCGGCGGCGCCCCCGATCCGCCGGGCTCGCCGCTCGCGGGCGGGGGCGGCGTCTGCGACGCCTCGACGACCTTCTGGTCATACCACGCCTGGAACGCGGCCGGGTCCATCGCGTTGACGTCGAAGACCATGATCCGGTGGCCGGTTCCACAGAGCTCCGCGCACTGGCCGCGGAACACCTGGCCGGCCTCGTCGGCGTCGATCGAGAGATCGAACTGGTTGATGTGGCCCGGAACGACGTCCCGCTTGAACAGGAAGTGCGGGACGTAGAACGCGTGGATGACGTCGTTGCTCGTGAGGAACAGGTGGGTCGTCTTGCCGGCCGGCAGGGTGAGTCCGCCGTCGGGGGCCATCGGGGCCGTCACCGAGAAGACCGGCTCTTCGGTGCCGGTCGTCGCATTCGCCGGGAGGTAGTCGAACGTCCACTGGAACTGACCGGCGTGCGCTCGGACCTTGAGGTCGGGCTGGGCCGCAGTCGCCTCGACGGAGTTGAGCGTCTGCCACGAGATGACGAACAGGAAGATGACGATCAGCGTCGGGACGACGGTCCAGACGACCTCGGCGAGGTTGTGGCCATGCGTCTGGGGCGGCAGCTCGTCGTCGCCCGGACGGCGGCGGTAGCGGATCACCGTCCAGATGATCAGGCCCTCGACGACGAAGAAGATCGCCGCGGCGATGATGAAGACGATCGTGTAGAGGTCGTTGATCTGACGGCCCTGGGCGCTCGCCGGGTCCGGCGGCCAGAAGCTCCGGATGATGCCCGCGGCGTTCAGGACGACCCACGCACCGGCCGCGACCGCGACGGCGAGAACGACGATCCACAGGAAGATCGTGCCGGCCGATGGTCGCGTTCCGGGGCGGGTCGTCATGGGCTGTCCTCGATCTCGTGCGACGCCGCCGGCACGCGGGCAAGCGCCGTGCTGCAGGGAACCAGGATTTCGGCCAAGGGCCATGGTCCGAACGCCCGTCCGGACGAATCTCATCATACCTATAGCGTCCGGCCAAGGCGTGCCGCGGCCGAAGATCGGGTCGCGTGCGACGATGCATCGGTGACAGGCGATCGTCGAGACGGGTGGACCCGCGTCGGGCGGCGCGTGTCAGCGGCCATCGCCGTCCCCTGCGGGCTGCTCGCTTCCCCGGCGGCGGTCGCCGCCCACGGACCGGTTCCGGACGAGCCACCGACCGTCGCGAACCTGCTGCTGGGCTGGTCGTTCGAGCCGCTGATCACGCTCGGATTGCTCGGCGCGGCTGTCGCGTGGACGGCCGCCGTCCGGCGAGTGAACGCCGCGCATCCTGCGTCGCCGGTGCCGCGGGCGCGGTCCGTCGCGTTCGCGGGCGCCCTGGTGGCGATCGCGTTCGCCCTCGCCTCGGGTATCGAGCGCTACGACACCGCGTTCTTCTCGATCCACATGGTCCAGCACGTCCTGCTGATCCTCGTCGCCGCGCCGCTCATCGCGCTGTCGGCGCCGGTGACGCTGCTGCTGCGGGTGTCGCGGCCGGCCGTCCGCCGCCGCTGGATCCTGCCCGTGCTGCACTCGCGGGCACTCAAGGCGATCACCCACCCGGTCGTCGCGTGGGTGGTGTTCGCGGCCGTCATGTGGGGCTCGCACTTCTCGCCGCTGTTCGACCTCGCCCTCGAGAACCCCTGGATCCACGACCTCGAACACGTCCTGTTCCTCGTCGCGGCGTTGCTGTTCTGGTGGCCGGCTGTCGGGCTGGATCCGGCGCCATGGCGCATGCCCCACGCCGCCCGGGGGCTCTACGTGTTCCTCCAGATGCCCCAGAACACGTTCCTCGCGGTCGTGATCCTGTACGCCGCGGCGCCGCTCTATCCCCATTACGCGACATTGAGCCGACCGTGGGGCCCGTCGCCGCTCGTCGACCAGCAGATGGCCGGCTCGATCATGTGGATTGCGGGCGACCTGCTGTTCATCGCCGCGATCGGCGGGATCATCGCTGCCTGGATGCGGTTCGAGGACCGGACGGCCGCCCAGAACGATCGACGGGTCGAGGCGGAGGTCGCCGCGGTCCGCGCCCGTGAAGCACGCCACGCCGAGCGGCTGGCAGAAGGGCAGGACCGGGGCGGCGCGGCGGCGGCGCCGGCGTCACCCCCCGAGCGGGTCAACTAGCGCCGCGGGTGCCGGTGGGGACCCGGCGAACGCCGGTGCGGCCGGCAAACGCCGGTGCGGCTCCGCCGAGCGGGTCAACTAGCGCCGCGGACGCCGCGTGGCCCGGCCGGCGAGTCAAACGACGCCGGAGTCGTCGTTCCGGCGGCTGAGAGCCGCCCGCTGCGGGTGTTCATCGACGGCTGACCCGCCGGCTGGGTCAGCCCGGGAGCGGCGCCTCGAGGAACGTCCGGTACCGGTCCGGATCGACGTTACCGCCCGATACGACGGCGACGACCGGCCCGTCGAGTCCGGCGACGCCGGCATCGCTTGCCCGGAACGCGACGGCGGCGATGCTCAGCGCGCCGGACGGCTCGACGACGAGCCGGCTTTGTTCGGCGCCCAGACGGACGCCGGCCGCGATCTCCGCCTCCGAGACCGTGACGATCGCGTCGAGGAGCCGCGACAGGTGCGCGAACGTACGCTCGCCGAGTGCCTGCGTCCGGGTCCCGTCGGCGATTGTTCGAGACACGTGCTCGGCTGGCCAGCGGACGATCTCGCCGGCTGCGAGCGAGGCCTGCGCGTCGGCGGCCAGCTCTGGCTCGACGCCGATGATCCGCGCGTTCGGGGCAAGCGCCCGGACCGCGGTCGCGACGCCGCTCGCGAGTCCGCCGCCACCCACGGGCAGCAACACCGCGGCGACGTCCGGCAGGTCCTCGACGATCTCGATCCCGATCGTGCCCTGTCCGGCGATGATCCGGTCGTCGTCGAACGGCGGGATGATCGCGAGGCCGCGCTCTGCGGCGATTCGTTCGGCAACAGCCTGGCGCTCGTCGCTCGCGGTCCCGACGACGACGACCTCCGCGCCGTCCGCCGCGACGCGGTCGCGTTTGATCCCGGGCGCGTCGGAGGGCATGACGACGACGCACGGGGCGCCGAACAGGCGTGCGGCGCGGGCGACCCCCTGGGCGTGGTTGCCGGACGAGTACGTGATGACGCCGCGGCCGCGTTCCTCGGCTGTGAGCGACGCGACCGCGTTGTAGGCGCCGCGGATCTTGAAGGCGCCGATCGGCTGGAGGCTCTCGGCCTTCAGGAACACCTGCGTCCGCGGTTCGCCTGGGACCGCAAACGGCACCAGCGGCGTCCGGATCACGACGCCTTCGAGGACCGCCGCCGCCGCCCTGACCGCGTCGATCGACACGAGCCGGGCGTCCGCGGAAACGCTCATCAGCGCCCTGCCGTCCGCTGGCAGTCGATGCAGTAGGCGGCCCAGGGGATCGCCTCGAGGCGCTCGGGAGCGACCGGCCGGCCGCAGCTCTGGCACGCTCCGTACGTCCCGGCGTCGAGGCGGGCGAGTGCGGCATCGACCAGCTCGAGGTGCTGCAGGCTCCGGTCGCGGAGCGCGAGGTCCCGCTGCTGGGCGAAGACCTGGCTCGCGGCCGCGGCCTGCGATCCGTAGGTCATCGTGTCCGGCGCGACGATGCCCTCGGCCAGCTCTTCAAGGAGTCGGGCGCGTTCTTGGAGCAGCGCGGTCCGGGCGTCGGTCGGCGCCGGCGTGGGTTCGGTCGTCATCGCGCGGATCGTACGACCGTTCGGGTTCGGCAGGTTCCGAGGCTATACTCCCAGGGAGTACTCAGGAGGAGCTCATATCATGGCGATCGCGATCGATCCCGTCTGCGGTATGGAGGTCGACACGGACCTCACCGACCTCAAGGTCGAGCACGACGGGAAGACCTACTGGTTCTGCGGCAAGGGCTGCATGCTCGAGTTCAAGGACGACCCGGACCGCTTCCTCGACGCCGACTACAAGCCCTCGATGTAGTGCCCGCGGGGCGGTGAAGTGCCGGTTTAGTCGCAGCTAAGCGGCGTCGGGCAGACTGAGCGCGGCGGAGCAGGACCGGGCACTCCTCGACGGGGTCGGCCGTCAATGCCGGCCGGTCGGCGGCCGAGGAGGCACGTCATGCGTCGTGTGTTCGTCGAACGGGCGCGAGCCCTGGTCGCGCTCGGGATCCTGCTTGCCCTCGCCCTCGCAACGGAGGCCGGCCGCCGCTGGGGTGACCCGGGCTGAGGTCAGGTTCGGCCACCCGCCGTCGTGCCGACGTCTGAGACGCGCTGGGCGAGGTAGACGGGGATCACGCTGACGAGGATCAGGATCAGGGCGACGACGTTGACGACCGGGAGCTCCGTCGGGCGCTGGATCGCGGTCAGGATGTACATCGGGACGGTCTGTGTCCCGGCCCCCGCGGTGAAGTTCGTGACGATGATCTCGTCGAACGACAACGCGAACGCGAGCAGGGCACCGGAGAGGAGCGCTGTTCGCATGGCCGGCAGCGTGATTCGCCGGAACGTTGTGAACGTGTCGGCACCGAGGTCGCCGGAGGCTTCCTCCGGTGTTCGCGGCAGCCGTCTGAGCCGGGCAATTACGTTGTTGTAGGCGATGACGACGCAGAACGTGGCGTGGCCGACGATGATCGTGAGCAGCCCGAAATCCACGCCGAGCGTCACGAACGACGTCCGCAGCGCGACGCCCGTCACGACGCCCGGCAAGGCGATCGGCAGGACGAGCAGGAACGAGATCGTCTGGCGCCCGAAGAACGAATAGCGCGCGACGCCGACCGCCGCGAGCGTCCCCAGCACCAGCGCGACGGCGGTCGCGAACGTCGCGACGATCACGGAGTTCGTCAGCGCCCGTGTGACGGCCGGGTTCGCCGCCGCCTCCGCGAACCAGTGGAGTGTGAACCCGGTCGGCGGCCAGGCCTGGATCCGGCTCGGGTTGAAGGCATAGATCGCAAGGATGATCAAGGGCAGGTAGATGAAGGCGAGGACGATGCCGGTCGCGATCTTCAGCGCGAGCCGCGTGGTCCGTGATTCGGTCATCGCGGCGGCCTCACAGGTTCTCGAACGCGCCCAGGCGCCTGGCGATCAGCAGGTAGATCGTCATCACGATGATCGGCACGAGCGAGTACGCCGCCGCGAGCGGCAGGTTGCCGAGCGTGGAGTTGTCGTAGATCACGTTGCCGATGAACTTGGCGTCCGAGACGAGGTCCGGCGTGATGTAGTCGCCGAGCGTCAGCGAGAACGTGAAGATCGAGCCGGCGACAAGCGAGGGGAAGACGAGCGGCAGTACGACCCGTCGGAACGTCGTCCACGATTTGCCGCCGAGATCTGCGGACGCCTCGAGCAGTGAATGCGGAACGCGTTCCAGGCCGGCATAGAGCGGCAGGATCATGTAGGGCAGCCAGAGGTAGCTGAAGACCAGCCACGAGTTGGAGATCTCGTCGAGCCCCGGCCCGCCGACCCCGAACGGCGTCAGCGTCCACTCCAGGAATCCGTTCTCCTGGAGGATCGTCCGCCAGGCGTAGACCTTCACGAGGTAGGCGCCCCAGAGCGGCATCAGGACCGCGATGACCAACAGCCGGCGCGTTCGCGGCGAGGCGATCCGGGCCATGTAGTAGGCGATCGGGAACGCGAGCAGGGCATCGGTCGCGGTGACGAGCAGGGCCATGCCGATCGTGCGGAGCGTGATCGTCCCGTAGACCGGGTTGCTGATCAGCTCCTCGACGGCGTCGAGCGACCAGCTGAACGGGATGACGTTGCCGGTGAACGCGTCCTTCTCCCAGAACGCATTCATCAAGAGGATGAACAGCGCCCCGAAGTAGGCAATCGTCAGCCAGCCGAGTGGACCAACGAGGAGCAGCGCCGCCTGGACGCGCCGGCGGGGATGAAGCCACGCGGCGATGCGCCGCGATACGGCGGGCCGCGGCGTCGCCTCGGGCCGGCTGGTGGAGGTCGCGGTCATGCGCTGCTCAGCATCCGTCGGTGGGGAAGGTCGAACGAGGCCCCCGAGCGGCGCTCGGGGGCCTCGCAATCAGCACGGCAAGCGGCGGTGAGCTACGAGCCGCGGATCGTGTTCCAGGCCGACACCCAGTCGTCCTGGTTCTTGCACGTCGTCGAGCTGTCGGTGTCCGCGCAGTCTGCCTGCGGCGTCGACCAGTACCAGATCTTGTCGAAGTACGCCTCGTCGGTCGCGTGCATCCGCTCGCAGTGACCGGGCGAGATCGTCTCGGCGTAGTCGCACGCCTGCTGGCTCGTCGCGGCTTCGCCGAACCACACCGTCGCCTGGCCGTTGGCCTCGGCGGACGCCATGTGGTCCATCCACTTGTACATGCAGTTGGGGTGCTTCGCGTTCTTCGCGATCATCCAGGTGTCCGACCAGCCGGTCGAACCCTCGTCGGGGAGGACGCCCTCGATCGGCTGCTCCTCGCCCTTCATCAGGTCGACCTGGAACTGCCAGGACGTACCGGTCGTGACCTCGCCGGAGGCGTACGAGGCCATCTGGTCGCTGTACGTGCCCCAGTACAGGGCGCCGGCGTCGCGCTGCTTCTCGAGCAGCTGGATCGCCGCGTCGAACTGGGCCTGGTTCAGCTGGTACGGGTTCTTGATGCCCAGGTCGGGCTGCTTCGTCATGAGGTGCAATGCCGCGTCCGCGATGTAAATCGACGAGTCGTAGACGCTGACCTTGCCGCCGCCATCGACTCCGCCATCCCAGACGACGTCCCAGCTCGTGGGTGGCGTCGTGAGCTCCTCGGTGTTCCAGGCGAGCAGGTTCGGGCCACGGCCGTGGGGGATGCCGTACGGCTGGCCGTTCAGTGAGTTGTGGGGCTTGTTCTTCAGGCCCTCGAAGACGTTCGCGTAGTTCGGCGTCAGGGCGACGTTCACCGGGGCGACGATGCCACCGACCATCAGTCGCGTCGTCGCGTCGCCGGAGAACGAACCACCGTCGTAGTTGCCCGACTGCATGAGCGAGACGCCGTTGTTCGAGTCAGTCATTTCGGTGGCGTTGACCTTGCAGCCCGTGGCGTCCTCGAACGGCGTGACCCAGTCGTAGTTCGGGTCGTTCTCGCCGCGCTCGGCGTAGCCCGCCCAGATCACCAGGTTGAGCTCGCCCTCGGTGGCGCCGAGCTCCGCCTGAGCGCTCGGCGCAGGCGTGCCGCCGCCGCCGCTACACGCAGCCGCGAGCAGTCCAACCGCAATGACGGCCAGAAGCTTCCTCGATCTCATTGACGGATCTCCTCCTCCTCATCCTGCCGCTCGTCGCTGACGGGTCGGCAATGCTGCCGTTTCCAGACGAGCCGGACCGCCCGGCCCTCCTGTGCGAGCGCCTCGGTCGAGGTCGTCGCGAGGTTCTGCTGGGTGACGACGAGCGCCGGACCGGCGTCGAGGGTCACGTGGTAGCGGGTGTCCGGGCCGAGGTAGACGACCTTCTCGATGCGACCGGCGGCGCCGATCTCATCGGGGGCGGCGACGGCATCCGGCTCGGCGATGCGGATCTTCTCGGGCCGAACGGTGTACGTGCCGGGCTGACCGACGATCGAGGTCGCCGCGTCGCCGGACAACAAGTTGGACGTGCCGACGAATCCCGCGACGAACTGCGTCTTCGGCCGCTCGTACACGGTCGCCGGGCTGCCGATCTGCTCGATCTTGCCGTGGTTGAAGACCGCGAGGCGGTCGCTCATCGTGAGCGCCTCCTCCTGGTCGTGGGTCACGTAGATGAACGTGATCCCGACTTCCTGCTGGATCGCCTTCAGCTCGATCTGCATCTCCTCGCGGAGCTTCAGGTCGAGCGCGCCCAGCGGCTCGTCGAGCAGGACGACGCGCGGCCGGTTGACGAGCGCTCGGGCGAGCGCGACGCGTTGCCGCTGGCCGCCGGAGAGCTGGGATGGCTTGCGCTTGTCGTAGCCCTCGAGCCGGACCATGCGCAGCGCCTCGGCGACCCGGTGCTGGCGATCGGCCTTCGCGACCTTTTTCACCAGCAGGCCGTACTCGACGTTCTGTGCGACCGACATGTGCGGGAACAGGGCGTAGTCCTGGAACACGGTGTTCACGTCGCGATCGAACGGCGGCCTCATCGTGACGTCGTCGCCGTGGAGCAGGATCCGGCCCTCGGTCGGCAGCTCGAACCCCGCGATCATGCGGAGCGTCGTCGTCTTGCCCGACCCGGACGGACCGAGCATCGAGAAGAACTCGCCGTCGCGGACCTCGAGGTCCACGTGATCGACGGCGGTCAGCGAAGGACTTCCGGACGCCGCCTGGATCGTGGCGGATACGCGCCGACCGGCTTCGTCGTTGCCGAAGACCTTGGTCAGCCCCTCGAGCCGAACCGCGGGGACGGCCTCTGCCGCCTGGGGAGCGCGATCCGCGGGGACGGTTGGGCTGGGTACGGCCAAGCGTGTCCTCGGTCTGGGTCCGGGGGAGGGTCCGCCGGCGCGGACATGACGGTCGCCGCCCGCCTCCGGACGGGCGATGCCGCACTGTGCGGCCCGCCTCGCGCCAGTGTCAAGCCGGGAGGGGCCCTCGTCGCGCGGAGCGGGGCGCCCGGAGCGGGCGGCCACGTCCGGGCCCGGGGACGTCAGCGCGCGGCGGCGATGGCGCCCGACGCGGGCGGCGCGACAGGCCCCACGCCGTGCCCGGGCGCGATCGACGCAGATGTTCGGTGTGACCGAACAGGATTCGGTCCTGTGGCCTGCCGGCACCGTCCAAGGCCTGCGGCTGTTCGCCCTCACCGAACATTCGCAGGGCTCTGCCCGCATCGGCCGCGTTCGAACTTCTGGACAGGCGGATCCTGTTCGATGTGACCGAACAGCTGCAGGCTTAGCGCGGATCGGCGGCAGTTCCTAGACTCCCGCCGTGCGTTTTCGGTCAGTGCTGGCCCTCGCGGCCGTGATTCTCGTCTCGTGCGATGCGGGCGTTCC